>CAZXGS010000125.1:0-1614 GCA_964640525.1 uncultured Gammaproteobacteria bacterium | reverse complement strand
CTAACTTGCATGATCCGAGGGGGCACCCCGGATCATGCAAGACACTATGGGTGTGCGGGGCAACGTTGGTGAAGGTCGGTCATTACTGTGAAGGGCAGTTGACCGCGATATCTAACTTGACCTGCCACCGACCACTCGTACCCCAGATTGCCTGCGTGCGATAAGGGGGCCGCAAGGGCCCCGATATCACTCGACAGCCCACGTTAAACAGAGCCACCGAGGCAACTCGGCAGGCCGTTGGTCGGCGGTACCGACGCTATCCCGCACATCGTCGATTGTGAGCCAATTCGCGGGAGTCAGCCATGGACTTGAAAGCGATTCACAAGCGGGTGATCGGGTTGGACGTCCACCAGGCCAAGATCACGGCCTGCGCCCTGATCGAGCATGATGATGGTCGGGTCGAGTGTTTGTTGCGGGAGTTCGGCGCCTTCAAGCGTGACCGAAGAGAACTCGCCCAGTGGGCGCAGCGGCTGGCGCCGGAGCGGGTGGTGATGGAGAGTACCGGGGTGTACTGGAAGAGCCCCTACGCGACGCTGGAGGCGGCGGGCATCGCGGCTTGGGTGGTCAACGCGCGCCACGTCAAAGCGGTGCCGGGCCGCAAGACCGACCTCGCCGATGCGCAATGGCTGGCGGCCCTGGCGCGGGCTGGTTTGCTGCGGCCCTCGTTCGTCCCGCCGGCACAGTTCCGGGAACTGCGACTGGTGGCCCGACAGCGGCAAAAACTCGGCAGCATGCTCAGTGCCGAGAAGAACCGCCTGCACAAGGTGTTGGCCGATGCGGGGATCCGCCTTGGCGTCCTCGTCACCGATCTGCACGGGACCAGCGCCCGCGCCATGATCCGTGCCCTGCTCGCCGGGCAGCCGATGAGCACGATCCTCGATCACAAGGGCCGACTGCGGGCCAGTCGTGAAGAACTGTTCGAGGCCATCGACACCGCCCAGTTCAGCGAGACGCACCGTTTCGTTGCCACGCAAATCCTGGAGCACATCGAGCAACTGGAAGCGCGGATCGCCGGCTTCGACCAGCATCTGCTGACCTCCCTCAAGCCACATCAGACCCAGCTCAACCTGCTGCAAACGATCCCCGGCATCGACCTCACCGGCGCGGCCATGTTGCTGGTCGAGATCGGCGCCGACATGGGTGTTTTCGGCAGCGCCGAGCGGCTCGCCTCCTGGGTCGGCATCTGTCCGGGAAACCACGAAAGCGCCGGCAAGCGTTCGAGCGGACGCATCCGCCGTGGCAATGCCTGGGTCCGCCGTCTGCTGTGTGAATTTGCCCAAGCCGCGGCCCGCACCCGCTGCGGCCTCAAAGCCAAGTTCGAGTCCCTGCTCATCCGCAAGGGTTACAAGAAATCGATCATCGCCTTGGCCCACAAGCTGTTGCGCATCATCTACGCCATGTTGGCCAAGGCCGCACCGTATCGCGATCGTGCCGTCGACTACGAAGCTCTTGGCGTTGCCCGCAACGCCCCGCGTTGGATCCGCATGCTCATCAAGCACGGCCATCTCACTCCACACACCACCGCCTGACCCACAAATCCTCCTCGGATATCCGCCCCGGTCGGCGATAGATCAGAACACCGCTCGTCCGACAGTACGTGTCTTGCACGTTAAC
>CAZXGS010000124.1:0-1760 GCA_964640525.1 uncultured Gammaproteobacteria bacterium | reverse complement strand
GCGACCCGCTGCATCGGTGCTGCCTTCGGGCGGTATCCAGCTCGCGGTGAAGGACTGGCCGGCATGGGATAGCAGCACGTCCACGGCCCAATACGGCACGGAGACGAAGCGCGCGATCTCGCGGTCGCGGTCCACCACCAGTTTCAGCGTCGGCGTCTGCACGCGCCCCACCGACAGCACACCGGTATAGCCGGCCTGGCGCCCCAGCAGTGTGAACAAGCGGCTCAGGTTCATCCCGATCAGCCAGTCGGCGCGCGATCGGGCGAGTGCGGAGAAATACAGCGGCAGCGTCTCGGCGGACGGCTTGAGCGCACCCAGCGCTTTGCGGATCGACGCATCGTTGAGCGCCGACAGCCACAGGCGCTGAATCGGCCCGCGGTAGCCGCACAGGTCGATGATCTCGCGGGCGATCATCTCGCCCTCGCGGTCGGCGTCGGTCGCTATCACCAGCTCGCCCGCCTTGGCGACGAGCTGCTGCACGACCTTGAATTGCGCTGCGGTCGCCGCCTTGGACTCGACACGCCAACGCTCGGGAAGAATGGGCAGTTGCTCGATGGCCCAGCGCTTGTATTGCTCGCCGTAGCCTTCGGGCGGAACCGCCTCCACCAGATGACCGATGCACCAGGTCACGACGACACCCGCGCCGCTGTAGCAGCCGTTGCCGCGTTGAACGGCGCCCAGCACACGGGCGATGTCCTTGCCCTGGGACGGCTTCTCGCACAGGAACACGCGCATGAAGCCTCCTTGGAAATGTGCGGTTCATCGGATGGGCGTCAGCTTGGCCGGGCCAGCAGATGCCGGCAGCAAGGAAGCCGATTGGCGCAAGCACCGCTTTGTGGTCGGCAGGCGATCCGTTGCCGCAGCGGTGCGCGCAGAGCGCAACGGCTGGCGCAGCAGGAGCGTCGTTTCGGGAGGGCGGCTGGAACTCGGTGGACGACCCTGGAGCTATCCCCTGGGGATAGCTGGTGCATGGCGGGCGTATGACTGCTGCTACAGCCGCCCTCGGGGGACGGCGACGGGCGAGCTACTACCCGCCGGCCGGCTTGGCGCTGAGCGTCACCGACTCGATGCGGTACGGCAGGATGCCCACGCGCCGGGCCTCGACTTTGAACGTGACGCGCTCGTTCTCGTCGGCGTCCTCCCATTCGTCGCGCACGGTGCGGCCCTCGACCAGCACCCGCATGCCTTTCTGGTACAGCGTCTTCCAGTGCTCGGCGTCGCGATGCCACAGCTCCACCGGCGCCCAGAAGCCGCCGCGGTCCTCGAACTCGCCGTCCTTCTTCGGGATCGGGTTGTCGAAGTAGACGTTCAGGCGCAGCAGCCGGCGCGGCTCGTCGTTGCCGTTGGGGAATTCGCGGTAGTCCGGCGCAGAACCGATGTTGCCCTCGCCGACGAAGTGCGTGCTCATGGTGACTCCTTGGGGGTGGTGGTGAAGGTGGATGGAACAGACGCGGCATGCCCGTGAACACGCCGCAGGTACGCCGCTTCCGCCTGCGCGGCCTTGCTGGCGCACTCCTGGGCCTGGCGGCCCAGCGTGTGAAGGAGACTGATCTGCATGTTCAGCGCGATGCGCTGCAGCTCCATCGCGTACAGGTCGTCGATCAGCGAGGCCGGCGTCGCCGGGCGGTCGAGCAGCGATTCCCACAACGCCACGCCCATCGAGGAACGATCTTGGTTGCGCCAACGCAGGAAGGTCGTGCCTGCGCCAGTGGTCTGCTGGGCCAGTTGCACGTCGAGCAGCGAGAAGGGATAGGCCCGCG
>CAZXGS010000123.1:0-2336 GCA_964640525.1 uncultured Gammaproteobacteria bacterium | reverse complement strand
TTCGTCGCCGGCGCGCTCAACGCGGTTGCCGGCGGCGGCAGCTTCCTCACGCTGCCGGCGCTGGTCTTCACCGGCGTGCCCGCGGTGATCGCGAACGCCACCGGCACCGTCGCGCTGTTGCCTGGCTACCTTTCAGGCGCGCTCGGTTTTCGCTCGGACATGCGGGCGCCTCCCGGCATGTCGATGCGGATGCTCGCAGGGGTGAGCCTCGTCGGCGGCGCATTCGGCGCGGCGCTGCTGCTGGTCACGGGCGACGCGGCATTCCGCAGGATCGTGCCCTGGCTGCTGCTCGCGGCCACGGCCCTGTTCGCCGCCGGGCCGTGGCTGATGCGACGCGCAGGCGGCAGCGGGCCGGCCGGCCCGGCTCGATCGATGGGCGGCGTGCTCGCGGTCGCGGTCTACGGCGGCTACTTCAACGGCGGCCTGGGCATCCTGCTGCTCGCGCTGTTCGGCCTGCTCGGCCAGTCGAACCTGAACGCGATGAACGGCCTGAAGAACCTGGTCTCCGCGCTGCTCACCGCGATCGCCGTCGCGGTGTACGCCTGGGGCGGACTGGTGCTGTGGCCGCAGGCGCTCGCGATGATGGTCGCGGCGACCGCCGGCGGCTACCTGGGCGCGCGCGCGGCGCGACGCATTCCTCCGCCGATGCTGCGCGCGGCGATCGTCGCGACCGGACTGGTCATGACGGTGCTGTTCTTCCTGCGCTGATCCGGACCGACGGCGCGCTGCGCGCGGTCAACCCGTCGCCAGGGGCTCCGGGCGGCGCCTGCCGGCCGAGATCGTCCACGCGAGCGCCATGACGAGCAGCGGCAAGGCCGCGAGGTTCAGCATCGCCCATCCGAAGCGATCGTAGAGCCAGCCCGCGCCCAGGCTGCCCAGCGCCACCAGGCCGAAGACCACGCCCTCGTTCAGCGCCTGCACTTTCGTCTGTTCGCTGGCGCGATAGGCCTGCGTGAGCAGGGCGGTGCCGCCGACGAACGCGAAGTTCCACCCCACCCCCAGAAGCACGAGTGCCGACAGGAAATGCAGGTACTCGACGCCGGCGCTCGCGATGGCCACGTGCCCGATCAGCAGCACGAATCCCGCCTGCATCACGCGCGGTGCACCGAAGCGGGCGATCAGCCGACCGGTGAAGAACGAAGGCGCGAACATGCCGAACACGTGCCACTGGATGACGGGCTTCACGTCGCCGGTGTCGAATCCGCAACCGAGCATCGCCAGTGGCGTGGCCGTCATCGCCATGATCATCACCGCGTAGCCCACCGCGGCACCGATGATGGCCGCGCGCAGCGCGGGCTGCGCGACGATCCGCCCGAGGCTCCTCGGCGTTTCCTGCGCCGTCGAGACGGGCCGCGGCAGTTCGAGCCTCGTCAGCAGCGCGAGCGCCACGACCGCGAGGCCCGCCTGCGCGAGGTACGAGCCCAGGAACGCATGCTGCGGCACCCAGTCACGGCCCCATACGGCGACCTGGGGTCCGACGAACGCGGCGAGCACCCCGCCGAAAATGACCCAGGAGATCGCGCGGCTCGCCGCGCCCGGGCCGGCGGCCTCGGCCGCCGCGAAGCGGTAGTAGTTGGCGAACCCCTGGTAGGCACCGATCATCAGGTGCCCGAGCACGAACCATGCGAAGGCGTGATACGCCAGCGCCGCAGCGGCCATCGCACTGCCCGCCACGCCGAGCACCGCGCCGATCATGAAGCCGGCGCGTCGACCCATTCGGCGCATCAGCAGCGAGGCCGGAAGCGACGCGACCGCGGTGCCCACCACCATTGCCGCGATCGGCAAGGTCGCAAGTCCCTTCGACGGTGCCAGGATCGCGCCGAGGATCCCGGCGAGCGTCATCGACAGCACGACGGCCGACAGCATCAGCGTCTGGCTCGCCGACAGGACAAGCACGTTTCGACTGCCGGCGTTCATGCGCGCGACCTGCGGCGGATCGGCACGGTCCGCTCGCCGGGCACCAGGCACAGCGGACCGCAGCGGTGGTTCATCTGTTGCATTCTGACAGACGTCGGGACGAAACATGCATGACGCGGGTCGCGATCCGGCACCGCGCGCCGCCGGAATGCGCCTCCGCCCTGCCCGTTCAGCTTCGCTTCAGCGCGGGGTGCCGATACTGTCGCTCATCGCCGTCTCCGGCGTCACGCACCCACGGGAGTCGAGTCGTGAAAGCACGTCATCTGTTCGCCGCCGCCGCAGCCGCCACCGCGCTGGCCGGCACCGCCCTGGTCGCCCTGCCCGCCTCGGCCAGCGACCGCGTGCGCCAGCAGGAGGTCCGCCAGCTGCGCGAAAGTGGCAAGATCCTGTCGATGGAGGACATCCTCGGCCGCGCCCGG
>CAZXGS010000122.1:0-2484 GCA_964640525.1 uncultured Gammaproteobacteria bacterium | reverse complement strand
GGTGAGCAAGCGGTGTCCTTTCTGACTTCCTTTGTTCTTCACATCATATTCACAGAAATATCCGTAGTGTCCGGTCAAGGACCGGACGGGATCAATTGGTTGCTTCCTCCATTTCGTCCCATCCGCGATCATGCGCGATGGCGGTGTTGCGTTCCACCCGAAACGGAATAGAGCCATGTTTCTCCGCCTACGCCGGGCCCGGGCAGGTCACACCGCCCGGCGTCGCAAGTGGTGCGGGCGCTCATGCGCGAGTTCATCGAGCGTCAACGGCAGGCCCGCGAGTACGACGCGTTCCTGTGCGCCAAGGTCGATACGGCGCGCGCGCAGATCGCCTCCGGCCATGTTGCAGGCAGTGCTGACGTCGAGGCGCGCTTTGCTGCCCGTCGCGCCGCGCTGCGGGCTCTACGAGGTGCAGGCCGACACCGTCTGGATCCTGGCCCTGGTGCACGCCGCACGCCTGTGGCCGCCCACTCTACGCGGAAGCTCAGGGACCTTCAGCGCCCGGACCTCACGGCGCTGGATCCCTGGACGGCCTGAGCCTTGCTCGTTGGCCCGCGATTTACCTTTATGTATGATGAATCATCAAGATCCATCATGATGGAGTGGACCATGGCTACAGCCGCCCGCGAGAAGTTTTCCTCCCAGGCCGCGCCTGAAGTGCTGGCCGCGCTGCGGCAGATCGCCGAAAGCCAGGGGCGCCAGTTCCAGGCTGTCCTGGACGAGGCCCTGCGCGAATACATCGATCGGCAGCAAACCGAACGCCCCCGCCGTCACGTGATGGCTTCGTTCGCATCCAGTCTCGACGAGTTCGACAGCCTCTATCGCGAACTGGCGAAGTAATCCGTGCCGCGCGGTTATCTCACCGTGGCCGACGTGCTCGGCATGCACACGGTGCTGATTCAGCGCTACGGCGGCGCATCGGGCGTGCGTGACCCCGGCGCACTGGAAGCCGCCCTGTTCCGGCCCCAGACTGGCTACTACGAGGATGTCGTGGCCGAGGCGGCGGCGTTGATGGAGAGCCTGGCGATCAACCATCCCTTCGTGGATGGCAACAAGCGCATCGCCTTTGCCGCCGCCGACGTATTCCTGAGGATCAACGGATGGCGCCTGTACCGACAGTCGATGCAAATCCATGCGGAGATGATGCAGATGCTCGAGACCGGGACGTTCGACATCGCGCACCTCGATGCGTGGCTGCGCGGATTTGCGAGGGCCGGGACGTGAGAAGCTGAGTCGGGCAGGGCCTTTCAGTAAGGATTGCCGCCGCGCGGCGTCTCCGGCACCACGCCGGCGCCCTCGAGCCTGGCCGCCAGCGCCGAGGTAGCGCGAACCAGCAGGCTGGTGTCCAGCCCCACGGCCACGAACAGCGCGCCCAGCTCCAGGTAGCGGCGCGCCTGCGTCTCGTCGGTGGTCAGGATGCCGGCGGCCTTGCCGGCCGCGTCGATGCGCGCGATCGCGCGCTCGATCGCCGCCTGCACCTCGGGGTGGGCGGCGTTGCCGACGTGGCCCATCGAGGCCGACAGGTCCGCGGGACCGATGAAGACGCCGTCCACGCCGTCCAGCGCTGCGATCGCATCCAGGTTGTCGAGGGCCTGGCGCGTTTCCGCCTGCACCAGCAGGCACACCCGGGCGTTGGCTTCCTTCGGGTAGTCCGGATAGCGGCCCCAGCGCGAGGCGCGCGCCCCGGCCATGCCGCGCACGCCATCCGGCGGGTAGCGCATGCTGCGCACGATCTGCGCGGCCTGCTCGGGCGTGTCGACCATGGGCACCAGCAGCGTCTGGACGCCCAGGTCGAGGTACTGCTTGATCAGCATCTGGCCCACGTGGCCGTGCCCCATCGGCACGCGCGCGATCGCGTGGGTCCCCGGATAGGCGGCAATGGCCTGGGCCTGCTGCAGCACGCTGGCGAGGTCGTTGGGAGAGTGCTCGCCGTCGATCAGCAGCCAGTCGAAACCGGCGCCGGCGCAGATCTCGGCACTGTAGGCGCTGGCCAGGCCCAGCCACAGGCCGATCTGCGGGCGGCGTTCGGCCAGGGCCTGCTTGAACGGGTTGACGGGGGTCTGCATGCGTGAGGCCTTCCGGTGAACGGGATCTCGAAGCGGCCGCGCCGGCCGCAGTCGCCATTGTCGCCGACCGTCATTGCCCTTGCCTTCCGCGCAGCGACACCTTAGAATCTTCAACACTTCGACATTTCTCGAATCGTGGAAGAATCAACCGCCATCAAGGCACTCGCGGCGCTGGCGCAGCCCATGCGGCTGCGAGCCTTTCGCGCGCTGGTGGTGGCCGGGCAGGCCGGCCTGACGCCGGGCACGATGGCCGATGGCCTGCAGGTGCCTGCGGCCACGCTGTCCTTTCACCTGAAGGAATTGACGAACGCGGGCCTCGTCACCCAGGAGCGCAGCGGCCGTCACCTGATCTACCGGGCCGACTACGGGTGCATGAGCGAAGTGCTCGCGTACCTGACCGAAAACTGCTGCCAGGGCG
>CAZXGS010000121.1:0-2501 GCA_964640525.1 uncultured Gammaproteobacteria bacterium | reverse complement strand
CGCAGCCGGACGGCAGTTGCAAGACGCAGGTGGCCGAGCCGACCGAATGGCTGCACTACGAGATCTGGGAGGACTGGTGGGCGAAGATCCGCATCCAGCGCTACGAGAGCGTGGACGGCGGGCCGTGGCGCAAGACGCACGACACCGGCTGGCGCGACTGGGGCAGCGGCTCGCGCCTGCTCGAGAGCGGCACGCTATCCGCCGACCAGATCCCGCGCACGGCCTGGGGCTCGATGGGCGCCGACCGCGCCTTCGGCGGGCCGCGCTCGGCCGGCGCGCTGTTCGATCCGGGCAAGCCGCTGGTGACGGGCCAGCCGGCGCCGGAGCGGTTGGTGGTGCATGTCACCCGGCCGGGCCAGGATCCGGTGACGACGGTGCCGTTTACGCTGTATCCGACCTACGCGAACGACGGAAAAGTCAGTTACGCCAACACGGCGCCGGAGTTCGACAAGTGGTTGAAGGAGAGCGGCAAGCCGAAACCCGGAGAGATCGACAAGATGCTCAAGGACCCGCCGCCCAGTCTGGGCGGCAGGGGGAATTACAATCCCGCGCCGAGCCCGCCGCGCCCCGGCGAGCGCCTCGAATAGCCGGCCCGGGCGGCGGGGAATGCGTCCGATATAATCGGCGCATTCCCTATCCGGCCGCAGACATGAAATACCGCGACCTGCGCGACTTCATCGCGCAACTCGAGAAGCTCGGCGAACTCAAGCGCGTCGCCGCCGAGGTCGACCCGCACCTGGAAATGACCGAGGTCTGCGACCGCGTGTTGCGTGCCGGCGGGCCGGCGCTGCTGTTCGAGAAGCCGAAGGGACACACCATCCCGGTGCTCGGCAACCTGTTCGGCACGCCGCACCGCGTCGCGCTGGGCATGGGCGCGGAATCGCTCGCCGCCCTGCGCGAAGTCGGCACCCTGCTCGCCACGCTGAAGGAGCCCGAGCCGCCGCACGGCCTGCGCGATGCCTGGGACAGGCTGCCGCTGCTGAAGCAGGTGCTCAACATGGCGCCGAAGGAAGTCTCCTCCGCGCCCTGCCAGGAGGTGGTGTGGGAAGGCCAGGACGTCGACCTGTCGCGCCTGCCGATCCAGACCTGCTGGCCGGGCGACGTGGCGCCGCTCATCACCTGGGGCCTGACCGTCACGCGCGGGCCGCTGAAGGCGCGCCAGAACCTCGGCATCTACCGCCAGCAGGTCTTAGTTGGGTCACCTCGCCGCAACAAGGTCATCATGCGCTGGCTGCCGCATCGCGGCGGTGCGCTGGATTTCCGCGACCACACGCTCAAGCATCCGGGCGAACCGTTCCCCGTCGCGGTGGCGCTCGGCGCCGATCCGGCCACCCTCCTCGGCGCGGTGACGCCGGTGCCGGACACGCTCTCCGAATACCAGTTCGCGGGACTCCTGCGCGGCGCCAAGACGGAAGTCGTGAAATGCCTCGGCGCCGATCTGCAGGTGCCGGCATCGAGCGAGATCGTGCTGGAGGGCGTCATTCACCCGAATGAAACCGCGCTCGAAGGCCCCTACGGCGACCACACCGGCTACTACAACGAGCAGGCCGAGTTCCCGGTGTTCACGATCGAGCGCATGACGATGCGGCGCGAGCCGATCTACCACAGCACCTACACCGGCAAGCCGCCCGACGAACCGGCCATGCTCGGCGTGGCGCTGAACGAGGTCTTCGTGCCGCTCTTGCAGAAGCAGTTCCCGGAGATCGTCGACTTCTACCTGCCGCCGGAGGGCTGCTCCTACCGCCTGGCGGTGGCGAGCATGAAAAAGCAGTACCCGGGCCACGCCAAGCGCGTGATGTTCGGCATCTGGAGCTTCCTGCGCCAGTTCATGTACACCAAGTTCATCGTCGTCGTCGACGACGACATCGACGTGCGCGACTGGAAGGAAGTCGTGTGGGCGCTGACCACGCGCGTCGACGCCGCGCGCGACACGCTGATCGCGCAGAACACGCCGATCGACTACCTCGACTTCGCCTCGCCGGTGGCGGGACTGGGCAGCAAGATGGGCATCGACGCGACGAACAAGTGGCCGGGCGAAACCAGCCGCGAATGGGGCCGCGCCATCGCCATGGACGAATCGGTGAAGCGGCGCGTGGAGGCGTTGTGGCAGGAGCTCGGACTATGACCGACATCGATCACGCCAGCGGGCAGGCGATGCCGCCGCAAGGCCTGGTGACGCTGACCCACCTCATCTACGGCCTGCATGCCTTCAGCGCGCTGACGGGACTGCTCGGCGCGGCCTTCGTCGTCACCGCCTTCCTCACCGGCTGGCCCTCGCTCATCGCCGTCGTCCTCAACTACGTGAAGCGCGGCGAGACGCGCGGCACCTATCTCGAGTCGCACTTCCGCTGGCAGATCCGCACCTTCTGGTTCGCCCTGCTGTGGGTGGTCCTCGCCGTGCTGGCGGGACTGACTTTCATCGGCCTGCCGCTGGCCTGGGTCATCGCCTTGCTGTCCGGCCTGTGGGTGCTCTACCGCATCGCGCGCGGCTGGCTGCGCCT
>CAZXGS010000120.1:0-3078 GCA_964640525.1 uncultured Gammaproteobacteria bacterium | reverse complement strand
TGACCTCGTCCTGCGTCCACTGCTGCAGCAACGACCAAGACCTCAACTCTTGCCCCACACGAAGCTCTTCCTCGCCCCGAGCGACGTCATCACCGCGCTGCTGATTGGCGTACTGGGTGGCGTAGCCCACCCCCAGGCGCTGGATGATGCTGTCGGCGACGCGATAGAAACCCAGCAGGGTGCCTGCCCCGACAAGGACATAGATCGCCACCACCAGGATCAGGAAGCGGCCGCGCAATCCCTTGAATGCTTCCCGCATCAGCCCGCCTCCGCCATGATCGACCGCATCAGAGGTGCCACGCCGCCTCGACCATCCATGCCTGTTGCAACGCGCCCGGAGTGAGTGCGTGGTCGACGCCGAACTTGTTGTACCAGTATTCGTAACCGATGCCCACCCACAGCCGCCGAGGGTGTCCGATTCCGGAGCCAAGGTCGAACATCAGCCGCGGGTGCAGCAGCACTTCGGTGCGCCGCCGCAAGCCAAAATCGTCGCGTCCCTTGGGCCCATAGACGTTCAGGTAGCCTTCCAGTTGCACCGGCAGCGAGCCCAGCTGCAGCGGCGCCATCCACGACGATTCCACGGCCCACGTCGTGCGGAAATTCTCGGCCCGGCCGACGATGCCGTTGTGGTCCCATTCGCGCGCCGCCAGCAATGAGGTCTGCAGGAAGCCACGCGACACGTCGAACTGGAACTGCGCGCCCGCCACCAGCATCCGCTTGCGCGGCGCATAAGCGGTGTCCTTGGTGTTCAGATCCAGTCCGGCCACCCAGTCGGTATCGCGCACCGGGCCGAAACCGAGGCGGCGGCCGAACAATGCCTGCGAGGCGAAGCGGTGGCGGTAGATCAGGTACACTTCGCGGGCACCGCCGTTGCCGCTGCGGTCGGGATCGGCATTGCCGGAGAACAGCGCATCGACGATGAGCAGGTTGCCGCCGCGTGCCGAGCCCTGCACCCACGTCAGGTTGGCGATGTTCTTGTCGATCGCTGCAGCCGAACCGCCGCCACCAACCACGCCGGGCTCGCGAAAGTCGGCCCCGTGGCGCCAGCCGATCGCCCAGTCGGAAAAACCGGCATCGGCCGCCGGCGCCAGCGCAGGTGCACCGCCGCACAACCCCAGCAGCACCACGACGAGCGTTCGCGCGCACCGATCCACCCGCGGGAACCTGTGCATCCGGAATCTCCCCAACCTCGTGCCACCGATCGTGCCATGCCACCGGCACCGTGCAACATCGGCCATCACCGATTTCGAACGCGGCCTTGACCGAGGTCAAGCAAACCTCGCCGGCGGCGCCTCCCCTGGCGTCGCGCGATCGACTCAACGCAGCGGCCGGCGCCCGCGTCGCGCCCGCCGCGCCAGCCACTCCGATGCCGCCAACGCCCCCAGCGACAGCAGCACCGACACCAGCGCCAGCCGGGCGATGCCGGCATCGCCATCGGGAACCTGGGTGAGCGACTGGATCGCCAGCGCGATCGTCTGCGTCTGCCCGGGGATATTGGAGACAAAGGTGATGGTGGCACCGAACTCGCCCAGCGCCTTGGCGAAGGCCAAGGTCGAGCCGGCGGCGATGCCGGGCAGGCTCAACGGCAACGATACGCGCCAGAAGCGCTGCCAGCGGCCGGCACCGAGGCTGGCGGCAACCTCATCGAGTTCGCGCGGAATCGCCTCGATCGACAATCGCACCGAACGCACGAACAACGGGAATGCCATCACCCCGGCGGCGATCACCGCACCAGTCCAGCGGAAGGCGACGCTGACGCCAAACCACTCCTGCAGCCGCGCACCGATCGCGCCGTGCCGCCCGAACAACACCAGCAGGATGTAACCGGTGAGCACCGGCGGCAGCACCAGCGGCAGGTGGATCAGCGCATCGAACAGCACCTTGCCGCGGAACTGCCAGCGCGCCAGCACCCACGCCACGGCGATCGCCAGCGGGGTGACGACGGCGACCGCCAGCGCCGCCACGCGGACGGACAAGGCGATGGCCTGGAGCTCCTCGGCAGTGAATGCACCCACGTCGCGCCCGACGCCGGCTCAGCGGCCGTCGCTGAAGCCGGCGGCACGAAAGATCGCCACCGCCTGCCGACCGCGCAGGAACGCCAGGAACTCGGCCGCCCGGCGCGCGTCGGCGGCGCTGGTCGTGCGCGCTGCCGGATATCCAGATGTCCTTCACCGGAAACTGCTTCAGGGCCTCGTCGATGTCTCTTTCGTTCAGGAGGAGGCATACTCCCGAGTTCTTCTTCGAGATCTTATTGGCGACCTTAGAGAGCACCTTGGTCTTTGAGATTCCTACGCCCACCGGAATCCCGGTCATCTTGAGAATATCTTTCCGGATCTTCCGTCCATACTCCTGGAGATCATAATGATCAAGGCCCTCAAAGGAGAGAAAGGCTTCGTCAATGGAGTATACCTCAAGGTCCGGCGTATAGTTCTTAAGCAGGGTCATGACCCGCTTGGACATGTCATCGTAGAGCGTGTAGTTCGAGGAGAAGACCGCCACATTGTGTTTTTTGATCCGGTCTTTGACCTGGTAAAACGGTTCGCACATCTGGCCAAAGCCGATGGCCTTCGCCTCCCGGGAGAAGGCAATGGCGCAACCGTCATTGTTGGAAAGAACGATAACGGGCCTTTTTCTCGTCTTGGGATTAAAGACCCTTTCACAGGAACAGTAAAAGGAATTACAGTCCACCAGGGCGATCGTCATTTCCGGACTCTCCGGTGCTGGGAAGACACCACTCCCCAGATGAAGTCCTCGCCCATTTCGTCCTCCCCGACTTTCTTGTTATAGGGCAAAAGCATGCCCACCCCTTGATGAAGGGCAAAACGGGCGATCACAAATTCATTGGCGATGACAGCAACGACCAGATCGCCGGGTCTTGGATCAAGGGAGCGATCAATCAGGAGTTCGTCTCCCTTTCTTAATTCAAAAAGTTTAGAATCAGAACCGACACGCAGGGGATACATGGCGGGCGGATTAGTCAGGTATCTTTCGTCCAGGGACAGTCTGTCTTCCGCGTATTCAGCACAAGCACTCTGGAAACCGGTCATTTGTTGAATTTCTGCCATCGAATCCTCCTTT
>CAZXGS010000119.1:0-3111 GCA_964640525.1 uncultured Gammaproteobacteria bacterium | reverse complement strand
GGATGCGCGCCAGACATAGACAAGCCTTGGCCGGCGCGCATTTCATCCTCCACATAATCACAGCGTTCTCAGGAAGTCGATCAACGAGTCAGGCGCCCGGTAGCGCCTGATCCTAGCCTCCGGTTCCTGGAGCCTGGCCAGGGCGCGTTCCTTCATGCCCAGATCGGCCTCGATGTAGTGATGCGTGGTAGCTGGACTCTCGTGGCCGAGCCAGAGCGCGATCACGCTGATATCGACGCCGGCCTGCAGCAGATGCATCGCCGTGGTGTGGCGGATCGTGTGGGGCGAGACAGGCCGCTTTGCCAGCTCCGGATGGGCGCTGGCCGCGGTTTGCACCGCAAACGCCAGGCGCTTTGCCACGTTCGAGCGCGTCATCGCCTGGCCATTGCTGTTCGGCAGCAACGGGGACGCCGTGTTCAGTTGCGGATTCAGCCGCAGCCAGGCCCGAATCGCCTTGAGGGTCGAGCGCCACAGCGGCACGCTGCGCTGCTTGCGGCCCTTGCCGTGCAGATGGACGCAGGCCGCGCCCTCATCGAGTACCACGTCGCCAACCTTGACCCCGACGATCTCCGACACGCGCGCCCCGGTGTTGTAGAGCAGCAGAAACAAGGCGTGATCGCGCCGGCCCATCCAGGACTTGCCCGGTGTGCCGATTACCGCCAGCATTTCCTCGCGGGAGAGGTAGCCGAACATGGGGCGCTCGAAGCGCTTCGCCGGAACGCCCAGCGCCCGCTCGATCGCCTGCAGCGAGGACACATCCCGGTGGGCGGCGAACTTCAGGAACGAACGCAGCGCCGCCAGGCGCACGTTGCGGCTGCGCACGGAATTGTGCCGCTGGCGCTCCAGATGGTCGAGGAAGGCCATGAGCAACTCCGGCGTGATGTCGGCCAGCGCCATCGCCGCCGGCGACCTGCCCAGGCGCGACTGCGCAAAGCCGAGAAACAGCACGAAGGCATCGCGGTAGGCGGCGATGGTCTGCGGACTGAGCGCCCGCTGCCGGGGCAGGTGCTCGCCGAAGTAGGCCTGCACGAGGGCGGCGAAGGACGGTGGCGCCTTGGGTTGCCGGGCTTTACGCATCGTCGTCTCCCGGCACGTTGGCGAAACACTCGAACTTGCCCCCGGCGAGCGCCATCAATTCGGGCACGGCCGTGAGATACCAGTACGTGTAGCAGATCTCGGCGTGGCCCAGATAGGTCGACAGCGCCAGCATCATCTGATCGACGTCGGTGCCCTCGGCATGCCAGCGCATCACGCGTCGGACGGCAAAGGTATGGCGCAGGTCATGCAGGCGCGGCGCCTCGTGGGCGCCGCGATTGACCCAGCCCAAGCGGTCGCGCAGTCCGTTGAAGACCCGGTGCGCCTGTCGTTCTCCGAGCGGCAGTCCCAGCCGCCGGCCGCGGCTGCCGATGAAGAACGGGGTGGCGGCCGTTGTCGGGACATGGCGGGCGCGGACACGGCGGTAGCGGGCCAGTGCCTCGATGGTGCTCGGGTGTAGGGGCAACTGGCGCGACTTGGCGAACTTGGTCTGTCGTACGGTCAGCAACCCGCCCTTCAGATCGACGTCGGCATCGCGCAGGCGAATGGCCTCCGAGACGCGCAGGCCGCAGGAAGCCATCAGGCCGAACAGCGTCTCGTAGGTTGCCGGGCGCAGGCTGCCGCGCGGCCCGAGGCTGCGCGCCGCCGCCAGCAATCCGACGATCTCCACCTCATGGTAGATGTGCGGCGCCACACGCGCGGGCTCGGGGCCGAAGACCGACTCGTCCGGCACCTCAGTGTCCGGCTCGAACTGTTTCAGGTAGCGGATGAAGTGCCGCAGCTTCGACAGACGGCGCGCCCAGGTTCCCGGCGAACCCTGGCCGCCCTTGCCCTGGCGCACCCAGTCGGTCATGAGTTCGACGGTCAGCGGCCCCCGGTGATGCCGGCTGGCCACGTAGCGGGCGAATCCTGCCAGGAACGTGTCGCGCGAGCGCAACCCAAAGCCGAGGCGGCGGCGCTCGGCAAGATAGTCGTCGATTCTGGCTTGCAGGCTGGTGCGCGCGCTCATGATTCGCTCCCCGGCCAGGGCAGCGGCACCCGGGAGAGCCTGGGCGTGTCGAGCTTGGCGTAAATCCGGGTGGTGGTGAGCGAGCGGTGCCGCAGCACGTCGGCCACCTCCTTGAGCGAGCTGCCGTTCTCGACGAGACGGCAGGCCAGAGTGTGCCGCAGCGCATGGGCGCTGTATTGCGGCAGACCGATGCGGCGGCAGGCGTGCTTGATCACATTCCCGACTGCCGCAGAGGTGATGGGGTGGTCCAGACCGGCCGTTCGCCGGACGAAGATGGCGGGATGATCCGTGGCGGGGCGCTCATGCCGCAGGTAGTCGGCCAGCGCCTGCCCGGTTGGCACCGGCAAAGGCAGGATGTCCTGCCGCAGCGACTTCGTGCCGCGCAGCGTCACCGTGCCGCTTCGCCAATTGATATCGTCGAGCTTAAGGTGAGCGATCTCGCCACAGCGCAGTCCCATATCCAGAGCGCAGCGAACGATAGCGTAGCCGCGTTTTGGCCATCGAAGGCGGCCCGTGAACGAGCCCAGCAAGCGCTCAACTTCGTCGGGCTTGAGTGCGCGTGGCAGGGTGGCCAGTTGCCAGCTGACGGGTGAAGTGATGACGGCGGTGAGCGCACCGACCCGGTCGCCGCAGGTGCTGCGGTAGCGGAGGTAGCTGCGCAGCGCCGCTGCCAGCTGGGACGCGTTGGAGTGCGTGCGGCGCGCATCGAGCTGGCGGGCAAGGAAGCGGCGGATGTCGTCGGGTCGGAACCTGGCAACATCGACAGTGCGCCCTGGGAACTTCTGCTGCAGCAAGCGTCCTACGATACGAATCCGATGGCTGCGAGTTCCGGCTGCCAGCCCTCGAACATCACGAAGATGTTCGTCGAAGCGGCGCAGCTCCTCGGCGATGTGGTCGGCGAATGCCGCAGATGGCCGCCTCGTGCGCGCGGCCTGATGCAAAGTGGTGTGTGTCATGACGGTCTCCAGAAGTGGAGCCGTCACTACAGATGACCGCCGAAATTATGTCGAGCTTGAAACCGCCCTGTCCGCCGAAATGCCGCTTATGGTGCCGCTTTCGCGGCTGCG
>CAZXGS010000118.1:0-3364 GCA_964640525.1 uncultured Gammaproteobacteria bacterium | reverse complement strand
CCGTGATGCTGGATTTCAACTCATCTTCGAGCCTCTCCGGCCAGCTCACCGCACTGGTCGACGCAGGAATGCAACAAGCCCGCGCCCGCCAATCCGAGCGCCAGTACCTCGGGGCTTCGCGCCTCGGGGTGGCTTGCGGGCGCGCGCTGCAGTTCGAGTACGCCAAGGCTCCCGTCGATCACGGGCGTGACCATTCCGGACGGCTGCTGCGCATCTTCGAACGCGGCCACGTCATGGAGGACTGCATGGTGGCGTGGCTGCGGGACGCGGGCTTCGACCTGCGCACCCGCAAGCCTGACGGCGAGCAGTTCGGTTTCTCGGTAGCCGATGGCCGCCTGCAGGGGCACGTCGACGGCGTCATCGTTGGCGGCCCGGATGGTTTTGCATATCCCGCGCTCTGGGAATGCAAATGCTTGGGCAACAAGTCCTGGGGCGATCTGGACAAGAAGGGGCTGGCGCTTTCCAAGCCCATCTACGCCGCGCAAGTGGCGATCTACCAAGCCTATCTCGAACTACACGAGCACCCGGCGATTTTCACGGCACTCAACGCCGACACGATGGAGATCTACACCGAGCTCGTGCCCTTTGACGCGGCGCTGGCCCAGCGCATGTCGGATCGGGCGGTGAAGGTCATCACGGCGACCGAGGCAGGCGAACTCCTGCCGCGTGCCTTCCATGACCCGACCCACTTCGAATGCCGGATGTGCGCGTGGCAAGACCGCTGCTGGAGGACGCAAGCATGACCGATCACTCAACACCGGCCCAAGGCGTCGAGCCGATGATCGACGCCAAGCAGGCGGCGGCTGCACTACGCCTGCCGTACTACTGGTTTGCCGACCACGCGATGCGCAGCAAGTACCGAATTCCGCATTACCTGATGGGTGGGCTGGTGCGCTATCGGCTGTCCGAGCTTTCCACATGGGCGGCGCGCAGTGCTGCAGTCCAAGGCCGTACTGAAGACGATGCGGATGTTGCCGCCCGGGAGGCCGAATGACGCTCGACTTCAACGACACTGCGCCACCGCCCGAGAACAACCGCCGCACCATCAGCGACGCCGAACGCGAAGCACTGCGCGTCGAATTGCTGGCGCGCCTCGATTCCGTGCTGTTCACACTGTTCCCGGCAGGCAAGAAACGCCGTGGGCGTTTCCTGATCGGCGATGTGCTGGGCAGCCCGGGCGACAGCCTCGAAGTGGTACTCGACGGTGACAAGGCAGGACTGTGGACGGATCGCGCCACCGGCGACGGCGGCGACATCTTTGCCTTGATCGCAGCGGTTCTTGGCGTCGACGATCACGTTCACTTCTCCAAGGTACTCGATGAGGCGGCCTCGCTGCTTGGTCGGGCGCGTGAGATGCCGGTGCGCAATGGCAAAAAGAAATCCGCACCCGTGGACGAGCTTGGGCCAGCCACCGCCAAGTGGGACTACCTCAATGCCAGCGGCAAGCTGATCGCGGTGGTGTATCGCTACGACCCACCGGGCGGTAAGAAAGAGTTTCGGCCTTGGGATGCCGCGCGACGCAAGATGGCTCCACCCGATCCGCGCCCGATCTACAACCAGCCGGGCATGGTGAGCAGCGCGCAAGTGGTGCTGGTCGAAGGCGAAAAATGCGCGCAGGCCTTGATCGCCATCGGCGTGGTGGCCACCACCGCGATGCACGGCGCGAACGCCCCGGTCGACAAAACCGACTGGTCGCCGCTGTCTGGCAAGGCCGTGCTGATCTGGCCCGACCGTGACAAGCCGGGCTGGGAATACGCAGCGCAGGCGGCGCAGGCCGTGCTGGCAGCAGGCGCGAAGTCCTGCCACATCCTGTACCCGCCCGAGGATGCGCCGGAAGGCTGGGATGCGGCGGACGCCATCGCCGAAGGCTTCGACGTCGCCAGCTTCCTTGCTCACGGCCCGCGCCTGCAAATGCACGACGTGGCCGATGCCGACGAGCCCGTGGTCGGCAGCGACGAATCGGTCTGGGGCACGGAGGACGCGCTGGCGCTGGCCTTCACCCGCCGCTACCACCGTGACTGGCGCTACGTCGCTGCGTGGGGACGCTGGCTGGTGTGGGACGGGCAGCGCTGGCGCACCGAGGACACGCTGGCGGCGACCGACCTGATCCGCAGCGTCTGCCGCCAGACCGCCGTGCGCGCCGACAACCCCAAGGTTGCGGCCAAGCTGGCCAGCTCCGGAACAGTCAGTGGCGTGGAACGGCTGGCGCGCGCCGACCGCAGGCACGCGGCCACCACCGATGAGTGGGATGCCGATCCGTGGCTGCTCAACACCCCGGGCGGCGTGGTCGATCTCAAAACCGGCAGGCAACGCCCGCACGAGCGCGCCGACCGGATGACCAAGATCACCACGGCCACGCCGGGGGGTGATTGCCCGACCTGGCGGCAGTTCATCGACGAGGTCACGGGCGGCGACAAGGCGCTGCAGGCCTATCTGCAACGCATGGTCGGTTACGCGCTCACCGGCTCGACGCAGGAGCACGCGCTGTTCTTCCTGTACGGCACGGGCGCGAACGGCAAGTCGGTGTTCGTCAACACTCTGGCCACCATCCTCGGCGACTACGCCACCAACGCGCCCATGGACACTTTCATGGAGACGCGCACCGACCGCCATCCGACCGACATGGCGGGACTGCGTGGCGCGCGCTTCGTAGCGGCTATCGAAACGGAGCAAGGGCGGCGTTGGGCGGAATCGAAGGTCAAAAACCTCACCGGCGGCGACAAGATCTCCGCGCGTTTCATGCGCCAGGACTTCTTCGAGTTTTTCCCGCAGTTCAAGTTATTCGTGGCGGGCAACCACAAGCCTGCCATTCGCAACATCGACGAGGCCATGAAACGGCGACTGCACCTGATCCCGTTCACGATCACCGTGCCGCCCGAACGCCGTGACAAGCATCTGCAGCAGAAATTGCTGGCCGAGCGCGACGGCATTCTCGCGTGGGCAGTGCAAGGCTGCCTCGACTGGCAACGCCACGGACGGCTCGATCCGCCGCAACGTGTGGTGGAAGCCACCGAGGAATATTTCGAGGCCGAGGACGCACTGGGCCGCTGGCTGGACGAGCGCTGCGTGCGTGAAGCCAACGCCAAGTCGCTGACCGCCGAGCTGTTCAACGACTGGAAACAGTGGGCCGAGGCTGCCGGTGAGTTCGTCGGCGCGCAACGACGCTTCTCCGACCTGCTCATCACGCGTGGGCTGGACAAGTGGCGCAACGGCATGGGCGTGCGCGGCTTCCAGGGCATCGGCCTCAAGTACCAACCAGCACCTGCGTACACGCCTTACGCGGACAACTGACCCCATATGAAAACCACGCCGTCTGACGCAGCTGACGCAGTTCGTCGTAACTCCTACGCGTGTGCGCGTGCGC
>CAZXGS010000117.1:0-3391 GCA_964640525.1 uncultured Gammaproteobacteria bacterium | reverse complement strand
CGCGCATGAAGCCTCCTTGGAAATGTGCGGTTCATCGGATGGGCGTCAGCTTGGCGGGGCCAGGAGATGCCGGCAGCAAGGAAGCCGATTGATGCAGACACCGCTTTGTGATCGGCAGGCGGTCCGTTGCCGCAGCGGTGCGCATAGACCGCAGGAGCTGGCACAGCAAGAGCGTCGTTTCGGGAGGGCGGCTGGAACTCCGTGGACGACCTTGGAGCTATCCCCTGGGGATAGCTCGCTGGTGCATCGCGGGCGTATGACGGTTGCTACAGCCGCCCTCGGGGGAGCGGCGATGGGCGAACTACTGTCCGCCGGCCGGCTTGGCGCTGAGCGCCACCGACTCGATGCGGTACGGCAGGATGCCCACGCGCCGGGCCTCGACCTTGAACGTGACGCGCTCGTTCTCGTCGGCGTCCTCCCATTCGTCGCGCACGGTGCGGCCCTCGACCAGCACCCGCATGCCTTTCTGGTACAGCGTCTTCCAGTGCTCGGCGTCGCGATGCCACAGCTCCACCGGCGCCCAGAAGCCGCCGCGGTCCTCGAACTCGCCGTCCTTCTTCGGGATCGGGTTGTCGAAGTAGACGTTCAGGCGCAGCAGCCGGCGCGGCTCGTCGTTGCCGTTGGGGAATTCGCGGTAGTCCGGCGCAGAACCGATGTTGCCCTCGCCGACGAAGTGCGTGCTCATGGTGACTCCTTGGGGGTGGTGGGTGAAACAGACGCGGCATGCCCGTGGACACGCCGCAGGTAAGCCGCTTCGGCCTGGGCGGCCTTGCTGGCGCATTCCAGGGCTTGGCGAGCGATGCTGTGGGTCAGGCTGATCTGCATGTTCAGCACGATGCGCTGCAGTTCGATCGCGTACAGCTCGTCGATCAGCGAGGCCGGCGTCGCGGGGTTAGCCAGCAGGGCCTCCCACAACGCCACGCCCATGGAGGAACGGTCGAGGTTGCGCCAGCGCAGGAAGGTCGTCCCTGCGCCAGTGGCCTGCTGGGCCAGTTGCACGTCGAGCAGGCTGAAGGGGTAGGCGCGTGCCTGGGGCAGCACACGCCGCTGCGCCAGGCCAATCACGTCGTCGCGCAGCGCTGCGCACTGGCTGGCCCAGGTCTCCAGACTCCCCTTACCCTTAAAAGGCTGTAAAAGGCCTTTTAGGTAGCCTGCGTGTTCCAGCCGCTGGAAGTCCGCCTGTTCCAGCGCCACGAAGCGCGTGGAGTGGCTGATGGGGGGCGATGCCGTCATGCGTCAGCACCCTCATTACCCGTCGCTGGATTGGCTGCGCCATCCGTGTGAGCCGGCGCATCGGGCTCGATGGCGGGCGCAGCAGGCGGCGTGCCGGGCTTGGTCGTCCGCCGCGCGATCGGTGGCGCGAAGCGCGAGCGGCGCGTGCCTTCCAGCACGTCCTGCGGCAGCTCGCCGAACTTCTCCAGCGCCGCTCGCGCCGCCGCGTTCTTCGCCGCGAAGTCGTCGCGCGTCGTGCCCGAGTAGCGGTACTGCTGGGCGAGCGAGAACAGGCTGCGCAGCGCGTGCGCGCCATCATTGAGCCAGCGCTCCAAGGTGCTGCGGTCGATCAGCGCCGTGTGGTGCGCCAGGATGAGTTTGCGCGCCAGGTCGTCGTAGTCGGCCAGCAGGTACACCGCCATGAAGCCGAGCTGTGCATTCACGAACAGCGGCAGCTTCACCGGCTGCACGTTCATGTTCTCGCCCAGGGACAGCGCCGCTGGCACGTCGGCCAGGGCCTGATCCACCTGTTCGCGCAGGGTCTGCAGACGGGTCTTGGTGTCGGCGAGCTTGTCCTCGATCCGCAACATCCACCAGTCCGAGTACGGGTCGTCCTGCTCGGCGCCGCGCTTCATCTTGTTCATCGCACTGATGAAGCCGTTGAGTCCGATGATGCCGGGGCGCCCCTCGGTCGGCGCGCGGCCGTGCCAGATGCGCGAAGCGTGGTGCGTGTGCAGCGTCAGCGACATCGCGCTGCGCAGCGATCCGAGATTCAGTTGCAGGGGTTCTGTGCGTTCGTTGGCCATGGGAGCGACTCGCGGTGAAGGGGCGAGTCGCCAGCATCGGCATCGGCCGGAAGGCTGTCAGTCAACAAACCGCAGCCCATGCGCGCCCGGTTTGTTCCGCACGGAAGGCTGTGTGTGCCGGCTATCCCCTGGGGATAGCTCGGCGGATGTGTTCGCGGCTCGCGCGGAGGTGAGACCGCGTTGCGGGGCTATGCTTCGCGAGGTCTGTACCAGGCGGCCCGTTGCCCCTCCACCTCACGGTAGCGAAGCTCGAACAGGCGGCACTCATGCACCACCTGCCGCCAACTGCTGCAGCCGTACTTGGCTGGAAGCTGCTCGGGATGCCGGTCCGCGATCCAGCGGCCAGCGGCGGCGATGGGTGTCCAGCCCTCGACGGCCAACTGCGCGGCGGCCTCGCGCAGCGCGCGAACGATGCCGGCGGCCGGCCAGTCCACCGTGCCGTCCGGCGCGATGCCATTGACCACCAGGTCGTGGAACACATCCGACTGGACGAACTCCGCTGCCAGGCGCCGCGCCTGATCCATGTGCTCGGCCCAGCCGCGCAGCTGCTCGAAGTGTTGATCGATGCGCGTGTAGGCGGAACCGAGTTCGTCCTGTGCAGCGCGACACCCGTCCACGGTCCATAGATCGTGCTGGTCGATGAAGTGGTGCACCAGAGTGTTGCGCAGCGATACCAGGTCTTTGAGGTCGGCCTGGGTCTTGGCGTAGTCCTGCGCAGACAGGCTCAGTTGCACGCGCGTGCGAAAGGAAATCACGTCGCCGGGAAGATCGTCGTCGCGTTCCTCGCCGCCATTTCCATCGGTGACGACATACGAACCAAACAGTTGTCCGACCAACGTGCCCAGGGTCTTGGTCGCGGCATCTTCAATCCGCGCTGCGCGAATGGCCTCCAGCGAATGCGCCGGGCCTGAAATCTCGTGGTGGGCCACGATGGCTTTCATGAGGCGCTCGTATTGTTGAAGGCGCAACAGGCATCTGCCCAGCAAGCGCTGAACGTCTCGCTGTAGTGGTTGCAGTGCGTTTGTGGCGGGGGAAGTCGTCATGTCCATCGTCGGCCGGGCTCGTGCGTGGCTGTCCTCGTCTGATTCACAGGCGACAGTTTCGCCTGTCATTCGGCGGGCGACAATCGAGCGCGGCGGAAAGATGTCTGTTCCAGCTATCCCCTGGGGATAGTCAACATCAGCGATCACGCAAGGCTTCTCGGAGCTGAGCCAGGTAGGCTCGTGCGACCTCGGGGTCAGCCGCACGGGATGCCGGCGGTGACGAGGGCGCAGGTGACGGGGGCGCTGGCGGTGCCGATGCACTTTCTCCGGCCCAGGCCTTGAACTCCCCGCGGATCGCCTTCTGGATGATGCCAAACAGGTAGCCGGCCG
>CAZXGS010000116.1:0-3411 GCA_964640525.1 uncultured Gammaproteobacteria bacterium | reverse complement strand
GTATTGTCCGCAACGGTCGCGGCGGGGGAAGGACGCCGGTCAGTTACCGCTTACGGACGGCCGCGCACTCGCCATCGGCGGAAGGCGGAATGCGCTGTAGGGAAATTCCTAAGACGCGGCCCGATGCCACCCCCGGCGACCCGGCCGGTGGCGCGGAGAGCTGGATCACCTACCGCTGGTGCGCCGGTGCCGGCCACGCGCATGCGGTCAGTTGCCCGAAGGGCGCGGTGTTCCGCCAGCAGACCCGCGCCGATGGCACGCCGACGAAGTGGACGTACTACGACGTGCTCGGCCGGCCGCTGCTGGCCGTGGGCACGTCGTTCAACCTCGGCACCACCGGCGAGGAGTTCTCGGGCGTATGCACGTACGCCAACGCGGTCGGCCTGCCCGAGCGGATGTCGATCCCGTTCTTCCTGGACGATCCGAACGCCAACGGGCCGAGCTTCACCGCACAGACCGATCCGTGCGGCACGCGAAACTGGGCGATCACCACTTACGAAGTGCTCGGTCGGCCGCTCAAGGTGACCTATGCCGACAACAGCTACGTGACCGATACCTACGTCCGGCTGACCACCACGACCACCGACGCGCTCGGCCACCAGACGGTCACGGTCAAGGACGCGCTGGGCGAGACCGTGGCGGTGACCGACAGCGCCGGCCTGACCGCGCGGTATTTCTTCGACGCCGCCGGCGATCTGACCAAGGTCAGCCGCGACGCCGGCCGTGGCGCCATCATCACCCGCTACACCTACGACACGCTCGGCCCCAAGATCGCGCAGACCGACGCCGACACCGGCACCTACAGCTACGCCTACAACGCCCTGGGCGAGTTGCTGCAGCAGACCGATGCCAAGGGTCAGCACGTGGATGACTACGACGCTCCAACAGCAAACGGCGCGGTACACGCGAGGCAGGGCAGGAGTCAGCCGGCACGGTCGGTCACTTGACACCCCGAAACTTTGCAATTCAGGGCGTTGCGCAAACTTGGCCGGTTCGCAACGTCCGGCGCTGGTGGCGATGATCGACGTGCGCGAATTGGCCAAAGGACGCCACGTTCTGACCGTGCGCAGGCCTCCGGAGCAAGGCAAGCATGCCGGGTCGACGGATGCCATCGCGTTCTGGCGCTGATGGCCAGCGCGACCGGCGCGGTGAGGATTACAGCCGGTCGTCGGCGATCTTGACCTGGAACTGCTTGCGCAAGGCGTCGATGTAGTTGCGCAATTCCAGCCCGCCGCGGCCATCGCGCGCGAACTGCTTGAGATAGCCGGCGCGGGTGGCGGCATCCACCTTGGACGGATCGCCATCCTGGACACGGGTGACTTCCAGCAGCACCAGATGATCCGGGCTCAGGTCGGTGATCACCAACGGCGAGGGCTTGCCGTCCTTCGGATGCGGCTGGCGGAACGCGGCATCCACCAGATCGGCGGATGGCTGGGTCTGGCCGCGATCGACCTCGGTCAGGGTCTGCACCGGGGCACCAACCGAACTGGCCAGAGCCTCCAGCGTCTCGCCCTTGCGCGAACGCGCCAGCAGCGCGTTGGCGGTCGCCGTGGCTGCCTTGACGCGCTTGTCGGTCTGGATGTCGGCGATGACCCGATCGCGCACCTGCGCCAGCGGCATGGTCTTGACCGGCAGGTGCTGGGCGACGCGGATCACCACCATGTGCTGGTGGTCCTTCTTGTCCAGATCGATCTCGTCGCTGTTTTCGCCGCTGTCGATCAGCGAGGCGGAGAACGCGGCCTTGAGCACCGCGGGGTTGGCGGCGATCCCTTCGCCGCCGGCGCGGGTGAACAACGGCGTCTTTTGAACCTTCAGACCCATTTCCTTGGCTGCGGTGGCCAGTGTGGTGGGATCCTTCAGGGTCAGGTCGACGAGCTTGCCGGACAGGTCGCTGAACGCCTTCTCGCGTTCTTCCTTGAGCGCATCGGCCTCGAGCTGCGCACGCATCTGCGCGAAGGGGATCGTACGGCCCGGTCGCACGCCGCGCAGCAGGATCACGTGCCAGCCCTCCTGGGTGCGCACCGGGTCGCTGACCTGGCCCGGCTTGAGCGCGAACAGCGCGGTGGCGAACGCCTTCTGGTCCAGCGCCTTCTCGGTCAGCCAGCCGAGGTCACCGCCGAGTTCCTTCGAACCGGCATCCTCGGAGTTGGCCTTGGCCAGCGCGGCGAAATCCGCGCCGGGCGCACGCGCCTTTGCGGCCAATTCCGCGGCCTTGGCCTGTACGGCCTTCTCCTGCGCCGGGGTCGCGTTGGCGGGTACGTTCAGCAGGATGTGCGAGGCTTCGCGCTGTTCTGGCTCCACGTAGCGCGCCTTCTGATCGTCGTAGCGCTGCTGCAGCGTGGCATCGTCGATCGGCGCCGGTGCCGGCATGCTCGCCCCGTCCAGTTCCAGGTACTCCAGCGCCACCTGCTCCTGGGTGCGATAGCTCGCCGGATGGGCCTTGTACCACGCGGCAATCTCCGCATCGGTCGGTGCGGATGCGTCGGCTGGAACGGGCAGCGCGACAAAACGCATGTCGCGCTTCTGGCCACCGAGGCGGATCGCATCATCCACCTCCTGCGTGGAGGCGATGCCGGAATAGCTGATTTCCTTGGCAAGCTCCTGGATCAGCAGGTCATCGCGCTTCTGGTTCTCGTACATCTGCGGGTTCAGCGGCGGGTTGGCGCTGGCCAAGGCAAGCTTGTAGCGATCCGGGTCGAACTTGCCGGCCGTCTGGAAGGCCGGATCGGTCAGGATCGCCTGGTACACCTGCGCTCCGGAAACCGCCAGGCCATCGTGCTGCGCGGCGGCGAGCAACAGCTCACGCATCACCACCAGATCGGCCACCTTGTGCTTGTGGGCGACGGTGTCGAAGGTGGACTGGTCGAAGGCATCGCCCTGCTGCTGGCGCTCGATCGCGCGCTCGTTCTCCAGCCGGCGCCGGAACTCATCGACCGAAATGTCCTTGAACTTGCCGCCAAACGCGGTTCCGAACCAGCCAGGCTTGAGGGTGACGCGGATCGCGTAGGTGTCCGTGCGCCCCTGGAAGTAGTCGTCGATGCCCCACAGGCCGAACAACAGGATCAGGGGACCGATGATGATGCCTGCAACCCAGCCGGTGCTCGCGTCACGGATCTTCTGCAGCATGTCGTCTAGCCCATTCCTGGCCGTTGCGCGAACCCGCGGGCAGCGCTGTGGGTGCCATGGCGCGATCGGCGCGCCGCGTCATGGCGATGCCATGCGCGCCTTGCGACGCGCCAGGTCACACGAAGCACGATCGCCTCGCGGCGTGGCGTGCCTGCTCCAAGCACGATCGCCTCGCGGCGTACCGTGCCTCACAAGGCACGATCGCCTTGCGGCGCGCCGTGCCACACAAAGCAAGGGCGCCTTGCGGCGCGCCGTGCCACACAAAGCAAGGGCGCCTTGCGGCGC
>CAZXGS010000115.1:0-3538 GCA_964640525.1 uncultured Gammaproteobacteria bacterium | reverse complement strand
TCGGGATCTCCGGTGTCGCGGGTGGAGCGGTGTCGCCCAGCAGGTCGAGCAGCGCTGCGACGCCGGTGTCCATGGCTGCGGATGCGATCGGCGCCGCGCTCGCGGGTGCAGCTTCGGTGCCTTCCACGCGCGGCCCATCAGCCACCGCCGGCGCCTGCGGCTCCGCCTGTTTCTCTTCGACCTGCACACAGCCTTCGAACGGCGCCGGCCGGTCGGCGGCATCCCAGATCATCGCCGGCGAGAGTTTCAGGAAGGTGAAGGCGTGCGACCAGCCGGCGTCGCTGGTGACGGTAGCCTTCCAGATCGCCTTGCCATCCGGCGTCGGTTGCACGATGCCGTGATCCTGCAGCACGTTGAACACCGCCGTATTGCTGGCCGGGATGCCGTCGATGCCCTGTGACAGCAGATGTGCGCGCAGCTTGTCGGAGACGGTCTTGCTCACCAGCCACAAGGCGTCTTGGGTCAGCCAACCGTCCGCCGGGCCGGCCTGGTTCAACTTGAATGCTTCCTTGAGCAGGTAGCGCAAGCCGTCGAGCAATTTGCGTTGCAGCGCATGCTTGGGCGCCGCCAGCGCCTTGCTGGGATCGCCGCCGAGTTCCTGGGCGACCGATGCCTGGTCGGCCTGCACGACCAGCTCGCCGAGCGTGCCGGCGTGCTCGTACTGGCCGGCCAGCACGTACAGCAGCGCGGCCCAGAGGTCGGGATAGCCGCTGAGCCAGTCGAAGATGTCCCGATCGAGAAGGCGCGCGTAGAGCAGCCCGGTGGCGGCGCTGTGCAGGCGGTACTCGCGCTCCTTTCGGTAACGGAAGCGGTAGGGCTTTCGCAGCGGGCCGTGCCAGGGATGCCAGACGCTGCCGTCGGCATGCTCGACGTGCAGATCGACCGCAATCTTGCCGATGTCGTGCAGCAGGGCCGCGTAGGCCGTGCCTGCGGTCCAGGCTTCGGCCTGGGCCGCCTGTGCTTCCGGCGTGACGCCCGCAGGCAGCAGGTATGACTGCCGCAGTTTCAGCGCATAGGCGGCGATCTCCAGGCCGTGGTCCAGCATGCCGCCCGGATAGGCGTGGTGGTGGTTCTCGGAGGCCGGGAACTGCTGGACCAGCTCGGCGTAGCGCTCCAGTGGGGCGAGGTAGAGCGTGGCGAACTGCCGGCGCGAGAGCGATGTGCGCTGCCAGATGTGTTCCAGCAGTTTCTGCCGGCGCGGCGTGGCCAGCAGCGATGCGGCCGACTCCGGCCGCATCGACCCTTTCGGAGTTTCGATGGCGGAGGTGGGCGGTGTGCCGGCGGCGGGTGGCACCCTTTTGCGCTGGAACAGCGAGAGCATGGCGAACCCCGGATGACGGGCTGCTCGGGGCGCCTTTTGGCCTTTTCAGGATAGGGCCTTTCCCCTTGGCGCCCTTCCTTTGCCCCTTCCCAGCCCTTTGGCCTTTGTCGGAAGCCTTTGGGTATAGGGCCGCTGCTTCGCGGGTGCCACGATGAATGCGGCATGGGGCAATCCCGGCAAGTGGGGCGCTGCGGGACGTTCGTCAGCTCTGGCCCAAGCCGGTGTCGAGGGCGGCGGATTGCGCTGCGAAGTCGTCGGGACGGCGCTTGCGGAAGGTTTCGAGATTGGCGAGCTTCCAGCGCAGTGCCGGCAGTTGCGCGGCGTGCTGGCACTGCACCAGCGACCAGTCCGGTTCTGCGCGCGCCAGCCCGCTCAGAAACCGCCTGTGCGCGGTGCTCAGTCGCTGTGGCAGCTCGCGCCGCACCCTGGCACGAGCATCGAGCAGCATCTCCAGGGAGCAGTCCACTTCGGTCATGCCGACAAAGGCCCGCTCGTACTCGCCGGCGATGTCCTTGTCGTTGCCGAACAGCACTTCGTGGGGCGGCCGGTTGTGGCCCGCCAGATAGATCACGAAGCACTCGACCATGCCGTCGCTGATGTCGCCCGATTCGTAGAGCTGCCACACGTCGAACAGGTCGCGGGGGTGCTGTCGATCCAGCGCGGCCACCAGCTTGCTGGCGTACAGCTCGTCCGGTGCCAGAACCGGCAGCTCGAACTCGACGCCGAACAGATCGCTGGTCTTGGCGCTCAGCGGCCGCCGCTCGACGGGCAGCACGCTGCCTCGGAACACGACGTTGACCTCGATCTTCACCTGGCTGGCGTCGTTCTCGACGATCAGCTTGGTGTCCCCCAGGTCCTTGGCGCGAACCAGGCGTGTCTGCACGCCCAGTGGTGCAACGCGCGTGGCGATGGCGGCCAGCTCCTGGTTGATGGCTTGCAGCGCTTCGTCGCGCGGCGTCTGCCACGGGAGGTACACCACGTCGATGTCCACCGAAAGGCGCGGCATGTCCCGCACGAAGAGGTTGATGGCCGTGCCGCCCTTCATGGCGAAGATGTCGTTGGCGAACACGTCGGGCGCGACGGCCAGCAGCAGGCGAACGGTGTCCGCGTAGGTCTTATCCATGAGGTCTCAGGCTCAGCAAGGTGCCGTCATCGAGCCGGCTCATCCAGCGCGTGTTGCTGCCGGTGCGAACCGGGTACTGCTCCAGCAGGGCATCGACATCCACGAGGCTGGTCTCGCGCGCCCAGGTCAGGAACAGGCGCACGGCCTTCACGCTGGCGCAGCAGGACAGCAGTTGCCCGAGCAAGTCCTTGCGGGGGGAACGCAGTCCATCGAAGAGGTTGCGGGCCTCTTCGAGGCTCTGCTTGACGCCGGCTTCGTACAGCAGCTCCAGCACGGCACGCTCGGGGGCTGCCACCCGCAGATCCTCGGGCAGGCCAGGCGGCGTGGTCAGGGTCTTGCCGGCCAGCGCCGTGTCCGGCCAGTCGAACAGGCGGGCGTGGACGTAGCGGGCCGGAAAGCGCGAAGTGAACCAGACCGGCAACGCAAAGCGACCGTCGCCCCACAGCACCAGCGCCTCCCGGCTGCCCAGGTTGTGCCGCACACCCTGCAGGGCCAGGGCGCTCTTGCCGCCGACGTGCAGGCCGGGCACGCGCTGTTGCAGGAACTTCAGCGCACCGTAGACCCCGAACTCATCGTTCGGGAAGGCATAGACGCCATGGGCCAGGCGCACGAGCCACCCGCCGTCGGCATAGTGGGCGGCGAGCTGGGGCGACACCCCGAACTGGCTCAGGGTGGCAAGGTCGAACGGCGCCCCGCGGGGGAGTCCCGCCTGCAGCCGCTTGATTACTTGGTGCCTAGAATTTCCATCCATGTTATAAAGATAGCACGGAATCCAATCAGCCCCTAGAGCTATCGCTAGAACTCGCAGAGAAAGTAGCATAAGGTTTGATTTCTAATGCAGAATCTAATCGCCCTGCGACCCAAGCCAACCCGGCTCGGCCAGCCGCATCCTTCGAACGGGGGCCTGATGCCTGAGCCGCTGTGCCCAATCTTGCTGGCATCGCTCCAAGGGCCGGCACTCCCAGTCGAGGGGCGCGATGAGTAGCCTTGCCGATGGATATGGCGGCTATGCCGACTTAGCCAGCGCGCAAGCCGAAGAAACGGACTACAGGGTGCATGTACGCCCGTTCGCCGGATCATCCATCGCCGTCATC
>CAZXGS010000114.1:0-3776 GCA_964640525.1 uncultured Gammaproteobacteria bacterium | reverse complement strand
CCGCCGAGCCGCCGCCCATGCCGTTGAACAGCGCCACCATCTGCGGCATGTCGGTGATCGCCACCTTCTTGCCCCAGACCCAGTTGCCGCCCACGCCGATCACGATCGCCGCCAGCATCAGCGGGATGTTGTGCAGGCCGGGCACGAAGAACGTCGCCACCACCGCGATCAGCATGCCCACGCCGGCCCACTGGATGCCGCTGCGCGCGGTCTTCGGGCTGGCCATGCGCTGCAGGCCGAGCAGGAACAGCGTGGCGGCGATGAAATAGGTCGAGTCGATCACCAGCTGGACGTTCACTTCGCGCCCCCGGGCTTCTTCGAGGACTTGAACATTTCCAGCATCCGCTCGGTCACCACGTAGCCGCCGGCGGCATTGCCCGCGCCCAGCAACACCGCCAGGAAACCGATACCCTGCTCCAGCGGCGTGGTCGCCTCGCCCAGCGCCACCATCGCGCCGATCAGCACGATGCCATGAATGAAGTTGGAACCGGACATCAGCGGGGTGTGCAGGATCACCGGCACCCGCGAGATGATGACGTGGCCGGCAATGGCCGCGAGCATGAAGATGTACAGCGCCACGAACCCGTCGCCCATGTCCGGATGCCCTTCGCCTGCGAATGGACGCATCATAACCGCGCCAGCCCTGGCCACGGCAAGCGCGGTCAACCGGGGGCGCGCTGCCGCGTTGGCACGTTCGTCCCGGACGCGAGCGGGGCGAGGAGCGGTTCGCGAGCACGCATGATGGATGGCAGCCTCCCGGCATCGACGGAGCAGATGCAGACCCTGCCGGGCTTCCTGGCGGCGATCGAACGGCGTGCCTTCCGGCATGCCGAAATCGCCTTGCGCCACCGCGAGGACGCGCTGGACGCGGTCCAGGATGCGATGCTCAAGCTGGTCCAGCGCTACGCGCAGCGGCCGCCGATGGAATGGACGCCGTTGTTCTGGAGCGTGTTGCGCAGCCGGATCGCCGACATCCGCCGGCGTCGCAAGGTGCGCGCGGTGCTGGTCGGATGGATGGGCTCGGGAAAGGACGAGGACACCGGGCCGGCGTGGGAGCCGGCCGACCCGGCGCCCGGGCCCGCGGACCTGCATTGCGACCGCGAAAGTTACAAGGCGCTGGCCGCCGCGCTGCGCACCCTGCCGCGTCGCCAGCGCGAGGCCTACCAACTGCGCGTGCTGGAAGGGCTGGACGTGGAGGACACCGCACGCGTCATGGGGTGTTCGTCGGGCAGCGTGAAGACCCACACCTCGCGCGCCATGGAACACCTGCGCCGGCAACTGGAGGACTGGCAATGAATGCCAACGACGTCGAGACCACCCTGCGTGCACGCGCCAGCTTCGATGCCAGCCTGGAGCACATCGACCCGGCAACGCGCCAACGCCTGCGCGCGATCCGCATGGACGCCCTGGCGCTGCGCCAGGGCCAACGATTCGCACGCTGGATGTGGCCGGCGGGTCTGGCCGCAGCGGGCATGCTGGCACTGGCCGTGTTCATGCCGCGCCTGCCGCAGGTGCCCCTCGCCCACGGCGTGGCACCCACCGTGGTCGCAACGGCATCGCCAGCGGCGGCGCAGGCATCGGCGGCCCCACGCGCCAATGCTGCACCCGCCGCCGCCGATTCCCTGTCGTTGGAAGCCGCCGACCCGGACATGCTCACCGATCTGGATTTCTACGCCTGGCTGGCACGACAACCCGGCCACCGCAACGGCAACGGAGGCTGACCCATGGACTCCCGAACCGTCCGCAGCGACCGACAGCCGGCATGGCACCTGGCTGCCGGCGCGGCGGTGATGCTTGCGGCACTCGCCTGCACCACGCCTGCATTGGCGCAGGCCACGTCCGCCGGCAGCCCCAGCGTCATGCAGGCAGCCAACGATCAGGGCGCGCCGGCGCGTCGGCACGCCTTCGACGACGTCCCCGCAACACCCTTGCCGTGGAGTCAGCTCGACGCGCAACAGCAAGCCTTCCTCGCACCGCTGCGCAACCAGTGGAACCAGTTTCCACCGCATCGCCAGCGCCACCTCGCCATCCGCGTCCAGCGCTGGTTGCAGTTGCCGCCGCCAGCACAATCGCGGATCCAGCAACGGCTGGCGCGCTGGGCGCAGATGACCCCGCAACAACGCATGCAGGCCGCACGCAACGCACGCGCGTTCCAGAACATGTCACCGGAGGACAGGCAGCGCGTCGCCGACGTGTTCCACCGCTTCCAGTCGCTCACGCCCGAGCAGAAGCAGGCGCTGCGCGCGAAATTCAGGCAGATGCGGCAGGAGCGCGAGGCCGGCGCGCAACCCGCGGACGCGCGCCAAGCCCCGCCCTGAACGAACCGGCACGAGGCAGGCCGCTGTGCAGGCAGGCGCCAGGGAGTTTGGGCTCTCAGGCCGCGGGCGGGCGTGGCGCGCCGGCGTGCAGGTGGCAGGTCCTGGCAACCAGGTCGTCGTCCCAGTTCAGGTGCAGGCAGCCGTCCTTGATCAGCAACTGCGAGAAGTTGAGCAGGTTGCGGGCGTACATCTCGCTGGCGTGCATCGCCCCGGCGCTGGCCAGGTGGGTCGGCCCGACCACGCTGACGCCGTTGCGATCCACCGTCTGCCCGGCCTGGGTCAGTTCGCAGTTGCCGCCGGACTCGGCCGGCAGGTCCACGATCACGCTGCCTGGCTTCATGCCCTCGACCATCGCCGCGCTGATGATCTTCGGCGCCGGCCGCCCCGGCACCGCGGCGGTGGTGATGACCACGTCGATGCCCTTGAGGTGATTGGCCAGCCGACGCTGCTGCTCGGCGCGCTCCTCGGCGGTCAGTTCGCGCGCGTAGCCACCCTCGCCCTTGGCGCTCACGCCCAGGTCGAGGAACTTCGCGCCCAGCGATTCGATCTGCTCGCGCGTCTCCGGGCGCACGTCGAAGCCCTCGACCTGCGCGCCTAGCCGGCGCGCGGTGGCAATGGCCTGGAGCCCAGCCACGCCGGCGCCGACCACGAGCACCTTCGACGGACGGATGGTGCCGGCCGCCGTGGTCAGCATGGGAAAGAATTTCGGCGCGACCATCGCCGCGATCAGGGTCGCCTTGTAGCCGGCCATGCCGGCCTGCGAGGACAGCACGTCCATCGCCTGCGCGCGCGTCGTGCGCGGCAGGCGTTCGAGCGGGAAGGTGGTCGCCCTGCGCGCGGCCCACTGGGCCTCGCGCGCTGGATCCACGCCAGCGGCGAGCAGGCCGATCACCGCGGCACCTTCCTTCAGCGCCGCCAGGCGGTCGTTCGCCGGCGGTTGCACGCACAACAGCAGGTCCGCCTGCGCCAGGACCTCGTCTGGCGAAGTCAGGAATTGCGCGCCCTCGTAGGCTGCATCCGGGAAGTAGGCCTTCGTCCCCACGCCGGATTGCAACACCACCGTCGCCCCGGCGGCACGCAGCTTCTTGCAGGTCTCGGGTGTGATCGCGACCCGCCGCTCCTCCGCGAGGGCCTCGCCGATCGCCGCTACGATGAACGCCATGCACAACTCCCGCCGTGGGCCGACCGGATCATCCTAGCAGGTTGGCGAACGGGGCAAACCGGGGCCTTGCCGGGCTCTCACCTTGTCCACCGCAGCCATCGCGGCGCCTCGCGCATCGGCCAGGCGCCGTGGCGTCCGCGCTGTGATCGATCAAGCCGATCCGGTGTCGGCGGCGGTCGCGCCCTCGCGCAGGCGCCCGAGCACCTGGTGCATGGCTTGGTCGAAGGCCGCATCGGCGATCCGCAGGCGCAGCTTGCCCTGCTTCATCATCGCCGCCAGCTCCTCGGCCGAGGCGA
>CAZXGS010000113.1:0-3865 GCA_964640525.1 uncultured Gammaproteobacteria bacterium | reverse complement strand
GCCTGCTGCTGGCGGCGATCCGCGACCCGGATCCGGTGATCTACATGGAGCCCAAACGGATCTACCGCCAGTACAAGGAAGAGGTGCCCGACGACGGCGAGGCGCTGCCGCTGGACGTATGCTTCGTGCTGCGCGATGGCACCGACGTGACCCTGGTGACTTGGGGCTCGCAGGTCAAGGAGTCGCTGGAGGCCGCCGATGCACTGGCGAAGGAAGGCATCAGCGCCGAGGTGATCGACGTCGCCACCCTGACCCCGCTGGACTTCGACACCATCGGCGAGTCGGTGCGCAAGACCGGTCGCTGCGTGATCGTCCACGAGGCCCCGCGCACCGCCGGCTTCGGCGGCGAGATCGCCGCACGGATTGCCAATGAATGCCTGTACGACCTGCTGGCACCGGTGGAGCGGGTGACCGGTTACGACACCCATATCCCCCTGTTCCGGCTGGAGATGAAATACCTGCCGAGCGTGGCGAAGATCGTCGCGGCGGTGAAGCGGACGCTGGCGGTCAGTTGAATTCGGAAATGGACAGGCACGGAGCGAACCCTGTGAACCGGAACATCGACAAGGCTGGCTACGACACCCACCCCGTGCTTCTCCGGCTGGAGACGAAATACCTGCCGAGCGTGGCGAAGATCGTCGCGGCGGTGAAGCGGACGCTGGCGGTGAGCTGAGAGCGGCCACGGTGCGCGTGTTCGACGTGTCGCCTTCGGCTCGCGGACCGCTCGCCTTCGAGATCAGCGCCGCCTGTGGCCGCCGCCGCGCCGCCAACGTGGTGGCGGCGATCCCCGGGGTGCGCGTGCTGCGGCGGCCGAGACTGATCGCGCGGCTGGATCAGGAAGTATTCTGCGAATTCGAACTGGAGGGGCAGCGCTTCAACATCTGGGAACCGCACGGCAGCAGCGGGCGGTTCTGGATCGGCCCCAACAGCGGCAAGAAAACCCCGGTCCTGCTGCGCGTGCGGCAGGCCTTCATCGACCATCACGCCAAGGCGCGCCGCGGGCTCGCCGGCTGGATCAGCAAAGCCTGAGGATCGCCATGAGCCAGACCAAGCACTTCCTCCTCCCCGACCTCGGCGAAGGCCTGCCGGACGCCACCATCGTCGAGTGGCACGTCAAGGTCGGCGACGTCATCCGCCTCGACGAGAACCTGGTGGCGATGGAAACCGCCAAGGCGGTGGTCGATGTGCCCTCGCCGGTTTCCGGCAAGGTGCTCAAGCTGGCCGGCGCGGCTGGCGACGTGATCGTCACCGGCGCGGTGCTGGCCGAGTTCGAGATCGACCCGACGCTGCCGCAGCGGGCCGAGGGTCAGGACACCGGGCATCACCACGCTCCTCCCCCCTCTCCCGCCGGGAGAGGGGCCGGGGGTGAGGGGCAGGCCTCGCAGGACGCAACGCCCCCACCCCAGCCCTCCCCCACAAGCGGGGGAGGGAGCACAGCCGATGCGCCGCGTCCGGACAGCGGCACCGTGGTCGGGGCGATGCAAAGCTCGGATGCGATCCGCAGCGAGGCCGCGCTGGCGATCGGCGGGGTCAAGGCGGTGCCGGCGGTGCGCGCGCTGGCGAAGAAACTCAAGGTCGATCTCACCCGCGTGCAGCCCACCGGCGCCGAGGGCGTGATCACGATGGCGGATGTGAAGAATGCAGCCGCCCGCGGCAACGACGCTTTGCTCCCCTCGCCCTCCGGGAGAGGGGTCGGGGGTGAGGGAAGTGCGGCCCAACCGGCCCATCCCTCATCCGGCGCTGGCGCGCCACCTTCTCCCGAAGGGAGAAGGGATCAGCAACAGCGCACCCCGATGTCCGCCGCCGGCAAGCCGATGCGGACCCAGCCGCCGAGCGTGTCCGCGACCGGCCAGCCCGAGCAGCTCAAGGGCGTGCGCCGCAACATGGCCCGGGTCATGGCCGACGCCCACAGCAAGGTGGTGCCCACGACCATCGTGGACGATGCCGACCTGCACGCCTGGATCGGCAAGCAGGACATCACCGCGCGCCTGATCCGCTCCATCGTCGCCGCCTGCAAGACGGTGCCCGCGCTCAACGCGTGGTTCGATGGCGACAAGCTCTCGCGTACCCTGCACCCGCAGGTGGATATCGGCATCGCGGTGGACACCGACGACGGCCTGTTCGTGCCGGCGCTGCGCAATGCCGACATGCTCGACGGCGCGGCCATCCGCACCGCGATCAAGCGCCTGCGCGCGCAGGTCGAAGATCGTTCGATCGCGCCCTCGGAGCTGTCCGGCTACACCATCTCGCTGTCCAACTTCGGCATGTTCGCCGGCCGCTACGCCTCGCCGGTGGTGGTGCCGCCGTGCGTGGCGATCGTCGGTGCCGGCAAGCTGTGCCACGACGTGGTCGCGGTGATGGGCGGCATCGAGGTGCATCGGCGGATGCCGATCTCGTTGACCTTCGACCACCGCGCCTGCACCGGCGGCGAGGCGGCGCGCTTCCTCAAGGCGCTGCTGGACGACCTGGCACAGCCGAACTGAAGCAGCCATGCCCGCGCGCCGCCGCATCAGCGCGTTCGTGATCGACTGCCCGGTCGCTGACCTCGCCGCCGCCACCCGCTTCTGGAGTGCGGCACTGGGCCGGGACGTGACATCGGCCGATCAGGACGGCGACGGCCGCTACGCCGAGTTGGCGACCTCCGCCGACGAACCCTTCCTGCTGCTGCAACGGGTGGACCACGAACCGCGCATCCACCTCGACATCGAGACCGACGACCTCGACACCGAGGTGGCGCGGCTGGAATCGCTGGGTGCGACCCGCATCGGCTTCGTCAAGCGCTGGTGGGTGATGCAGGCGCCGACCGGGCACCGCTTCTGCGTCGTGCGCAGGCCGCCCGCTGCCGCCGACACCGCGTAGCCGATCAAGGCCGGATCGTGCAGCGACGCACGACCAGCGCGACCGCCATGACGGCGGAGAACACGCCATAGGCCACCAGCACGGCGAGGATCTGCTTCCACATCGCCCCGACCTGCGTGTTGGCGTGCGCATACGCCCACAGCATGCCGGCGATGCTGCCAGCGCTGGCCAGCAGCAGCGTCAGGATGTCGAACACGCGCCGCGCCGACGTGCGCGGCGTGCGCGGGAACATCCAGAACAGCATGCCAAGGATCGCCAGCCACGGCGCGAGCAGGATCACGGCCAGGTAGGGCACGGCCTCAGCCTGCCGCGCGCAGTCGATCCAGCGCCGCCGCGACCGTGGCGTGGTCGGCATCGGCCGCCAGGTGCACGCGATCGGCATGGCGCTCGATGGCGCCGGCATCGCGCTTGAGTTCGGCGATCGTGGCGCCAGCGTCCCGCGGCGAGGCGAAACCCTCGCTGTGCAACAGCACGCGGCCGTCGCCATCGATCAGCTTGAAATGAAAACGGCCATCGGTCTCGCGGTACTGCTTGAACACCGGCAGCGCGGCCTTCGGTTTTTCGCGCACCGCGCCGGCGGCGGCCTGGGCGAGATTGCGCAGCCCCACCGCCTCGCGCAGCCTGGCCAACAGTGGGGTGGCAATCGCCCGCGCCTTGCCTGCACCGTGGTGGAGGTGCTCCTCGATCCGTGCCGGCTGCGCGATGAGCCCTTCGTAGCGCTCGCGCAATGGCGCGATCTCGGCGTCGATGCGCGCAAACAGCGCCTGCTTCGCGTCACCCCAGCCGATGCCGTCGGCAAAGGCCTGGCGCATCGCCGCGGTCTCCTCCGCGCTGGCGAAAGCCTGGTAGAGCGCGAACACGTTCGAGGTATCGGCCTCCTTGGCCTCGCCCGGCAGTTTCGAGTCGGTGACGATGCCGGCGATCAGCTTCTTCAACTCCGCGCGCGGGGCGAACAGCGGGATGGTGTTGTCGTAGCTCTTGCTCATCTTGCGGCCATCGAGGCCGG
>CAZXGS010000112.1:0-4078 GCA_964640525.1 uncultured Gammaproteobacteria bacterium | reverse complement strand
TTCAGGCAGTCGATGAAGTTCATGCCCTGGATCGGGTCGCCGCCGATGCCGATGCAGGTGCTCTGCCCCAGCCCCGCCTGGGTGGTCTGGTGCACCGCCTCGTAGGTGAGCGTGCCCGAGCGCGAAACGATGCCGACGTGGCCGGGTTGGTGGATGTGGCCGGGCATGATCCCGATCTTGCATTGCCCCGGGGTGATGACGCCCGGGCAGTTGGGGCCGATCAGCCACACGTCGTCGTAGCCGCGCAGGGTGTTCTTGACGCGCAGCATGTCCAGCACCGGGATGCCCTCGGTGATCGCGACGATGACGCGGATGCCGGCATCGGCGGCCTCCAGGATGGCATCCGCGGCGAACGGCGGCGGTACGTAGATCACGCTGGCCTCGGCGCCGGTTTCGTCCACCGCGTCGGCCATGGTGTTGAACACTGGCAGGCCGATGTGGTCGTGGCCGCCCTTGCCGGGGGTCACGCCGCCGACGACCTTGGTGCCGTAGTCGAGCATCTGCTCGGCGTGAAAGGTGCCCTGCTGGCCGGTGAAGCCCTGCACCAGGACCTTGGTGTTGCCGTGGACGAGAACGCTCATGCGAATGGAATCCTTGCAGTGTCCGTTGCACCCTCCCCGAAGGCGGGGAAGGCGAAGTCTCAGTGGGCGCCGGCGGCGGCGACTGCCTTGCGGGCGCCGTCATTGATGTCGTCGGCCGGAATGATCGCCAGCCCCGAGCCCTTGAGCAGGTCCTTGCCGGCCTGGACGTTGGTGCCTTCCAGCCGCACCACCACCGGCACCTGCACACCGACGTCCTTCACCGCCGTGATGATGCCCTCGGCGATCATGTCGCAGCGGACGATGCCGCCGAAGATGTTCACGAAGATCGCCTTCACCTTGTCCGAGGACAGGATCAGCTTGAATGCCTCGGTCACGCGCTCCTTGGTCGCACCACCACCGACGTCGAGGAAGTTCGCCGGCTCCCCGCCGGCGAGCTTGATCACGTCCATGGTCGCCATCGCCAGCCCGGCGCCGTTGACCATGCATCCGATGTTGCCGTCCATGGTGACGTAATTGAGGTTGTACTTGCCGGCCTGCACTTCGGTCGGGTCTTCCTGGGCGGCGTCGCGCATCGCCTGCAGGCGTGGCTGGCGGAACTCGGCGTTGTCGTCGGAATTGACCTTGCCGTCCAGCGCCATCAGCTCACCGGACTTGACGATCGCCAAGGGGTTGAGCTCCACCAGCGACAGGTCCTTCTCGTTGAACAGGCGATACAGCCCGAGCATGATCTTGGTCAACTGCCCGACCTGCTTGTTGGTCAGCCCCAGCGCAAAGCCCATCTTGCGGCACTGGTAGGGTTGCAGGCCCTGCACGAAGGTGACTTCCAGGACCTGGATGGCATCGGGGTTGTCGTGCGCGGTCTTTTCGATCTCCACCCCGCCCTCGGCCGAGGCGATGAAGCTGACCGCCTTGGCGCTGCGATCGACCAGCACCGACAGGTACAGCTCCTTGAGGATGTCGTTGGCCTCGGTGACCAGCACCACGTCCACCGGCATCGCGCGGCCGCCGGATTGATAAGTGACCATGCCCTTGCCGAGCATGCCGGCCGCGGCTTCCTTCGCCGCTTCCGGCGACTTGACCAACTTCACGCCACCGGCCTTGCCGCGCCCGCCGGCATGGATCTGCGCCTTTACCACCCAGTGCGTACCGCCGAGCGCGGTGGCGGCCGCGGCGGCCTCGTCGGGAGTGCGGGCGATGCGCCCGGCAGGCACCGGAATGCCGTACTCGGCGAACAGTTCCTTGGCCTGGTATTCGTGGAAGTTCATGCGTCACCCTGGAAATGGAATGCGCCCGGCAACCTGGACCAAGCGCCGCGCTATTGTGGGCAAGGCGGGAGGCAAAGGCAAAATCAGAGGACAGAGGACAGAAGGTCGTCAGTAGGCAGTGAGCAGAATGAGACTTGCCGCGCCATGTCCTGTTCGAGCACACACCGGCTCTGGCTGGCCACTGCCTACTGTCCACTGACAACCCTCTGTCCCCTGTCCTCCGTCACCTATACTCCCTGGGTGTCAGGCGGCCTCGGGCAGGCACGGGATGGACTTGCGACTGCGTGCACGATTGCCCGGCGAGACCGGGTTGCGGCGGGAGTTGTATTTCCTGTCGCTGTTCCGCGTGCTCGAAGGCGGCGTGCTGTCGTTCCTGACCTTCAGCCCGCTGGCCTGGGATCCGAACTCGGTGCGCAGTCTGGCCTGGGCCGGCAGCGCCGCGGTGATCCACCTGCTCGGCAGCGGCTTGCTGCTCCTGAGCGTGCGGCATCCGCGCTGGCGTGCGCACCAGTTGTTGACCTCGGGCATCGTGCTCGATCTGGTGGTGTTCGCGGTGCTGGTGCACAACGTGCCTGCGTTCAGCAACGGCGTCGGCCTGCTGCTGTTGTTCAACGTCGGCGCCTATGCCCTGATGATGCGGCTGGCGGCGGGTCTGGCGCTGGCAGGAATCGCCGCACTGATCCAGATCGGCGATGTGCTGGTCACGCCGCTGCTCGGCGAGCCGGCGCGACCGCTGGCCGAGGCGGTGATGTTCGGCGCCAGCTACCTGCTGACCGCGATGCTGACCTACCTGCTCGGCCGGCAACTGCGCGAGACCGAAGGCCTGGCGCGTCAGCGCGGGGTGGAAGTGGACAACCTCGCGCGCGTCAACGAGATGATCATCCGACGCATGCGCACCGGGTTGATCGCCGTGGATTCGGGCAACACCATCCGGCTGATCAACGAGTCGGCTTGGTATCTGGCCGGTAACCCCTCGCCGGACCGCAAGGCACTGGCCGAAGTCGCACCGGAGCTGTCGCGGCGCCTGTGGTATTGGCGCCAGATGCAGAAAGTGGACACCACGCCGCTGGCGCTGGCCGCGGACACCCCGGCGGTCATCCCACGCTTCACTGCACTGGGCGGCGCACACGACCTGACCTTGATCTTCCTGGACGACACCTCGCTGCTCTCCCGGCGCGCCGAGGAACTGACCCTGACCACGCTCGGCCGGCTGGCCGCCAGCGTTGCCCACGAGATCCGCAACCCGCTGGCGGCAATCAGCCACGCCGGCCAGTTGCTGACCGAATCGACCATCGAGCCGGAGGCGGACCGCCGCCTGGTGGAGATCATCAACGCCCAGTGCCAGCGCATGGACGGGATCGTGCATAACGTGCTGGGACTGGCGCGGCGCGAGCGTTCGCGCCCGGAAACGGTCGAACTGGTGGCCTGGGCACATCATTTCATCGCCGACTTCCACCGCATCCAGCCCGACGTGCGCGACGATCTCAAGATCAGCGCGCCGCGCGGCGCGGTGCGGGCAATGATGGATCCCGAGCACCTGCAGCAAGTGGTCACGGTGCTGGTGCAAAACGCGCTTACCTACGGTCGCATGCCCGGCGAGACCGCGCGGGTGACCCTGGTCGCCCATCGCCTGAGCGAGGAAGGCGAGCCGCTGCTGGATGTGGTGGACCGCGGCCCCGGCATCGCCCCGGCGGTGGTGGAGCACCTGTTCGAACCGTTTTACACCACCTCCGAGCATGGCACCGGGTTGGGCCTGTACATTGCCCGCCAGCTCTGCGAGGCCAACCAGGCCACCCTCAACTTCGTTCCGTTGCCGGCTGGCGGGAGCTGCTTCCGCATCGCCCTGGCACGCACCGAGCCGGTGTCGCAGCCGATCCGCACACCACCACTGGCGGCCGGCAGCGACGCCCCGAAACTGCCGTGATCGGTCTCCGGCGAGTGACCATGCCGTCCCGGATACCGCGAGCGTTCCGGTATGATTTCTCCGCATGAGCAAGCCCAACGTCCTCGTCGTCGATGACGAGCGCGACATCCGCGAGCTGCTGACCATCACCCTGGGCCGCATGGGCCTGCTGGTGGACAGTGCCGGCACCGTGGCCGAGGCACGCACGCGGCTGGCGGCCAATCGCTATGCCCTGTGCCTGACCGACATGCGCCTGCCGGACGGCAACGGGCTGGAAATCGTCGGCCACATCGCCGCCCGCCTGCCGGAGACCCCGGTGGCGATGATCACCGCCTACGGCAATGTCGAGGCGGCGGTGGACGCGCTCA
>CAZXGS010000111.1:0-4078 GCA_964640525.1 uncultured Gammaproteobacteria bacterium | reverse complement strand
CCAACACGCTGGGCGTGAAGTACCGCGAGGGCTTCATCAAGAACCGCTACGTCGGCCGCACCTTCATCATGCCCGGGCAGGGCGAGCGGGTTAAGTCGGTGCGCCGCAAGCTCAATGCGATCCCGCTGGAATTCCGCAACCGCGTGGTGCTGCTGGTGGACGACTCGATCGTGCGCGGCACCACCTCGCAGCAGATCGTGCAGATGGCGCGCGATGCCGGCGCGCGCAAGGTCTATTTCGCCTCCGCCGCCCCGCCGGTGCGCTACCCGAATGTTTACGGCATCGACATGCCCTCGGCATCGGAGTTGGTTGCGCACGGCCGGACCGAGAAGGAGATCGAACAACTGCTGGGCTGCGACTGGCTGATCTACCAGGACCTCGCGGACCTGGAAGCGGCGGTGGCCGGGCCGAAGTTTCCCGGGCGCAGCTTCGACAGTTCGTGCTTCAGCGGGCAGTACGTGACCGGCATCGAACCGGGTTACTTCGAGCGGTTGACCCAACTGCGTTCGGACGACGCGAAGAAGAAGCGGCGGGTCGCGGGGTAGGGTGCTGGAGGAACGGTGGGTTCGGGCGTACGGCGCTTTTTTGTCGTTGGTCGGCTTGCGCCGTTGTAGAGCATGTTTCGTGCAAGCGGGAATCCAGTGCTGCGTTTGGCTTGCTGACTTGCACGTCGCCGGCGTGACGAGAACAGGCGCTGGATGGCGAGCCTTCGGCTGCTGAGGAACGCTTCCCGCCTGCACGGGAATGACGAATCGGGAAGAATCGGGCATGTCATTTTTCGCGGACGCGCGCCGCTGCATCGAGGCATCGGTTCCCGATGACAAACTCGCCGCGACATTCGTGTCCGCACGCGCTTTTGCCGACGAACACGAACGACGGGATGTCGCGCAAGGCATGCCAGCTCCGGGGCCGATCACCGTGCCAGGTCGCCCCGAACGTCCGCGTCTGGTCCACCCGCGCCAGGTCGCCCACCGCGGTCTGGGATCTGAAGAAGGCCGCGCCGCCTTTGTCCACGCCATCGCCCACATCGAATTCAATGCGATCAACCTGGCCTGGGACGCGGTGTATCGCTTCCGCGACATGCCGCGTGCCTACTACGCCGACTGGGTCGGCGTGGCCGCCGACGAAGCCCGCCACTTCACGATGCTGCGCGCTCGCCTGCGCGAGTTGGGCCACGATTACGGCGATTTCGACGCGCACGATGGCCTGTGGGAAATGGCGGTCAAGACCGCCGACTGCTGCCGTGCGCGCATGGCGTTGGTGCCACGGGTGCTGGAGGCGCGCGGGCTGGACGTGACGCCGGGCATGATCGTGCGCCTGCGCGAGGTCGGCGATACGGCGACTGCCGCGATCCTGGAAGTCATCCTGCGGGAGGAGGTGGCCCACGTCGCCGCCGGATCGCGCTGGTTTCACTGGTGCTGCCGACGCGATGGCGTCGAGCCGGAGGCAGAGTTCGCCCGCCTGCTGACGCTGCATGCGCGTGGCGCGGTGCGTGGGCCGTTGAACCTGGATGCGCGCGCCGCAGCCGGTTTCAGCGCGGCCGAACTGGCGGCGATGCAGTCGACGGCGGGGTCAGGAAGTCCCTGATCGTGGTGGCGTACACGGGGCTGTTGGACAGGTTGTTGTGATCGCCGTGGGCGATCACCACGACCTTCGGCGGCCGTGGAAAGCTGGCGATGAGGGCATCGGAGTTGGCGCGCGGAACCACCGCGTCGTTCGCACCCAGCAGCACCAGCGTCGGCGCGTGGATGGTCCGGGCGTTGCGCCATGATTCGTAGCGATCGCGCAGCAGCAGGGGGATCGGAAAGATGCCGTAGCGCGCCTTGGCGATCGCCAGAATGCTGTCGTAGGGCGTGACCAGCACCAGTCGTTCGGCCGGGCGGCGCGCCGCCACGAAGGTGGCCACGCCGCTGCCGAGGCTGCGCCCGATCAATGCGACGTGGGCCTGGTGGGCATGGACGAAATCGAACACCGCCAACGCATCGGCTTCGATGGCCGATTCCGAGGGCGTGCCCGCATTCGGCCCGTAGCCGCGGTAGGGCACCAGATACACCGTCGCGTCCGGGAGCATCCGGCCAAAGAAGTCCACGTCGCGCTCGACGGCTTCGCCGTTTCCGCCGAAATAGACCACGCCCAGCGACTTGCCTGGATGGATCACCCAGCCCTGCAGTTCACCGGTATGGCCGGCAATTCTCAACGCCCTGGCGTCCGGTTCGACCCGCAGTGGCGAGGGGTGATACAACACCGCGCCTTGCACCGCATAGAGCAGGGCACACAGGCCCAGGTAGATCGCCGCTGCCGCGATCAGCAACCGGGCGCCGAATCGCAGCAGCGGAAAACTTCTCCGCATCGGCTCAAAGTCGCGCCAGGCTCAGGCCGTCGGCATCGGCGCGCAGCACGCTGCCGTGCTCGTACCAGTCTCCAAGCACGACGCGCCGCCGTGGCTGGCCGGCGACGGTGAGCTGATGGATCGCCGGGCGGTGCGTATGGCCGTGGATCAAGGTGGCGATGCCATGGCGCGCCAGCGTGGTCTCCACGGCAGTCGCGCTGACGTCGGTGATGTCCTCGCGACCGGCCGCCGCGGCGGCGGCATCGGGCCGGACCGCGCGCTGGTGCTCGATGCTCTTCGCCCGCGCCTGCTGCGCCAACGCCACGCGCACCGGCAACGGCTGCGCGAGCATGGCCTCCTGCCAGGCAGGTTCGCGGCTCTGGCTGCGGAAGGCCTGGTAGACCGCGTCGTCGGTGCACAGCGTGTCGCCGTGCATCAGCAGCACCGGCTGGCCGTACAGGTCGATCACGCAGGGGTCGGGCAGGATGCGCATGCCGCAGCGTGCGGCGTAGCCATCGCGCAACAGGAAGTCGCGGTTGCCGCGCAGGAAGAACACCGGCACGCCGCCGGCGGCCAGCGCAGACAGTCCTTCGGCGACCTCGGCCGCGGCCGGCTGTGGATCGTCGTCGCCGACCCAGTATTCGAACAAGTCGCCGAGGATGTAGAGCGCATCGGCATGCGCCGCCTCGTTGCGCAGGAAATCGCGAAACAAGGCGACGAGGTGCGGCCGCACCGGATCCAGGTGCAGGTCGGAAACGAACAGGGTGGTCATGGGAGTCTGCCGCAGCGGCAAGTCACGGGGCGGCCGCCGGTTGCAGGATCTCCACCTTGTCGATTACCACCGGCGTGACCGGCACGTCGGCGCTGAATTTGCCCTGCGCGTGGGTCTTCAGCGCGCGGATCTTGTCCACCACCTCCATTCCCGAGACCACCTTGCCGAACACCGCGTAACCGGCGGTGGTGGCATCGGCGTCGGAGACGTAGTCGAAGCGGGGGTTGTCCACCAGGTTGATGAAGAACTGCGAGGTTGCCGACCCTGGCGCCAGCGCGCGCGCGGCCGCCACGGTCCCGCGCTGGTTGGACAGTCCATTGTTGGCCTCGTCGGGGATCGGAGCCCGCGTCGGCTTGATCTGCAGGTTGGGCGTATAGGCGCCGCCCTGGATCAGCAGGTCGTCGATCACCCGGTGGAAGATGGTCCCGTTGTAGTAACCCTCGCGCGCGTAGCCGAGGAAGTTGGCGACGGTCTTTGGCGCCTTGTCCGGGAACAGCTCGATGACGATGTCGCCCATGCTGGTGTGCAGGTCGACCCGCGGACCGGCCTGCGCGGCGACCGGCACCGCAATGTCCATTGCCGTGGGCGACGCCGCGGTATTGCCCGCCGCCGCCGCTGCCTCTTCCGTGGACGCGGTGGCCCCCGACGCCGGCGCTGCCGAGCTTCCATGCCTGTTGCATGCGGTGAGCGAGGTGGCAAACCAAAGTCCCAGCAACGGGACGAGCAGGGCGCGGGTGCGACGGCGCATCGAGGACTCCGGGGAATGCTGGCCGGCCATTGTAGCGGAGCGTTTGCGCGCAGGCGCCGCGTCGCGTGCGCCCCCTCCAGGCTCATGTGTCGTTGGAAGAGGCTGGGGCTGGCGCAATGCGCCAATCGTCAGGTATCCTGTGCGGCCTTGCTCGGCAGTCCACCGCCGGGCAAGCGTGGGGCGGTAGCTCAGCTGGGAGAGCGTCGCGTTCGCAATGCGAAGGTCGGGA
>CAZXGS010000110.1:0-4179 GCA_964640525.1 uncultured Gammaproteobacteria bacterium | reverse complement strand
GCCTGCGGCGCGGTGCCCTGCGGGGTCACCACGGTTTCCAGCATCGCCATGATTTCGCTGGCGATGTGCGGATCGAGCACGGCCTTGCTCGGGGCCTCGCCGTCCTTGACGAAGGTCGGCGTGACCAGTCGCCCGCCGTTGCCGATGGCCGCGTAGCCGCGCGCCAGTTGCAACGCGGTCACCGACACGCCGTAACCGTAGGCGATGGTGGCCTTCTGGATCGTCGACCAGACGCTGCCGTTGGGCAACACGCCGCTGGACTCGCCGGGAAAGCCGCTGCCGGTCACATGCCCGAAGCCGAAGCGGGTGAACACGTCGTACATCTGCGCCGGGGTCATCATCAGCGACAGCTTGGCGGCGCCGACGTTGGAGGACTTGGTGATGATCCCGGTGACCGTGAGCACGCCGTGGTTGTGGGTGTCGTGGATGGTGTGCCCGGACAGCTCGTAGGTGCCCGGGTTGGTGTCCACCTTGGTGTCGGGCGTGACCAGCCCGCCCTCCAGCGCCGCGGCGATGGTGAAGGCCTTCATCACCGAACCCGGCTCGGTGACGTCGGTGACTGCGCGGTTGCGGTGCGCGCTGGGGCGGTTGTCGGTGCGCGCGTTGGGGTTGTACGAGGGCAGGTTCACCATCGCCAGGATTTCGCCGGTGCGCACGTCCATGATCACCGCGCTGCCGGCATCGGCGTTGTTCTTGCGGATCGCCTCGGCCAGCTCCTTGTACGACAGGTACTGCAGGCGGCGGTCGATCGACAACGCGAGGTCGCGGCCTGGCACCGCCGGCTTGACCAGGTCCACGTTCTCGACGAAGCGGCCGTGCAGGTCGCGAATCACCTTCTTCGACCCCGGCGTGCCGCTGAGCCAGTCGTCGAACGCCAGCTCCACGCCTTCCTGGCCGTGGTCGTCGATGTTGGTGTAGCCCAAAACGTGGGCCATCACCTCGCCGAGCGGGTAGTAGCGCTTGTACTCGCGCTGTGCGTAGATGCCCGCGATGCCCAGCGCCACCACCGCGTCGGCCGCATCCGGATCCATGTGCCGGCGCAGGTACACGAACTCCTTGCCGGCATGCTTGTCGAGGTTGTCCTTCAGTTCGGCCAGCGGGATGCCCAGCGCGGCGGCCAGTTGCGGGTACTTGTCGGCGTGCTCGGCCAGTTCCTCGGGATTGGCCCAGATCGACTCCACCGGGGTGGAGATCGCCAGCGGTTCGCCGTTGCGGTCGGTGATCATGCCGCGGGTGGTGGCGATCGGGACTTCGCGCAGGAAGCGCTGGTCGCCCTGGGCCTGGTAGAAGTCGCGATTGACGAACTGCAGGTCGACCGCGCGCGCCACCAGCGCCACCGCGGCCATGCCCATGAACCCACCGATCCACAGCAGGCGCGTGCGCAGGCCGAACGTGCGGGTCCACCACGGACCACCTTCGCCACGCTGCGTGCGGTTGCCGGGACGCGTGCGGCGCGCGTTCATGGCCGCACCACCACGACGTCCTTGCTGTTGGGGTAGATCATCCCCAGCTTGCCGGTGGCGATCTGCTCGACGCGGTTGTTCTCCGCCCACGTGGCCTGCTCGAGCTGCAGCTTGCCGAACTCGGTGTTGAGATCGTCGCGCTCGCGCTGCAGCGTGTTGAGCTGGATGAACACGTTGCGATGCATCTGCCGTGCAAACACGACCGCGATCGCACTGCCCAGGGTGGCCACGATCAACAGCACCAGCAGGGCCGCACCCAGCCTCACGACCTGCCCTCCATCGCCAGCTTCTCGGCCACCCGCAACACCGCGCTGCGCGCGCGCGGGTTGGCCGCCACTTCGGCCTCGCTTGCGCGCCGATCGCCACCGATCGCGCGCAAGCTGGGGCTGAAATCCGTCGTCACCGGCATGCGCCGGTTGCCCGCGGGTGCCTTGGCATGGCCGGCGATGAAGCGCTTGACGATGCGGTCTTCCAGCGAATGGAAACTGATCACCGCCAGGCGCCCGCCGACCCGCAGCCGTGCATGCGCCGCGGCTAGCCCGGATTCCAGATCGTCCAGCTCACGGTTGATGAAGATGCGAATGGCCTGGAAGCTGCGCGTGGCCGGATGGATGCGGCCATCGCCACGGCCGACGCTGGCGGCGATCAGCGCCGCCAATTGCGCGGTGCGCTCGATCGGCGCGCTGGCGCGCGCGGCCACGATCGCGCGCGCGATGCGCCGGCTCATGCGCTCCTCGCCGAAGTTCCACAGCACATCGGCGATTTCGCGCTCGTCCGCATCCGCCAGCCACTGCGCGGCGCTGATGCCGGCGGCGTTGTCCATGCGCATGTCGAGCGGGCCGTCCTTGCCGAAGCTGAAGCCGCGGCTGGCATCGTCGAGCTGCGGCGAGGACACGCCCAGGTCGAACAACACGCCGTCCAGGCCGTCCGCCGTGGCATCCCACTGCGCCAGCTGCGCGAAGCTGCCGCGACGCACGCGCACCCGCGCATCGGATGCGAAGTCCGCCTGCGCCGTCGCGATCGCGGTGGGGTCCTTGTCCATCAGCAGCAGCCGCCCCTCGCTTCCCAAATGCGCCAGCACGCCGCGGGCGTGCCCGCCACGGCCGAACGTGCCATCCAGATAGGTTCCGTTTCCGCGCACGCGCAGTGCTTCCATGACCTGCGCGAACATCACCGGGAGATGGACGAGGCTTGCGTCCGCGCCAGCCCCGGTCACAACTTCAGATCGAGCAGGTCGGCGCCCATGTCCTGATCCGTCAGGGTCTGCCGGATCTGCGCGTGGTGCGCCTGCTCGCTCCACAGCTCGAACTTGTCACCCATGCCCAACAACACCGCCTTCTTCTCGATCCCGACCGCGGCGCGATGACTCGCCGGCACGCTCAACCGGCCGTTGCCGTCGAGCTCGACCACGCTCGCCGCGCCCACCAGCTTGAGCTGCAGCATGCGGTTGCGCGCCAGCGTGCGCGGCAATGCATTGATGCCGTCGCGCACGCGCTCCCATTCCGGCAGCGGGTAGAGGTAGAGCGAGCCGGACTCGAACGGGTTGTAGGTGATGACCAGCTTGTTGCCGCACGCGCGCACGACCAGATCCCGGTAGCTGGTCGGAATCGCCAGCCGGCCCTTGTCGTCGATCGTGATGGCGGTTTCGCCCTGGAACATGCCCTGCCCGTGCCCGGCTCGGGAGCCCGCCGACGCGGGCTCGATTCAGACCAGAATCCCACAAAAAACCAAGATTCACCACAGGTTTCCACGATAAAAATCACGCACAGAGTTGTCAACACCTTTCGGAGAAAATTTCCCAAGCACGACAAGGGGTTGCAACAACCTTCAGAGACTGGTTCAAGAGTTATCCACTACCCGTTGTTTTGTCTCAAATTGTGAGAATGGCAGGGTCTGATCGAAGGAATGGGACACGGATCGCGGTGTCGAATTGCGCTGCAGCGCACAAGATTCTGGCGCAGGAAGGGAGGGTGGATGCGCCCGCGCTGCGGGAGCGGCGGCAACGTTGTGGAAGCGAAGGCTGGGTGCGTGTCTGGCTGCCGCGCGTGCGTGGTTCGACAGGCTCACCACGAACGGGGTCTTCGGGAGCCGGAGTAGGCGTGGGACACCCTGATTTCCTTCGGCGCGCGGGGCTCCAGCGCCTGCTACTTGAATTCACACCACCCGCGACAAGCTTGCTGTCTGTCCTCTGCTTTCTGAAGTGCGGAGCCGGCCGGCAAGCCAAGCTTCCTGGCGCGACGGGACGTTTGATGCGCCTGCGCTACGGGAGCAGCGGAAAGGCGCGGAAGCGAGGGCTGGATGGGTGTCTGGCTACCGCCCGCACGTGGTTCGACAGGCTCACCACGAACGGGGACTTTCCGAGGGCCGGAGTGGGCGCGAGGCAACCGGGATCCCCTCGACGCGCGGGGCATCAGCGCCTTCCACTTGAACATCCGCCACCTGCGACAAGCTTGCCGTCTGTCCTCTGTCCCCAGAAAAGCGGAGCCGGCCGATAAGCCGGGTTCTGTCGTGGACAGTCATTCCTCTGGGCGCCGCGTCACCGCGACGCTCAAGCAGCCTACCCGGTCCCGACGCGGGCCGCGCCATGAGGACCCTCTGGCCCTGCTCGCGGTGTGGGCGGTGCCATTCATTGCGTTGGGAAAGTGGCGGAGCCGGCCGATAGGTTGTGTCGCGGCGGTGGTGGAAATTGCCTTCTGCGTGTCCCCAGCGATTCGAT
>CAZXGS010000109.1:0-4599 GCA_964640525.1 uncultured Gammaproteobacteria bacterium | reverse complement strand
GCCTTGAACTCCCCGCGGATCGCCTTCTGGATGATGCCAAACAGGTAGCCGGCCGGGTTGCGTACCGCGCTGTTGTGGCAGCGTGCCGCCCACTCGTCGAGAACGGCCTGCCTCTGCGCCTCGTCCACCTGCTGCAGCGCCACCAGCGCGCCGGCCTGCTGCTCGTCCTTCAAGCGCAGGAAACGCTCGGGTAGCCGCAGGTTCTGCAAGGCCCTCGCGCGCGGTACTGTACGTACTTCATTTATACGATCATTACGTACTGTACGGTCCTCCTTCGGAATCCGAAGAGAGCCGTCCGGCGCGGGTTTCGGTCCTGCTTCGGATTCCGAAGACGGGCGCGCAGCATTCCGAAGAAGGGCTTCCTGGCCTTCTTCGGATTCGTGGTCCGCACCCTCCTGTGGATAACCTGGCGTCGTCCAGCCATGCCGCGCCATGCGCTGCGCCAGCACCTGCAAGCGGGTCGGCAGTGTGCGGCCGCTGAGCAGCGGGTCTTCGGCAATCTCCTTGAGCGTGTTCATGCCCACGATCTGTACCGCCTTGGCGGCATGGGTCAGCGCCTGGCTGACCAGGCCGAGGTAGTCGGCATCGAGCTGCATCGCCTCGAAGGGCGACAGCGGTTCGTCGTGCAGCACGTAGAGGTTGCCTTGGATGCGGCCGGTCTTCGGGTCGCGCCGCCGCCGCGCCAGGCTGAGCCAGCGCGTCAGCCGCAGCAGCGTCAAGGCGCGCGCCACGGTCTCGTGCGAGGCTTGCGCCGCACAGGGCATGGACGCCAGATAGGGGCGGAGCTGGTCGTAGGTGGGAAAGGCGGTCACGCCGTCGTCGTTGAGCTGCAGGCGGAACACCTGCCAGGCATTGCGCTCCAGCGGCGTCAGGCGCCGGTCGAGGAACAACGCGCGCGGCACGCTCTCGTGGCGGTTGCCGCTGTAGAGAAAGCCGTCCTGGCTCGGCGCCGTGCCCTGCGCCGGTTCCTTCGGCTCAAGGTGCCGCAGCGCCTCGTCGAACAACGCCGACAGCGCAACCGGACCTTCGCGCCGTGGTGCGCCACCCGTGGTCATGGCCTACACCAGCCCCTGGTCGATCCAGTTGCGTATCGCCGCCCACACCACCGACATCGGCAGGCTCAGCGCCTCGGCCAGATCCATGGTCAGCGCCAGCATCGCCATGTCGTCGGTCAGGGCGATATGGCGCTCGGAGACGCCGGCCTTCCAGCGCTCCCACAAGGCCACGTCCTGCGCCTCGTCGAGCACCGGATGCCGGCCCTTGCGCTTGGGCAGCCCGAGGATGTCGCGGCGCAGCGCCACTTCCTGATGCGTGAGGCCGTAGAACTTGCTGACCATCTCCGTGCTCGCCCCCAGGCGCAGCATGCGGTCCACCGTGGCGATCTCCCGCTCCACGTCGTGCACCTGGCTCAGCAGCCGCTTCAACACTTCCCGGTTCACCGACACCGAACACCACGACACCGTGGCATTCACCAGCATGCTCACGAGTTCGGGGTGCTTCAGCGCATCCAGCTCCTCCTCGCCGAAGCCCATGGCCTTGCAGCGGCGCAACTGGCCGTTGCGCAGGTCATGCAGGGCCTGGGCGATCACGGCCTGGTTGAGTGGGTGCGGTGCCGACATGCGGGAGCCTCCTGCGCTCAGGAATCCTGGCTCGCTACGCCGGCTTCCAGATCCAGCAGCCGGCGCGCCAGGCGCAGCAGACGGAACAGCTTCACCAGCGCAGCATCGCTCAGGCGTGTGGCCGAGCCGCCGTGGCCATGCAGCAGCGCCGCCAGCTCGTCGGCCAGCCGCGCGCGGTCCAATCCGTTCGCGGAGGGCGGAGCCGCACTCAGCACATGCAGCAGGGTCAGCACCGCCCGCGCGAACGCCGGCAGCGCCTTCGCCTGGCCCACAACCGGCGCCGCGCAGACGAAGCCGATGCCGCCGACGCTGGCCTCAATGTGGTCGGCGACCGCCGCTTCCTCGCCGATCTCGCGCGCGAACTGCGCGATGTGCCCGCGCAGGCGATCCGGCACGTCCAGCCCCGGCTCGACGTACCAGACGTCCGAGATGGGATAGAGCCCGCCGACCTGCACGGGGATCGCACGCAGCGCATCGGCCTCGAAGTCGGGCAGCTTGTCGCCGAGCTGGTCCGCGACCATCCGCTGGATGGACTGCAGGCGCTCGGTGGTCGGTGCCGGTGTCACGATGTGCCCTTGCAGGCGCTCGTCGCGTTGCCCGTGCTGGTCCTCCGGCGCTTCGAGCGGTGCAGGCGGTGTCGCTGCTGGCGCCGAAGGCGCGACCGGCGTGGTGTCGCGCGGCACGGACGAGGCGGGTGGCTGCTGAGGCGCGGAGACCGGCGGGGGAGGACCAGCAGGCACGACAGGCGCTGCCGGTGGCGTCGGTGCCGCCGGTTCGCTGGTCAGCGCACGCTGGCGGCTTTCGCTGTCGTTGATCTCCAGCGCCAGCGTGTCGTAGTCCGCCTCCAGCAGCTCGGCCATCTGGCCGACCAGCTCGTCCTGCACCCGCTGCGGCGAGAAGTCGTCCGGCTGTGTGTCGAACTGCGTCAGCACGTCCTGAAACAAGGTGGCGAAGTCCACAGTCACGGTGCGGCCCAGCGCACGCCGCTCCCAGGTGCGCTCGCACGCCTTGCGCAGCACCGCGAGCCGGTCCACCTGATGCCGGCCCAATCCGCCGTACAACAGCGTCGGGATCGCCGGCAGCAGATAGCGCACCGCATCGTTCATGCGGCTGATGTGTGACTGCGGCACCGGATAGCCGTCGGCAGTCAGTCGCCGCGCGAGTTCGCTCTGCGACAGCGCCTGGCCGCTTTCCTGCTCGTAGAACTCGCGCGCCTTCTCGATGCCCAAGGCCCGCTCGATGAAGGTCAGCCCGCCGCGCAGCTCGTTCTCGGCCAGATGCCCGGTCAGCGCCACGATTTCGCCGCGCGCCGGCCACGGGCGGAACAGGCACGCAATGCGGAAGAAGCGCTCCTCCTTGGTCTCGCTCCACAACTCGCGCAGGATCGCCAGCCGCGTGTTGCCGCCGTTGCGAATGATGTAGTGCGCCTCGCCCGGCCTGCGCGTGATCGCGGGGGGCGCGTCCAGCCCGCGTTCGCGGATGGACGCCTTGATCTCCGCATAGGCCGGGTTGCGCGTCACGCGCGGGTCGTGGTCGTAGGGCCGCAACTGGTCCAGCGTCACCACCATCGGCGTGTCGGCGATGGGGTCGCTCAAGGTCGCGGCCGAAGGGCCGCTGCGCTCGAAGCCGGTGGCCAGCAGCTTGGCAGCCATGTCCTGCGGCGTCAGCTCAGCCACGGCCGTTCTCCTGCGCCTGCCGGTCGGCGCGGCGAAGTTGCGCGCGGGCATTGCGGTCGGCACGGTGGTCGCTCGCAGTCGAACTGGTGTAGATCGACGCGCAGCCTGGTTTCGTGAATTTCAGGTGCCCGCCGGACGTGCGCACCACGCGCCAGCCTTCGCCCAGCGCGAACTCGATCAGCGCGCGCAGCCGTTCACGGCCGCGCGCCAGTTCATGTGCGCTCGCCATGGCTGGCCCCTCCCGCATCGGCCCGGCCGGTGACCAGCGCGAAGCGCTCCCGCCACGCGGGGAACAGCTCGCCGGCCAGCGTGCGCATGGTCTCCAGCGCCGCGGGCGCCGTGCGCCCAGCCGGCTGCCGGTACTCCACCCGATGCACCGGCAATCCTCGTGTCGCAGCGCGCGGATAGGCTTCGATGGCCGGCACGTCGGTGCCCAGCACCTGCACGCCGGCCTGTTCCTGGAACACCTGTCGCAGCGCCTGCTGGACCAGCCGCGCATTCGACGACACAGGATGCACACGGTTGATGAGCAGGCGCAGCGGCGGCGGCTCGATGCCCAGGTGCCGATACGGCGCGATGTCCTCGATCAGTTGCAGCGTGCCGCGCCGCAGCTCGCGCGCCGCGAGGATTTCCGGCGTCACCGGCGACAGCGCCAGGTCGGACGCCAGCACCGCCATCTCCAGCAGCACGCTGCGCGCGCCCTGGGTGTCGATCAACAGCAAGTCATAGTGCGTGCGGAAGACGGGAAGCAGATGGCGCAGTCGCAGGCGCCCATCCGGAGCGTGCAGCAGCAGCGTGTTCAGTTCGCCGCGGTCGTCGTTGGAGAGCACCAGGTCCAGGCCCGCGATCGCGGTGCGCGACACCAGTTGCTCGATGCGCCGCTCGTTGAAGGCCAGCATCTCGTAGATGCCGCCGGGCGCGCGCACGTCCAGCGTGAAGTAGCTCGACAGCGTGGGCTGCACGTCCAGGTCCAGCAGCAGCACGCGCAGCCCGGCATCGGCGATGAAGCCGCCCAGGTTGGCCGCCGTCGTGGTCTTGCCCACGCCGCCCTTGGTCGAAATGATGGACACCACCTGCATGGGCTTCTCCTCGTCGAATGGCATGAACCGAGAAGAAGCGTCAGGCGCGTTCTTTGAGGCGGTCGGCGATCCACTGTTCGATCTCCACCGAGTCCCAGCCCACCGCGCGCACGCCCAGGCGCAGCGCCTTGGGGAACTTGCCTTCCTTCATCAGGCTGTAGATGTGCGCGCGCTTGAAGCCGGTCTTGGCTTCGACCTCGGCGCGGCGCAGGATGCGGTGCTCGG
>CAZXGS010000108.1:418-4838 GCA_964640525.1 uncultured Gammaproteobacteria bacterium | reverse complement strand
CCTCGATCTCGTTCGGGTACACGTTGAAGCCGGAGACCAGGATCATGTCCTTCTTGCGATCAACGATGTAGAAGTAACCCTTCTCGTCCATCTTCGCCATGTCGCCGGTGCGCAGCCATCCGTCGGCGTCGAGCACCTTGGCGGTTTCCTCGGGCCGCTGCCAGTAGCCCTTCATCACCTGCGGGCCCTTGATGCACAGCTCGCCGACTTCCCCGACCGCCACATCCTTGCCGTCGTCGTCGCGCAGGCACATGTCGGTGTTGGGCACCGGCATGCCGATCGAGCCGTTGTATTCCTTCAGGTCCAGCGGGTTGACGCAGGCCGCCGGCGAGGTCTCGGTCAGGCCGTAAGCCTCGATCAGCGGGCAGCCGGTGACCTTCTTCCAGCGGTCGGCCACCGCGCGCTGCACGGCCATGCCGCCGCCCATGGTCAGGTGCAGGCGGCTGAAATCCAGTTGGTCGAAGCCGGGCGTGTTGAGCAGGCCGTTGAACAGGGTGTTGACGCCGGTCAGGCAGGAAAAGCCACTGGTCCTGAGCTCGTTCACGAAACCCGGCATGTCGCGTGGATTGGTGATCAGGTGGTTGCAGCCGCCGATCTTCATGAAGATCATGCAGTTCGAGGTCAGCGAGAAGACGTGGTACAGCGGCAGCGCGGTGATGATGACTTCCTCGCCCATCTTCAGGCTCTTGCCGATCCACGAGCCGGCCTGCTGCATGTTGGCCACGATGTTGCGGTGGGTCAGCATGGCGCCCTTGGACACGCCGGTGGTGCCACCGGTGTATTGCAGGAAGGCGATGTCCTGCGCGGCGATGTCCACCCGCGGCAGGTTGTGGCGGGCGCCACGGCGCAGGGCTTCCTCGAAGCGGATCGAGCGCGGGATCGCGTACGCCGGGATCTGCTTCTTGACGTACTTGAGCACGAAATTGACGATCAATCCCTTCGGGAACTTGAGCAGGTCGCCCACGCCGGTGGTGATGACCTGCTTGATGCCGGTTTCCTTCACCACCTCCTGCACGGTGTGGGCGAAGTTGTCCACCACCAGGATGGCGATCGCGCCGGAGTCCTTGAGCTGGTGCTTGAGCTCCCGCGCGGTGTAGAGCGGGTTGGTGTTGACCACGATCAGGCCGGCGCGAAGGATGCCAAAAATCGCGATCGGGTACTGCAGCAGGTTGGGCATCATGATCGCCACGCGATCGCCCTTGCGCAGGCCCAGCTCGTTGAGCAGGTAGGCCGCGAACTGGCTGCTCATCCGGTCCAGGTCGCCGTAGCTGAGCGTGGTGCCGAAATTGCGGTACGCCGGGCGGTCGCGGAACTTGCCGCACGAGGCTTCCAGCACAGAGATGATGGTCTGGAACTGTTCGAGATCCACCTCCGCCGGCACGCCCGCCGGGTAGTGGGCCAACCACGGACGGTTGTCGGACATGCGGAATTCTCCCGGCGCGTGCGCGCTTGCGATGCCCGATTGGAGCACAGCCCCCCGGGGCTGGCAACACGCAGGCGTATGTTTCCTGGCAGGGGCTACGGCGGTACCTGGCGTGGATCGGCGTCGTCTTCCCCGGTCATCTGCTCCAGCCGTGCCAGCGCTTCGGCGCCGGAAAGGTCCTGCTCGCCGCTGCGGCGCGCCACCACCACCGCGGTGGCGAGGTCGCCGGTGACGTTGAGCGCGGTCCGGCACATGTCGAGGAAGGTGTTGACGCCGATGATGATGCCGATGCCGTCCGGGTTGATGCCGACGATGCCGCAGATCATCGCGATCACCGGCAGGGATCCGGACGGGATGCCGGCGGTGCCGATGCCGCCGAGGATGCACAGCAGCAGCACCATCAACTGCTCCGGCAGGCCCAGGTGCAGGCCATAGGCCTGGGCCAGGAACAACACCGTGATCCCCTCGAACAACGCGGTGCCGTGGTGGTTGGCCGAGGCGCCCACGGTCAGCACGAAGCGCGACACCTTGCGCGGCAGCTTGAGGTTTTCCTCGGCCACCTTCAGGGTGACCGGCAAGGTGGCGGTGGACGAGGCGGTGGCGAACGCGGTCAGGGTGGCTTCCTGGGTGCCGCGGAAGAACGCCCGCGGCGACATCTTGCCCATGAACCGGAGCCATAGTGGGAGGGTCACGAAGGCGTGAATCGCCAGCGCCGTCAGCACGGTGGCGACGAACCAGGCCAGGCTGCGGATCACGTCCCAGCCGAGCTGGAAGGTCAGGTTGAACATGAAGGCGGCGACCGCGTACGGCGCCAGCCGGATGAACAGCCCGATCAGGTGCATGCAGATCTCGAACAGGCCCTGGATCGCATTCTTGAATGCCACGGTGCCCGGCGTGGGCTTCATCACCAGACCGATGCCGATCATCAGCGCGAAGAACACGATGCCCAGCTTCTTGCTGTCGTCGGCCATCGCCGCGACGATGTTGTGCGGCACGATGTTGACCAGCAGGTCCAGCAGTCGCAGGTCGTGGCCCTTGGCGACGATCGCATCGGCCTTGGCGAGGTTGCCGCTGAGCGAGGCGTGCACCAGCGCCGGGTCCATGTGCGCGCCGGGCTGGAACAGGTTGACGCAGAGCAGCCCGATCGCGACCGCCGCGGCGGTGACTGCGGCGGTGTAGATCAGGGTCTTCCAGCCCAGCCGTCCGAGCGAGGCGATATCGCCCAGTTCGGCCACGCCCAGCACCAGTGCCGAGAAGATCAGTGGCACCACCAGCATGAACAGCAGGTTGAGGAAGACCTGCCCGAATGGCTTGCTGACGTAGTCGATTGCGCCATGCAGCCAGGCCGCATCGGTGGCGGTGGCGTGTGCGGCCAGCCCCAGCACGGTGCCCAGGACGAAGCCGATCAGGACCTTGTAATGCAGCGCCAAGCCCTTGGCGGGCGCCGGTGATTCCGTCTGGATCGGATGCATGGGGCGAGTGCGGGGCCGGCGAGCGGGCAGCTTACCCAGCGGCCGGGCAGGCGGGCAACACGGCGCAGACATGCCGTGTTGTTGCGATGTGGTGGCGGTCCTTGCGCGCCGCGGCGTGGCGATTGCGAACGTCCGCAAGGACCCCGAGCTGCGGTTGAGCGTCCGATTCGTGCCGAGCCTGCCAGCCTGGCGGGTGGTGAGCCCTTCGACGGGCTCAGGGCGGGTCTGTCGCATTCTCCCGTTCGTGGTGAGCCCTTCGGCAGGCCCAAGGCGTGTCTGTCGCATTCTCCCGTTCGTGGTGAGCCCGTCGAACCTCGAGCGGCTGCAACCATGACCCAATCCGCGACCACGCATCGCGCGTGTCCTGATCGCGATCTTCGAGGTTCGGCCCTTCGCGGGTGTGGTTCGACAGGCTCACCACGAACGGTATACGGCTCGATCAGGACAGGCCTGTCGCGATATCCCGGTCGTGGTGAGCCCTTCGACAGGCTCATGGCAGGCCCGTCGAACCACGAGCGGCTGCAACCCTGACCCAACACGCGACCACCCATCGCGCGCGTCCTGAACGGTGTCCTGAACAATGCAATTTCCACCGCGCAGGTTCGCTCTCGCGAAACGTCAGGGGTCGTGCTGCAGGAGTTTGAGCCCGCACGACGGGCATTGGCCTCCCCACTTCGAGCGGGTGTAGGTGCCGGCGCACTCGGGACAGACGACCTTGTGTGCGCGCAGTCCAAGGCAAGTGACGGTGACGACAAGACCTGCAAACGCCGTTCCCAGCAGCCACGGGAAGAATTTGCCAAGTGCTTGATGCCAGACGGCGAGCAGGGCGACCACCAGCAGCCACGCCAAGATGGCGCCGAACAATCGCAGCGTTCCGCGAATCTGGGATCGTGCGTACTCTTCCCAATAGGCAGTGTGCTTGCCGATGACACCCACCTTCCTTTCCGGCCGAACGCAGGTCACCCCGAATTCGGGCGCGTGCGAGTTCAACGCGCGAACGACGGGTCATCCAGCGACCCTTGCCATGGGTCTGGTAAGACGCCGGATTGGCCGGTTGCGCCGTCGCGTCGCGCTTGCGCATCCGCGAAGCAGCTTTCACCGGTGAAGCCAGTCCTTTACGAAGCGAGACTCGGCGCTCGTCGGGTGGATCGATGAACCGATCAAGCCGCCTTCGCCTTCCCCGCCCATTGCCGCAGCACGTATTGCAGGTCGGCGCGGATGCGTTTGCGTGATGCCTTGAATGGCATCACGCGCATCCGGGCCGGGTGAGCCATGGATGGCGAACCGGATCGCCGCTCCATGGATGAATGGCTGTGATCAGGCCGCCTTCTTCGCGGCCAACTGCCGCAGCACGTACTGCAGGATGCCACCGTGCCGGGTGAGGCAAGGCCGCTTGCGCGGCACGGCCGCGCGGTCGTGCCGAACGCCCGCGCCGCTGGCGCGGGCGGGTCTTCCGGCCGTTCCGAAGCCGATCAGGCCGCCTTCTTCGCGGCCAACTGCCGCAGCACGTACTGCAGGATGCCAC
>CAZXGS010000108.1:0-318 GCA_964640525.1 uncultured Gammaproteobacteria bacterium | reverse complement strand
CGTGCCGGAAGTACTCGACTTCCTTCGGGGTCAGCAACAACACTTCGACGTGGAAGCGGGTCTGGGTGCCGTCGGCGCCGGTGGCCACCACCTGCGCCTCGCGGGCGGCGCCGTCCTTGAGGCCGACGATGTCGTAGCGCTCCGAGCCGTCCAGCCCCAGCACCTGCGCATTCTGGCCGTCCACGAAGCGCAGCGGCAGCACGCCCATGCCGACGAGGTTGGAGCGATGGATGCGCTCGAAGCTCTCGGCGATCACCGCCTTCACGCCCAGCAGCAAGGTGCCCTTGGCCGCCCAGTCGCGCGAGGAGCCGGTGCCGT
>CAZXGS010000107.1:0-5017 GCA_964640525.1 uncultured Gammaproteobacteria bacterium | reverse complement strand
AGCACCCGCCAACTCCACGAGCGGCACCTTCGGGGGTAACCGAGCCCCTGCTCGCAACGGGCGCGAGAGTCGCCGTCCGGCCTTGGCTCTCGGGCCCATGCGCTATAATCCGCGCCCTTCCTTCCGCAGCATTCCACGGCCATGTTCGAGTCGTTGACCCAGCGCCTTTCCGACACCATCAATCGCCTGCGCGGCAAGGGTCGGCTGACCGAAGACAACATCCGCGACGCCCTGCGTGAAGTCCGCGTGGCGCTGCTGGAAGCCGACGTCGCGCTGCCGGTGGTCAAGGCGCTGATCGAACGCATCAAGGTGCGTGCGATCGGGCACGAAGTGCTGAAGTCGCTCACGCCCGGGCAGGCGCTGGTGAAGGTGGTGCGCGACGAACTGGCGGCGGTGATGGGCTCGGCCGCCAGCGACCTGCAACTCAACGTGCCGGCGCCGGCGATCATCCTGATGGCGGGCCTGCAGGGTGCGGGCAAGACGACGACCGTCGCCAAACTCGCCAAGCACCTCAAGGAGCGGCGCAAGAAGAAGGTGATGGTGGTCTCCGCCGACATCTATCGTCCGGCCGCGATCGCGCAGTTGCAGACCCTGGCCGGCCAGGTCGGCGCGCTGTTCCACCCCTCCGACGCGAGCCAGAAACCCATCGCCATCGTGCAGTCGGCCATCGACGACGCGCGCAAGAGTTTTGCCGATGTGTTGATCGTCGATACCGCCGGTCGCCTCGCCATCGATGCGGCGATGATGGACGAGATCAAGCAGTTGCACGCGGCCATCCATCCGGTCGAGACGCTGTTCGTGGTCGACTCGATGACCGGTCAGGATGCCGCTACCACCGCCAAGGCCTTTCACGATGCGCTGCCGCTGACCGGCGTGGTGCTCACCAAGACCGACGGTGATGCCCGCGGCGGCGCGGCGCTGTCGGTGCGCTACATCACCGGCAAGCCGATCAAGTTCATCGGCGTCGGCGAAAAGCCCGAGGGCCTCGACGTCTTCCACCCCGATCGCGCCGCCGGCCGCATCCTCGACATGGGCGACGTGCTCTCGCTGGTCGAGCAGGTCGAGCAGAAGGTCGACAAGGACAAGGCGCAAAAGCTCGCCGAGAAAGTCGCCAAGGGCAAGAAGTTCGACTTCTCGGACATGCGCGATCAGCTCGAACAGATGCAGAACATGGGTGGCGTCGGCGCCTTGATGGACAAGCTGCCCGGCCTTGCCAGCGTGCCCGATGCCGTCAAGGGCCAGATCTCCGGCAAGGAAGTGCCGCGGATGATCGCCATCATCAATTCGATGACGAAAAAAGAGCGCCGGCATCCGGACTTGATCAATGGCCAGCGCCGTGCCCGCATCGCCCGCGGCTCCGGCACCTCGGTGCAGGACGTCAACCGGCTGATGAAGCAGTACATGCAGATGGAAAAGATGATGACCAAGCTGTCGATGTTCGGCGCGCGCGGCATCATGCGCCAGCTCAAGGGCGTGATGGGCAAGGGCGGGCCGGGCGGCTTCCAGGGTTTCGGGCCGCCGGCGCAGTAATCGCCGCGACGGCAGGAATTGCGCGGCGACGCATCCATGACGGATGGTCGCGCCGGGCTGGCCTTGGAGTTCTTCGCCAGCATCTGCTATTCTGAACAGCTTGCCGCCGTGCGTCGATGCCGGTCGGTGCGACAACCCCAACGAGAATCACCATGGTCAAGATCCGTCTTTCCCGCGGCGGCGCCAAGAAGCGTCCGTTCTACCACATCGTCGCCACCGACCATCGCAACAAGCGCGATGGCCGTTCGCTGGAGCGCCTGGGCTACTTCAACCCGATTGCCAGCGGCAACGACAAGCGCCTCGAACTCGATCTGGCCCGTGTCCAGCACTGGGTCGATCATGGCGCGCAGCTCAGCGACAAGGTCGCCTTGCTGCTCAAGGAAGCCACTGCCACCAAGGCCGCGGCCTGATCCATGCGGGCCGCGCCGGACGCGCGGTCCAGCCTTGGCACGGCGCGCGCGTGCCGTCGTGCAAGCCGGCGTGCGCGCGGATGAGCGCGGCGAAGACGCCCCCGATCGAACCGGCCGTCGGTGCAGGCGGGTCCATCGCCAGTGCCGTCGGTGGCGCCGGCGCGCGCACGGTCGCGCTCGGCCGCATCACCGGCGCGTTCGGTGTGCGCGGCGAACTGCGCATCGAATCGTGGACCGATCCGCTCGATGCCATTTTCCGCTACCAACCGTGGACACTGGTGCGCGCGCCCGATACCTCGCGGCTGGCCGGCGTGCGCGGGCGTTGCCACGGCGATGCGGTGGTCGCGACCATTCCCGGCGTGAGCGATCGCGATGCCGCCCAGAACTGGGCCGGCTACGAGATTTCCGTGCCGCGCAGCGCCTTGCCGCCGCCCAGGCCCGGCGAATACTACTGGGTCGATCTGGAAGGGCTGGATGTGGTCAATCTGGAAGGCCTGGCCTTCGGCAAGGTCGATCATCTGTTCGATACCGGCGCCAACCATGTGATGGTGGTTCGCGGCGAGCGCGAGCGATTGCTGCCGTTCGTGCAGCCACACCTGGTCTCGGTGGATTTCGACAGCCGCCGCATCGTGGTGGATTGGGATCCGGAGTTCTGAGGACAGAGGACAGAGGACAGAGGACAGAGGGCAGAACCTTGTGGCGGCGCGCCAACTGCGCTGGTAAAGCGGGCGTGGCGGCGCGAAATTGACGACGCGCAACGCCGATGGCGCGTGCGTTCTCCTGCTTGCCGAGGTCGGGATCGGGGCAAGTCCTGACCTCCTTTCTCGACTGGCCCATGATTCCCGACTGCTCATCCGGATCGACCCATGCGCCTGGACGTCCTCACCCTGTTTCCCGACTTCATCGACCACAGCGCGCGCATCGGCGTGGTCGGGCGGGCGCGCGAGCGTGGCCTGATCGACATCCGGTGCTGGAATCCGCGCGATTACGCCAGCGGCAACTATCGCCGCGTCGATGAGCGCCCGTTCGGTGGTGGGCCGGGCATGCTGATGATGGTCGAGCCGTTGCGCGCATGTCTGGTTGCCGCGCGCGCCGCCGGAGCGACGGCGCCGGTGATCCATCTGAGCCCGCAAGGCGAGCGGCTGACCCAGGCGACGGTGCGCCGGCTGGCGGCATTGCCGCGGCTGTTGCTGCTGTGCGGACGTTACGAGGGCATCGACGAGCGCCTGATCGCGCACGAAGTGGACGAGGAAATCTCGATTGGCGATTACGTTCTGTCCGGCGGCGAGTTGGGCGCAGCGGTGCTGATCGACGCCATCGGCCGCCTGCAGGAGGGCGCGCTCAACGATGCCGATTCGGCGCGTCAGGATTCGTTCGAGGATGGCCTGCTCGATTGCCCGCATTACACCCGATCGGAATCCGCGGGGACGGCTGGCGTTCCCGCGGTGCTGCTGTCGGGCGACCACGCCGCGATCGCCCGCTGGCGGCGGCAACAATCGCTGGGGAGGACGTGGCTGCGGCGCCCGGACCTGCTGGCGCGGATGAGCATGGACGAGGCCGACCGAGCCCTGCTTGCAAGCTATCGGCGCGACTGGCTGGCGGCGCTGGCGCAACCGCCTGCCGCGGACGATGGCAATTGAGCATGGCCGGCGTCGATCGCCAGGCAGCCGGCGGGCGCTGGCCTGCGCGCGGCAGCGGCTGGATCGCTGAATCGGCCCCTCCACGCAATTCAGGCTCAGGCACAGGCACAGGCAGGCTATGCAAAACCGCACGTCGTTCGCTATACTGCGCAGCTTCCTGCGGGTGGGAAGCCCGCAACCCTCGAACGGTATCCGTGCCATGAACAAGCTCATCCAGGAATTCGAAGCTGCGCAGATGCAGCGCCAGCTGCCCGACTTCGGGCCCGGCGACACCGTCGTCGTCAACGTCAAGGTCAAGGAAGGCAATCGTGAGCGCGTGCAGGCTTACGAGGGCGTGGTGATTGCCAAGCGCAACCGGGGCCTGAATTCGGCCTTCACGGTGCGCAAGATCTCGCACGGCTTCGGCGTCGAGCGCGTGTTCCAGTCGCATAGTTCGAGCATCGATTCGGTCGAGGTCAAGCGCCGCGGTCGCGTGCGTTCGAGCAAGCTGTATTACCTGCGCGATCTCGAGGGCAAGGCCGCGCGCATCCGCGAGGATCTGGCCGGCAATGCCGCCGCCAAGGCCAAGGCCGCCGTGGCCAAGGCTGCCGCCGAGTCGGCAGCCGAATAAGGCCGTCCTGCGTGGATGGATGCAGACGGCCGCGCATGCGGCCGTTGTGCTTTCCGGGCCGCGTGCAAGCCGTTGAGCCTGGTGCCGCAACGGCCGCTGCCGGCATCGACACAGCGGCCCGGCCATGAGCGACATCGCGCCTGCCGCCGCTGAAGTCCGCCTCGATGCCTGGCTGTGGGCGGCACGTTTCTTCAAGACCCGAGCCCTGGCCAGGCAGGCAGTGGTGGCCGGCCGGGTGGCGGTCGATGGCCAGCCGCGCAAGCCGTCGGCGGCGGTGCGCGTGGGCGCGCAGTTGCATATCGTGCGCGGCGAGGAGATCTTCCAGGTCGAAGTCCGGGCGCTGTCCGTGCAGCGCGGCCCGGCGCCGGTGGCGCAAGCGCTGTACCACGAAGGCGACGCCTCCAGGCAGGCGCGCGAGTTGGTGCGTGCGCAGCGACGCGCCGAAGCGACCGGTTACCGCCCACCCGAGAGCAAGCCCGACAAGCGCGCCAGGCGGTTGCTTCGTGCCCTCGGCGACATCGATGCGATGTGAGGTAGGGGCGCCGCGCAGGATGGGTTGCGCCCAGCGCAACTCATCGATCGCGGCTGCATGCGACGCACGCAAGACCCTGCGATGGCGTCGATGACCTGCGGCCTTGCGCAGCCCGGGTGGTCGGGCATCACCTTCCGGATTCGATCTTCGCGGCGAGGCCGTCTGGGTCAGGTGGCGCTCTGCCGGTGCAACGCCTGCAAGCGGTACAGCGCTTCCAGTGCCTGGCGCGGGGTCAGCTCGTCCGGGTCGATTGCCGCCAGGGCGTCCAGCGCCGCCGAACTGGGTGCGAACAGGC
>CAZXGS010000106.1:0-5050 GCA_964640525.1 uncultured Gammaproteobacteria bacterium | reverse complement strand
ACCGCGTTCTTGGTGTCGAACGGCAGGATGGTGTTGATGATGTTGTTGGTGTTGGTCCTGGTGTCCAGGTTGCCGCGTTCGGCCGAGGATTCCAGGGGCAGGTCGTCCACGGTGAAGTCGACGTGCCGCGACACTTCGTACACGTCGGCGTCGTAGTAGGTCTTCTCGTTGTCGCCGCTGCCTCGCTTGTAGCGGCGCGTCTCGATTTCGCCCTGGCCCATCACGTCGGCGCTGACGTTGCCATCGACGATCATGTAGGGCAGGTACACGCCGACCACGTTTTCCGGCGTGAACTGCTCCTTGAATGCCTTGAGCGCGAACAGCTGGCGCTTGCCGACGAACTGGCGGATCCGCGCGACCGCATCGTCCTTTTTGATGTGGAACGGCAGCACCGCGTCGGGCACCGCGCCGTTGGCGATCTGTTCGTTGACGCCCAGCACGTGCCGGCACCAGTGGCAGCGCGCGGTCATCGCGTTCTGGGTGTTGATCGTCACCTCGGCGCCGCAGCCGGGGCACTTGAAGCTCATCAGCGCGGACGTATCGGCGGCGATGTCCTCCGCGCCCGAGGCGATGATCGTGCCTTCGAGCTTGTCGATGTCCTCGCCGAGCCCGAAGGCTTCCTCGACCCGTGCCGCCGTCCACTGGTGACGGCAGTACAGGCACATCAGCTCGTCGCTGCCCGGCTTCTGGCGGATCTCGGTCGAGCCGCACTTCGGGCAGCGATTCAAGCCGTCCTTGAGTTCGGCCGAGGAGGTGTCGATGGCGACCGGATCGGGCGCCCGCAATTCGTCGCCCATCGCCTTGGGCAGCGTGTCCGGATCGACCGGCAGGCTGTCCGGTGGCGGCGGTACGTCCTGCGGCGAGCCCGGGCCGGTGTAGGCGGGTGCCGGCGGCGGCGCCGGGCCGTTGCTGTTGGACATGGTCGCTCCGCGGTGACCGGCTTACAGCCCCAGCGCCTTGGCCTTGGCCGCGTCGTAATCGGACTGGGTGATCAGGCCCAGATCGAGCATCTCCTTGGCCTTCTTCAGCTTGGCCAGTGGATCCTCGGCCGGCGGTGCAGCTGGCGCGGCCGGCGCCACCGGCTGCTGCAATCCACCGAAGCCGCCGACCATGCCCGAGGCCATGCCGATTCCCATGATGCCCGCCGCGCCGCCGTTTTCTCCCGCGGACTGGAAGCCGGCGGCGACGCTGGCCTGCAGGTTGGAATTGCCGCGTGCGCCGGACAACGCATCGGCACGCTGCACGGTCTTGAGCAGTTCGCGGGTGTTCTCGTCGTATTCGATGGAGACGATGGCGGTCTTGGCAATCTCCAGGCCGCGGTCCGACTTCCACTGGTAGCCGCTTTCCACCGCTGCCGAAAGGCTCTTGGCGAAGCCCAGCGAATCCTGCTGCAGCTTGCTGATGCGGTTGCCCTTGCTCGGGTCGTTGGAGTACAGGCTGAACGCCGGTGCCAGCGAGCTGACCACCTCGTTGAACAACTGGCTGGCGGCCTCGTTGTCCAGGTCGGTGAAGTCGAACACCTGGCCGACCTGCAGGTACTTGGCCGGCACGAAGTTCTTCACGAACAGGATCGGGTCGACGATCTTGAGCGTGTAGGAGCCGCGCGTGACCGCGCCGACCTGGGTGCGCAGGAAGGCGTCGTCCCAGTAGATTTCCGACTGCGTGCCGAAGCGGTTGTCCGGAAGTTCCTTGAGGCAGACGAAGAACGCGGCCTGCTGCGAGCCGGGCTGGCCGCCGAACTTGAAGCGCTCCCAGCTCTGCTTGATCATCGGATCGACGAAGCCGTCGCCGGAGAAGATCGACTTCGAGTTGATGTCGTCCGAGCGCCACTCGTAGCCGCCCGGTTCGGCGGCGAAACCGGTCGCCTTGCCGTCCTGGAACAGCAGCAGGCCATAGCCTTCCGGCACCACGATCTTGCTGCCGTTGGTGATGATGTTGGACGAGCCCTTGGTGTTCGAGCCACGCCCGGCGTTGGTGCCCTGCGGCACCGCGGCGAACAGCGCCGCCGTTGCCGGCAGGCCTGCGGGAACCGTGTAGAAGTCCTTCCACTGGTCGGCCAGCATGCCGCCGATCGAACCCTTGACTGCCTGAATGAGACCCATGGTTTTCCTCCGCGATTCGTGGCTGGGTACCGCACCCGCCAAGCCTGGCCACTATACCTGCAGCGGCGTTGGGTGCGTGGCGAATGCGGTGGGTGGACGTCGCGAGGGCAGGTGCGCGCCGCGTTGCTTGCGCGGACCACGCACGCCAGCACTCGCCATCAGGATGGGGTAACGCGGTTCGTGGCGGCTTGGGGACAGGTGCCGCCGACGCGCCTGCTACGATGCAGCGCAATCGGAGCGTGCGTGGAGAGGTCATGACCACACCGGCTGGGAAGAGGCGATGGCGTACACGCCTGTGCATCGCATGCGTCGCCGCGACGTTGCTGCAGGCAGGGTGTACGCAGGCGCCGCCGCAGGTGCTGGGTACGCTGGAGTGGGACCGGATCACCTTGCCGGCACCGGTGTCGGAGCGGATCGCCACGGTGGCGGTGCACGAGGGCGATGCGGTCGCTGCCGGTGCCACCGTGATGACGCTCGAAACTGCACGCACGCAGGCACGCCTGGATGCGGCCAAGGCCGAAGTCGCGCGCCTGCGCAGCGCGCTGGAGGAGGTTCGCAACGGCCCGCGTCGCGAAGACATCGCGGCGGCGAAGGCGCGTCTGGCCGGCGCACGCAGCACCGCGATCCATGCGCAACAGGCGTTGACCCGGGCGCGCGCCGAGTTCTCCCGCCAGGTGATTGCGCGCGCTGGTCTGGATGCGGCAATCGCCACGGCCGGCAGTGCGCAGGCCGACGTGCAGGCCGCAGCCCAGGCACTGGCGCTGCTGCAGCACGGCAGCCGCGCCGAGGACATCGCCCAGGCGCAGGCGGCGCTGGCGGCCGCGCAGGCGCAGGTCGATGCGATCGCGGTGGACCTGCAGCGCGTGCGGATCGCCGCTCCGCGCGCCGGACGCATCGACAGCCTGCCCTACAGGCGCGGTGACCAGCCGCCGATCGGCGCGCCGTTGGCGATCGAACTGGTGGGCGAGGCGCCGTATGCGCGCGTGTACGTGCCCGAGCCGCTGCGCGCCGCGGTCAAGGTCGGCGACCCGGTCCAGGTCGTCGTCGATGGTCGCAAGGACGCCTTCAGCGGACAAGTGCGCGCGATCCGCGAGGAGCCCGTGTTCACCCCGTATTTCGCACTCACCGGCGAAGACGCGCCGCGGTTGTCGTGGCTGGCCGAGATCCAGCTTGGCAAGGATGCCGCCGATTTGCCGATCGGCGTGCCATTGCACGCGCGGTTCGGCGGCACGGCGCGTTGAGCGGCGGTCTCATGGACGCCGCTGCGACCCGTGCGGACGACGTCGCCATCCGCGCGCACGGGCTGACCCGCCGCTTCGGGACACTCACCGCGGTGGACCGAATCGACATGCAGGTGCCGGCACGCTGCGTGTACGGCTTTCTCGGCCCCAATGGCTCGGGCAAGTCGACCACCATCCGCATGCTGTGCGGCCTGCTCACACCCAGCGGAGGGCAGATCGAGGTGTTGGGCCTGCGGATACCCGAGCAGGCCGAATTGCTGCGTCGGAAGATCGGCTACATGACGCAGAAGTTCTCGCTGTTCGATGACCTCACCGTACGCGAGAACCTGGAATTCCTGGCGGCCATCCAGGGCGTGCCCAAGGCGCGCAGCCGCCAGCGCATCGACCAACTGGTCACGGACTACCGTTTCGGCGATCGCCAGCAACAGCTTGCCGGTTCCATGAGCGGTGGGCAGAAGCAGCGCCTGGCGCTGGCCTGCGCGGTAATCCACGAGCCAAGCCTGCTGTTCCTGGACGAGCCCACCAGCGCCGTCGATCCCGAATCGCGGCGCGATTTCTGGGAAAAACTCTTCGAACTCGCCGATGCCGGCACCACCATCCTGGTCTCGACCCACCTGATGGACGAGGCCGAGCGTTGTCACCGGCTGGCGGTGATCAACGTCGGTCGCCTGGTCGCCGATGGCACGCCGGCGGAGCTGACCGGCGCACTGGTTGGCCGCACCCTGCGGGTGGAGACGGCCGCGCCGCGGCAAGCCCAGCGCGCGCTCACCGGCATGCCGGGAATCTCCGGCCTGGCCCAGGTCGGTCCCGCGCTGCGCGTGCTCATCGAGGCCGGTGACGAGGACGGCATGCGCGAACGCATCGCCGCGGCCTTGCAGGCAGCCGCGCTGCCGGCGCGGGTCAGCGTGGCCACGCCCAACCTGGAGGACGTGTTCGTTGCGGTCACCCGCGGCCAGACCGATCCGCGCCAGCCGGAGCGCGCGACATGAACCTGCGCCGGCTGTGGGCGATCCTGGTCAAGGAACTGCGCCAGCTCCGCCGCGACCGCATGAGCGCGACGATGATCGTCGGCATCCCGGTGATCCAGCTCACCCTGTTCGGCTACGCGATCAACACCAATGTCCGCGGACTGGATGCCGGCATCGCTGACCAGGCGCACACCGCCGGCTCGCGCGCGCTGGTGATGGACATGCTGGCGACGGAAGTCATCACGCCACGCTACGACGTGCGCACGCCGCAGGAGCTGACCGCACTGCTGCGCGAGGGCCGGATCAGCGTCGGCGTGGTCATCCCGCCGGACTTCGAGCGCCGGCGCGCCGAAGGCCGCGAAGCGGTGCAGGTGATGGTCGACGGCAGCGACACCGCGGTGCAGGCCGCGGCCGCGCAACTGGCGCAGTTGCCGGTGGACGACGGACGCGGCAGCGACCGCCGCGTTCCCGCCGTCGGCACGCCGCAACCCGGTCCGATCAGCGTGGTCAGCTTCTACAACCCCGAGCGGCGCTCGGCGGTGAACATCGTGCCGGGGCTGATTGGCGTGATCCTGACCATGACCATGGTGCTGTTCACCGGCGTGTCGATCGTGCGCGAGCGCGAACGCGGCAACATGGAGCTGCTGATCGCCACGCCGGTGTCGCGTTCGGAACTGATGATCGGCAAGGTGGCGCCCTACGTGGTGATCGGCCTGGTGCAGACCACGCTGGTGCTGCT
>CAZXGS010000105.1:0-5277 GCA_964640525.1 uncultured Gammaproteobacteria bacterium | reverse complement strand
GTCTTCTGTCCTCTGTCTTCTGTCCTCTGTCTTCTGTCCTCTGTCCTCTGTCCTCTGTCTAGCGCATCATTCGGCTTTGCCTTTTCCGGAGCCGCGCGATGAGCCACCACTACCCCCCGCACATCTGGCACAACGGCGCGATCAAGCCTTGGGCGGAGGCGACCACGCACGTGATGGCGCATGCCATCCACTACGGGTCGTCGGTGTTCGAGGGTATCCGCAGTTACCCCACGCCGGACGGGCAGAAGATCTTCCGCCTCACCGATCATCTCAAACGCCTGTACGCCTCGGCGAAGATCTACGACCTGCACATCCCCTACGCGATCGAGGAGATCGCGATGGCGTGCCGGCATGTGATCGCCGCCAACAAGCTCGATCGGGCCTACCTGCGGCCGTTCGCCTTCCGCGGGCTCGGCGGCTTCGGCCTTTCCGCCGAGTGCCCGACCGAAGTCTCGGTCGCCGCCTGGCACATGGGGCCGTACCTGGGCGCCGGCGCACTGGAAGCGGGCATCGATGCCTGCGTGTCGAGTTGGCAGCGGTTCGCGCCCAACACCATCCCGGCTGGCGCCAAGGCCGGCGGCAATTACCTCTCCGGGCAGCTGATCGCGCGCGAGGCGCGGCGGCTGGGGTTCGGCGAGGGCATCGCGTTGGCGGCCAACGGCCTGCTGTCCGAGGGCGCCGGCGAGAATCTGTTCCTGATTTTCGACGGTGCCTTGCACACCACCCCGGTCAGTGCCGCGCTGCTCAACGGCATCACCCGCAATTCCATCATCACGCTGGCGCGCACCAACGGCATCGAGGTGATCGAGCGCGACATCCCGCGCGAATACCTCTACCTTTGCGACGAGTTGTTCATGTGCGGAACCGCGGCCGAGATTACGCCGATCCGCTCGGTGGACGGAAAACCCGTGGGCACCGGCAAGCCGGGGCCCATCACGGCGCGCGTGCAGGAGTTGTTCTTCGGCCTGTTCGACGGCCGCACGCGCGACGACTGGGGCTGGCTGGAGGCCTGCTGAGCGGGCCGGCGCCAGCCGACCGGCTCGGCCAGCGCGCAATCAGGCTCGCCGCATCGTCGTGGTGGCGGCGCACGCCCACCGCGCACGCCGTGGCGGCGGGCGAACCCGGGCCACGCACGCAAACGCACCATGTCGGCCGCTCGTGGCCCGCCTTCGTCAAAGCGGCGTGGCAAGCACGAGCGCGCAGAACGACACGCCCAGAACCCCGAAATTGACGGTATTGATCCAGTTTCGACGCGGAAACACCACGCGCAAGCGGCCGAGCCGGCACAGCAACACCGTTGCCAGAACCGCAACGACCGCAATGCCCAGATACGGCAGGTGGTTGTGCTCGAAAATGCTCAGGCCGAAACAGATCCAGAGCGTGGCCCAGCCGACGGCCATGCTGGCCCGTTCCCAGCGATGCCCGAAGCCGAGCCGGCGCGAGCAGCCCCGGCAATGGGCGTGCCAGCCGGTACCGATCGCCATGGCCACCAGCGCCAGCAGCGAGATGCGCGCCCCGCAGTGCGGGCAGGTGGACGCGGTTGCGGTCATGTTGCCTGTTGTGTCATTCGACGAGGTTGCCTGAAGGTCAACGACGAAGTCGGCTGCGACAGGCCACGGCCCGACCTTCCCCGGCCCGGCCGGCAGCGCCTGCGGTCGTCAGTTCGATCCGGACAGCGGTCGAAACGACAATGATGCGACGGCGCCGCGAACATCGCCACGCGGCGCGATCGCCACCTTCCAGCCATACAGCTCGCACAGCCGGCCGACGATCGACAAGCCGATCCCCGCGCCCTTGGTGCCGGTCGACGTGGTGCCGCGAAAGCCCCGTTCGAACAGGTGTGCGGCGTCCTCGACGCTGATGCCGGGCCCGGTATCGAACACCCGAACACCATCGCTGGCTACCTCCACCAGCACCTCGCCTTCGGCGGTGTATTTGCAGGCGTTGCCGATCAGGTTGCCGATCGTCACCGAGGCGATCGCTTCGGGGACGGCGATCTTCGCGCTGGCGTCGCCCTGCGCGCGCAAGCGCACCGGCTTGCCGGCGAGCTGGGCGCGGTTGGCGTCGAGCAGGTGGTTGACCAGTTGCAGCAAATGGGTATCGCCGGTGCCGCGTTCGTTGCGGGAAAGCATCAGCAAGGCGGTGATCAGGTGCGTGCTCTGCTGGGCGGCGCGGTCGATGCGCTGCAGCCGCTGGCGCATCTTGTCCGACAGTTCGGGGCTGGCCAGCATCAGTTCGGTGGCGCCGTGGATCACCGCCAACGGCGTACGCAATTCGTGGCTGACATCGGCGTTGAACTCGCGATCCCGGCGCACCAGATGGGTCAGGCGTTGCGCGTACTCATCGAGCGCCGCCGCCAGCTGGCCCACTTCGTCGTCGAGGAAATGCGGCGCCAGCATCTGCGGCTCGCCCTCGGCCGACAACGCATTGACGCGGCGCACGAGGTCGGTCACCGGGTGCATCACCCGCCGCGACAGCCACAAGCCGACCAGCAGCGCCAGCAACGAGAACACCACCACCAGCCCGACCAGCGCCCAGGCGAAGCGTTGCAGGCTCTCGTGCTCCTGCGAGTATTCGTAGACGAGGAAGAACCAGTATTTGGGATCCTTGCGCACCACCAGCTTGTAGGTGCGCACACCGGCCTCGGTACGCTCCTGCAATTCGTGCACGCCCGGACCGAGGTCGCGCCAGGCCGCCGGCACATTGCCGATCTTGTGGATGCCGTACACGTAACCGGTCATCTTCTCGAACGGCACGCCGGCACGGTCGGGGCTGGTGTAGAAGCCCTCGGCGTATTCGTCGACGTTCTTGATCAGCGCCCGGCCGATCACCTTGTCTTCGACGCTCTGGCGCACCAGCACGGTGGCCGAGGCGATCAGCACCGCCAGGCCGAAGCCCAGCAGCAGGAACGACAGGACGATGCGGGTGCGGAGCCTACGCCGGTACTGCATCGGGATCGGCGATGCGGTAGCCGATGCCGTGGCGGGTCTGGATCAGCGCCTTGGGGAAGGGCTTGTCCACCGCCTGGCGCAGACCGTGGATATGTACGCGCAGGCTGTCGGAATCGGGAAGTTCCTCGCCCCAGACGCGGGTTTCGAGCTCCTGCCGGGTGACCACCGACGGCGAGGCTTCCATCAGCGATTGCAGGATCTTCAGCGCGGTCGGGTTGAGCTGGAGCAGCTTGCCGCCACGCCGCACCTCCAGCGTATCGAGGTTGTATTCCAGATCGGCGACGTTGAGCACGCGTGCCTGCGGCCCCTTGCCCCGGCGCAGCAGCACGGTCAGCCGGGCGTCGACTTCCTGCAGGGCGAATGGCTTGACGAGGTAGTCGTCGGCACCGGCCTCGAAGCCGTCGAGCTTGTTCTCCAGCGAATCGCGCGCGGTCAGCATCAGCACCGGCGTCTGCTTGCGCGCCTCATGGCGCAGCTTGCGGCAGACCTCGAGGCCATCCATGCCCGGCAGGTTGAGATCGAGCACGATCGCGTCGAATTCGTTGACCACCGCCAGGTGCAGGCCGGTGACGCCGTCGGCGGCGAAATCGACGGTGTGGCCGCGCTCCTCGAGGAAATCCCCGAGGTTGGCGGCGATGTCGTTGTTGTCTTCGATCACCAGTATGCGCATGGGCGCGATGTCCAGGACAGGATCAGTTGCTTTCCAGTGCGCCGCCCTGCGCCGCTTGTTGCGCCCGCTCCATCTCCCGGCGGCGCTCGCCGACGGTCTTGCAGATGCTCTTGGGCAGGTTGCTGCCGAGCTTGGGCACGCGCTCGCAGACCACGCGGCTGTCGGCTTCGCCCTTGTGGAGGATGGTGGTCACGATTTCCTGATCGTTGATCATCTCGACCTGCTGCGCCTGGCTCAGCGTGCCGCCATCGCCTGCCGACTGCCAGCGCTGCTCCATGCGATCGAGCGTCTCGGTCAGCTTTTTTTGATCGTCGGCGCTGATCTCGCGGAACTTGTCGTCGTGAGCGGCCATGCCCTTGCTCACCTGCGTGCGCAGCGTCTCGAACTGCTGCCGCGTTTGCAGCCCTTGCAGGGCGTCGGCCGATGCCAGCGGCGCACACAGGACGAGCGCCGCGAAGACGATGGCGGAAATCAGTTTCATGCGACGGAACCTCCAAGGCGGCAACGACAGGCGGGTGACGATTGTGCCAGAGTGGCCGCAGCGCCGCACGGCTCGGGTTGCGCAAACGCGCACGCGGGATTCTCGATGACCCACTCCCGACCTGACCATCCCTGATCCTCAGCCACGTCATTGACCGGCTTTCCCGTTGCAAGGCACTTCCGCGAAGGCGGGAAGCGCTTCGCAACTGCCGAAGGCTGGTCATCCACGTTTGATGAGGGGCTTCCCACGGGACGCTGGATCCCCGCCTTCGCGGGGATGACCAGCGCAAGGTCGGTGGATCCCCGCCTTCGCGGGGATGACGAGATCGAGCCCCACGGCACAGCGTCGTGACCATCGTGCCTGGCTGAGAGTCAGGGCAATCAGGACTCCCGATCACCGCGACGGCCACCTTGCAGACAAAAAAAGTCCAGACGGATGGCCGCGTCGCGACCTGACTCGTCTGGACGGAAGGTAAAGCCCCGAATGCCGTAATCTGCGAGGCACTGGATGCAGCACGAGGAGTGTCAGCAGAACTACAGCCCGGCCAGCCTACGACCGCCGACATTAAGTTATCGTTAATTATTTCTGAATATTGCAGACTTTCCAACTGATTCAATGCTTTAGCTCTTTCATCGACGCATCGCGCCGGCGTCTTGCAACCCGTTGCGCCATGTAATCGACGACCTGCCCTGCCACATCGACGCCGGTCGCCGTCTCGATGCCTTCCAGTCCCGGCGACGAGTTGACCTCCAGCACCAGCGGGCCGCGCCGGGCGCGCAGCAAGTCGACGCCGGCCACGGTCAAGCCCATCACCTTGGCGGCGCGGATCGCGGGGTCGGTTTCGGCAGCGGTCAGGGGTGCCTTCGTCGCGCTGCCACCGCGATGGAGATTGGAACGGAACTCGCCCGGGCGCGCCTTGCGCTTCATCGCCGCCACGACCTTGCCGCCGACCACGAAGCAGCGCAAATCGCTGCCACTGGCCTCGGCGATGAACTCCTGCACCAGGAAGGTGGCATACAGCCCGCGCAGGGCCTCGGTGACGCTGCGCGAGGCGGAGATGCGCTCGGTCAGCATCACCCCGGCGCCCTGGGTGCCTTCGTTGAGCTTGATCACGTGCGGCGGCTTGCCCAGCATGGCCAGCAGGTCGGTGGTGTCGTCGGGGTTGTCGCCGAATA
>CAZXGS010000104.1:0-5658 GCA_964640525.1 uncultured Gammaproteobacteria bacterium | reverse complement strand
CGGAAGGACAAGTCCGTAGCACCGATGGACGAGTCCGTCGGCCGAGCATCGTGAATCGCCAGCGACCTACCCCACTCCCCGGGTCACGCGAGACGGTCGCACGTCCGCATCTGTAATTCCCCGGTAAGAGCGTTCCGGGAGACTTCGCGCGGACCGACCGACATGAGGGCTTGCGCGTGCTGACCCGTCAACTGAACTGGTTCTTCGGCATCCTCGCGTGCCTGGTGCTGGCTGGCGCGGCTTCCGCGCAGACGCCTGCCGAGCAGGGACGCGCGCTGTTCGAGCAGATGTGCGTGGCCTGCCACAGCGTGGGCGGCGGCGACCGTGTCGGCCCCGACCTGGCCGGCGTCACCCAGCGCCGCGACGATGCGTGGCTGAAGCGGATGATCGGCGAACCCGATGCGCTGATCGCCGAGGGCGATCCGGTGGTGACCAAGCTCGTCGAGCGCTACAAGGGCCTCGTCATGCCCAGGCTCGGGCTCGAAGCGGGTCAGGTCGAGGCGCTCGTTGCCCACCTGCACGAAGTCGCCGCCGGCACCGTCGCCTCGGCGGCGCCCGCGGTCGTCTACGCCAGGCCCGAGATGATGCCGTCGCAGGCGCGAGTCTGGCACGTGTTCCTCTTGATCAGCGCGGTGATCGTCGTGGTGTTTGCCGGTGTGGCCCTCAGCACGACCCGCCCGCGCGAGGTCAGCGTCGCGCGCGCCTACGGGCTGCGCAAGGTGCTGTTCCTGTCGGCGATGGTCGCGGCCATCGGCGTGCTGGCGACGACCTTGCCCAGGACACCGTACGCAGCGGACGTCAGCGCCGCCGCAGCCGGAGTCGACCGCATCATCTACGTGGCCGCGCGCCAGTTCGAGTTCATCTGGTCCGACGAGCCGATCGTCCGCGCCGAAGACGTCGGCCGCGTGCCGCGCCTGCATCAGGTGGCGATCGCCCCCGGCGCGACGGTGGAGTTCCGCGTCACCAGCCTCGACGTCACCCATGGCTTCGGCCTGTACGGGCCGCAGCGCCAGATCGTGGCGCAGACCCAGGCCATGCCCGGCTATGTCAACCGCCTGCGGGTACGGCTCGATGCGCCCGGCGAGTACCCCGTGCTGTGCCTCGAGTATTGCGCCGCGGGCCACCACCGCATGCGCAGCAGCCTCACGGTCAGGTGAGCGCCATGACACAGGAGACGCAGACCATGCAAGCGGCCAACCGCCAGACCCTGCGCTGGATACCGGTGGTATTCGTGCTGTTCCCGATCCTGATCCTGCTCGGCGCCTTCATGCGCTCGGTGCAGGGCGGCGTGCTGTCGAGCTTCGAAGCCTGGTTCTATCCGGCGATGACCCTGCACGGCGTCGGCATGGTCGGCGTCTGGTACGTGGCCTCGATGGCCATCGTGGCCGACCTGCTCACCCGCTACGTGCAGCCCTCGCCGGCGGTTGCCGGCTTCGCGCTGTGGGGTACGGTGATCGGCGTGGTGCTGCTGCTGGCCAGCGTGTTCCTCGGCCGGTACGCGGCCGGCTGGTACTTCCTTTACCCGCTGCCGTTCAAGGGCGAGTGGCCGGCCTGGTCGAACCTGGTGTTCCTGCTCTCGCTGACGGTGCTCGGCGCGGCGTGGCTGGTCTGGACGCTGGACCTGTTGCGGGCGATCGCCCGCCGCTACCCGCTGGCGCAGGCGCTGGGCTGGCACTACATTGCCGGGCGCAGCGAACCGGCGGTGCCGCCGGCCGTGCTGATCGCCACCGTGAGCCTGATTTCAGGGGTGGCGGCGCTGGTGTCGGCCGTCATTCTCATGGCGCTGTTCTTCGCCGAGATGTTCGCCGGCGTCGCCAACGATCCGCTGCTGATGAAGAACCTCACCTTCTTCTTCGGCCACACCATCATCAACCTCGCCATGTACCTGGGCGTGGCCGCCGCCTACGAAATCCTGCCGCACTACGCGGGACGGCCCTGGAAGAACAACCGGATCGTCGCGATCGCCTGGAACGCGGTGCTGCTGATCGTGCTGTTCGCCTACTTCCACCACCTGTACATGGACTTCGTGCAGCCCGGCGCGCTGCAGTACATCGGACAGATCGCCTCGTACGCGAGCGCGATCCCGTCGTCGGTGGTGACGCTGTTCGGCGCACTGCTGCTGGTGTTCCACGCGCGCATGCGCTGGAACATGACCTCGATCCTGCTGTTCCTGGGCCTGGCCGGCTGGGCGATCGGCGGCATCGGCGCGCTGATCGACTCGATCATCAGCGTCAACGTGCGCCTGCACAACACGCTGTGGGTGCCGGCGCACTTCCACACCTACAACCTGGCCGGACTGGCCTTCCTGGTGCTCGCCTACTTCCACCACGTCTGCCAGAACGCCACGGGGCTGCCCGAGAACCAGCTCCTGCAGCGCGCCTCGGCGCTGACGATGACCTTCGGCGCCTATGGTGTGTTCCTGATGTTCTACCTCGCCGGCGCCTACTCGATCCCGCGCCGCTTCGCGCTGTACCCGGCCGAACTGGCACACGGCGCCGGCTACGCATTCTGGGGCATGCTGTTCGCGCTGCTGTTCCTGCTCGGCTTTGTGCTGTACCTCGGCGAAACCGGCCGGCGCTGGTGGCGGGCGTTCGCAGGATGAGCCTGCGCGGGCTCGCCGCGGCGCTGCTCGTCGGACTGTCCGCTCTGGCCGCCGCGCCCGCGGCGGCGCAGGCACCGCTGCTGCCCGCGACCCGCGCCGAAGCGCGCATCGAAGGCCGCGCGGTGCCCGACATCGCGCTGCGGCTGGCCGACGGCCGGGAACGAATGCTCTCCGAGCTGGGGCGCAACCAGGCGCTGCTGGTGACGTTCTTCTATCGACGCTGTGCCGGCGTGTGCACGCCGTTCCTGCAGTGGATCGACGAGGCCACGGCCGAGGTCGGCGGCATCGGCCGCGACTATCGGGTGCTGGCCCTGAGCTTCGACGAAGCCGATACGGTCGCCGACCTGCAGGCCCAGGCGCGCACTTTCGGGCTGTTGGAGAACGCGAACTGGCACTTCGCGGTGACCGGGCGCGACTCGCTTGCGCAGATCGCCGGCGCGCTGGAGTTCTGGTATCGGCGCCAGCCCGATTCCGACCAGTTCGACCACGGGTCGCTGCTGGTGGCGATCCGCGACGGCCGCGTGATCCGCGCACTGAGCGGGGGCCCGGGGCAAACCCGGCGCCTGCGCGAACTGGTCTGGGAACTGCGCGGACGGGTCGTGCCCTATTACGAGACCGACAACGCCCCGGCGCTGCGCTGCGTCGACTTCGATCCGCGCACCGGCACGCTGCGGCTCGACTGGGGCATGCTGCTGCTGGTCGCGCCGGCGCTGGTCGCGCTGGCGGCGGCGCTGGCGGTGTTCCGGCCGCTGCGGTCTCGCCGCGGCGCGGCGTTACGGTCGTGAGCGGACCGCGCGCCCGCCCTGCAGACGGCCGCGTTCGAGGACCTTGCGCGTCAGTGCGTCGTGCCAGTCGGTGTCGACGGCGGTGATCTCGCGGGCTCGGGCCAGGGCTTCGAGCGCGGCATCGGCCCGGCCCCGGCGCAGATGCAGATCGACCAGCAGCTGCAGCGCCTCGCGATGGCGATGGCGAAAACGCTGTCGCGGCGCTTCGAAGGCGACATCTTCCGCATCGGCGAACAGCTCGCCCTGGTACAGCGGCAGCGCCTGCTCCAGGCAGCCGAGCGCGCCGTCCGGATCGTCTTCGCGTGCGCGGCGCCGGGCATCGTCCAGCGCATCGGCGAACACGAAGGCGTCCACCGGTCCCAGGGCGTCGACGTCGATCCGGTAGTGGCCATGCCGGTGCTGGACCAGGCTTTCGCCCCCGCCGGGCAGCGCCTGCCGAAGGACACCGCGCAAGGCATGCAGGGCCACGTGCAGGCGATTGGCACCGCTTTCCGGGTCGATCTCCGGCCACAGATGCTCGATCAGCGCGTCGCGCGACATCGCGGTGCCCCGCGCCAGGATCAGGTGGCGCAGCAGGTCGAGCGCCTTGCGCCGCGGAAACGCCGCGACACCCAGCGTCCGGGCCTGGCCGACGATCGCGAACGCCCCCAGGCAGCGGATCGTCGGCGCGCGAGGTGCGGACAGCCGCGGTGCACCGTGCGTAAGGCGCGCAGCGGCGACCGCGATCGGGTGTGCGGCCCCGAGCAGATGCAGGCCCCAATCGACTGGAATGCCTTCGTCCTTCCAGCCGAGCCCCAGATAGCCCATCACCCGGTCGTGCTCGACCAGCGGGACCCCGATGAAGGTGCGGATACCGCTGCGCTTGACCGATTCGCGCTGGAACCGGCGGTCCGCCTGGAACTCGTTGGTGGTCAGGGGCTTGCCGGTGGCAGTGATCCATCCCGGGTAGCCGATCCCCAGCGGCATCCGCGTGCGCTCCAGGAACGCCGTGCGGTCCTGGCCCACACAGCCACGGAGAACGACGTCCATCCCTCCGGGTGCGAGCAGGAACAGTTCGCAGTCGTCGGCCGCGCAAGCCCCTCGGATCGCCTCCAGCGTCTCGTCGAGCGAGTGCCGCGCCAGGCACTCGGCCAGCACACCACGCAACAGCAGCGACTCATGGAACGCGCTGCCGGGGGAACCCCCGGCGATCCGCGCCGGCGGCAACCACGCCAGCCAGCCGCCCTCCCCCTGGGCGGCTGGCAGGCGGGCGCATCGGCTCGCCGGCGAAGCGTCGCGCGCATCGCTGCGACAGGCCCGGCAGCCGGCGCCGTCGAACAGTTCCCAGCATGGACGGCCGGTGGCGCGAGCCTCCGGAATACCCAGCGCGCGTGCCGTGGCCTCGGGCCAGATCCGGACCCGCATGCGCTCGTCGATGAAGAAGTGAGGGCGAAAGCGCTCTGGATCTGTCGGCACGGCGGGCGGTCTCGGGATGAGATGCGGGGAAATCCGGCGGCGATACGCGGCAAGGGTACTACGGTCGGTTGCGCGCGAATACCGAGGGCCGGCTTGCGGTGGCCTTCCGGGCTGTCGCGCAGCTTCGACGAGGGTCCGCTGGTCTCACATCGCTTCGATGGACCGTCTACGTGCCCTCGACGAAAGTCTGGGGGGACACCACGCGCGCCCGCATGCGCGCGTCGCGCAGCAGCCGCTTGTCACCGGTGACGAGCAGCAGGTCTACCCTGGCCGCGAGCAATTCCCACAGCAACTGGTCACCCGGATCGGGCGCCGAGGAAGTGGCGACGGGCACCAGCACGATCGCGTGCTGGGCGATGTCGACGAGTAGAGCCTCGACCTCGTCGACCGTCAGGCCGTGCAGCTTGCGTACGCGAGACCGCAGGAGCACCGCGCGGTACTCGGCCAGCAGGGCCTCGGACACCACGAACGGAAAGGCCGCCGCAAGCATGCCGTCCAGAATGCGTGCGACCGGCGATGCGTCGTTGGCGGCAAGCAGACCCGCCACGACGACATTCGTGTCGACGATGACTGCCGGACGCTTCACCGCTTGCGCCGCACCGCCCGAACCTGCTCCTCGGCAACCGCGAGTGCCTGCTCCTCGGTGAGATTGCTGTGTGCCCGGGCGCGGCGAACGAGGTCACGGGCGTCCTCGCGGGTCTTGATGCCGTAGAACTCCAGGCTTTCTTCGATCAGTTGCCCGATGGTCTTGTCGCGCTGCACGGAAGCTTCCTTGAGCGCCCGGTAGCGGGCCTCGGAAAGGGTGATGGTCAGACG
>CAZXGS010000103.1:0-5696 GCA_964640525.1 uncultured Gammaproteobacteria bacterium | reverse complement strand
CGTTCGTGCTGAGCCATTCAAGAACCCGTTCGTGCTGAGCCATTCAAGAACCCGTTCGTGCTGAGCCATTCAAGAACCCGTTCGTGGTGAGCCATTCAAGAACCCGTTCGTGGTGAGCCTGTCGAACCACGCCTTTCGCGAGATCCAACGTGCAAAACCAAGGCAACACCCTGATTCCGTGCCCCTTGACCGCGCATGGCCGCTGCCGCTCCGGATTTCCGCGAAATCCGGCTTCCGATGTGTCGCCGAAGGTCGATCCAGCTCCAGTCGCGGCCCGTTTCCCGTCCATCATGCCGGATTTGGGTCCGTAGCGGGTCGGTCTTTCGCCCCGATACCCGCTCGCGCGCACGGTTGTCGTTGATTTGCTTGAAGTGGTCCAAGTCAATCGCCACCGCGCTGGCGTCGCGTGAGGACTTGCGTCGGCAGTTCACCTCGGCCTGCGCGCACTCGATGAAGAACGCGCAGGCAGCGCTTGCGGATACTCGCCGCGAAAGCCCAATTGCCAAGCGTGCAGGTAGTCGAGCAAGTCGCGCTGGGTCGGGCTCATGCGCCCGGCGTCAGCATCGAGCCGGACCAGCAGGGCCCGGAAGGCGGGCTGGTCGGTGCGCTTGATGCGGTCAGCGCGCTGCAGCAGGGTGTCGGTCGCGTCCGGCGGTGCGGACCATGCGCCCATCGACAGCAGCAGGCTTGCCAGCAGGGTCTGGGGCGCGAGGCGAAGCGGGATGCGGATCTTGCGCTTCGGGTGTGGGTTGGCGGGCGACGGCGGACATGCGGCGACCGCGATGGCGGGGTCGTCGTGGGCGGCAAGGAACGGCGGCCATGCAGACAAGCAGGGCCGTGGCCGCGACCGGCAGCCGTTGCGGCCATTGCGGCCGAGTCTGACGACGGACATGCCGGGATCGCGAAGGCGGGACGTCAGCCGTGCTTCACGGCGGTTTGGGCGTGGTGGACGCCTCGGCGGCGGGCGTCGCCGCGGGCTCGGTCGCACCGTGCTCATCCTTGTGGATGCGCTGGAAAATCTCCTCGCGGTGGACCGCCACGTCCTTGGGCGCGGTAATGCCCACGCGCACCTGGTTGCCCTTGACGCCCAATACGGTGACCGTCACCGCCTCACCGATCATCAAGGTCTCACCCACCCTGCGGGTCAAGATCAACATCGCTCACTCCTTCCCCGACATCCGGCCGGGGCGATGTGCCGTGCTTCCATCAACCGCCATTGCAGCCATCCTGACACAACCCGATGGTATCGGCGCGATGGGTTGGGTGCAATGTGGATGGAATGGCAAAACCGTGAACCCGTTGGCCGTTGTGCGTCGCCCTGCGCGGAATCAGCATCGTTGCGTTGCGGTGCCGCCGGCCGGCCGTGGTTTTTGGGATGGCCGGCAGGGCCCAGGCCTTCCCGGACGCATCCGGCTTGCCCGCGTTCCCGTTTTCGCGGGAAGAACGGGCAAGACGGCGCGGCAAGGGTCATCCGGAGGGCCGGGCGTCGAGGCAGTTCAGGAAAGCGACGCGCCAGGACAGGCCGGTGGCGAGCACGCCGGCAACGGCGATCAGCACGCCATCGCTCGGCGCGGGAATCCTGCTACTTCGCGCCATCCCCCGCCAACGCCTGCAACACCGCCAGCGCCGCCAGTCCCGCGGTCTCGGTGCGCAGGATCCTCGGACCCAGGCGCCAGCCCACGAAGTGCGCGGCCCGCAGTTGCGCCAGGTCGCGCTCGGACAGCCCGCCCTCGGGGCCGATCACGATCCGGAGCGTGCGGATTCCATCGGGCGCGTGTTCGGCCAGCAGGCCGGTGATGGCTTGACCTTCCGGATCCAGCACCAGCCGCAGGCCGTCGTCCGTCAGCCCACCCAGATGATGGGCCAGTGCGATCGGTGCGGCGATCTCCGGAATGCTTGCGCGCCCGCTCTGCTCGCAAGCCGCCAGTGCCACGCCCTGCCAATGGGCCAGGCGGCGCTGGGCGCGCTCGGCATCCAGCCGTACCTCGGTGCGTTCGGTGATGACCGGCGCGATCGCGGCCACCCCGAGTTCGGTCGCCTTCTGCACCACCCAGTCCATCTTCTCGCCGCGCGCCAGCGCCTGCACCAGCACGATCCGCAGCGGCGATTCGGCGAGGTTGGCCTGCGCGCGTTCGATGCGGGCGCGGGCGCCGCGTCGGTCGATCTGCGCCAGTTGCGCGTGGTAATCCATACCATCGCCAGTGCACAGGATCAGCGGTGCGCCCTGCGCCAGGCGCAGCACGCGCAGCAGGTGCTCGCAGGCCGGCGCCGGCAAGTCGACGGCGTCGCCCACGTGCAGGGGCTGGTGGACGAAGCAGCGCGGGATTCGCATGGGCAGGTTCCGGCTCGCGGTTCGCTCAGGCGCTTGCGGCGTCGATCGCCGCGGCGGTGACGGAGGCCAGTGTGGCCAGTGCGTCGGCGTCGATGCAGTACGGCGGCATCCAGTACAACACGTCGCCCAACGGGCGCAGCAGCACGCCGTGCGCCAGCGCGTGGCGGTAGGCGCGCAGGCCGCGACGCTCGGCAGCCGGGAAGGGCTCGCGCGTGCGTGCGCTGGCGGCCATCTCGATCGCCAGGATCATCCCGGCCTGGCGGACCTGGGCGACGTGCGGATGGTCGGTGAGCGGCGCGGCCAGCGCGGCCATGCGCGCGGCGGTGGCGCGATTGGTCTCCAGCACCGGTTCGCTGGCGAAGATCCGCAGCACCTCGCGCGCCACGCTGCAGGCCAGCGGGTTGCCGGTGTAGCTGTGCGAGTGGAGGAACGCCTTGCGGCTGGCGTGCTCGGCCCAGAACGCATCGAACACGCGCAGGGTGGTCAACACCGCCGCCAGCGGCAGCATGCCGCCGGTCAGGCCCTTGGAGAGCAGCATCAGGTCCGGGCGGATGGCCGCCGATTCGCACGCGAACAGGGTGCCGGTGCGGCCGAAGCCGACCGCGATTTCGTCGGCGATCAGCAGCACGCCGTGGGCGTCGCACAGCCGTCGTGCCTCGGCGAGGTAACGCGGGTGGTACATGCGCATCCCGCCGGCGCACTGCACGCGCGGCTCCAGGATCAGCGCCGCGACCAGCGTGCCGTGCTGTTCGAGCAGTTCGCCCAGTGCCCGGGCGGCGCGCAGCGCGCAGGCCAGATCATCCTCGCCGGGCTGCGCGAGGTACGCATCCGGCGAGGGCGTGAACAACGGTTCCAGCAGCAGCGGCGCGTAGGTCTCCCGGTACAGCGGGACATCGGTCACCGCCAGCGCGCCCAAGGTCTCGCCGTGGTAGCCGCCGGCCAGCGCGACGAACTTCGTGCGCCCGGCATCGCCGCGGTTGCGGTGGTAGTGGAAGGCCATCTTCAGCGCCACCTCGACCGCCGCCGAGCCGTTGTCGGCGTAGAACACCTTGGCCAGGCCTGGCGGGGCGACCTGCAACAGGGCTTCGGCCAATTCGATCGCCGGTGCGTGGCCGAAACCGGCCAGCAGCACGTGATCGAGCTGGCCCAGTTGCGCCTGCAGTGCCGCGACCAGGCGCGGGTCGCGGTGGCCGAACAGGCAGGTCCACCAGCTCGACACGGCATCCAGGTAGCGCTGGCCCTGCATGTCGGTCAGCCACGCGCCTTGCGCAGCGCGGATCGGCAGCAGGGGGATCTGCCCATCGGCGTGGTCGCGCATCTGCGTGCACGGATGCCACAGCACGTCCAGATCGCGGGCGTTCCAGGCGGCGTTGCGGTCGGACATCGGTGCGGGCGGTGGCGGGGGCGGAACCTGCCATGATCCGGCCGCGCGCGATGGATGTCACGCCGAGGCCGGCGTGGATTGGCTTATCATCGTCGTTTTGGGCGGCGCCCGGCCGCGCCGAGGCGAGTCGTGAAATCCCCGCTGGACGATTCCATCCCGCAGTTGCCGACGATCCACGCCGTGCACGCCCGCCACGAGGGCGAGCGGTTGGTGGAGGAACTCGATCTGGAGTTCGGCAATGGCGAGCGTCGCCGTTACCGGCGCGTGTGCGCGCGCGGGCCGGGCTCGGTGATGGTGGCGGCGATGCCCGATGAGCGCACCATCCTGCTGGTGCGCGAGTACGCCTGCGGCATGCACCGCTACGAACTGGGCTTGCCCAAGGGTCGCATGGATGCCGGCGAGACGCCGGAGCAGGCGGCCAACCGCGAGCTGAAGGAGGAGGCCGGCTTCGGCGCGCACCGCATGACCCGGCTGCGCTCGCTGGCGCTCTCGCCGACCTACATGGAATTCACCACCCACCTGGTCCTGGCGCAGGACCTGTATCCCGAACGCCTGCCTGGCGATGAACCCGAGGAGATTCAAGTGCTGCCGTGGAAACTGGACGACCTGCACCTGCTGATGCTGCGCGAGGATTTTTCGGAGGGCCGCTCGCTGGCGGCGCTGTTCATCGTCCGCGAACTGCTGGCGCGTCGCGCCGCGGGAGCGCTGGCATGAGCGAGTGGACGATCGAGGCGGTGATCGACATCGCCCGGCGTGCCGGCACGGCGATCATGGAGATCTACGCGCAGGACTTCGACGTCCAGGCCAAGGCCGACGCCTCGCCGTTGACCGCCGCCGACATGGCCTCGCATCGGATCATCTGCGACGCGCTGGCGGCGCTGACCCCGGGAGTGCCTGTCCTGTCGGAGGAGTCCAAGGCCACCGAGTGGGAAGTGCGTCGCCACTGGCGGCGTTACTGGCTGGTCGATCCGCTCGACGGCACCCGCGAGTTCGTCAAGAAAAACGGCGAATTCACCGTCAACATAGCCCTGATCGAGGAAGGCCAACCGGTGCTTGGCGTGGTGTACGCGCCGGCGATGGACTACCTCGTCCACGGCGAGCATGGCGGCGGTGCCTTCCTGCGCGACGATGGGCAGGACGTGGAACTGGCGACGCGGCGGCCTTCGCCAAAGCCGTTGCGGGTGGCGGCCAGCCGCTCGCACCTGGACGCCCGCACCGCCGCTGCGTTGGAACGGATGGGCCCGACCGAACGGATCGGCATGGGTTCCTCGCTCAAGTTCTGCCGGATCGCCGAGGGTCGGATCGACGTCTATCCACGCTTCGGTCCGACCTCTGAGTGGGATACCGCGGCGGCGCAGTGCGTGCTGGAGGCCGCGGGCGGGGTGGTACTGACGCTGGATGGCCAGCGGCTTCGCTACAACGGCAAGGAGTCGTTGCTGAATCCGGATTTCATTGCGCTTGGCGATGCGGATCTGAACTTCAGGGCCTGGCTGAGCGAGGACGCTTGAAGCAGACAATGGAACGCATGCGCTGTCCACGCGAAGGCCCGGCAATGGACGGCTTGGCGGGCCGATGTTGAGGCGGGCTGTGATGCCATGGATGGCAGCGCAATGCAGGACTGCGCGATGAGAACGGCGCGTGCCCGCCGAGCGATTGGCTGGAGCATGCAGGACGTGCGTTACCCGCGTGCGGGAGTAGAACGAATGCAAGAAGATTCCGTTCGTGGTGAGCTTGCCGATCTTGGCGAGTGCCACGAGCAAAGAGAGTGCCAACAACGCGCTGCGCTGACGCAAGAACCTGGAGCCACGAACGACACGCCTATTGCTTGGACCGCAATGCAGCGATTCTGGAAACCTAACGCCTGAGCTAAGCCGCCTGCGCGGCCGTGGACTTCCAGAAAGTTGAGAACTTCACCGCGCAAGTCGGCTTGAGTGATCGAATGGACTCCTCCCGAGTCACCACACGGCTTCGAAGAGCCAG
>CAZXGS010000102.1:0-6095 GCA_964640525.1 uncultured Gammaproteobacteria bacterium | reverse complement strand
TGATTCATCGTGCCTTCCCTTTGTCATCGCGAGCGCAGCGAAGCGATCCAGCGTCTTGGCTCCGAATTTCTGGATGGCCACGGCCCTGCGGGCCTCGCCATGACGGCTGGGTGTCAGGTTCATGGCCCGTGAGCATTTCCGGAACGGAAAAGGGGCCTCTCCATGAACCTGTGCGATAAGTCGTTGATTCACGTGCCTTCCCTTTGTCATCGCGAGCGCAGCGAAGCGATCCAGCGTCCTGACTCCGAATTTCTGGATGGCCACGGCCCTGCGGGCCTCGCCATGACGGCTGGGTGCCAGGTTCATGGCCCGTGGGCATTTCCGGAACGGAAAAGGGATCTCGCAATGACGGTGAGTGGGCGTTGAGCGCCCTGCGCGCCGCCTCAGCGCGCCCTGAACAACGTCATCCGTACTCTCCATGAACCTATGCGATAAGTCGTTGATTCATCGTGCCTTCCCTTTGTCATCGCGAGCGCAGCGAAGCGATCCAGCGTCCTGGCTCCGAATTTCTGGATGGCCACGGCCCTGCGGGCCTCGCCATGACGGCTGGGTGTCAGGTTCATGGCCCGTGGGCATTTCCGGAACGGAAAAGGGATCTCGCAATGACGGTGAGTGGGCGTTGAGCGCCCTGCGCGCCGCCTCAGCGCGCCCTGAACAACGTCATCCGTACTCCGTTGCCGAGCCGGCGCAGATAGGCCCACGCAAGCCGGACCGGCCCGTCCACCGCATATTGCTCGCGCATGTAGGCGGTGCTTGGGAACAGTTTTTCGCGCGCGAACGCCACTTGCTTGGTTAGCGGCAGCGTGCGCAGGTTGTGCCACTCCTGATACCAGCGGCGGCGCGCCCGCGATACATCGAAGGCCTCGCGGCCGGCGGCCTGCGCAAGTGTGTCGAGCACGCCGTCCGGAAGCGGCGTGACGAACGCGCGCTGCGCCTCGCGCAGGCCATCGAAACAGGCGCCGGCCAGTCGGCGTTCGGCAGCGAGCCGGCAGAATGCCGTGAAGTCCTCGGCCGTAAGCCGTTGCGCCAACAGGTGGAAGTCGTACAGCCAGATCAGGCGATCACCGTGGCCGCCCGAAGCGGTATCCCACGGCAGATGCGATATGCGGTGCATGCAGGCGTGCAGCAGCGCGTGCATCGGGCACAGCGCGCGCGCTGTCGCATCCAGTGCCGGCAGCGGCACCGCGGCCGATGCCAGCTCCGCCCAGTGAAGTGCGTCGGTGAACAGCACTTGGTTGGCGATCCGCCAATGCATGTCAAGGTGGTGCGAACTGCCACCGACCGTCGTGCGGTGCATGCCGGTTTCGAAGCTGATCGTGGTCGTGGATGGCACTTCGGAGGCGGTGTAGCCCAGCGGCGCAAGGACCGCCTTGGCGCGCTCGACGCTGGCTTGGTCGGGGAACAGCAGATCCACGTCCGAACGTGGACGCAGGTGCGGGGCAGGGTAGAGCGAATACGCCAGCGCTGCGCCCTTCAGGAGCAGCACTGGCACATTGGCACCGGCGAGGGCGCGCAACACACGCACGAGTTCGGCGTGGTCGAGCAGTTCCCGGGCGATCGCCGCGCGCTCGCGTTCGGCGAAGCGTCGAGCCGTGGCCGCAGGCAGCAAGCGCGACGCCCACATCGCGTGCACCAGCGCGGCCACGCCCTCGGTTTCGGCGCAGGCGAACAGGGCATCCCCTGCGGCTTGCGAATCGTCGCCCCACGTCGCCGCATCGCCACACAGGCCGGCGGCCAGCCATGCGCGCGGTGCGTGGCTCACGGTAAAATTCTTGTCCATGACGGCCATCTCCATGATGCACGCGATGCTAACAGCCCGGGCACGAAAAGAATGTTCTGGCGAGCAACCGTCGCGGCGAAGCGTTGCGGAATGAAGGCCATCTGCGGCTTCATCCACCTCGATGGCGCGCCGGCGGATCTGGACGCGCTTGCGGCGATGCACGGCGCATTGTGCGGGCGTGGGGTGGCGCAAGCGCAGTCCTGGCAGTCCGAAGCAGTCGCGTTGGCAGGCACGACGTGGTGGCCGGTGGACGATGGTGTGTTCGATCCGGTTCTGCATATGGATACCGAGTCCGGCTGCGTGGTCGTTGCCGATGCGCTGCTGCTGGATCGTGCCGATCTCAGGGCTGCCTTGGGATGTCGCGTTGCGACCGATGCCACCGATGCGGGCTTGATTGCTCAAGCGTGGCTGCGCTGGGGAGAGGATTGTGCCGCTCATCTGAACGGTGATTTCGCCTTCGTGGTTTGGGATCGGCGGCGTTCATGCCTGTACGCCGCGCGCGACGGCGTCGGCGCCAGGCCATTGTGCTTTCACCATGCGCGCGGTCGCCTGTTCGCCTTCGCATCCGACGCGAACGCCGTGGCCGCTTTCCCGTCGGTCGGGCACGAGATCGACGAGCGCCGCATCGCCGATTTCCTGCTCGACGACGAACTGAGCGACATCGAATCGACTTTCTTTGCCGGCGTGCGACGCCTTCGACCTGCGCATTACTTGCTCGTGGACGCAAGTGGCGCTAGTTCGGTGCGTTACTGGACGCCCGACTGCTTTGCGGTACGCGATCTTCCGCACGGCGATGCATCCTGGGCGGATGCGGTGAGGCAAAGGCTGGTGAAGGCAGTGGAACGCCATCTCGAACGCGGACGCGCGTTTGGCAGCATGGTCAGCGGGGGCTTGGACTCCTCGTCCGTGGCCGCCATCGCGCGCGCACTTCTGGCCGACCGCGGGGGCGGCTCATTGCCGGTGTTCTCGGCGATCAACAGCATCGATCCGACTTGCGTGGAGACGCGCGCCATCCGCGTCATGCTCGCCGAACCGGGATTTAATGCGAATCTGGCCGACGTGGCCGACCTGTCCGATCTGGAGTCGGACATCGAGCGTGCGCTCGTGGAAGGCGCCGACCCCTTCGATGCCTCGATGTCGATGCTGCACGCCATGTACCTGTTGGCCGCTCGCCGCGGTGTCGGTGCCGTGTTCGACGGTATCAATGCCGATGCGGCCTTCTCTGGAGGTGGCTACATGACGCGCCTGCTGCGCTCGGGGCGCTGGTGCACCGCCTGGCGGGAAGCGCGCGGCATGCAAGAGTTTTATGGGCCCTGGCTACCGGCCTGGAAAACGATCCTGTCCGCAGCGCCCGGCGCCGCGGTTCCGGAGTTCGTCAAGCGCCCCTTGCGCGGCACGCGCGGGCGTCGCGCGCGCCGGCGCGAGATCGCCGCAAGTCTGCTCGCGCAGGACTTCGCGCGCCGTGTCCTGCCGGATGAGCGCGAGCCTTCGGTCATGACCGCAGACGCCCCGCTGCCGAAGTCGCCCGAATTGCGCGATCGTCTGTCCTCCCGCCTGTTCCACGGCACGGTGATCGGCCTGGAACGATACCGGCGCGTGGCCTCCCGGCACGGCATCGAGCCGCGTCATCCATTCCTTGACCGCGATCTGCTGGACCTGTGCCTGCACCTGCCGGATCGCCAAGGCCAGCGCGATGGCTGGCCCAAGGCGGTGCTGCGCCACGCCATGGCCGCCTACCTGCCGCCGGCGGTGTGCTGGCGGCGTGGCAAGGAACACTTGGGCTTCGCGTTCAATCGCCGGCTGTTCGATCGAGACGGGCGGCGGCTGGAACGCCTGTGGGACGAACGCAGCCGGCTTCAACCTTGGGTGGATCCAGCCCTGCTCGGGCGCTGCATCGCGCGCTACCGTGCCGGAGCGATCGACGATTGTGCCGATTCCCTGTTACACGTCGACGCCTTGTCGAGCTGGCTGCGTGGCTGGCGGCGGTGATGGTGACCGAGCGATTGTTGCACCACGACCCGATGCGACATGCGACCAAGACGTGTTCGGCACCCTGTCAGAGCGTTTGGACAGGGCTGGACTCCAATTTCGCGCGGGGCGCATGTGGTCCCACTAATCCCGTCCAGTCCTGCTTGCGATTGGATTTGCACCAAAAATCAAGCGCTTGTGTGCTCTTGTGACGCCGGTAACCGCCGTCGAGGCAACGGCAACCGCTGCAGCTTGACACGCAGCATTGGTTGGATATTCTAGGCCTTCGGAATATCGGTCTGGCTGGTCGAGCGTGCTTTTCTTGGGAGACAATCGAATGGACGTGCAATCACAGACGGCAACCCCTTCATCTCAGTCGAGCGAACGCGAGGCCTACGTGCAGCCAAAATTGGTGTGCTACGGCATGGTGCGCAACCTTACGGCGTCGGGTAGCGGGACGAACGCGGAAAGTCAGTCGAACCAGTCGACCAGGAGGCATCCCTGATGCTTGACAGCCGATGCCTTGCGAGGCCGGTTGGCCGGTTGGCCTGATGGTCTGATTTTTTTGATCCGCGAGGTCCATTGGTCGCTTGGTGCGCGCCAGATTGCGTTTTCGCGCGCGGGTTCCCGAACTTGGCCGATGTGATCGTCGTCGTCACGGACATCATGTGATTTGGCATCATCAATGGCGTCGAACTCAACGGTATCCGCCAAGGTCAATTGGTACTACGAATACGCCGGACTGCTGATATCGGCTGATTTTGGGATCGCAACGCTGGCGGAGGTTGTGGTACCCGGTGAGCCGGTCGCGCTGCATGTGGTTTCAGGTCGACTTGGCCTTCGTAATGAAACCATCGAATGGCGACATCATTGGCGAAATGCTGATGACGTGGTTGAGTTGTCCTTGGGGCTTGTTGAGGGCCGCCATCTTTTGCGGTTCCCGGGATTGGCCGACTTCTCGTTGCCACACTCTGATGTGGTTGAGGTTCGGTCAGCAGCTGGCGTTTCTTCGCACACCATCGACCATCTGCTGCTCGATCAGGTGCTGCCTCGCTGGATAGCTCGTGACGGCACGCTGGTACTGCATGCCAGTGCCGTCGTCACAGGCGCTGGACAAGCCATTCTGGCGCTCGGTGCAAGCGGTGCGGGCAAGTCAACGCTGGCAGCTTCTTTGGCGGCTCGTGCTCAGGGCCACGTTCTGGCCGATGACGGCGTGTTTGTCACTCTGCAAGGCGATCAATGGTTGGCCTTGCCAGCCTATGCCGGATTGCGGCTATGGCCTGATTCAGCCAGTCGCCTGTTCCCGAGCAGCGGTGTTTCGTTACCAGTGAACCACTATTCCGACAAGATGCGCGTCGGCACGCCGCCGCCGCCGCCGCGTGCCGATGGCTGGCCGATCGCGGCGTTGCTGATCATAGATCGGGATCTGATGCAACATGGCACCGGTAGCGGTTGTGACGACCGGATGATCGGATTTTCTACGCTACCCGCCGGGCTAGCCTGCATGCGGTTGATCGCCAACAGCTTCCAATTTGATCCCGGTAACTGGGCGACCGCCGCCGTACTGCTCAGCCAAGCAGCCGAGCTGGCTGCACGGATTCCTCCGTTGGCGGTGGACTACACACGTGACTATCAGATGCTCCCGGAAATCGCCGAGGCCATTCTTGACCGCCTGGCATGCCAGCCGTGACACGTCTGGTGCTTGGCGGCGAATTCCGGCCCGTGTCGGTACACGTGAGCGATTGGCGACAGCACCGGACCCCAAGTAGACTTAGCTGAGCGAGCTGTTGGCTGTGCTGGAATTGCCAGCTCGCGAGCTGGCAGAGAAGGAGGCATTGCCAACTTGCAGCTACACCACAATGCTGGCGCTTGCGATACGGACAAGACAGCGCGATGATCGCCACTGTAGCCGTCCTCCCGGCCTTTCGCCTTTGTGGCGCCGTGTGTTCCGTGTAACCAAATCAGGGGGCAATTATGAAACGCGTTCGTGCTTCGCGCATCGGGCATCTGAGCGTTGCCGTGATGGTAGCACTCAGTGGAAGCGGGTTGCCGTTTGGTTCGATGGCCTTGGGTGGGGTAGTGCTAGGTGGCGCATTTTTCAGCACACCAGCATTCGCGCTGCTGCCGCCATCGGGTGGCCAAGCCTGTGACTTGGGGTACACGGGGTCTCTTCCCGGCGGCTATGTGTATACCACAGGTGGATCCACAGCGAGTGGATCGCAAGCGGTGGCGTGTGGCTACGGCAATCACGTGTACGGCAGTGCCAGCAGTGCGTTTGGGGTGAACAACCACATCGGCACGTCGGCCACGCCGGTGGATCGGGCGACGGCGGTGGGCTACGCGAACA
>CAZXGS010000101.1:0-6230 GCA_964640525.1 uncultured Gammaproteobacteria bacterium | reverse complement strand
GGCGCCAGCAAGCCGATCACCGGCCGCAGCGGCTGCTGCACGGCCTCGACTCGCAAGGTCTTCAGTCGTTGCAGGATGGACGTGTGCGCGGAGTCATCCAGCCGCGTGGCGATGCCGGCGCGGACCGGGTTGAGGTCCACATAGACCATCGCCGCCAGGGTGGCGCGGATATCGCACAGCGCCTGCGCCTTGAAGCGGCCTTCCCAGAAGCGCCCCTTGCAGTCGTCCTCGGCATTGGCGGCGCGGGCGATGGGTTCGGCCAGGCAACGCATCAGCCACGACAGGTCGGCCAGCCGGGAGCGCAACACCGAAACGCGTCCGGGTTGTTCGAGGATGCGTTGCTGCTTGGCGATCTTCGCTGCGTCGTCGTCATTCGCAGGCGGAAACAACCGCACCCAGCGTGCGGCCACTTCGGCATCGCTCCACGTCGCCGCATGGTCCGGATCGAGATGGACCACCACATGCAGGTGGTTGCTCATCACCGCGTAGGCGTGGATGGCCACCGCGAAGCAGTCGCCGAGCAGGCGCAAGCGGCGTTCGATCCAGTCCTTGCGGTGCTCGAAGGAGCGCCGGGACAGACGATCGAAACCGCACAGGAAGGCCCGCCGGACGCAACGCTGCACGCAGTGATAGGCGCCAGCGGCACCGGGCGGGACCAGCAGGGAGCGGGCTTGCGTCATGCGGCCAGTGTCGGCGATCCGGCCGGTACCAACCATCGGCAAAACGCGCGATGGTGTGTAGGGAAATCCCTACAGGCTGGAGGGTGTCCTCGGCGATCCTCGGCGATCATGTTGGCCCAGTGGCCGCGCCACATCCGCACCACAGCCTTGTACTTGGTTCCCCAAGCCGCTTCGAACGCGTCCATCTCGGCCGCCGCTTCCTCGGCGCTCGCCGACTGGTAGATGCGCTGCAGCCCGGCCACGACTGCCTTGGCGTCGCCGCTGGCCACGTAGCGCAGGCTCGCCCGCACCAGGTGCACGATGCACAGCTGCGTGAGCGTCTTCGGGAAGGCCGCAGTGACCGCTTCGGGCAGTCCCTTGAGGCCGTCCATGCACGCGACATAGATGTCTTGCACGCCGCGCTGACGCAGCTCGGTGAGCACCGCCAACCAGAACTTGGCACCCTCGTTCTCGGCCAGCCACAGGCCCAGCACTTCCTTCTCGCCGCGCAGATTCACCCCCAGCACCACGTGCGCTGATTTGTTGACCACCTGCTTGTTCTGCTGAACCTTCACCACAATTCCGTCCAGCCACACGATCGGATAGATCGCATCGAGCGGCCGGCTCTGCCACAGCCGCGCCTCCTCCAGCACCGCGTCGGTCACCTGCGCGATCAGCGCATGCGAGATCGTCACCCCGTACAAATCCACCAGCGCCGACTCGATGTCGCGCGTGGTCATGCCCTTGGCGTACAGGGTCAGGATCCTCTCCTCCATCCCGGCCAGCCGCACCTGCCGCTTGGGCAGCAACTGCGGCTCGAACGTGCCCTCGCGATCGCGCGGCGTCTCGATCTGCAGCTCGCCCAACGAGCTCTGTACCGTCTTGCGGGTCTTGCCGTTGCGCGGATTGCCGCCCGACCTGCCGTGCCGCTCATGGCCCAGGTGCGCGTTCATCTCCGCCTCCAGCGACCGATTGATCATGTGCTGGAGCATCTGCGAGTACAGCTTCTCCATCTCCTGCGGCGTGTTGTAGCCTGCCGTCAGCTCGTCCAGTTGCGCCTTGGTCAACGTCATGTACCTGCTCCTCGCGGCTGAGCCGCATCGTCTCAAAGGGCAGTTACACAGTTCAATTTACAGACTCTATATTTGCGGCACCGCCCGACCGAAGCAAAGTGGGAACCTGACGCGGCAAGCCCGCGCGCCGGGCGTGCCTGCCGGCTGCTGGGATTACGACGCCGGCGGGGCGCGCTTCCGGCGGGTGGACGACGGCAGCGGCCAGGCGGCGTGCACGACGCTGTACCTGGGCGCTGTCGAGCGCAAAACCTGCGGCGCGACGGTGACGTGGCGGCGGACGCTGGCCGGGGTGGCGGTGATGGAACTGGCCGGCACCACGGCCGGGGTGGTCAACCACACCCGCAGCCTGCTGCACGATCACCTGGGCTCGGTGGTGGCGGCGGTCGACCTGCACAGCGGCGGCCTGGTCGAACGCGGCGACTACGGCGCCTTCGGCGGCATGCGCACGGCGATCGACGCGGTCCCCCGTTGTCACGATAGTTGTCCGCTCGGTTGACCCACCCACCCGAGGGGCGCAGGGAGTGACGACGTGTCCAGCTACAGCCCGGAAATGCGAGAGAAGATCGTGCGCAAGATGATGCCGCCGGGGTGTCAATCGGCAGCCAGCATCCATCGGGAGACGGGCATCTCGATGCCGACCTTGTACGCCCGAGTTCGACAGTTAGAAGCGTAAGCCATTGATTTATCTGTGGCGACTTTCAAAGCGCTCCATTACAAGAGGGTCAGTTGTTCGTTGGCTGTGGGTTTTTTCGCTCCCAGTGCGGACAGCACGGCAGCCTGCTGCACGATCACCTCGGCTCGGTGGTGGCGGCGGTCGATCTGATCGCCGGTCACGAGAGCACGCCGCCCCGATAACGGCAGCCCGAGGTGCAGGTCTCGTGGATCACCACCTCCGACAGCGCGGGGAGTACGGGTTTGAGGCGATCCCAGATCCAGATCGCCAGCCGCTCGCTGGTCGGGTTGTCCAGGCCTTCGATGTCGTTGAGATAGTGGTGATCGAGTTGCGCGTGCAGCGGCGCGAACGCGGCTTTGAGGTCGGCGAAATCCATCACCCAGCCGCTGTGCTCGCCCGGTTCGCCGGCGACGTGCAGTTCGATGGCGAACGAATGCCCGTGCAGGCGCGCGCACTGGTGTCCGGTCGGCACGTTCGGCAGCCGATGCGCGGCTTCGATGCGGAAGACCTTGAAGATTTCCATGTCGCCCTCAAGCGCGCCGCTGGCCGTCGACGATGACCACGTCGGCCGGCCGCATAGCGAACAGCCCGACCGTGACCACGCCGGGGATCTGGTTGTATTCGCGTTCGAGCGCGACCGGATCGTCGATGCGCAGGCCGTGGATGTCGAGGATCCAGTTGCCGTTGTCGGTGACCACGCCCTCGCGCCAGACCGGCAGCCCGCCTTGCGCGTGGATGGCGCGCGCCACCGCGCTGCGCGCCATCGGGATCACCTCGACCGGCAGCGGGAACTTGCCCAGCACCGGCACCTGCTTGGCGTCGTCGATGATGCACACGAACTTGTCGCTGGCCTGGGCGATGATCTTCTCGCGGGTGAGCGCACCGCCGCCGCCCTTGATCAGGCGATTGTGCGGGTCGCATTCGTCGGCACCATCGACATACAACGCCAGCGGGCCGACGGCGTTGAGATCGAACACTTCGATGCCGTGCGCGCGCAGGCGCTGCGTGCTTTGCTCGGAACTCGACACCGCGCCTTCGATGCGCCCGCGCAGCGTCGCCAGCCCGTCGATGAAGAAGGCCACCGTCGAGCCGGTGCCGACGCCGACCACCATGCCGTCTTCGACGAAGGCGAGCGCGGCTTGCGCGGAGCGTTTCTTGAGTTCGTCGCGATCCATCGGTCGGTTTCCGTCATTCCAGGGCGAGAAGTAGCCGCCATTGTGCCGCGTTCACCGGCAGCACCGACAGCCGGTTGCCGCGCGCGAGCAGGGCGAAGTCGCCGAGATTGCCGGCGTTGCCGCGAATGGCATCGAGCGTGATCGGCCGCGCCAGCTTGCGCACGAAGGTCACGTCCACCGCCGACCAGCGCGGATCGGCGGGATCGGATTTCGGGTCGTGGTAATCGCTGCGTGGATCGAACTGGGTCGGATCGGGATAGGCAGCCTTGACGACCCGGGCGATGCCGACGATGCCCGGCTGCGGACAACTGGATCGGTAGAACAGCACCTCGTCGCCGACCTTCATCGCGCGCAGATGGTTGCGTGCCTGATAGTTGCGCACGCCGCCCCACGGCTCGACGCCGACGCGCTGCAAATCGTCGATCGAAAATTCGTCGGGTTCGGATTTGAGCAGCCAGTGCGGCACGCGGCGACCTCCAGACAAGAGCGCGATGCTAGCGCGGGCAGACGATCAGTTCATCTTCGGTGGCGATGGCGTCGAGCGGCACGTCCCACGCCTGCGGCGTCCAGTCGCCGTCGATCTGCTGGCAGGCGAATCCGACACCGACCAGCAACGGTGGTGCTGGCGCCGCCATGCGGAAGGCGAAACTGCGGTCGTACCAGCCGCCGCCGGTACCGAGGCGATCGCCGCTGCGGGTGAAGCCCAGCAGCGGCAACACGACGATATCCATGCGCTCGGGCGCGAGCGCATCGGCGGCCTGCTCCGGCTCGGGGATGCCGAAGCGGTTGGCGCGGATCGGTTCGCCGGTCGCCCACGGCGCAAAGCGCAGCGTCTGCCCGGCGTGCAGTACCGGCAGGCAGTAGCGGGCGGTGGCGGGCAGGGCGGCGAGCAGGCCCGGCAGCGGCAGCTCGCCGCGCACCGCCCAATAGCCGGCGACATGGCGGGCCTGCGCCCATCCGGGCAATCGCCGCAGCTGCGCCACCACCGCCAGCGCCGCCGTCACGCGCTGGGCCGGCGAGAGTTGCAGGCGGCGTTGCCGCAACTGCTGGCGTAGGGCGGTCAGATCGCGCACGCAGGCGGGGCAGGGTTCGTGGTTGCACCGCGCGGAGCGCGCCGGCGGGAAAAAGGCACATCCTCCGCCATGACGATGTCCGCGCAACGACCTTGATCCCAGGGATCAGGTGGAAACGAGTCGTGAGGCTTCAGGCTTTCCGCACGTGGCGGACATGCACACCGCGCCATCGGCCGGTTTCCGGGGTCGCATTATGGGACAAGGCAAATGTAGGCGCGGGCTGTCGTTCACGGCAGAGGATGCGATGGCAAGTATAGCTTGCCGTTCCGGAACTCGGGGTTCGGGAGTCGGGACTCGGAGCTCGGAACTTGGGGGCCGTCGCGTCGTGGAGGTCGCGGGTGCGGCGGCCCCTCACCCCAACCCCTCTCCCGGTGGGAGAGGGGCTTTCATCCTTCTCCCATCGGGAGAAGAGCCTGCCCCCGCGAAGGCGGGGGTGGCGCGGAGCGCCGGATGAGGGGCCGTCGGCTCGTGGAGTTGTTCGCCCAAGTCGAGAGCATTGCGGAACTCGGAACCCGGAACCCGGAACTCAGAACTCAGAACTCAGAACTCAGAACTCAGAACTCAGAACTCAGAACTCAGAACCCGGGCGCAGCGATCCGGATTTCAGGGCGTTGCCGGCGAAAGGCTCACGGCTCCTTTTGTGACGCGGGGTCGGAATGGGGCGCGAGCCCGGGTGCTGCCGGGGCGAATCAGCGTGCGCTCACCGGGGAGGCGGCCAGCAGGCCGTCGAGCTTGCGATTGAGCTCACCCAGTCGACGGTCGATCTGAAGCTCGCGTTGCGCCGTGGCCTGCCGGCTCTGCAGCAGTTCGTGGGCGAGATTGAGTGCGGCCATGACCGCGATGCGATCGATCGCGGCCATGCGGTTGCCGCCACGGATGTCGCGCATGCGCTCGTCGAGCAGGTGGGCGGCGGCGACCAGGCCATCGCGCTCGTCGGCCTCGCAGGCGATCAGATAGTCGCGGTCGAGGATGCGGACGGTGACCGGATCGCTCACGCGTTGTGCTCCATCGATTTGAGCCGCTGGATCATCGCTTCCACCCGCGAGCGGGCCTGCTCGTTGCGGGTGAGCAATTGCGCCCGCTCGCCGATCAGGTGCTCCTGGCTCACCTTGAGCAGGCGGTTTTCCTCGGCGAGCAGGCGGCAGGTCTCGGCCAGCCGCTCGACCTTTGCGGCCAGCTGTTCGAATCGTTCGACGAAGTCGGAGGTTTCCATGCGCCACTCACGATAGGCGTGCCGGTCGGGCCGGTCAATACGCTGCCCGGCACGTCATTGCGTGCTGAGGGTGGCTGGGTCGGCGGCCGGGCGCGGCGTGATGTGGTGCCAGCTCTGGATGAAGGTGCGGCAATGCGGTTCACTGAGCGGCTGCGACAACCAGAAGCCCTGGATCTCGTCGCAGGCGTGCTCGCGCAGGAAGTCGAGCTGCTCGGACACTTCCACGCCTTCGGCGATGACGGTCAGGCCCAGCGAGTGGGCCATGGTGATGATGGTGGTGGTGATCGCCTCGTCGTCCGGGTCGCGGGTGATGTCGGCGATGAATTGCTTGTCGAACTTGAGCATGTCGATCGGCAGCTGCATG
>CAZXGS010000100.1:0-6239 GCA_964640525.1 uncultured Gammaproteobacteria bacterium | reverse complement strand
GAAGCCGGACTGCTCCACGCGCTCGGCGAAATCGGCATTCTCGGACAGGAAGCCGTAGCCGGGGTGGATGGCCTGGGCGTCGGTGACCTCGGCCGCCGCGATCAGTGCCGGGACGTTGAGGTAGCTCTCGGCCGAGGGCGCCGGGCCGATGCACACCGATTCGTCGGCCATCGCCACGTGCTTGAGGTTGCGGTCCACGGTCGAGTGCACCGCGACCGTGCGGATGCCCAGCGCATGGCAGGCGCGCAGGATGCGCAGCGCGATTTCGCCACGGTTGGCGATGACGACCTTGTCGAGGAGGGCCATGGAATCAGCCGATCACGAACAGCGGCTCGTCGAACTCGATCGGCTGCCCGCTGCTGGCCAGGATCGCGTTGATGGTGCCGGACACGTCGGCCTCGATCGGGTTGAACATCTTCATCGCCTCGATGATCGCCAGGGTGTCGCCGGCCTTGACGGTCTGGCCGACCTTGACGAACGGTGGCGACTCCGGGTTGGGGGAGGCGTAGAAGGTGCCGACCATCGGCGAGCGCAGCACGTGGCCCTCGGGCAGTTCGCGGCCACCCTTGCCGATGTGGGCCAGGTCGGTCGCCGGAGGCGGCGGGTCGGCGGGGCGGGGTGCTTCGGGTGCTGGTGCAAACTGCGGCGGCGCGGCGAACATCGGTGCCGCAAGCCCACCCTTGGGCAGGCGCGAGAGGCGGACGGATTCTTCGCCTTCCTTGATTTCGATTTCGGCCAGGTTGGACTCGTCGAGCAGGTCGATGAGCTTCTTGATCTTGCGCAGGTCCATGACGGGGAGTCCTGATGGATGCTTTAAGGGGAAGCCGGGATGTCGATGGCAAGCCGCTGCAGGGCGGCGTCCAGGGCAAAGCGGTAGCTGTCGGCACCGAATCCGGCGATCACCCCGACCGCCAGGTCGCTGAAATACGACTGGCGCCGGAACGCTTCGCGCGCGTGCGGATTGGACAGGTGCACCTCGATGAACGGGACGGCCACGGCGGCCAGCGCATCGCGAAGTGCCACCGAGGTGTGGGTGAAGGCTGCCGGGTTGAGCAGGATGAAATCGGAGCTGCCGCGTGCGGCCTGGACGCGCTCGACCAGGACGTGTTCGGCGTTGGACTGGAACGATTCCAGGGCATGCCCGGCCTGGCGGGCACGCATGGCCAGGTCGGCATCGATCTGCGCCAGCGTGGCTTGGCCGTAGATCTGCGGTTCGCGCTGGCCGAGCAGGTTCAGGTTCGGGCCGTGGAGTACGAGGATCGAAGCCATCGGGTAGGCGGCAAAGCATCCGGTACGGCGGCATGGAGGACGCGCAGTGTCGCCTTTCGCTGCCGAAGTGTCCAGCGTATCCATTCCGATTCGGCGAAGTTCACGGAATTTGAACGAATCTTGCCCACGCTCTAGAGTGAAAGCTCAAGGCGTCGCTTGCGCCCACGCGGCGATCGCGTCGGTGCTGGCAAATGGTCCGACATGGCTCTTGAGCAGGCGGCCGTCGGCGTCCAGCAAGGCGGTGAAGGGCAGCACGCCGAGGCCGTTGCCGAGCCGTGTGCCGGCGCGCCACTGCGGATCGTCCAGCACGACGAGGTAGCCGACCGGAGATTTTCGCAGGAAATCGCCGACGGACGCCGCATCATCCTCGGCAAGGCCCACCACCGCGACCCCGTCGCGGCCCTGCGCGGCGGCAAATCGCGCCAGCAGTGGCATCTCCGCCCGGCAAGGCGCGCACCAACTCGCCCAGACATTGACCAGGACCGGCCGCCCGAGCGGCAGCATCGCCGTTTGGCCGTTCAGATCCGTCAGCACCAGCGGCCCGATCACCTGCCCGGCGCGCGCCGGGGTGACCCCGTTGGCGGGCAACGGCGTGCCGGACCGCAGCCCCAGCCAGTGGCCGATCGGCGAGGCGGCAAGCCAGGTCGGGCCACCCATGCCGGCCGCAGCGATGATTCCCGCCGCACCGGCCAGCACGGCCGCCAGCACGATGGCGATGAGCTGGCCCCATTTCATCGCGCGGCGCGGCCCAGTGCTGCCTCGACGATGTCCTGGGTGAGGATGTTCGGCAGCACCTCGCCCTCGCCACCGCCACGTGGATAGACCACGTACAGCGGGATGCCGACCGCGTGGTGGGCTGCCAGGAAGGCCGTGATGGGCGCATCCACGTTGGTGTAGTCGCCGACCATGTACACCGCCCCGGCCTTGCGCAGCGCCTCGCGGAAGGCCGTGCGCGAGAGCACCGCGCGCTCGTTGGCCTTGCAGGTGATGCACCAGTCGGCGGTGATGTCCACGAACACCACCTTGCCGCTCTGGCGCAGCTCGCGCAGCCGCTCGGCCGAGTAGGGCAGGCTGTCAGCGGTTGCCGCGTGCAGGGACGGCTGCGGCAGATCCCCGACCGCGGCCAGTGGCGCGGCGGAAACCAGCAGCGCCAGCACCGCCAGTGCCCGCACGCCACGTTGGCGCTTGGCGTAGCGGCCGCTTTCCCACAACCACAGTCCCATCGACAGTACGACCCCGCCGGCCAGGACATACAGCACTCCCTCGGCACCGCGCTGGGTGGCCAGCACCGACACCAGCCAGGCCGCGGTCAGGTACATCGGGAAGGCCAACACCTGTTTCAGGGTTTCCATCCACTTGCCGGGCTTGGGCAGTCGTGAGGCCAGTGCGGGCACGAAGCCGATCAGCAGGAACGGCAGCGCCAGCCCGACCCCCAACGCCAGAAACACCGCGATCGCCTGCCCGGCCGACGCGGCGAAGGCAAACGCCAGCGCGCCGCCCATGAACGGCGCGGTACATGGGCTGGCGACCAGCACCGCCAGCGCGCCGGTGAAGAAATCGCCGGCATGCCCGGAACGGCCTGCCAGTTGCTGGCCGACCCCGGCCCAGCCGGCGCCGAACTGGACGACGCCGGAAAGCCCCAGGCCGATCGCCAGCATCAGGTAGGCCAGCACGGCGACCACCCACGGTTGCTGCAACTGGAAGCCCCAGCCCATCGCCATCCCGGCCTGGCGCAGGCCGAGCACCACCCCGCCCAGCACGGCGAAACTGACCATCACCCCGGCGGTGTACCACAGCGCATGCCCGCGGGCCCGCGCGCGGCTTTCGCCGGCAGCGACCAGGCCCAACGCCTTGAGCGAGAGCACCGGCAGCACGCAGGGCATCAGGTTGAGGATCAGGCCGCCGCCCAGCGCCAGCAGCAGTGCCGCCCACAGCGAGGTGCTGGCGGGCAGCGGCCGGGTCTGGCCGCCGGGCAGGACCTGCGACATGGCGATTGCCGTACCGCCGGCGGGCAGGTCCAGTTGCACGCTGCGCTGCATCGGCGGGTAGCAGATGCCGTTGTCCTGGCAGCCCTGGAAGCTGGCGGTGACGGTCAAGGACTGCGCGGAGGTGGTCTGGCGCAGGATCGGTAGCGGCACCTCGACCTGGTCGAAATACACCGCCACGTCGCCGAAGTGGGCGTCGTGGTAGGCCTTGGCCGGCGGCCATTGCGGTTGCCCGGGCAGCACCAGCGATTGCGCGCCGCGGGTGCTCAATCGGGTCTTGTCGCGGTACAGGTAATAGCCCTTGGCCGGCGTGAAGCGCAGCAGGAGGCGGTCGGGGCTGTCCACGATGGCCTCGAAACCAAACGCCTGCTCGGCCGGCAGCGGGGTGCCGTCGAGGGCTGCGGCGGTGTCGCGGCCGCCGCCCAGGGCGGCCAGTCCGATGGCGGGCTTTTGCGGCAGGGCCAGCGCGGGCGCGGTCGCCGGTGCGCCGGCGGCAGACGTGGTCGCCGCGGCGAGAGTCGCCGCCGGGAGTGCCACCCGCAGTTGTCGCGTCTGCGGCGGGTAACACACGCCGGCGTCGGCGCAGCCCTGGTACTTCACCGTCAGCGTGGCCGTGGTGATGGCTGGCGCCGGTGTCCCGGTGAGGGTGGCGGCCACGCCATCGTGGTAGATCTGCACCGCGCCGAAGAACGGGTCGTTCTTGTGGATGCCCTCGGGCAACTGCAATTGCGCCGTCCCGAAGCCGGCGTCGGCAGCGACGTGGATGCGTTCGCGATACAGGTAGTAACCCTTGGCGATGGTCCAGTGCAGGCCGATGCCATCGTGTGCGGTCGCGGCGGCGTGCAAGGAAAAGGCCTGGTCGACCGGCAGCAGGTCGGCTTCGTTCACCGCCTGCGCAGGTGATCCGATCAGCGCCAGCAGGATCAGCAGGATCGCTGCGGGCCAGGTGAGCGTCGGGCGCGGGTTCATGTTCCATCCCGCCGGGTTTCGGTCTGGATCCAGTCGAGGTAGCGGTCCAGTCCGGCGACGGCCTCGAAGGCCAGCACTTCCGGTAGCCGGTACGGATGCGTGCGCAGGATCTGATCCCGTAGTTCCTCGAAGCGGTCTGGCGTCGTCTTGATCAGCAACTGGACTTCCTCGGTTTGCGTCATCTGGCCTTCCCAGCGGTACACCGACATCATCGGCGGCAGCACGCCGACGCACGCCGCCAAATGCTCGCGCACCAGCGAGGCCGCGAGGGACCGTGCATTGGCCTCGTCCGGGCAAGTGCACAGGACCAGCAAGGCGTTCATGGCCATCCGATGCGTAGCGACCCTCGCGACATGCCCGGTGCGCTGGATTGCTTCGGGAACCGGCGCGTGGCCGCGGTGCTCAGTTGCAAGACGACCTGGAGCCGGCGCCGCTCACGCATCCCTTGCTCACGGGCATGCCCATCAGCGAGGGCGTGAACTGACCGCCTGCGCTTGTCTTGCTCAGCATCGAGGGTGGCTTGGCCAAGCCGGCGGCGCTCGATGACAGCATGCTGCTGATGCTGGTGCCGTTCATTCCGAGCAGCGCACTGACGGCCGACACCCCACTCACCCCCAGGTGGGTCATGGCTGCGATATCCAGCGTGCCCCCGCTGCCCTGGCTGTTGCCGATGCCGCGATGGGCGGGCACCAGTTGGCTGTTGCCCGTCCCGGGCGCGAGTGCGGTCACCATGCTGGCCCCGCCCACGCTGGTGGAGTGCACGACGCTCAGCGGTGGGGTGTTGCGAACGATCATGCCGTTGGGGGTCATCAGCATGCCGCTCATGCCCATGGCCTGGCTTTCGGCCCCCGCAGGCATCTGCATCGCGACGCCCTTGAGGTTTGCGCCGCCCGCCGAGCGTGACCCGGAGGCCCCGGGCAGACCGTTTCCTGCCGAGGACATGGACCAACCCGCGACTTTCCCGGAGCGACCCTTGGTCACGGCATTGCCGGCGCAAAGCAGCGCCCCGAGCGCGACGGCCGCGGACAGCAGGAGATGGCTTGCCTTCATGGACAGGATTTCCGGACGCCAGCTCCATTATACGCCTCGCCCGGCAAGGGCGCTGTGCCGCGGGAGGCAGGTGCGACGCCCGGTGTTGCCCCGCGCGGAAGCGGGCCAGGCGCAGGCAGGCCATGCAACCATCGTTCCGTGGACCCGCCGGTCGCCCCTGCGCGATCGATCGCCCTTGAAATCCCCTGCCCAGTCGCCATCTCGCTGCCGCGGCCTTTCCACGGGCGCAGTGCGCACGTAGAATTGGCACTCACCGGTGGCGAGTGCTAACAACGTCACCCGACCGGTTTGCTCCACCCCCTGCAACGCCCCTTCCGTTCAATCCCATGAGGTTCCCCATGAAGCTGCAACCGCTGTTCGATCGCGTCGTCATCAAGCGCATGGACGAGGAAAAGATGTCCGCTGGCGGCATCGTCATCCCCGATTCGGCCACCGAGAAGCCGATCAAGGGCGAAGTCGTCGCCGTCGGTCCGGGCAAGGCCCTGGACAACGGCAGCCACCGCGCGCCGAGCGTCAAGAAGGGCGACAAGGTCCTGTTCGGCAAGTACTCCGGCACCGAGGTCAAGCTCGACGGCACCGAGTACCTGGTGGTGAAGGAAGACGACATCTTCGCGGTGCTGGGCTGACGCCTAGCGGGGACTGGGGGCTTGGGGCTGGGGTTGGAAGCGCACACGACGTGCCACCAACTGCCGCCCATCCACCTCCGATCCCCATCCGCTCTTCCCAGTCCCCAACCCCCAATCCCCAATCCCCAATCCCCGGAGTTTCCAATGGCAGCCAAAGAAGTTCGTTTCGGTGAAGACGCCCGCGCGCGCATGGTCAAGGGCGTGAACGTCCTGGCCAACGCGGTCAAGGTTACCCTCGGCCCGAAGGGCCGCAACGTCGTGCTCGACAAGAGCTACGGCGCCCCCACGATCACCAAGGACGGCGTGTCCGTCGCCAAGGAGATCGAGCTGGCCGACAAGT
>CAZXGS010000099.1:0-6472 GCA_964640525.1 uncultured Gammaproteobacteria bacterium | reverse complement strand
GGCGCCGGCAGACGGTTGCCGGCGATCCGGCGCGCGCCGGCTTGCGTGCGCGTCGCCCGGGTTGCGCACGCGCCTCAGGGGTTGCCCTGGATGATTCCGAATTCGATCGGGTAGCGGCTGTAGAACACGCTGACCTTCTCTGCCCGCAGCAGCGCCAGCATCGCCTCGGCCTGTTCGTCGGCGAGCAGGAACTCCACCACCACCGGCAGCTGCCCGGCCAGTTCGAGAAAGCGCTGCTCGTGCAGGTCGCCGTGGCGGCCGTAGCCGGCGATCGCGCGGAAGGCCGAACCGCCCGGCACGCCGTGCCGGCGGGCATCCTCGAGCAACCAGTCGTGGAGCAGGATGCCGTGCAGCTTGCTTTGCTCTTGCACGTAAAAGCGCAGGGCGCAGCTTGGACTCATGACACGCTCCTGGATGCGAGCAGACGGACGACGAAGATGCCGGTCGCGGTCATCGCCAGCGAGCCCAGCAGGTGCGCGCCGATGTGCGCCAGCGACCAGCCGAACTCGCGGTTCAGCAGCAGGCCCACGTTCTCGGCCGAGAACGTGGAAAACGTGGTCAGGCCGCCGAGGAAGCCGGTAATGGCGGCCAGCCGCAGCGCCGGCGGAAAGGCCGCGTTGAGTGCGGCGTACTCGGTGATCAGGCCGATCAGCAGGCCGCCGATGAGGTTGGCGGCGAGCGTGCCCAGCGGCAGGGTCGGGAACACCGGGTTGAGCCAGAGCCCGAGGTGCCAGCGCAGCAGCGCGCCGAGCGCGGCGCCAAGGCCGATGCCGATCCAGCCGGAAAGCAATCCAGTGAGCGCCATGCAATCTCCATCGTGTGGGGTTCCGGCACGAGGGAAGCCTGTGATCGCGTGGGCTGCCCGGCGGCCGTGTCCGCCCGCCGACGCTCGTTTCGGAGCAGGCGGGAACGACAGGCATCATCAGCCGCGAGGCGGTTTGGAACAACGGGAGAATGCCATCTCCTTCGTCCAGCCTAGGTGCAAGTGCTCCTGGATGCAAGGGGGGGGGCAGAGGACAGAGGACAGAGGACAGAAGACAGAGGACAGATGACAGAGGGCAGAGGGCAGAGGGCAGAGGATAGAAGGTAATCGGTGAACGGTGGATCGTTGGTGAGTGGTGAGCCAGGGCGTTCATGCCCTCTTTCTCCTGCAAGCACGGAACCAAAGCCCCTCTCCCATCGGGAGAGGGGTTGGGGTGAGGGGTCGCAGCACCCGCCAACTCAGAGGACAGAGGACAGAGGACAGAGGACAGAGGGCAGGGGGCAGGGGGCAGAGGACAGAGGACAGAAGGTAATCGGTGAACGGCGGACCGTTGGTGAGTGGTGAGCCAGGGCGTTCATGCCCTCTTTCTCCTGCAAGCACGGAACCAAAGCCCCTCTCCCATCGGGAGAGGGGTTGGGGTGAGGGGTCGGTGCTGCCGCGGGCAGCAGGGCACGGCGTCGCCGCAAGGCAGCCGACCCGGATCGTCTGCCTTGACGTGGGTCATGGCGGCGCGCGGTGTGCGCCTTAGCATGGGTGCGCACTCGCAAGGAGTCTTCGATGAACCTTCCGCTCGATCCCGAACCCAACGTCCACGTCTTCGATGCCCGCGGCATCGCCCGCCGTTTCCGCCATTCGGCGATCTTCGGCGCGCTGGGCGCGCTGCGCAATGGCGAGACCATGCGTTTCGTCAACGATCACGACCCGATTCCACTGCTCGGCCAGATCAATCAGCGTTTTGGCGAGCACGTCAGCGTGAACTATCGCCAGCGCGACCAGTCCGCGGTGGTGATCGACTTCGGTGTCAACGGCCTGCCCGAGGAATGAGGTGATGACGTTGCCGGCGTTCTTCGCGCAGGCCCCGCGCGTGCGCGTGCACGACGCGCTGGCTGCGTTTCTCGGTGCTGCCGAAGGTGGCGTCGTCGAATATGGCTACGAGGACGCGGTGCGGCTGGCCGGGCATTCGTGTCCGACGGTGGCTGGCGCCTATCTGCTGGCGCGGGCCGGCCTGCGCGCGCTGTATCCGGACACTCTGCCCGAACGCGGCGGCGTGCAGGTGACGATGGCGGCGGCAGAATCCGAGGGCACCACCGGCGTGATCGCGCAGGTCTTCACCCTGCTCACCGGGGCGGCGGCGAACAACGGTTTCCACGGCATCGGCGGGCGTTTCGTGCGCAGCGGCCTGCTGCGTTACGGCAGCGGCGACGGCCCGGCGCTCGCCCGCTTCCAGCGCGTCGATAACGGCCACGGGGTCGACTTGTCGCTGGATCTGTCCAGCCTGCCGCCGTCGCCGCAGATGCGCACGCTGATGGTGCAGGCGATGGCGCCGACTGCCAGCGATGGCGATCGCCGGGCATTCGCGCAGGTCTGGCAGGAGCGGGTGCGGCGGTTGTTGCTCGAACATGCCGATGACGCCGAGGTGATCCGCGTCGAACGACACGCCGCCGTCTGCTGAGCCGCCGTCGGCGGCTGCCGATGCGGCGTCGGCGGCGGCGTGGTCTGCGGCAGGCCGTGCGCGTCGTTCGCGTCGGCGCGTGCACCAGCGCCATGGCGCAGGTGGCCGTGCGCAGCGAGCCGTGCTCACCCCATCGTGCGGCACCCCGTCATCCACTCGATCCTGCTGGAGCATCCAACGCATGAGCCAACCCACTTCGCAGACCATGGGCCAGCAGTTCGGCCGTCGTTCCTGGGCCGAGCCCTGGAAGATCAAGATGGTCGAGCCGCTCACCGTCACCACCCGCGCCGAGCGCGAGAAGTGCCTGGCCGAGGCCGGCTACAACACCTTCCTGCTGCATTCGGACGATGTCTACATCGACCTGCTCACCGACAGCGGCACTTCGGCGATGAGCGATCGGCAGTGGGCCGGCATGATGCTCGGCGACGAGGCCTATGCCGGCAGCCGCAATTTCTACAACCTCGAAGCGGCGATCCAGGAAACCTACGGCTACCAGCACATCCTGCCGACGCACCAGGGCCGCGGCGCCGAGCACCTGATCAGCCGCACGGTGATCGAGCCCGGGCAGTTGGTGCCCGGCAACATGTATTTCACGACCACCCGTCTGCATCAGGAACTGGCCGGCGGCGTCTTCCACGATGTCATCATCGACGAGGCGCACGACCCGACCAGTCTGCACCCGTTCAAGGGCAACATCGACCTGGACAAGCTGCAGGCGCTGATCGATGCCCACGGCGCCGCACGGATCGCCTACGTCAGCGTCGCCGGCACCGTCAACATGGCCGGCGGCCAGCCGGTGAGCATGGCCAACATCAAGGCGTTGCGGGCGCTGTGCGATCGCCACGGCATCAAGGTCTACCTCGATGCGACGCGGATGATGGAAAACTGCTGGTTCATCCAGCAGCGCGAGGAGGGCCATGCCGACAAGTCGGTGGCGGAGATTTTGCGCGAGTTCTGCTCGTACACCGACGCGGCGTGGATGAGCGCCAAGAAGGACAACCTGGTCAACATCGGCGGCTGGCTGGCGGTGAACGACTGGGCGCTGTTCGAGGAACTGCGCAATCTGGTGGTCGTCTACGAGGGCCTGCACACCTACGGCGGCCTGGCCGGGCGCGACATGGAGGCGATGGCGATCGGTATCCGCGAGTCGGTGCGCGACGATCACCTGCGCTCGCGCATCGGCCAGGTGCTGTATCTGGGCGAATTGCTGACCGACTGGCGCATCCCGATCGTGCAGCCGATCGGCGGCCACGCGATCTTTCTCGACGCCAGGGCGTTCTATCCGCACCTGCAACAGACTGAATTCCCGGCGCAGACGCTCGCCGCCGAGCTGTACCTGGATTCGGGCATCCGCGCGATGGAGCGCGGCATCGCCTCGGCCGGACGCGATCCCAGGACCGGCGATCACTACTATCCCAAGCTCGAACTGGCGCGCCTGACCATCCCGCGCCGGGTCTACACCCAGGCGCACATGGACGTCATCGCCGAGTCGGTGAAGGCAGTATGGGATGGGCGCGAGTCGGTGCGTGGCCTGAAGATGGTGTATGAGCCGAAGTACCTGCGCTTCTTCCAGGCGCGCTTCGAACGGCTTTGAGGGCAGCGGCCGGCGTCGGCGCCACCCCGGCGCCGGCGGCGAGGCGATGACAGCGCCCGGCACGCCGGCGCGCTGCCTGCGACAATGGCCGCCCGTTGTTTCGGCCCATTCCGAGCCATGTCATTTCTTCGCGTCGCGCTGCTGTCCGCCATCGCCATCGTCAGCACGATCGTGCATGTCATTCCGTTGCTGGTGCTGACGGTGTGCAAGCTCGTGCTGCCGTGGCCACGCCTGCGCCTGGCCTGCAATCCATGGCTGACCGGCCTTGCCGAGAGCTGGATCGGGGTCAACGACTGGATGTGGGATCGCTGCACGCAGACTCGCTTGCAGCTGCGCATGGACGCCGCGCTGGCGCGCGACGGGCACTATCTGGTGCTGGCCAACCATCGCAGCTGGGTCGACATCCTCGTGTTGCAGAAGGTGTTCAATCGCCGCATCCCGTTGCTGCGGTTCTTCCTCAAGCGGCAGCTGTTCTGGGTGCCGCTGCTGGGGCTGGCGTGGTGGGCGCTGGATTTTCCGTTCATGGGCCGCTACACACCCAAGCAGGTCGCCCGCGATCCGGCGCTGGCCGGGCGCGATCGCGAGGCCACCCGTCGCGCTTGCGCGAAGTTTCGTGACATCCCGGTGGCGATCATGAATTTCGTCGAAGGCACGCGTTACACGCAGGCCAAGCACGATGCGCAGTCGTCGCCGTTCCGGCACCTGCTCAAGCCAAAATCCGGCGGCGTTGCGTTCGTGCTCGATGCGATGGGGCCGGGCCTGCATGGCATCCTCGACGTGACCATCGCGTATCCGGCCGGCACGCCGACCTTGCTCGACCTGCTTGCCAATCGCGTGCCGCAGGTGCAGGTGCGGGTGCGCGAACGCCCGATCCCGCACGCGCTGATCGCCGGTGATTACCAGAACGACCGCGCGGTGCGCGTCCGCTTCCAGCAATGGCTGAACGTGTTGTGGCAGGACAAGGACGGCGATCTGACCGAACTGCTGGCTGAATCGCAGGCCACTGGCGCCGACGCGGTTTGATCGGCGTCAACCTTCGCGTGGCTGAATCGCAGGCCACTGGCGCCGACGCGGTTTGATCGGCGTCAACCTTCGCGTGGCTGAATCGCAAGCCACTGGCGCCGACGCGGTTTGATCGGCGTCAACCTTCGCGCGCGGCATTGCCGCAAAGTGACCGCATCATCATCGGGAGGATACGTCATGGCAACCGCTGCGCCCGCCCGCTACACCCCGACGCTGCGCTGGCTGCATTGGTCGATGGCGCTGCTGATCGCCGCCGCCTATCTGTTGATCGAACAGCGCGGAATATTTCCGCGTGGCAGCGGTGGTCGTGCGGCAATGATGCAGGGTCACTTCTGGGTCGGCATCGTCATTTTCTGGTTGGCATGGTGGCGGCTGGGCAGCCGCTTCCGCCGCGGTGCGCCGGCGATCACGCCGCCGCTGGATACGTGGACTGCGCTCGCCGCAAAGATCATTCATCTGGCGCTGTACGCCTTCTTCATCGTCATGCCGGTGCTGGGCATGGCCACTGCGTGGACCGACGGCAAGCGGGTACTGATTCCTTTCACGCAGATCGCGCTGCCGTCACTGCTGGCCGAGAACGAAGAACTGGCGCACCGGCTGGAAGACCTCCACGGCACCATCGGCGAGGCCTTCTACTGGGTGATCGGCGCGCATGTGCTGGCGGCGCTGTATCACCACTGGGTACGGCGTGACGACACGTTGCGGCGGATGCTTTGACTCGTGAGTCGGGAATCGTGAGTCGGGAATCGGGAGTCGGGAAGCGGGAAGCGGGAAGCGGGACGCGGGACGCGGGACGCGAAATTCCGAACCCGCAACTCCTAACCCGCAACTCCTAACTCGCAACTCCTAACTCGCAACTCCGAACTGACCTACAAGGAAAACATCATCTTGGCGATGAAGACGATTCCGATCATCATCGCCAGGATGATGCGGTGGGTGGTGCGGAAGCGGCAGGGGTTCATGCGCCCGCGGGCGCCGGCGACGATCGCGCTGACGAACACGCCGAGCACGCCAAACGCCAGCGCCACCTTCAGCAGCAGCCAGTAGCTGAACGGGGTGCCGATGCATTGCAGGCCGCCGCAGCGGATGTCGAACAAGGCGAATCCGCTCAGGAACAGCAAGGCGACCACGAACGGCATGAAGCGGCGGGCGCGGCGCATCACCGCCTGCTCGATGCGCGCCATCGTCGCCGCGTCGAATTGCGCGTGCAGGCCCTCGAGCACCAGCACTTCGAAGGCAACCGCGCCGACGAACACGATCGCGCACGACAGGTGCAGCAGGACGATCCACGGATACCATTGCGCCATGCGTGCCAGCATCGCGCCGGTGCGGCGATGCGGCTCTGATCCAGATCAAGCCGGGCAGGGTGGCCGATCATTGCCCGCGGCGCATCTTTCCGCCGCTGCCTTCGCTATCCTTG
>CAZXGS010000098.1:0-6594 GCA_964640525.1 uncultured Gammaproteobacteria bacterium | reverse complement strand
CGTGGCGTCGTTGCGCGATGTCGCGGGAACCCTCCGGGTGCGGCAGGTGCAGCGGCGAACACGCCTCGATTCGTTCACGGCGCGGATCAGCCAGGTGGCTTTGGAATCACCCGATTACGAAGAAGCGATCAGCTGCATTCCCGGGCTGGTGATCGAGGCGCTGGACGTGCCTGCCGCGGCGATCCTCTCGTCGGATTGGCACCGCAATGCGTTCAGGATCCGGGCCGCGACCGGCTTGACCACCACCACGGCCGAGTGCCTCGTGGCCATCTTCGGCGACGGGGAACTGACCCATCGCGCGTTCGCAGACGAGGAACGCGCGCCGATCACGTCTGCCGAACCCGTCGGCGCGGCCGCGGCAACCATTCGTGCTGGGCTGCTGCGCACCCGCTACCAGCATTTCGCGATGGTGCCGCTGTTCGGACGGTATGAACCACTGGGCATCTTGATCGCGTTGGCAGTGTCCGAAGACGCTTTCGAAGCGGACAAGGTGGCGTTCCTGCAGGGCGTCGCCCATGTGCTTACCGCCACGGTGCAACGCAGCCATGCCGAGGAACAGCTGGCGCACGCGCAGCGCCTGGATGCAGTCGGGCAACTCACCGGCGGCATCGCGCACGACTTCAACAACCTCCTGACCGTGGTGTCGGGCAACCTGCAGCTGTTGGAAACCGAGTTGCGCGACCAGCCGCAGGCGCGCGAGATCATCGACAGTGCATTGCGTGCAGTCGACCGCGGCGCCGACCTGACCCGCAAGCTGCTGACGTTCGCGCGGCGGCAATCGCTGAAGCCGCACGCAATCCAGCCGGGGCCACTGCTGGCCGATCTGGGGCAGATGCTGCGGCGAACCTTGGGTGAAACGATAGCGATCCAGATCGAATGCGCGCCCGACACCCCCGCGGTGTTCGCCGATCCCAACGAACTCGACACCGCGCTGGTCAACCTCGCGCTGAACGCGCGCGACGCGATGCCGCGTGGCGGACGCCTCAACATCGCGGCGCGCGAGTTCAGCGCCGCACGGGATGAGGTGGGACTGGCGCCGGGACGCTACGTCGTGTTCCAGGTCGGCGACACCGGCACCGGCATGGCGCGGGACGTGCAGATGCGCGCTTGCGAGCCGTTTTTTACCACCAAGGGCGGTGGCAAGGGCAGTGGCCTTGGCCTCAGCATGGTATACGGGTTCGTCACCCAGTCCGGCGGGCGCCTGCGGATCGACAGCCGGCTGGGCTACGGCACGCGCGTGGAGATCATCCTGCCGGTCGCCGCGGAGCAGCCGCGGGCAGAGGCTGGCGAGGCGGTTGCCGGCCAACCGGGCCAGCGCGGAACCATCCTGGTCGTCGAAGATGAAGCCGAAGTGCGCAACGTCTCGGCGGCGTTCCTGCGCGCAATGGATTTCGAGGTGCTGGCCACCGGCTCCGCCGGGGAGGCCCTGCAATGGCTCACCGCTCGCCCGCGCATCGACGTGCTGTTCTCTGACGTGGTTCTGGGCGGATCGATGGACGGCGTGGAACTCGCGAACGCAGCGCGGCGCCTGCGCCCGCATTTGCCCGTGCTGCTGACTTCGGGTTATTCCGGTGCCGTACCCGCGTTGGCCGGCGCCACCGCGAGTTACCCGTTGCTGCACAAGCCCTACCGGCGCGAACAACTCGAGGCGGCGCTGCAGGCCGTGCTTGCGGCGGGTTCCTCAGTGCAGCGTGCCGGTCAGCCCGGAGTGCATCTGCAGGCCGGCGGCATCGAGTAGCCGGATCTCGCGTCGCTGCACCGAAATGTATCCGAGTGAATCGAGTCGCGATAGCGCGCGGCTGACGGTTTCGTGCTTGATCGACAGGAAGCTCGCGATGTCCGCACGGCCCATGCGCAGGATGAAGTGGCGCGCGCTGAAACCCAGTCGCGCCATGCGCGCGGCAAAGTCCAGCAGGAAGGCGCCGACCCGATGTTCGGCCGAGAGCGTGCCGATGGTCAACATCCAGCCACGATCGCGGCGGATCTCCGCGGCCAGTGCTTCGGCCAGCCGGGCGTGCAGGTCGGGTATGCGCATGCAGGCCGTCAGCACCGGCGGGTAGGGCAATTCCCAAATGACGCAGTCCTCGAGCGCCACCGCGTCGCACGCATAGGCCGGCAGTCCGATCGACTCGACCCCAAGCAGGTCGCCGCGCATGCGGAAACCGGTGACCTGTTCGCGCCCGCTTTCCGACAGCTCGCAGGTCTTCAGGAATCCCGCGTGCACGAGGTACAACGAGTGGAATGGCTGGCCGTTGCGGTACAGGTACCAACCAGCGCGCACCTTGCGCTGCGGCACCAGCATGTGGCGGCGCAGTTGTTCGATGTCCAATTCGGGATTGGCTTCGAGGCGGGGTTGGGCCGAGGGCGGTGGTACGGCGATGGCGGCGGCGGTCGAGGTATCCATGGCATGTTCCGGTGGCAGGAGACCGGTTGTCACGCTAGCCGCGGACTGTGTCGGCACGATGTCGCGCGTGCAACGCCGCGTAACGGCGTGTAACGCCACGGTGCGGACCGTGGCCGGGTTGACGCGTCTCAAATTGACGGGACCGCGGACGTGGATAGTTCCGTTACGAACCACCCGTTGCGTCCACATGACCGATCCGACTCGCCTGTCGCCATTCATCGAACCGGCTGCCGTCGAAGCCTGGGATGCGTGGTTCCGCTGGCGCCATCATGCCCACCTGTGCGACGTGTCCATCGACGACACCTGGCGGCGCGTGGCCGGTGCACTGGCTGCCGTGGAATCCGAAGACGGACGGGCACTCTGGTTCGGTCGCTTCCTGGATGTCCTTGCCACTTGGCAACTGTTGCCCGACGAACGCCTGCTGGCTGCCGCCGGTACCGGCCCGACGCCTTGGCACGGCGAAACGCTGGACGCGGTGTTGAACCTGGCCGCGTTCGTGGCGACAGACCGCGACGACACCAAGCGGATCGATCCGGTCGACGTCGCGCAGGTCGCCGAAGTGGCGGTGCGCATGCTCGACAACGCCGCGCTGCTTGCGGGCGTGACCGCACCACGCCTTCGCATCGGCCTGACCGGCGTGGCCGATGCATTGGCGCTTCTGGGTTGCGGGTATGACGACGACGCGGGCAGGGTGCTGGTCGCGGCTTGGGCCCGCGCCCTCGCCGAAGGCTCCTTCGCCGCCAGCGCGGAGCTGGCGCTTGAACGCGGTGCGACCGGCGGCGCCATCCCGGCAATCGAGCGGGCCATCCTGCGTGGGTTTGCGCCGGACGTGGTGCGCGCGGCCCATCACCACGGCCTGCGCCATCGGCGGCTCACAGCGATCGTACCGCATCCGCGGCTCGCGCTGTTGGCCAACGACGTCGCCGATGCGCTCGATCCATTGCAGGATGCCCCGCATCCGCGGACGATCATCGCCGCGCCCGGGGACGGTCGTACGATGTATTCCTCCGGTTGTGCCTTGAACGTCTTGCAGGCCGGCGGTTCGCGCGCACACGCGGCGCCCGCCACGCTCGCGGCGTTGCCCTGGTCCGCGCAGATCAGGATGCGCGCCGCCGTGCAACCGTGGATGGACGAGCCCATCGCGTATCACCTGTTGTTCACGGCCGAACCCGATGCGCAGCAGGTGGTCGAAATGTCGCAACAGGCGGCGGTGCTGGGACTGGCGGCGCCCACTTGGCGGATCGTGGCTGGTGGCGAGCGCGCAGCGTCGTGACTGGCGCGATCCGGAAGTTCGCCCCGTACAGGGCGATGGCGATGCCATCCGGCCGCCGGCGCCGGCGCTGATGATCGTCACCTCGCCGTCGCCCGCGTGGCCCGGAATCAGTCGATGACGGAGCGAACCTGTCCGGCCGCCGACCTCGATGTGCGGATCGGTGTGGCGCAGCCGGTGGCAAGGACGCCGACCGGCGCCTCGCCGAAGTCGGGCGCAGGGATCGATCGTTCTGCAGTCGCCAGCGGTTGTCCGAAGGTCCTGAACGGCCGCGACGCGCTTGGGCCTCGAGATGATCATGGCAGGCGGCGTCACGGACGCCGTGTGGCGCCAGGAGGCCTGCGTCATCTGGAAGCCAGCTTCGAGTTGACCCTGGTCAAGCCAGGGCAAGCGCTTGCCGCCAGAATCCGTGCATGTTGAACGAGGAGCCTCGCTTGTCAGCCGATGTTGACGACGCTGCAACCCGATCCACGTTCGATCCGCTGGTGGATGCGGCCGCTGCGCTCGAACCGTTGGCCACCGCCGTGGTCCACCCGTGCGATGCGCTGTCGTTGCAGGGTGCACTGGCATCTGCGCGGCAAGGCCTGATTGCGCCGATCCTGGTTGGGCCAAAGGCAAAAGTACGCCTTGCCGCGGAATCGGCCGGTTTGGACGTGGCCGATTGTCATGTTGAAGACGTTCCGCACAGCCATGCGGCGGCGGCCCGCGCCGTCGCCATGGTTCGCGCCGGCGAAGCCGCGGCACTGATGAAGGGCGCGCTTCACACTGACGAGCTGATGGGTGAAGTACTGGACCGCGAGCGCGGCCTGCGGACCGAACGCCGCGTCAGCCACGTGTTCGCATTGGATGTTCCCACGTATCCCAAACCGCTATTCCTCACCGATGGTGCGATCAACATCACACCTGACCTCTGCGACAAGCGCGACATCGTCCAGAACGCGATCGATCTGGCACGCGCCATCGGTATTGAATCACCCAAGGTGGCGATCCTGTCTGCCGTCGAAACCGTGAACCCTCGCATCGCCTCCACGGTCGATGCTGCGGCGTTGTGCAAGATGCGCGATCGCGGCCAGATCACGGGTGGCGTGCTGGAAGGCCCGCTCGCCTTCGACAACGCGGTATCCGTCGCGGCGGCCACCATCAAGGGCATCCGATCCCCGGTGGTCGGCCATGCCGACATCCTCGTGGTGCCCGACCTGATGACCGGCAACATGCTGGCGAAACAGATGATCTATCTCGCGGGCGCCGCTTCGGCCGGCATCGTCCTGGGTGCGCGCGTGCCCATCGCCCTGACCAGTCGGTCCGACCCCGTGCGCTCACGCGTGGTGTCGTGTGCTCTCACGCGGTTGTTCGCCCATCATCAGGTCTCGGGGAAAAGATGAACCGGGCCTTCCTGGCTCTCAACATCGGCTCCTCCAGCATCAAGCTGGCCTTGTTCGATGCCGTGGCCCTCGAACCCATCCTGCGTGGCGACATCACCGATGTCGGGCACGATGGGCATGCCACCTTCAGATCGCGCGGGCAAACCATCGGCCAGGCCGTTTCGGAGCGACCCGCCGCCGCGGATATCGGTGAGGCGGTTCGCTGGCTGCTCTCCGAGCTGCGCACGCGGCATCCGGAGGTGAGTCTCGCCGGAGCAGGTCATCGCGTGGTCCACGGCGGCACGCGCTTCGACCAGCCGGTCCGCGTCGACACGAGCGTGTTGGCCGAACTCGAGGCCTTGGCCATGCTCGCCCCCGCACACCAGCCAGCCGAGGTCGCACTGATCAGGAGCGTGCAGGAACTGCTGCCCGATGTGCCACAGGTCGCCTGCTTCGATACCGCGTTCCATCGCACGCAACCGAGGCTGTCGCAGTGGTTCGCGCTCCCGCGCGCCTTGAGCGATTCGGGAGTCGTGCGCATCGGATTCCATGGCCTGTCGTACGAATACATTGCCGGCGTGTTGCCGCAAATTGCCGGCGCGCACCCGTACGGGAAGGCCGTGGTGGCCCATCTTGGCCACGGTGCCAGCGTGTGCGCAATGCGCGATCGGCAAAGCGTCTCGACGTCCATGGGCTTCACCCCACTCGATGGCCTGATGATGAGCACGCGCTGCGGCGCGATCGACCCCGGGGTCCTGCTGTACTTGCAGCAGCAACGCGGAATGAGCGTGCAGGACGTCGCGGATCTGCTGGGCAATCGTTCCGGGCTGCTGGGCGTATCCGGAATCAGCGGTGACGTGCGCGTCCTGGAGGCCAGCGACGATCCCCGTGCGCGCGAAGCCCTGGAGATGTTCGCTGATCGTGCTGCCGCTGCCATCGCATCCCAATGCGTCGTGCTGGATGGACTGGAGGTGTTGGTGTTCACCGGTGGTGTCGGTGAACATGCGGCAGGGATACGTGCCGGGATCTGCGGGCGCCTGCGCTGGCTCGGCGTCGAACTCGATGCGGAAGCCAACGCCCGCCACGCGCAGCGAATCGGCAGGGCCGGGGCACCGGTCGGAGTGTTCGTGGTGCCCACCGACGAGGAAATCGTGATCGCACGTGCGGTGCGGCAGGTCCTTGGCTCGGCCTGAATCGCGCACAAAGTGGCGCGCGGTTGACGTCGATCAAAAGCTCCAAAGGGCGCCGTGACAGGCTGCAGGAACCCGATCCGGAGGTCCCGCACCATGAAAGGCACTGCCGCGCCGATGGTTCCGAAGCCCATCAAGCCCGCGCTGGTAACCGTCGCGGAACAAAGCGATGCTCCACATTGGATCGAAACCTTGCGTGATGGCAGCGAGGTGCTGATCCGGCTGCTGCACAAGGACGACGTTGATCTGGAACGCGAGTTCATCCGCCACCTGAGTCCGGAATCGCGACGGATGCGCTTCCTGGGGCAGGTGAGTGAACCCGGACCCGACTTGCTGCGCAACCTGACCGACTTCGACGCCCTGCGGGCC
>CAZXGS010000097.1:556-6790 GCA_964640525.1 uncultured Gammaproteobacteria bacterium | reverse complement strand
CCGATCAGCGCCACGACCCGGGTCTGGTACTTGCGCACCAGCAGGTCGAACGCCGTGCGGTCGCCGCGTTGCACGCGCTCGACCAGTGCCCGGTCCAGTTCGTTCTCGCCCATCCGCGCCCTGTCTCCTTGCGCACGGCCCTGGGCCGCAGATCATGACCGCCGTGCGCGCAATAAGTTCCATGCCCCCGACGACCTGCCGCACTCGCATGCTTGCAGGTCCTTGCCGATGATACGGGCAATGCCCCGCAGCCGCCGCCTGCGGGCGTGGATTTGGAGCCAACGCTCCGCTGCATCCGGTTACCCTCGGCGGTCACACCTCATCCGGAACCGGCCATGCTTTTCGACGGATTGCGCCTTGCCCACTGGCAACCGACCTTGCGCGAGGACGGCGTCCTGGTGCTTGTCCTGGATCGCGCCGATGCAGCCGTGAACGCGGTCTCGCAGGCGGTGCTGGACGAACTGGAACACATGCTCGAGCGCATCGCCATCGAGCCGCCGAAGGCGCTGGTGATCCGCTCCGGCAAGGCGGGTGGCTTTGCGCCGGGCGCCGACGTCAAGGAATTCCAGGGCTTCCACGCCAGCGGCCGCATCGAGGACGTGCTGCGCCGAGGGCAGGCGATCTACCAGCGGCTGGCCAGCCTGCCGCTGCCGACGGTCGCGGCGATCCACGGCCACTGCATGGGCGGCGGCGCGGAACTGGCGCTGGCCTGCCGTTACCGCGTGGCCAGCAACGCCGCCGACACCCGCATCGCCTTGCCCGAGATCAAGCTGGGCATCTACCCGGGCTGGGGCGGAAGCGTGCGCCTGCCGCGGATGATCGGCGCGCCGGCGGCGATGGACCTGATGCTGACCGGACGCAGCGTGTCGGCGAAGTCGGCCCTGGCGATGGGCTTGGTGGACAAGCTGGCCGACCCTGCCCTGCTGCTGGAGGCCGCGATCCGGCTGGCCGCGCGCAAGCCGACGCGGCCGCTGCAGACCCGCCTGCTGGCGTGGGCGACCAACACCTGGCTGGCACGCCGCCTCCTCGCACCGACGCTGGTCGGCAAGGTCGCCCGCAAGGCGCGCAAGGCGCACTACCCCGCGCCCTACACGCTGATCGCGACCTGGCAGCGCCACGGCGGAGGCAGTCTGCAGGCACGCCTCAAGGCCGAGGCGCGCGCGGTCGCCGGGCTGGCCAGAACGCCCACCGCGCGCAACCTGGTGCGCGTGTTCTTCCTGCAGGACCGCTTGAAGGGCCTGGGCGGCAAGGAGCACGGGATCCGCAACGTGCACGTCGTCGGCGCCGGCACCATGGGCGGCGACATCGCCGCCTGGTGCGCGTTGAAAGGCTTCGAGGTCAGCCTGCAGGATCGCGAGATGCGCTTCATCGAGCCGGCCCTGCAACGCGCCGACGCGCTGTACGCGAAGAAGGTCAAGGACGATACGAAGCGCGCGGAGACTCGGGCGCGGCTGCGCGCCGACCTCGGCGGCGCCGGCGTGGCCAACGCGCAGCTGGTGATCGAGGCGATCGTCGAGGACGTGCAGGCCAAGCAGGCGCTGTTGACCGGGATCGAGCCGCAACTGGGCAACGAGGCCATCGCCGCCTCCAACACCTCGTCGATTCCGCTGGCGCAACTGGGCGAGCCGCTCGACCAGCCCGGTCGCCTGGCCGGCCTGCACTTCTTCAACCCGGTGGCGCTGATGCCGCTGGTGGAGATCGTCCAGCATCCGCGCATGGCGCCGGCGACCGCGCAACGCCTGGCCGCGTTCTGCCGCGCGATCGACAAGCTGCCGGTGCCGGTGGCCGGCAGCCCCGGTTTCCTGGTCAACCGGCTGTTGTTCCCGTACCTGCTGGAAGCGGCCACGGCCTACGCCGAGGGCATCCACGGCCGCGCCATCGACCAGGCCGCGCTGCGCTTCGGCATGCCAATGGGGCCGATCGAGCTGATCGACACCGTGGGTCTGGACGTGGCCGCCGGCGTCGCCCGCGAGCTCGCACCCTTCCTCGGGTTGGAAGTCCCGGCTACGCTCGGCGCGGTGGAGCCGGGCAAACGCGGCAAGAAGGATGGCCAGGGCATCTACAAATGGGAACAGGGCAAAGCGGTCAAGCCGCCGCTGCCCTCCGGCTACCAGCCGCCCGAGGATCTGGAAGATCGCCTGATCCTGCCGCTGCTCAACGAAGCGGTGGCTGCCCTGCACGCCGGTGTGGTCGAGGACGCCGACCTGCTGGACGCCGGAGTCATCTTCGGCACCGGTTTCGCGCCGTTCCGCGGCGGCCCGATCGCGCACATCCGCAGCGTCGGTGCGGATCTGCTCAAGGCGCGCTTGGAGACACTGCGCCGCACCCACGGCGAACGCTTCGCGCCGCGGCCCGGGTGGGATTCGCCGGCATTGCGATGACACCGGGGCCTTCGCCGCCCCGGGCATCGCGCCGGCGCAACCCGCACCCTCAGCGGTGGTAGGCGCCCATGCGCTCGGGCTGGTAAGTGACCTGCTTGACCTGCACCTTGACCGACCCGCCTCCCGGCTTGGGCCAGTCGATGTAGTCGCCCTGCGACAAGCCGAGCAGCGCACTGCCGACCGGGGCGAGGATAGAGATGGTCTTGCCGCTGGCATCGACGTCCTTCGGATACACCAGGGTCAACTCGAAGTCGTCGCCGGCGGTATCCACGCCGAATCGAACGGTGGAGTTCATGGTCACCACCTGCGGCGGCATCGCCTGCGGTGCCACGATCTTCGCCCGTGCCAGTTCGGACTCGAGTTCGGCGCGACCGAAGAATGCGCCGTGCGGCATCGACGCCAACAGCTCCTCCAGCCGTTCCGCGTCCGTGCTCGAGATGATGATTTCCGGCTGCCGGCTCATGCTTGCATCCATCAGGCTGGTGGGATCACCGGGTGCATTCTATCGACTCGACCGCCTTGCGGCACCCGCGGAGGCGAAACCTTCACGCCACCGCGACCTTGACCGCGGCGACGAGGCGATCCAGCAACTGGTGGACGAGTTGCTCGTCGTCCGCCTCGACCGTGACCCGCACCACCGGCTCGGTGCCCGAGGCGCGCAGGAACGCACGCCCGCGACCGGCAACCCGTTCGCGCGCGGCGGCCAGTTCGCCCTGCACGGCCGGATGCTCCACCGGCGTTGCGCCACCACCGGCAAAACGCACGTTGACGGTGTGCTGCGGCAGCCGTTGCAGCCCGTCCAGCGCCTGCGCCAGGGTGCGCCGGGTGCGTTCGAGCACCTCCAGCACCTGCAAAGCGCTGACCAGGCCATCGCCGGTACTGGCCTTGTCCATGCACAGCAGGTGTCCGGAGGCCTCGCCACCGAGCACGCCACCGCGCTCGACCAGCGCGCGGTGAACGTAGCGATCGCCCACGCGCTCGCGCACGAACTCGATCCCGCGCGCGGCCAGCGCACGTTCCAGTCCGTAGTTGGTCATCAGGGTACCCACCACCGGCCCGCGCAGGCGGCCGCTTGCATGCCAGTCCAGCGCCAGCACGTACAGCAGCGCATCGCCATCGACGATGGCGCCGGAGCCGTCGACCATCAGCATGCGGTCGCCGTCGCCGTCGAAGGCGATGCCCAGGTCGCAACCGGCGCTGCGCACATGCGCGGCCAGCGCGTCCATGTGGGTGGAGCCGACCCGGTCGTTAATGTTCAGTCCGTCCGGGAGAACCCCGATGGCGCTGACTTGCGCACCGAGTTCCTCGAACAGTTGCGGCGCGATGCGATAGGTCGCCCCGTGCGCGCAGTCCAACCCGATCTTCAAGCCCTTGAGGTCGAAATCGGCGGGCACCGTCGCCTTGCAGAACTCGGCATAGCGCGAACCCGCGCCGGAAATGCGCGCGGCCTTGCCGAGCCGATCCGAGGCGACGGTGGAGAACGCTTCATCGAGCATCGCCTCGATGGCCAGTTCGGTGGCATCGTCGAGTTTCTCGCCGTGGGCGTTGAAGAACTTGATGCCGTTGTCGTGATGCGGATTGTGCGAGGCGCTGATGACGATGCCCGCCTCCGCGCGCAGCGAGCGGGTCAGGAAGGCGATGCCTGGCGTGGGCAATGGGCCGGAAAGGTGCACGTCGGTGCCGGCCGCGACCAGCCCGGCCTGCAGCGCGGATTCGAACATGTAGCCGGAAATGCGGGTGTCCTTGCCGATCACCACCGAGGGATGTTCGGCATCGCGGCCCAGCACGCGCCCCAGTGCCCAGCCCAGCCGGAGCATGAAGTCGGCCGAAATCGGGCCTTCGCCGACCCGTCCCCGGATGCCATCGGTACCGAACCAGCGCCGCGTGCTCATGCCCACCTCACTTGAAATTTTCCTGCACAGGCATGCCGGCCTGCATCCCACCCGACCGACGCTGCGCCGGGCGTCGCCTCACGCGGCGACCGCGTCATCCGCGGCCTGCGTCGGCGCAGGTTTGCGCAGCAGCAGGGCCAGCAAGGCGGCAAGCCGGTCACGCAACTGCCGGCGATCGATGATCAGGTCGATGGCGCCGTGTTCGAGCAGGAACTCCGAGCGCTGGAATCCTTCCGGCAATTTCTCGCGCACGGTCTGCTCGATTACCCGCGGGCCGGCGAAACCGATCAGCGCCTCCGGCTCGGCGATGTTCAGGTCGCCCAGCATCGCCAGGCTTGCCGAAACGCCGCCGGTGGTCGGATGGGTCAGCACCACGACGTACGGCACCTGCGCCGCGCGCAGCCGGCCCAGCACCGCCGAGGTCTTGGCCATCTGCATCAACGAGAACAGGCCCTCCTGCATGCGCGCACCGCCGCTGGCGGTAAAGCACAGGAACGGGATTTTTTCGGCCAGCGCGACCTCTGCCCCACGCGCGAATTTCTCGCCCACCACCGACCCCATGGAGCCGCCCATGTAGCGGAACTCGAACACCGCCACCACCACGTCCTGGCCCTTCAAACGGCCGCGCACGACCACCAGTGCATCCTGCTCGCCGACCGCCTGTTGCGCGGCGCGGATGCGCTCGGCGTAAATCTTGCTGTCCTTGAACTTGAGCGGATCGGTCGGCGCCAGCTCGGCGGCGATCTCCTGCATCGATTGCGCATCCAGCAGGCTTTCCAGCCGCGCGCGCGCCGCGATCGGGCGGTGATGGGCGCACTTGGTGCAAACCTCGAGGTTCTTTTCCAGCTCCGGCCCGTACAGCACCGTGCCGCATTTCTCGCATTTCTCCCACAGCCCTTCCGGGATGCTGCGCTTGTTGCCGCCTTCGGTGCGGATGCGCGCAGGCATGAGTTTCTGCAGCCAGCTCATCGGGGTCGGGTCTTCCTGACGGTCGAAGGATGCAGTTTACCAGCGCCGCGGCGGGCGGGCCGTTGGCGCCACGTTGGCAACCGCCGTCATCCCGGGCCTGCGGTCAGGACCGGGTCATCCGTCCAGCGCCGCCCGCAACGGCGCCAGGAAGGCGCCGGCGCGCGCGGCCGCGGTCGCGGCATCCGGCGCGGCCGCGATCGCCTCCACCAAGGCGCTGCCCACCACCACGCCGTCGGCGATCGGCGCCAGCGCTTGCGCGCCGGCCGCATCGCGTACCCCGAAACCGACCACCACCGGCACCCGCACCTGCGCCCGCAGCGTCGCCACCCGATCGGCGACCGCAGCGGCATCCAGCTTGCTGGCGCCGGTGACGCCTGCGAAGCTGACGTAATACAGGTAGCCCTGCGCCTGCGCGGCGATCCGCTGCAGCCGCGCGGCAGAGGTAGTCGGCGCCACCAGGGTGATGAGCGCCACCCCGTGGGCATTGAAGCCGACGCGAAAGGCATCGGCTTCCTCGGGCGGCAGATCGACCAGCAGCACGCCGTCCACGCCCGCGGCCGCCGCCTCGCACGCGTAGCGCTCGACCCCGCGAATCGCCACCGGATTGAGGTAGCCCATCAACACCACCGGCGTAACGACATCGGTGGTGCGGAATTCGCGCACCATCGCGAACACCTCGGACGTGCCGATCCCACGCGCCAGCGCGCGCTCGGAGCTGCGCTGGATGGTCGGGCCGTCGGCCATCGGATCGGAAAACGGCACGCCGAGTTCGATCGCGTCCGCACCCGCGGCGACCAGCGCGCGCATCACCGGCACGGTCGCTTCCGGCGAGGGATCGCCGGCGGTGATGAACGGAATCAGGGCCTTGCGGCCGGACGACGTGAGGGTTGCGAAACGATGATCGATACGATTCATGGGCTCCGTAGCCTGTCGTGGAAGCCCCTCTCCCTCCGGGGGAGGGGTTGGGGTGAGGGATCGGCAACGACCGGATT
>CAZXGS010000097.1:0-546 GCA_964640525.1 uncultured Gammaproteobacteria bacterium | reverse complement strand
TCGCCCATGAGCATTCTCGACAAACTCAAGCCGCAACCGCGCTGGAAACACTCCGATTCCGCCGTCCGCCTGCAAGCGGTCGCCGAGCTCGACGATCCGGAAGAGCTCGCGACCCTGGCGGAGCGCGACCTCGACGCGGGGGTGCGGCAGGCGGCGATCGCCAAGGTCGGCGATCCGGCGGTTCTCGGTCGCGTGATCGCCGTCGACGCTGATCTCGGCGTTCGCGACGCCGCCGCGGATCGGTTGCTCGCGCTCGCCCTCGACGCGCCGCCGGCGGCGGCGATGATCCCTTCACGCGCCGCGATCGTGTGCACGTCCTTGTCGCCGCGACCGGACAGGTTGGCAAGCACCAGCGCATCCTTGGGCAATTCGCGCGCGAGCTTGATCGCCTGCGCCACCGCGTGGCTGGATTCGAGTGCGGCAAGGATGCCCTCGGTGCGCGCCAGCCGGTGGAAAGCGGCCAGCGCCTCCTCGTCGGTCACGCCGACGTACTGCGCGCGACCGCTGTCCTTGAGGAATGCATGTTCGGGGCCGACCCCCGGATAG
>CAZXGS010000096.1:0-6934 GCA_964640525.1 uncultured Gammaproteobacteria bacterium | reverse complement strand
CTCCCGGAACTGTGAAATCGAGCGAAATCACCCACACGCTTTCACGAAGAGCCTGTTTTATAAATCCGCATGATGCGTGCGAAGCAAGGGGTCGCGCGAAGCAAGGCAAGCAAAGGGTCTTGTTTTGCCATGCACTCGATGGGGGTCAGGTCTTGTTTGGCCACATTCGGCCCTGTAGCCTGTCTGCATGGCACGTCCGCTTCACCTCGAATTCGCCGGCGCGTTTCATCATGTGATGGCACGCGGCAATGCGCGCGAGGCGATCTTTGTCGATGACGATGATCGGCAGGCGTTCAGGGATGGGTTGGCGCACGTCTGCGAGCGCTTCGACTGGGCGCTGTGGGCGTATTGCCTGATGGGCAACCACTACCACCTGCTGGTGGAGACGCGGCGGGCGACGTTGGCGCGGGGGATGCGCGAGGTCAATGGCGTTTACACCCAGGGCTTCAATCGCCGTCATGGTCGGGTCGGGCACGTGTTGCAGGGGCGGTACAAGGCGCAGTTGGTGGATCGCGACGGGTACCTGCTGGAGGTTCTGCGTTACATCGTCCTCAATCCGGTGCGGGCGCGGATCGCGGCCACCGCCGCGGATTGGCGATGGGGCAGTCACCTGGAGGTGATGGGCAAGGCAAAGCCGTTGCCACCGCTGCAGGTGGACGGCACGCTGGCGATGTTTGGCGATCGGTCCGGCCCCGCGCGTCGCGCCTACGCCCGCTTCGTGGCCGAAGGGGTGGGTGAATTCGATCCGTGGCGGGCAGCTTCCGGGCAGGTGTTTCTGGGCGACGAAGCATTCATCGAACGCGTCACCCGCAAGGCCGCCGCGCCGTCGCGCGAGGTGCCAAGACGCCAGCGGGCCTGGACTTCGCTGGCGCAGATCGCACGTCTATCGCCCGATCGCGACGATGCGATCCAGGCCGCCTACGCGACCGGGGAGTGGACGCTGGCCCAGATCGGTGCACATTTCGGGCTGCATTACGCGACGGTGAGCCGGATTGCGCGGCGGGCCAAGGGCGCGTGAAGCGACGACGGAAGACACCGCGTTCATCGGATACGTCAATACAAGACGCGACCCCGTACGCGCACGCGCGCCGCTCGTGCACGGGCTGACCATCACGCCGCCTGCTGTGACTCCCAACCTACGCAGGCCAGCCACACTGTCAATGGAATGGGCTTGGCGCCGGACAGGTAGTAGTTGAGCATCCGCCGCGAAATGCCGATGGCCGCCGACGCGCGCTCCTGGGTCAGGGCGTTGCGATCCATCCAGTTCCACAGGCGTTCGTGGCCGATGCCGCCGGCCTGCTCCACCGCGAGGTTGCGCAGGTTGTCCGCGGCCAGTTCCAGATCGTCAGCGATCCACATCACGTAACCGCCGCGCGCATCCGCGCGTGCGCGACGGAACACGGCCGGATCGGCCAGTGCACGCAGCGGTTTGCGGCGGCTCCATTCCTTCAGGCTCACCGTGGCCTCGAAGCCGTCGGCGAAGGTCAGCGCCAGGCGCATGTCTGCTAACGCACGGACGACGGTGATGGTGTGTTGCGGGTCGTGGATCATGGGTTGCACTCCTCGAAAATGCGCCGAATACGTTCGCGGTGGGCCGCGATCCATGCCAGCGCCTCGGCAATGTCCCGTGCCTTCACGGTACGACTGACCACTGCCAGCGTGTCCAGCATCACCATCGCATCGCGGCGGTCGGCCAACACCACATGCACATGCGCCGGGCGATGGTCGGGAACGTTGACCCGGATCGTGGTGTTGCCGATGCGGTGGAGGGTCGGCATGAGGTTGATATTGTGCAACGGGTGCACAATTCCAAGCAAGCAAAAAGCATGGAGAAGAGCGCGGGGTCGAGAAGGGCACGGGGCCAGGTCCTGCTTTGCCGCATATGCTCCTGCAGCCTGTCTGCATGGCTCGTCCGCTTCGCCTCGAATTCGCCGGTGGACACTGGTCCAGATCGGTGCACATTTCGGGCTGCATTACGCGACGGTGAGCCGGATTGCGCGCCGGGCCAAGGGCGCGTGAAGGGACGACGGAAGGCGCCGCGTTCATCGGATACGTCAATACAAGACGCGACCCCGTCTTCTCGCGACCCCGTCTTCTCGTGCGCACAGCATGAACACCTGCGCAGGCAATCGCCAGCGATTGCGGCAGTCTGCCGTGAACCATCCACGACGGCCGCATGCCTACCGCAGCAACACCGCCAGCGCCTGCGGTTCGGATGGCATGAACTTGCGGCTGAGTCGGCTGACCAGTGCGCGGGCCTCCCCGATTTTTGCCGCGTCGGGTTGCCGAGTGCTGTCCGCGATCCGCAACGACGGCAGGCTGGCGTTGCTGCGGAAGTGGGCAGGGGGCTGAGGACGGCGCTCTCGAGCGGGGTGGCGGTACGCGGGGGTCGCGGTGGTAACCTTCTGGTCGGTGCCCGGAATGGGCGGGTGGTCTGCTGCGAATCGTGGAATCAGCCTGCAACCGGAACCCTGACCGATGCCCGACCCGCTGTCATGTCGCCACGAGGATGCCCGACGCAACCACCTGCGCGACGGAATGGCCTTGAGTACCGCCGCCAGAATCGCGTTTTTCGAGCAGATGGTGGAGCGGGCGGTGCGCTTCGATGCCCGCCACCGCTTGCGTCTGGCGCATGCTGGGTTCGACGCGACGGGGTTGCGGCTTCGCAGCCGAGCGGGAGGTGCGGCGAGCGAGTATGACCCGCCATGGGGTGGGCTCCATCGCAGGCGCTACCGCGAGTTCCTGATCCGATAACCCAATGCCATGACGAGGGGATCACCATGCAAGCGGGACTGAACCCGGAAAAGATACTCCAGACTGGCATGGCCTTCTGGGCATCGAAGACACTGCTCAGTGCGGTCGAGATCGGCCTGTTCACCGCGTTGGCGCCCGGGCCCCAATCCTTCGAGGCCATCCGGGACAAAATTGGCATTCATCCTCGCTCGGCTCGGGATTTCTTCGATGCCTTGGTGGCGCTTGGCTTCCTCACGCGCCATGACGACCGCTACGCCAACACGCCCGAAACCGACTTCTTCCTGGACCGCAACAAGGCATCCTACGTCGGTGGCATTCTCGAGATGGCCAACGTTCGCCTGTACCCGTTCTGGGGGCACCTCACCGAAGCGCTTCGCACCGGCATGCCGCAGAACGAACTTCGAACCGGGCAGCCGGGGTTGTTCGAAACCTTGTACGACGATCCGGATCGCTTGCGGGGCTTCCTCGCGGCGATGACGGGTGTTAGCCATGGCGCCAACCTGGCCATTGCCAGCCGCTTTCCTTGGGGCGACTATCGGAGTTTCGTCGACGTGGGCACGGCGCAAGGGGATCTTGCCGCGCAGGTTGCGCTGGCCAACCCGCGACTCCAGGGCCGCGGCTTCGACTTGCCAGCGGTGGGGCCCATCTTTGAAGAGTACGTTTCGGCACTTGGCGTCGCCGACCGGCTCCAGTTCGTGCCCGGTGACTTTTTCGAGCGTGATCTTCCCAACGCCGACGTGGTCCTGATGGGGCACATCCTGCACGACTGGGACCTGCCGACGAAGCGGATGCTGACCCGAAAGGCGTTCGATGCGCTTCCTCCCGGTGGCGCTTTCATCGTCTACGAGTCCATCATCGACGACGATCGGTCGAAGAATGCGTTTGGGTTGATGATGAGCCTGAACATGTTGATCGAAACGCCCGGAGGCTTCGACTTCACCGGTTCGCAGTGCCAGCAGTGGATGCGGGATGCGGGGTTCTCTGGAACGCGTGTGGAGCCGTTGATCGGTCCGGACTCGATGGTGATTGGTATCAAGTAGTCGCGGGTTCTGTCCCCGGCTCCCAAGCGGATCGTTGCTCGGTCTCGTCGTGGCGCGCGTTGTCTCCGCGAACGGCGCGCACCAGGGTCGCCTGCCCGGAGTTCGCCATTGGCGGTGCCGTGCCGATCGATTCGACGCCGCAGGCGGCCGCGTCCGGCGGCCCCGCCGGCAAACAGGCATAATCCGGCGCTTGCCGGCCGTCTCGACCCGTTGGTCCGGCCACCCACCATCGAGGGGCAACCATGTCGCACACGTTCCACTTCATCTCCGGCCTGCCGCGTTCGGGCTCCACCCTGCTCTCGGGCCTGCTCAAGCAGAACCCGCGCTTCCACGCCGGCATGAGCGGCCCGGTGGCCGGGATGTTCAACACCATCACCGGCGAGATGAGCGCGCGCAACGAGTTCTCGGTGTTCATCTCCGACGACCAGCGCAAGCGCGTCCTGCGCGGCCTGTTCGACAACTACTACGGCCCGGAATTCGACCGTCCGGTGATCTTCGACACCAACCGCATGTGGTGCATCAAGCTGCGCCACCTGCGCGAGCTGCTGCCGCAGAGCAAGGTCATCGCCTGCGTGCGCCACATCCCGTGGGTGATCGACAGCGTCGAGCGGCTGATCCGCAAGAACACCTTCCAGCCGTCCTCGATCTTCGGCTACGCGCCCGGTGGCACGGTCTATCAGCGCGCCGACTCGATGGCCGGCAACGAGGGCCTGGTCGGCTTTCCGTTCAATGCGTTGAAGGAAGCCTACAACGACGAAGGCGCCGGCAAGCAGCTGATGCTGATCCAGTACGAGAGCCTGACCCGCGAACCGGCGCGGACGATGGCGGCGATCTACGACTTCATCGGCGAGCCATTTTTCCAGCACGATTTCGACAACGTCGAGTACGAGGCCAACGAGTTCGACATGCGCGCCGGCACCCCCGGCCTGCACGTGGTCGGCGCCAAGGTGCACCCGAACGAGCGCCAGACCATCCTGCCGCCGGACCTGTTCCGCCGCTTCGAGAACGACGCCTTCTGGCGCGATCCGGCGCTGAACCTGCGCAAGGTGCGGGTGGTCTGACCGAGCATGGACGAGCGCGCGCAAGCCGATGCCGCGCTCGCTGCCGCGATGCGCCATGCACGCGCGTGGCTGGAATCGCTGGACGACCGACCGGTGCCGGCGCAGGCATCGGTCGAGGAGATGCTGGCGGTGTTCGGCGGACCGGTGCCCGAGGGTCCGAGCGATGCCGCGGAGGTGGTCGATTTCCTCGGTGCGAACGCGCCGCCGGGCCTGGTTGCGATGGGCTCCGGGCGTTTCTTCGGCTTCGTGATCGGCGGCACCCACCCGGCCGCGCTGGCCGCCGACTGGCTGGTGTCGGCCTGGGACCAGAACGCCGGCCTGCGTCAAGTGACCACCGCCAACACCGCGCTGGAAGAGACGGCGGCGGGGTGGCTGCTCGACCTGCTGGGATTGCCCGCCGACAGCGGCGTCGGCTTCGTCACCGGCTGCACGATGGCCAACTTCACCTGCCTTGCATCCGCGCGAGGCGCGCTGTTGCGCAAGGCCGGCTGGAGCGAGGCTCGGCAAGGCTTGTTCGGTGCGCCGCGAATCCGCGTGCTGGTCGGTGGCGAGCGCCACGACACCATCGACCTGGCGCTGCGCTACCTCGGCCTGGGCGCGCCCGAGGCGGTGGCCGTCGATGGCCAGGGCCGGATCGACGTGGCCGCACTGGCGCAGGTGCTGGCAGTCGAGCCCGATGCGCCGACCATCGTCTGCCTGCAAGCCGGCAACATCCATTCCGGTGCGTTCGACGATTTCACCGCGGCGATCGACGTGGCGCATGGTCACGGCGCCTGGGTCCACGTCGATGGTGCGTTCGGCTTGTGGGCCGCGGTTTCGCCGGCCCTGCGCCATCTGACTGCAGGCATGGAACACGCCGACTCCTGGGCCACCGACGCCCACAAGACCCTCAACGTGCCCTACGACTGCGGGGTGGCGATCGTCCGCGACGGCGCCGCGCTGCGCGCGGCGATGGGCATGCATGGCGACTACCTGATGCTCAGCGCCGCCGGTGGCGACCCGTTCGAGCGTGTGCCCGAACTCTCGCGCCGCGCCCGGGCCGTGCCGGTGTGGGCGGTGCTGCGCTGCCTCGGACGGCAGGGCGTGGTCGCGCTGGTGGAGCGGTTGTGCCTTCGCGCGCGCGAATTTGCCGTCGGCATCGCGGCCATCCCTGGTGCGCGGGTGTGCAACGAGGTCGTGTTCACCCAGGTCTGTTTCACCTTCGAGGACGACGCACGCACCCGCACCATCGGCGAGCGCTTGCTGGCCGACGGCACCGCGTGGATCACCGGCTCGACCTGGCAGGGCCGAGCCGTGCTGCGGATCTCGGTGAGCAACTGGTCGACCAACGCGCAGGATGTCGAACGTGCGCTGGCGGCGCTGCGGCGAGCGGCCACCTGAAGGCATGCGATCAATGCACATTCCCGGCGCACGAGTGCCGGCGGCCCTCGCGAAGCTCGACACCGGGATCGGGTAGTATCGTTCGTCTCATCGATGCCCGTTCCCGGGTCGGCGAGCGGTTTCCTTCTCCCTTCGGGAGAAGGTGCCCGCAGGGCGGATGAGGGAACGATGCACCGGGCCGCAGTGTCTTTGCGGGAAGAGCGCGCTTGCGTCGCTACGACGTGGCGTGCGGATCTTCCTTCATCCGGCGCTTCGCGCCACCCCCGACCAGAAGCACTTCGGGGGCAGGCTCTTCTCCCGGAGGGAGAAGGGACGGCCCGCGGCACTTGACCGCACTCTTCCTATACCGGCTCCTCCATGACCGACGACACCCTCCAGCAAGCCGCGCTCGACTACCACCGCAAGGCGCCGGCCGGCAAGATCAAGGTCGCCCCGACCAAGCCGATGCTGACCCAGCGCGACCTCGCGCTGGCCTATTCGCCCGGCGTCGCCCACGCCTGCGAGGCGATCGTGGCCGACCCCAACCAGGCCGCCGCGCTCACCGCGCGCGGTAACCTCGTGGCGGTGGTCAGCAACGGCACCGCCGTGCTCGGGTTGGGCAACATCGGGCCGCTGGCCGGCAAGCCGGTCATAAAAGGCAAAAACGTGCTGTTCCAGAAGTTCGCCGGGATCGACGTGTTCGACATCGAGATCAGCGAG
>CAZXGS010000095.1:4557-7092 GCA_964640525.1 uncultured Gammaproteobacteria bacterium | reverse complement strand
CGGTGATCAGCACGTCCTCGCCGATCACGTCGAACTCCAGCGCGCAGTGCGCGGCGTTGCCGTAGGGGTCGAAGAAGGCGGCCAGCTCGGACGGGATCTGGTCGGGGATCGGCCACAGGTTGGAGGCCGGCATCACCACGTACTCGGCGAAGGCGCCGTTGCGGTTGACGCCGATGCCGATGGTGTTCGGGCACAGATGCTGGCGGCCGGCGCGGCAGTTGCGGCAGTGGCCGCAGACGATGTGGCCCTCGGCCGACACGCGCTGGCCCAAGGTGTAGCCGGTGACGCCCGGGCCGATGTCGACGATCCGGCCGACGAATTCGTGGCCGATGACGAGTCCGGGTTTGATGACCCGCTGCGACCACGCGTCCCACTTGTAGATGTGCAGGTCGGTGCCGCAGATCGCGGTCTTTTCCAGCTTGATCAGCACCTCGTTGGGGCCGACCTCGGGGACCGGCACTTGCTCCATCCAGATGCCTTCCTCGGGCTTGCGCTTGACCAGCGCCTTCATCATCTGCGGCATGGCGAATTCCTCGCGATCTCCAGGGTCGCGATTATACGCGCCGCGCAATGGCCCTCGTCGCGCTTACAGCTCGATCCGCCAACCAATCGCGTAGGTCGCCGAGGTGGAGGTGCTGTGGCCGAACTCGCGGCCGATGCTGATGAAGCCGGAGTTGCCGTGGGGCAGGGTGAATGTGGAGGAGATCGTCGCCTGCGCCCAGTCGCGATCGGGCGCGCCGGTATCGAAGCGGACCACGGTGCCGTTGGTGTCGTCCACGAAACGCACGCCCACGGTCCGTGCATCGTTGGCGAACTCGTGCAGGAAGCCGACCCGGATCGCCGGCTGCCACACCCCCCAACTCGCCGACACTGTGTCGGCGAGGCCGAACTCGATGCGGCCGCGGCGGGTGATCGTGCCGCGCTGCGGCACGATCAGGTCGAAGCCGGAGCCGCCCTGTTCGGTGTACGCGTCGATGGTGGTGCGGCTGGCGTCGAAACCCAGCGAGGCTTGCCAGACCAGGGCACCCTGCGGAAAGCTCGCGTCCAGGCCGATGCCGCCAAGCGAGCGCACCAGGTCCGGAGAAGCTGTCTCGGCGACCGGCGCGCTGTTGTCGATGAAACCGACCACGCGGCGGATGTCCTGGTCGCCCCAGAACCGGCCGAAGTAGCCGCTGAGCACGAAGTGCGGATCGATGTCGAAGCTGGAGATTGCGATCAATCCGGTGGCATCGGCCTGGGTCCGCCCCTGCGAGCCGCGGAATTGCTGGTTCTCGTGCAGGCTGTTGAAGGTCAGCCCGAGCTGCCAGCGTGTCGCCGGATGCCAGTCCAGGCCGAAGATGAAGTTGGTCGAGTCGGTATCGAATGCCGCCTCGATGACATCGTTGCTGCGCCAGGAGCGGTCGTGGTCGATGCTGGCGAACAGGGCCAGCTTCGGCGTGAGCAGGGTATCGACCTCGGCGCGCGAGGGCCATTGGTCCTTGGCTGCGGCGCGGCCGGCCCCGGGCAGTTCTTCCAGGTCGTTCATGTTGGCCGCATCGGCGCGCGCATTGGGATCCGGGCTGGCGAGCACCACCGCACAGCGCGAGGCCAGCGCCGAACCGCCAGCTGCGCCGGCGCAGACCTGGTTGAACTGGGCGGTCAGCGCTGCGGTACCCGATTGTTGCGCCAGCGCCGGCAGCGGCAGCGCGGGTCCGCCAAGCAGCAGGGCGCCGGTCGCCAGTGCGCGCGGAAAGGTCTTGCGAAGGCGATGACTCATGGACGCTCCGAGGCAGGTTTGGCAGATGAAAAAGCCCAACGCATCGCTGGATTCCACGTGGTTGCCGCGTGCGAACGGACACGCACGCAATCCGCGCGGCACCGAGTGCCTCCAGGGACGGACGCCGTCCCCGCGGCGAACCTCGGGCCGAGTGTAGCGCTACCCCCTGTCGCTGTCGTTGACCGCGCCGTGCCGGTCCGACGCCTGCCCACTCAGGCTATCCTGCGCGCCCATCGTCGCGTGGAAGCCGATCCGTCGTGAACCTGGAGCAGTGGCTCGACCACCAGCAACGCCAGCATCCGGACGCGATCGCGCTCGGGCTCGAGCGTGTGCGCGAAATGGCGCGACGGCTCGGGCTGGGGCGACCGGCACGACGGGTGCTGACGGTGGCCGGTACCAACGGCAAGGGTTCCACGGTGGCTTTCGTCGAGGCGATCGCGCGTGCGGCGGGTTTGCGCGTGGGCGCGTACACCTCGCCACACCTGATGGCCTACAACGAGCGCGTGCGGATCGATGGCGTGGATGCCAGCGATGCAGCCCTGGTGGCGGCATTCGAGCGCATCGAGGTGGCGCGGTTTGGGCTTTCCGATTTGGGTTCGACGGGTGCGCCGGGAACGGATTTCCTGGATTCGCCGCGCGAGGATTCTGCGGCTTCATCGGGAGCGGAACCCGCTGAAGCCGTTCGCCCTGAGCCTGTCGGAGGGCGGGGCTGGTCACGCGAACAGCGTGGTTCGACAGGCTCACCACGAACGGATGGGCTGGCTGCGGCTGGAACGGAA
>CAZXGS010000095.1:0-4457 GCA_964640525.1 uncultured Gammaproteobacteria bacterium | reverse complement strand
TGGTCACCCGAACGGCGTGGTTCGACAGGCTCACCACGAACGGATGGGCTGGCTGCGGCTGGAACGGAAGCCTCTGAAGCCGTTCGCCCTGAGCCTGTCGAAGGGCAGGCCTGGTCACCTGAACGGCGTGGTTCGACAGGCTCACCACGAACGGATGGCTTGGCAACGTCGGGAGCGGAACACGCTGAAGCCGTTCGCCCTGAGCCTGTCGAAGGGCAGGCTTGGTCACCCGAACGGCGTGGTTCGACAGGCTCACCACGAACGGAATTTTCGGTGACGTCGGAAGCGGATCGATGGATTTCACCACGAACGGATTTATCCGCCGCGTCGGGAATGGGTCGTTCGACTTCGGCACGCATGGTTTTTTCGCCGGTCTCGAAAACCGATCGTTCGAGTTCACCACGAACGGGCGACGTTGCGGACCGGCCCGGTGGGAAGGAGGATCGTCCGCACACGGCCGGGCCGAACGCAATTCCATTGACTTATTTCGAATACGGCACGTTGGCGGCGCTGCTGCTGTTCGAGGCGGCCGATCTGGACCTGGCGATTCTTGAGGTCGGTCTCGGCGGTCGGCTGGATGCGGTCAACATCATCGATGCCGACGTGGCGATCATCACCACGGTGGATCTGGATCATCAGGCGCTGCTCGGCCACGACCGGGAGTCCATCGGCCTGGAAAAGGCCGGGGTGATGCGCAGCGGCAGGCCGGTCATCCTGGCCGAATCCGACCCGCCGGCCAGCGTGCTGCGGCATGCCTACCGGATCGGCGCGGTCGCGATCCGCGGCGGTTGCGATTACCTGATCGACGATCGCACGGGGGGCTGGCGTTGGCGCGAGCCAGGCTATGCGATCGACCTGCCCGACCCGCAACTTGCCGCGCCCGCGCAGCGCGCCAACGCCGCCGCCGCGATCGCCGCGGTTCGCGCGCTGGATCTGCTGGTGCCGGACGCGGCCATCGTCGCGGGTGTCCGCTCCGCGCGCCTGCCGGCGCGGTTGCAGCGCGTCGTGCGCGCCGGCGTCGAGGTCGTGGTGGACGTGGCCCACAACCCGCAGGCGGCGCGTGAGCTGGCGGCATGGCAGGGGCTGCATCCTGCGGCAGGTCGCGTGCTGGCGGTGTTCAGTGCGCTCGGCGACAAGGATCTGGACGGCATCCTGGCGCCGCTGCGAGGGCAGGTGGCGCGGTGGTGGCTGTGCGGCCTGTCCGACGCGCCGCGTGGGCTGGCTGCCGAGGTGCTTGCGCGGCGCGTCGCCGGCATGCTCGGGGATGCGCTGGTGGAGGTGCGCGAGGACGTTGCCGCGGCGCTGGCCGATGCCTGCACGGACGCCGTTTCCGGCGACCGGGTGCTGGTGCTGGGATCCTTCCACACCGCGGCGGCAGCACTGCGCTGGCTCGACGCCAACTAAGCACGCCGCGGTTCACGGGCGGGCGTGGCCGCCGGGCTATAATCGCGGCCTTCCGACGCTGCCGGAACGCGCCGCATGGAACCCACCCTGAAGCATCGCCTGATCGGCGCCGCCGTGATCTCGGCGCTGGCGATCATTTTCCTGCCCAAGCTCATCGTCGGCAGCGATCCGGGTCTTTCCGGCACGCGTGTTCCGCTGAAGGTGCCTGCCGCCCCCAAGGGCGAGTTCCAGACCCAGGAATTGCCGCTGGACGCGCCCTCTTCGAGCGTCCCCGCGGGCGGCGTCGTGGGCATGGACACCACGCACCCGGCGCCGTCGCCATCCCCGGGCTCGCCGGCGAACGATGGGGCGGCGCCGGCAGCCGCTGCTTCCCCCGCTTCAGCCGAGTCCACGCTCGCCGCTTCGACGCCCACACCCGCGGCGGCATCGGCAAACCAGGCGGCGTCCGCCAAGGTGCCGTCGGCGGCCTCGCCCGCCACCCCGGTCGCAGCGAGCGCAGCGACACCGCCGGCGGCGGCCAGTCCGGCCACGCCGTCGGCCTCGCCGTCGGCTGCGCCGGCGATTCCCGCCGCGCAGGCCGGCGGCCACTACGTGGTCAGCCTCGGGACGTATTCGAACGCCGCCAACGCGCACGCGCTGGTCGCTTCGTTGCGGGGCAAGGGCCTGCCGGCATACGCCGACACGGTGACGATGGCCGGCAAGCCGGGCACGCGGGTGCGGATCGGACCTTTCCAGCAGCGCGGCGATGCCGAGGCGGCGCGGCTGCGCGCACTGCAGATGCGCCACGACATGCCTGCCAACGTGGTCGCGCTGGATGCGGCAACCCCGGCTGCCGAGCCCACGCCCGCACCGCCGCCCAGCACGCTGTCCAGCGTCGCCAAGCCTGCCACGGCGGGCAAGCCCGACGTCACGCCCAAGCCCGCCAGCGCTGCCTCCGGCGCGACGTCGGCGACCGCTGCCACGCACGCGCCGGCGGCGACCACCCGCGCCTATGCGGTGCAAGTCAGCGCGTTCGGCGCCGAACGCGACGCCAACGCGCTGCGCGACAAACTACACGCCGCCGGCTTCGTCGCCTACACCGAAAAAGTCCACACCGCGAGCGGCGACCGTTGGCGGGTGCGGGTGGGGCCGACCGCGCAGCGCGCCGATGCCGATCGCCTGCGTACCGAGCTTTCCACCAGGATGAACCAGAGCGGGATGGTGGTGGATTACCCGTGAGGTCGCGGTCCGTCGTGTCCGCGCCGCGCCGTTCCCGGTCGGTGTAGCCGCATGCCGGACGCGACTGCATGCTGAGTTCCATCGACTGGGTCCTGCTCGTGGTGCTGGCGTTGTCGGCGCTGTTCGGGGCGCTGCGCGGGCTGGTTGCCGAGGTGCTGTCGATCGTGGTGTGGATCGCCGCGTTCTGGCTGGCGTTCGTGTATGGCGCGACGGTGGCGGACTGGCTGCAACCGCAGGTCCACGACGCCGCCGGCCGGCTGTTGCTGGCCTATGCGCTGGTGTTCGCGGTGGCGATGATCACCGGCAGCGTGGTGAGTTGGCTGGCCAGTTCGCTGGTCAAGTCGCTGGGCCTTGGCCAGGTGAACCGGTTCCTGGGCCTGTGCTACGGGCTGTTGCGCGGTGCCGTGCTGGGCTGCGTGCTGGTGCTGGTGCTGGGCTGGACGGCCTTGCCGCGCGAACCGCAATGGCGGGCCTCGCCGTTGATCCCGCTGTACCAGGCCGGCGCCGAGCAGATGCGGCACTGGTTGCCGGAGGCTGCCGCCGCCCACAACAGTTTCCAGACGCGGCTCGAACAGGGGCGCCAAACGGTCATGCAGACGCTTGCCGGCCCGGCCTTGCCGGCGCTGGTCGGGCAGGCGGTGAACACGCCGGGCGACGGTCAGGATGCGTCGGCGGCATCGACCGCCGCATCGGCACGTGAAGTCTCCAGTGCCAAAGCGGTAAAATCCGCGTCCGGCCGGAAACCGGCGCCCGCACGGCGGGGCAGGGCCTCGCCACGGCGCGACCGACCGCCGCGCTGAAGAATCGAACGGCGCAGGTCCATCCGCGTGCACCCCATCTGAGGACTCACCCATGTGCGGCATCGTCGGCATCGTCGGAACCTCGGATGTGGTGCTTTCCCTTTACGACGGCTTGGCCATGCTTCAGCACCGTGGCCAGGATGCGGCCGGCATCGCCACCGCCGACGGCGGCAAGATCCGCGTCCACAAGGGCAACGGGCTGGTCAAGGACGTGTTCGACGACGCCTCGATGCGCCTGCTGGTCGGGCGCGTGGGCATCGGCCATTGCCGCTACCCCACCGCCGGCAGCGAGGGTTCGGACGAGGCGCAGCCGTTCTACGTCAATTCGCCTTACGGCATCGCGCTGGCGCACAACGGCAACCTGATCAACACCGAGGCGCTGCGCCGCGAGGTCTTCGAGCAGGACCGGCGCAACGTCAACACCGAATCGGATTCCGAAGTGCTGCTGAACGTGTTTGCGCACGAACTGCAGATGCAGCCTGCGCTCAGCCCCGAGGCGGTGTTCCGCGCGGTCGAGGGGGTCAACCGACGCGCCCGCGGCGGCTATGCGGTGGTCGCCACGGTGCTCGGCCTGGGGCTGGTCGCATTCCGCGATCCGCACGGCATCCGCCCGCTGGTGCTGGGCAAGCGGCAATCGGCCAACGGCGTCGAGTACGCGGTGGCATCCGAATCGGTCGCGCTGGACGTGCTGGGCTTCGTGCGCGTGGGCGACGTCAAGCCCGGGGAATGCGTGGTGGTCACCGCGCGGGGTGAACTGCACACCCGCATCTGCGCGCCGCCGCAGCCGAGCGCGCCGTGCATCTTCGAGTACGTGTATTTCGCCCGGCCGGACTCGATGATCGAGGAGATCTCGGTGCACAAGGCGCGCATGCGCATGGGCGTGACCCTGGCGCAGAAGATCCTGCGCGAGCGCCCCGACCACGACATCGACACCATCATCCCGATCCCCGACACCTCGCGCGATGCCGCGCTGGAGATCGCCAACACGCTGGGCGTGAAGTACCGCGAGGGCTTCATCAAGAACCGCTACGTCGG
>CAZXGS010000094.1:0-7542 GCA_964640525.1 uncultured Gammaproteobacteria bacterium | reverse complement strand
TCAGCACCGCGGTCTGGATGGTCATGTGCAGCGAGCCGGTCACGCGCACGCCGGCCAGCGGCTTGGCGGGCGCGTACTTGCGGCGGATCGACATCAGGCCGGGCATCTCGTGCTCGGCGATCTCGATTTCCTTGCGGCCCCAGTCGGCCAGCGACAGGTCGGCGACCTTGTGGTCGTGCGAGGCGACGTCTTTTGCGACAGCGTTCATGGTGATAGCTCCGTTGGGCGACGCCGCCGCGGCCCGGCAGGCGGGGGAAGGGCAGGGCATCGCGCGTGAACGGGCGCCGTTGATACGGGAACCGCCACCGAGCCTGATCCCGGGAACTCCGCCTTGCGCGGTCCGGGCTTGCAGCGCCCCTCGATGGGGTGGCCTTGCGGCCGGGTCGAATTATATACAGTCAGCGCCGACATGCGGCGCATGCCGTGCCGCCGTGAGAGGTCCAGGCCTGGCGCGACCGTGCCGTCCGGGCGTCGCCGGAAAACGGTGGCCGTCCGGCGAGCCGCCGGATCCATCGGCCCGCCGCGAGCGGAGGTTGAGCGCCGCGCTTCCCCGCGTCGGCTGCCACCGGCAGGCGCAAGCCCGGTCGGTCACGAAGGCGGGCGGCTGGTACTTCCTGCATCGGCCGTGAGCAGAAATCTCGCCTTGGCCGCGAACGGGCCATCGGGCCAGTGATTCAACAGGAACTCCAGGCGACCGCGACGCGCAGGGTCGCCATCGGGCGTGCGCAGCGCCAACCCGAACCAGGCCCCGGGCAGGGCAGGGTCGGCAGGCTCGCGGGTGAGGATCCCGCGCAGCAGGGCGTCCATGCTTGCATCGGCGCCCAGCCGCTGCAGCAGCGGCAACAACGGCAGCAGGACTGGCGCGGCCAGGCGCGGAACGCCGTTGCAGGCCTGCAGGTAGTCGTCCAGCGTCGCCTGCACTTGCCGGGCATCGGCATCGGTCGCCGCGGGGCTTTCGAAGACGCGTTGCGCGGCGCGGTCGAGTTGCTCCGGCGTGCCCTGGTAGCGCGCGCAGCGGTACAGCGCGGCGCGAATCCGCAAGCGGTCGGGCGTGGCCTTGTCGAGGCGATCCAGGATCGCCCGCGCCTTGGCGATTTCCATCTGCCCAATCCACTGCAGCGCCTGCTCGAACTCCGAATCGTCGTGTTCCTGGCGCTCCACGCGCTCGTCCTCGGCGACGAAGGTTTCGCGCACGATGCCGCGCCGGCGCATCGCCAGCGCAAGGCCGACCCCGGCCAGCAGGCCGCCGGCATGATCTGCGTAGTCCACCCGCGATCCGGTGTCCATCCACGGCAGCACCACCAGCCAGATCGCCCAGCAGCCCAGCGCCAGCAACGCCGGCAGCTTGACGTAGTCGAACACCACGAAGAACCAGTAGAACACCCGCACCTTGCGCCGGCCCCAGATCACGCTGTACGCGCCCATCAGCGCGGCGATTGCGCCGGAGGCACCCAGCGAGTTGCCTGCGCTGCCCCAATGCCAGGCGGTGGACGCCAGCGCCGCGCCGATGCCGCCGGCCAGGTACAGCGCCAGGTACCAGCCGCTGCCCAGTGCGCCCTCGACCAGCATGCCCACCGCCAGCAGGAACAGCATGTTGCCCAAAAGGTGCTCGATGCCACCGTGCATGAACATCGCGCTCAGCATCCGCCCCGGATCGAGGTGCGAGAAGCGCAGCGCATGCGCACGCGTGAACGAGCGATCGAGGATGGCGTCGAACTGCGTGCGCTGGTCGTGCCATTGCGGGTAACGAGGGTCGGCCGGGGTGATCACCTTGTCCGCATGCAGGTCGGCGAGGAATTCGCCGTCTGACTCGATCCGCATCAAGGTGGCGATGCCTGGCTGGCGTGCTGCAGCCTGCGGGTCTGGCGCGGTACGGCCGTGTTCGCCCAGCCAGCGGGCGTAGGCGGGGAACTCCACGGCACCCAGATCGGATTGCACGTAGAAGGAGAAGGCCTGCCGGTAGATCTTCGCGTCGCCGGATTGCAGGAACAGGAACACGAACAGGTTCGCCATCACCAGCAACAAGGTGGCGATGGGAAAGTTGGACCGGCTCCACTTGCGGTGCAGGGGGATGATCAACACGCGAGATGTCTGCGGCGTGACGGCGTGGCGTCGATTGTAGGGGGTGACGCCGGCGGCGCGACGAACGGAAGCGGCGGGACTCGGGAATGCGAACCGTTTCCCGCATCCCCTGCGAGTTCTTGTTAAACTTTCGCGGATTCGCCGCCCCGGCGGCAGCCCCGTTCGAGTTGCCCATGCTGGACGAGTACCTGCCAGTCCTGTTGTTCCTCGTCGTGTCCGCCGGCATCGGCGTGGCGCTGCTGTTCATCGGCTGGGCGCTGGGCCCCAAGCGCCCCGGCGCAGACAAGCTGTCGGCCTACGAATGCGGCTTCGAGGCCTTCGAGGACGCGCGCATGAAGTTCGACGTGCGCTATTACCTGCTGGCGATCCTGTTCATCGTGTTCGATCTGGAAATCGCCTTCGTGTTCCCGTGGGCGGTGGTGTTCCGCAGCCTGGGGACGTTCGGACTGGTCGAGATGGGGATCTTCCTGGGCCTGCTGGTGCTGGGGTTCGCCTACGTGTGGAAGAAGGGCGCGCTGGAGTGGGAGTGACGCGGTGCGCCGCGCTGGATCGCCGGGCGTCGTCGCCGGCGCGTTGCCGTGCCCGGACAAGGGGTGCTGAGGGTATTTCGGAGTTTGCATGGGCCTGAAGGAAACCGCCGAACGGCTGATGTTCAACCCACTCCCGGAAGGGCGGGTGGACGACATCCTGCGCCCGGACGAGGGCAACCCGGTGCTCGAACGCGGCTTCGCCGTGACCAGCATCGACACCCTGGTCAACTGGGCGCGCACCGGTTCGATGTGGCCGATGACTTTCGGCCTGGCCTGCTGCGCGGTGGAGATGATGCACGCCGGCGCCGCGCGCCTGGACCTGGACCGCTACGGCGTGGTGTTCCGCCCCTCGCCGCGGCAGTCGGACGTGATGATCGTCGCCGGCACCCTGGTCAACAAGATGGCCCCGGCGCTGCGCAAGGTGTATGACCAGATGGCCGATCCCAAGTGGGTGATCTCGATGGGTTCGTGCGCCAACGGCGGCGGCTACTACCACTATTCCTACGCGGTGGTGCGCGGCTGCGACCGCATCGTGCCGGTGGACGTGTACGTACCCGGCTGCCCGCCGACCGCCGAGGCGCTGGCGCACGGCATCCTGCAGTTGCAGAAGAAGATCCGCCGCACCAACACGATTGCCCGCTGACATGACCGAGCCCCTTACCGCCTTCGTCGAACGCCTGCGCAGCCATTTCGGCGCACGCGCGCTGGCCGTCGAGCTTACCCACGGCGAGGTGACCCTGGACGTGCCGGTCGGCGACTGGCGCGAGGTCGCCCGCCAGTTGCGCGACAGCTTCGGCTTCGACACGCCGATCGACCTGTGCGGAGTGGATTACCTGGGCTACGGCACCGACGAATGGGACACCGTCGAGGTGTCCTCGGAAGGATTCTCGCGTGGCGTCGAGGGTTCCGGCCCGGGCCGCTTCAAGTGGGGGCAGCAGCCGGTCGGTCGTGGGCGCGGTGCGCAGGGCGATGCACAGGCCGCCGCCAGTGGTCGTTTCGCGGTCGTGTTGCACCTGCTGTCGATCCGCGACAACCGCCGCCTGCGCGTGCGCTGCCATTGCGCGGACGGCCCGGTACCGATGGTGGACTCGCTGGTGGCGGTGTGGCCGGGCCTGAACTGGTTCGAACGCGAGGCCTTCGACCTGTTCGGGATCGTCTTCGCCGGCCACCCGGACCTGCGCCGCATCCTCACCGACTACGGTTTCGTCGGCCATCCCTTCCGCAAGGATTTCCCCTTGATCGGCAACGTCGAGGTGCGCTACGACCCCGAGCAGAAGCGCGTCGTGTACGAGCCGGTGACCTCGGTCGAACCGCGCGTGCTGGTGCCGCGCGTGCTGCGCGAGGATTCGCGTTACCAGACCGCTGCCGCAGAGCAGGCGCAGCGCGGGCAGGTGGCCAAGTGAGCGCGGTGCCGAACAGCGGTGCGGGCGTGGCGCCGGCCGGCCCGGAGATCCGCAACTACACGATGAACTTCGGCCCTCAGCACCCGGCCGCGCACGGCGTACTGCGGCTGATCCTGGAGATGGACGGCGAGACCATCGTCCGCGCCGACCCGCACGTGGGCCTGCTCCACCGCGGCACCGAGAAGCTGGCCGAGTCCAAGCCGTTCAACCAGTGGATCGGCTCCAACGGCCTCGACCTCGGCGCGATGGCGGTGTTCCTGTACGCCTTCCGCGAGCGCGAGGAGCTGATGGACTGCTACGAGGCGGTCTCCGGTGCGCGCATGCACGCGACCTATTACCGTCCCGGCGGGGTCTATCGCGACCTGCCGGCGAAGATGCCGGCCTATCGCGAGTCGCCGTGGCACAAGGGCAAGGCGCTGAAGAAGTTCAACGCCTGGCGCGAGGGCTCGTTGCTGGACTACCTGGAGCACTTCACCGCCGACTTCCCGACCAAGGTGGACGAGTACGAAACTCTGCTCACCGACAACCGGATCTGGAAGCAGCGCACGGTCGGGATCGGCGTGATCAGCCCGGAGCAGGCCAAGGCCTGGGGCATGTCCGGCCCGATGCTGCGCGGCTCGGGCATCGAATGGGACCTGCGCAAGAAGCAGCCCTACGCGAAATACGCCGAGGTGGATTTCGACATCCCGGTGGGCGTCAACGGCGATTGCTACGACCGTTATCTGGTGCGGGTGGCGGAAATGCGCCAGTCCAACCGGATCATCCAGCAGGCGGTGGCTTGGCTCAAGGCCAATCCCGGCCCGGTGATCGTGGAGAACTTCAAGGTCGCACCGCCCTCGCGCGAGGAGATGAAGGAGAGCATGGAAGCGCTCATCCATCACTTCAAGCTGTTCAGCGAAGGCTACTGCGTGCCGGCCGGGCAGACCTATGCCGCGGTGGAAGCGCCAAAGGGCGAATTCGGCTGCTACCTGGTCTCCGACGGCGCCAACAAGCCGTTCCGGGTGCACCTGCGCGCGCCAGGTTTTGCACATCTGTCCTCGATCGACGAGATCGTCAAGGGCCACATGCTGGCCGACGTGGTGGCGATGATCGGTACGTATGACGTGGTGTTCGGGGAGATCGACCGGTGACGCGGCCAAATCCTTCGACAGGTTTTTCTTTTGTTCGTCATCCCGGCGCAAGCCGGGACCCATTGGCGCGCCTTTTTGCGCGATCCCGATGGCGTCCGGCTTGCGCTGGCATGGCGGTAGTGCGGGGTTTGCGACCATGAAAGCAACCGGCGATTTCGAGCAAGCGCGCGCCGCCGACCCGATGGTCGTGCTCAGCGCTTCCGTGCGCGCGCACATCGACCACTGGGCGGCGAAGTTCCCGCCGGACCGCAAGCGCTCGGCGGTGATCCAGGGCCTGTTCGCCGCGCAGCAGGAACACGGCGGCTGGCTGACCGACGAGCTCATCGCCGCAGTCGCGAACTACCTGTCCATTCCGCCGGTGTGGGCCTACGAGGTCGCCAGTTTCTACTCGATGTTCGAACTGGCGCCGGTGGCGCCAAACAACGTCGCCATCTGCACCAACATCAGTTGCTGGCTCAACGGCGCCGAAGACATCGTGCGCCACTGCGAGAAAAAACTCGGCTGCAAGCTGGGCGAGTCGAGCAAGGACGGCCGCATCTACCTCAAACGCGAGGAGGAGTGCCTGGCCGCCTGCGCCGGGGCCCCGATGATGGTGGTCAACGGCCACTACCACGAAAAGCTCACCCCCGAGAGCGTGGACGCGATCCTCGACGCGCTCACCCTCGACGGCCCGGCGCACCACGCGGCGCACGGCGGCGACGGACACTGACCATGGCCTACGGACCCGCACCCGCCGAGCACAACGTCTGCTACACGACGTTGCACCACGACCAGCCGTGGACCTACGCCAACTACGTCGCCCAGGGCGGCTACCAGGCGTGGCAGAAGATCCTGCGCGAGAAAACCCCGCCGGAGCAGATCATCGAGCAGGTCAAGGCCTCCGGCCTGCGAGGCCGCGGCGGCGCGGGCTTCCCCACCGGGCTGAAGTGGAGCTTCATGCCCAAGGGCGCCGGTGTACAGAAGTACATCCTGTGCAATTCCGACGAGTCCGAGCCGGGCACCTGCAAGGACCGCGACATCCTGCGCTTCAACCCGCACGCCGTGGTCGAGGGCATGGCGATCGCCTGCTACGCCACCGGCTCCAGCGTGGGCTACAACTACCTGCGCGGCGAGTTCCACCACGAGCCGTTCGAGCATTTCGAGCTGGCCCTGCGCGATGCCTACGCCAACGGCTGGCTGGGCAAGGACATCCAGGGCTCGGGCGTGGACGTGGACATCCACGGCGCGCTGGGCGCCGGTGCCTACATCTGCGGCGAGGAAACCGCGCTGATGGAGTCGCTGGAAGGCAAGAAGGGCCAGCCACGCTACAAGCCGCCGTTCCCGGCCAACTTCGGCCTGTTCGGCCGGCCGACCACGATCAACAACACCGAGACCTTCGCCTCGGTGCCGCCGATCCTGCGCAACGGTGCGGCGTGGTTCCTCAACCTGGGCAAGCCCAACAACGGCGGCGCCAAGATCTTCTCGGTCTCCGGCCACGTCAACAACCCGGGCAACTTCGAGATTCGCCTGGGCACCTCGTTCAAGGACCTGCTGGAGATGGCCGGCGGCGTGCGCCGTGGCCACAAGCTCAAGGCGGTGATCCCCGGCGGCTCGTCGATGCCGGTGCTGCCGGGCGAGACGATGCTGCAGTTGACGATGGATTACGACGCCATCCAGAAGGCCGGCTCGGGCCTGGGCTCGGGCGCGGTGATCGTGATGGACGAGACCACCTGCATGGTGCGTGCCTGCCAGCGCATCTCGCGTTTCTACGCCGCCGAATCCTGCGGCCAGTGCACGCCCTGCCGCGAGGGCACCGGTTGGATGTACCGCATGCTCACGCGCATCGTGGATGGCCGCGGCACGCTGGACGACCTGAACGTGCTCAAGGCCGCCGCCAGCCAGATCGAGGGCCACACCATCTGCGCGTTCGGCGAAGCGGCGGCTTGGCCGGTGCAAGGCATGTTGCGGCACTACTGGGACGAGTTCGAGTTCTACATCCGCAACGGCCGCTCGATCGTGGACGAAAAGATGGGGGCCGCGGCATGAGCGCACAACCGACCACGGCCATCGCCCCGGCCCCCGAGGGCATGGTCAACATCGAGATCGACGGCGTCGCCCTGCACGCGCCGAAGGGCTCGATGATCATCCAGGCCGCCGACAAGGCCGGCATCCCGATCCCGCGCTTTTGCTACCACGAGAAACTGCCGGTCGCGGCCAATTGCCGGATGTGCATGGTCGAGACCGAGATGGGCGGGCGGATGGTGCCCAAGCCGCTGCCGGCTTGCGCCACCCCGGTGGCTGAGGGCATGAAAGTTTTCACCCAATCGCAGCGCGCCCTGTCCGGGCAGCGCAACGCGATGGAGTTCCTGCTGATCAACCATCCGCTGGATTGCCCGGTCTGCGATCAGGGCGGCGAGT
>CAZXGS010000093.1:0-7570 GCA_964640525.1 uncultured Gammaproteobacteria bacterium | reverse complement strand
CAAGTTGCCAAGTGCGCGGCAGTGGAAAAACCTAGCCCGTACCCTGCGGCCACCAACGTCAGCATCAGCCCGTGAGAAGCGGCATACTCAGCCACGATCGGTTGGACATCGACAGAGCGGAACAGTCGTTCGCTCTGCCGACCGCAACCTTGGCATGCCCGTGGATCACAAAGTACCAGCGGATAGCTCACCACTTCCTGCAACGGCACTTCCTTGAAGGCTACAAGCGGGTGCCGTGCGGGCAGGATCACTACCAAGGGGTCGGCCCACAGCGGCTCAGCAATGATCCCGTCCTCCACTTCATTGACCATTGCAAAGCCGGCGTCGAACAGATTTGCGTTCAGCCCCTGCACGAGTTCGGTCAGCGGTACTTCGGAGAGCCGGATGTTTACCTGCGGCGACTCTTCGCGGCACAGTGCAAGCAGTGCTGATAGCCTCGCCCGTCCTATGTCTCTCGACAGCGCGATTCGCAAAATGCCCTGAGAACCGGAGGCAGCAGCCTTCGCGCTGGCCACTGCCTGCTCAACGCTCAACATGATGCGGCGGGCGTCGTCGAGGAAGACTCGCCCTGCCCAAGTCAGGGTTGCGCCCCGCGGCGTGCGACTGAGCAACGTCACGCCTAGAGTTGTCTCCAACTTGCGGATCGTGCGTGATAGAGGAGATTGTTCTATGTGCAGCCGCCGAGCGGCTCGACCGAAGTGCAGTTCCTCGGCTACAGCAATGAAACAGCGAAGATGACGTAAGTTCATGCGCAGTCCCTCGTGACGTGACCAGTCCTTATGATCGTAGGGAGCCGCATGCGTGCGGAGAAGAGGCCGGCATGTCTTGCAGCGGCTGCCGTCGCCGGCTCACAGCACGCGGGCAATGGTGTCCGGAGTTATTGCAACGCTGCTTGAACGCGGGCGGCGGTCATGGCGGATGGCTAGCTAGAGCACTCGCGCCAGCGCGCCTCGGCTATCTTCTGTGGCCGCAGCGACCCGAGGAAGACAGTCGCGGCGTCTTACGTCACTCCCCGAGGGCGAGCGATTTGGTCTGTCGACACGGGCGGCGGCGCAGCGTCTGAAGTTCGCGCCAGCGGGCATCGCGCCGGATGAACTGTCGATGGGCATGTTCGGCGAATTCGAGATCGCCACCTGTAACCGCGCTGCTGAAGCACTGCGGCCGGAGCAGTCGCAGCAAGCGGCTGACGCGGGCGGACAAGCAATTCCTGTAACATGTGCCGCGCCTCTTCACTGCCTTGCAGCAAGCCCGCGACAGCGTGAGGGGAGCGGCCAGCGGCTTTCACGGTCAGCAACGCATTACGCTGTCCGATGGCATCACCCCGTCGCGCTTGCCGACCTTGCTGGCGTTAAGCTGGCAGGAGGAGCCCGACGTCGAGTTGCGCCTGTTCGAGGTGTCACTGTCGCAGCAAATCAAGGGGCTGCATGGCGATCTGTATGACCTAGGGCCCAGTCTGGTGAAGTGGGTGACGACATCGTGGCTAAGGCGCTTTGGAGCGCCCCCCCTCATGGTCGCGGCGCCGGCATGGCATCCGCTGCTCAAGCACAAACGTATCTCACTGGACGAGGTGCTGCGTTATCCGCTGGTGCTGGTGACCCACATGCATACGGGAGTCATGAACGTCAGATCCAACGAGTGCTGCCGCGGGTGAAGCAGGAACCCGTGATCGCTGCACGGGTGGCTTCCTGGGAACCTGAAACGCGTCGAGGTATATTGATTGGACAGAAGCTAGTCTTCCGTCAACAGGTGTAGCCATCCCTTGCTAGCGGCTTCCATAGAACTTTTCCACGAACGAGCGACGGTAACTCTGGTGGCAGGCTAGGCAGCTTTGCTGGGTCTTGGAGAAAGCCGCGATGACTGCTTGGCCGTCATTCCGCTGTGCAGCCTCGCCCATGGCGGTCGCGGCGTCATGGACCTGTCCATCAAGACCCCGAAACTTTCCAGCGTCTGCCCCAAGCCAAGCAAGGATGCGCATCTTTTCCGACATGGGCGGCTCGGCATGCTTGGCGATTCGTGGTGCTAGCTCGGCGACCAGCGGCCAGTCTTCTTTGGAGATCGCGCCCGTGACGGCTTGCATGTCGCGACCGAGTCTTTCCATTATGGTACGAAGCGCCATTGGCTTTGCCGCCTCTACGGACTGCGCACCGAGTGCTGTGGCGAAGGTTGCCAAGAGCACGGACAGCGGGACGGTGAAAAACGATCTGGGTTTCAAGGGCTGGTTCACGAATTTCTCCATTGATGTTGTGACGAATGCTTTGGGTCTAACGAATGGTTGCAGGTGTCCTCAAAATTCCAGACTCAGCGCGATCGATCCGAATGCGTGATGGCCCGCCTGCTGGTCGAACTCGCGGGTTCTCCAAACGCGCATCACGGCGAGCCGTACGCCACGTCCAGCAACGATCCATTGGCTACTGATGCCGAGAGCTGCTTGCGCGATCCAAGGCCGCCGGCTGACGTGATGGCTATGCCGGAACATGTTTCCGTCGAGTGAGAAGTCCCAGGCGACGGCTTTACCCTCCAGATTCAGGAAGACATGTGCCCCAGGTTTGGGCGCCAGGACCGACTGCGGCGTTGTCGTGCGCAGATCGGCAACACCAGAGGGCGGGCGGTTCTCTGCGCCAGGGCGGATCGGATAGCTGCCGAAGTCGTTCGGTATGTTCCAGCCCGCGCGAAACTCCACGCCGGTACTGGCGGCGGTTTCGATGTTTCCGACCCGCAGGGCATAGCTGCCGATCACGTCGCTGCCCCATCCAGGGCGGACCGCACCCTCCGTGTACGGCTTGAACTTGCGCTCCATGGCCATCTGAAACGCCGGCTCGTTGCGCAACTGGTTGTCCCAGCCGCGAAATCGCTCAATGCCGCGTGTCCGATGCACCAGATCCTGAGATTGCTCGGCCAGCGACCAGGGGCCGATCACGCCCAGGGTCAGCTCACGCACGTCAAGCATTTCGTAGCTGGCGGCTTGTGGGTGGATGCGGCGATTCCACGCCAAACCCAGGTAGAGCAAACCAGCGTACGGTCGGTCATCTGGAATCACGTCGGTGCGCGTCTTGTTCTCGGGCGTGTACATGGACTGGCCAAAGCGCACGACGAGGTTTTGCGACGATGTCTGGGCGCCGGAATCGCGCCAGAACCCGGGATCAGCCCAGCCGATGAAGCGGGCGTACAAACCAATCGGCTGTGGCAGGCACTCGGGACGGAGCTCGCCTTGCAGATCACGTGAGACTGCTGTTAGCGCGACACCGTTGGTGTAGTTGCGGTCGGAGCCGGTGAATAGATCGTTCTCCAGGCGCAGGGTGCCACCCCGCCAGCGCAGGGAGTGCTCTGGCGAGCAGGAGGGAGGATCTGCAGAGAGCGAGAAGTCGGAACCGAAAGCAGAAATCGGGCTGAACAATGCACAGGCAATCAACAAGGTGGCGAACTGCATCGACTGCTGCACCTTGGTGCCGCGCAGGCTCCGGCAATACCCGTCGATGCCGATCATGTCGCCCCATCGCCTGCTGCCCTGTTGACGTAAAAGCGTTCGAGGGCACTAACGATTTCCTCGGCTTCGTCTACGCAGGTGAACAAGTCGAGATCGGATGGAGAGATATAGCCTTCGTCGAGCAGAAGATCGAAATCAACTACGCGACGCCAGAATGCACGGCCGACCAGCACCACCGGAATCCGCTGCATCTTTCCGGACTGGATCAAGGTGAGCACCTCGAACAGCTCATCAAGCGTTCCATAGCCACCGGGGAAGGCCACCAAGCCCTTGGCGTGCAACAAGAAGTGCATCTTGCGCAGGGCGAAATAGTGGAATCGGAACGCCAAATCCGGGCACATGTAGGGGTTGGGTGCCTGTTCGTGGGGCAGCGTGATGTTGAGGCCAATCGAACGTGCGCCGACCTCGAAAGCACCGCGGTTGGCGGCCTCCATGATGCCGGGCCCACCCCCGGTGACGACGACGAAATCACGGCGGTTTTGCTGCTGGAAACGCGCCGAAATAAGGCCCGAGAAACGCCTCGCTTGCTCGTAGTGACGTGCCTGTTCGACCCGGCGATTGGCCCGCGCAAGCTCTTGCCGCAGCCCGACATCCTCCGGAGTGACGAGCGCCTGACGCTCCAGAACGCCAAGACGGGCTTCTGCCGTCTCGGCATCGCTCACGCGTGCGCTGCCGAAGACCACTACCGTCGAGCGAATGCCTTGCTCGTGCAGGATGCGCTCGGGCTTGAGCAGTTCGAGCTGTAGTCGCAGCGGCCGCAGTTCGTCCTGGCCAAGCAGCTCGATGTCTTCGTACGCAAGCCGGTACGTTGGCGACTCGCGGATGGCGCGCAGGCGTTCATCGAGATCTTCTGCGGGCTTCATCACTCGTGCGCCAGAAAGTCCGGCCAGCGCAGCGCATGGCCATACTCGGGCACCGTGACCTGCCAGCCGAGTTGCTGCTGCAAGAGGTCAGCGAAGGTTTGCGCGGCCGACGATTCCCCATGCACCACGAAGGTTTGCGCCGGTGCTTGAATGAAAGCACGGGCCCAATCCAGCAGCGCCTTCTGGTCGGCATGCGCCGAGAGGCCGTCCACGCTGTGGATCGCCGCATGTACCGGGATGTCCTCACCGAAGATGCGTACACGTTCGGCCCCCTCGATCAGGCGCCGGCCAAGCGTCCCCTGCGCCTGGAAACCGGGAAACAAGATGCTGCATTCGCGGCGTGGCAAGTTGTGGCGCAGGTGGTGCCGGATACGTCCCGCATCGCACATGCCGCTGGCAGAAATAATGATGGCCCCGGAGCGAATCCGGTTCAGCGCCATGGACTCCTCAGCGCTCGCTGTGAAATCCAGGTACGGGAGGTTCTCGCCGCGCGCGTGCCATCCGGCCAACCGCTTCGCCTGTTCGTCGAACAATTCGAGATGTTCACGCGTGATGCGTGTGGCCTCGGTGGCCATCGGCGAATCGACAAACACCATTGGACGCTGCAGACGCCCTTCGCAGGTGAGACGATGTAGGTGGTAGAGCACCTCCTGGGTTCGGCCGACCGCAAAGGCCGGAACGATGACATTGCCGCCGCGCTCGAACAGGGTTTTCTCGACGATGCCGATCATGTCCGCTTCGGTCGCCGAAAAATCCTTGTGCCGGCGGTCACCGTAGGTGGACTCGATGACGAGGATGTCGGCTTCCTCAATGGGTGTCGGGTCGCGCAGGATGGGGCGTCCCGGCTGACCCAGATCGCCGCTGAACACGATCTTCGTGGGGTAACCGTACTCGGTAATCCACACTTCCACGATGGCCGAACCAAGGATGTGTCCGGCATCACGAAAGCGGGCGCGCACCCCGACGCGGGGTGCGAACTCCCGGTCGTATTCGATACCTCGTACTTGCTGCAGGCATTCGTGTGCATCCTGTAGGGTATACAGGGGTGGCGGCACGGTCTTTTCTTTGAGCCGCTTGGCAACCCGCTTGGCATCGCTTTCCTGGATGTGAGCGCTATCGGGCAGCATCACCCCGAGCAGATCAACCGTCGCTGGCGTGGCGTAGATGGACCCCTTGAACCCGGCGCGCGTGAGTTTGGGCAATAGCCCGCTGTGGTCGATGTGGGCGTGGGTCAGCAGGACGAAGTCAATGGACGCCGGGTCGAACGCGAACGGCTCGTGGTTGCGTGCTGCTGCTATACGCCCACCTTGAACCATGCCGCAATCGACCAGGAAGCGGACATTAGCCGCTTCGACCAGAAAGCACGATCCGGTGACTTCTCGGGCTGCGCCCAAAAAACTGAGTTTCATAGGGCGTTCACTCGGGTTTTCGCATCGGGCAAGTGCTGAGGCCGAGCAGGCGATAGCCAGGACAGCGGCCTGCCAGGCCGGTGAGGAGTGGCATGATTCCAATGAGTCCCAGCCAACGCCAGGATGAGTCCAGCCACAATGGGAGACTGAGCAAAATCAGTCCGATGACGATGCGCACAATGCGGTCGAGATTTCCAACGTTGATTTGCATGACGGTCTCCTTGTGTTGAGTCAGCGGCTTGAAAACGCGACGGGGGCGGCAGCGCCCCGCAGCGGATGGGTTGCGGTCGATGCCGTCGTGGATACGTCCCAGCCGCCACCAAGGGCCTTGTACAGCGCCACCAGTTGCACGGCGGCGTTGGTATGTGCCCGCGCGGCTGCGGTTTCGGCCTCGTGCAGGCTGCGCTGGGCGGCCAGCAGTTCGACCAGCGCGATGTCGCCCGCCGCGTAGCGCGCCTTGGCGTGGCCGTAGCTGGTGCGCGCGGCATCCAGTGCCATACCGCGGCGCTCCAGTGTGTCCAGCCCGCCGTGGTAGTCGCCAAGCGCGCGCTCGGCGTCGCCCAGCGCCGTCAGCACCGCCTGCTCATAGGCCAGCGCGGCCTGTCGCTCGGCCGCCTCGCGTGCCCGAATTTCGGCTCGCACACGGCCACCGTCGAACAGGCGCCAGGAAATCAGCGGCAGGATGGAAAAACGCGAGCTGGATGCATCGAACCAATCGCCCGTGCTGAGCGCCTGGAACCCGCCGCCGACACCGATGGAGAGTTTGGGGAACAGTTCGGCCGTGGCCACGCCGATGTCGGCGGAACTCGCTGCCAGGCGACGTTCCGCAGCCAGCACGTCCGGGCGCCGACGCAGCATCTCTGCGCGCTCGCCCACCGGCAGCGCCCGCAGCGTGCTCGGCGTCAAGGGGCCATCCAGCAGTGCCAGCTCCCGCTCCGGCGGCGCGCCCAGCAGCACGCCCAGGCTGAGTATCGCGGCGCGCTGACGCGCCTGGATATCCGGGATGAGCGCGTTGACTGCTGTCCATTGGGCGTACGCCGCCTCCACGTCGGCGGCCGACGCGTCGCCCAGCGCATGCCGCAGGCGCACCAATTCCAAGGTCTGCTGCAGCGTATCCAGTGTGGCCTGTTGTGCGTGCAACTCGTAGCGGGCGCCGACGGCGGTGAACCAGGTGCGCGCGACCTCGGCCACGATGCGCATGCGTACGCCCTGCGCCTCGGCTTCGGTCGCCTGCAGGCGGGCGCTGGCGCCTTCCAGCGCCCGCCGCTTGGCCCCGAACAAGTCGGCCTCCCAGGCCGCGTCGAAGCCCGCGTCGTAGATGGTCTGCGTGGCGTCAAGGCCGGGGATCGAACCTACGGGCAGGGGTCCGTTCTCGCTTTGACGGCGCCGGTTGACGCTCGCGCCAGCGGCGGCGGTGGGCAATGCCTCGCCGGCCACACGATCGCGCAGGGCGCGTGCCTCATCGATGCGTGCCGCAGCCTGGCGCAGATCCAGGTTCTGTGCCAGCGCCGTGGCCATCAGGCGATCGAGGATGGGATCGTCCAGTGCAGACCACCATTGGCTCAAGTCTGCGGACTGGGATTCGCTTGCCAACGGCAAGCTCCAGCCGCTGCCGACGTCGACCGGCGGCGGCTCGCGGTAGTCGGGGCCCACGCTTGCGCAGGCAGTCAGCAGCACGCAGGACAGGGCCAGCGCGAGCGGACGCGCGCGCCCAGGGGTCAGGCCGGTGACGGTTGCGCGAAGAAAGGGAGTGCGGGTCTTGGATTTCATTGCAGGCGTCCTCGGACGAATACGGTGGCCATCGTCAGCGTGGC
>CAZXGS010000092.1:0-7834 GCA_964640525.1 uncultured Gammaproteobacteria bacterium | reverse complement strand
GACATCGTGGTGTGCGACTACCGCGTGCGCGGCTTCACCCGCGACGTGAAGGGCAAGAAGCATTACATTGACCACAAGATCAACTCGATCCAGGACTTCCTGTCCAAGGCCCACCGCGCCCACTACGAAATGATCGACGTCAACGTGTACCAGGAGAACCTGTTCCACACCAAGATGCACGTGAAGGAATTCGACCTCGACACCTACCTGTTCGAGGAGCGCGCCAAGAACCTCTCGTTCAAGGAACGCCTGCGCATCGAGGGCCAGCTCAAGCGCGAGATCGAGGAGCTGTTCCACGGGCGCAACCTGGTGGATTGACGCGGGGCCTCAGTGCTGGGGACTGCCGGGCGGGATCGAGCGATGGGCGCCGCGACGCGCCCGCACGCCAGGTGATGCCGACCGGCGTTGCCGCAGCCGTGCCCCCGGCACCCGCGCAGGGGATGCGCTCGATACGCGCCATGACTTCCGGCCCATTCGCCGCCCGACCCGACCCGCTAGGCTGAACGGCTGGCGTGATGCGCCCGGTTTGCGCACGCCGACAACCCAGAGGGCATCCCATGAAACGACCCATCGCCACCGCCATCGTGCTGGCGCTCGCCACCGGCATCGCCAGCGCGGCCACGCCGCTGGTGTCGGGCATCGACACCGCCGGCATGGACAAGACCGTCCGCCCGCAGGACGACTTCTTCCGCTACATCAACGGCCACTGGCTGGACACCACGCAGATCCCGGCCGACAAGGCGTCCTACGGCGCGTTCTCGGTGCTGTACGACCAGACCCAGGATCACCTGCGCGACCTGATCAAGGCCGCCAGCAAGGCGCCCGCGGACGCCGGCCAACGCAAGATCGGCGACCTGTTCGCCAGCTTCATGGATGAGGCGCGGCTTGAGAAGCTCGGCTTGACGCCGCTGCAGCCGGAGTTCGAGCGCATCGCGGCGATGAAGAGCAGCGCGGATCTGCCGGCGTTGATCGCCCAGTTCGCGAAGATCGGCATCGACGCGCCGATCGGCGGCGGCGTCCATCAGGACAACAAGGATTCCACCAAGTACGTCATCGACTTCGGCCAGAGCGGACTGAGCCTGCCCGATCGCGACTACTACCTCAAGGACGAGCTCAAGGCCAAGCGCGACGCCTACCGCAAGCATGTCGAGAACATGTTCCGCCTGGCCGGCGACGCGAATGCCGCCGACGAGGCCGACCGCGTGCTCAAGGTGGAAACCGCGCTGGCGATGGTGCAGTGGACCAAGGTCGAAAACCGTGACCCGAACAAGACCTACAACAAGGTCATGCTCGCCGACCTGCCGACGGTGATGCCAGGCTTCGACTGGAAGGCCTTCCTCGCCGATGGCGGCATCGCCGGCAAGGTCGATTACGTGATCGTCAGCCAGCCGAGCTACCTCAAGGCGCTGGCCGGCCTGATGGAAGTCACCCCGCTGCAGGACTGGAAGGCCTACTTCCGCTGGCAGACGCTGCACGCGTATGCGCCGTACCTGAGCAAGGCCTTCGTGGACGAAAACTTCGCCTTCTACGGCACCGTCCTGCACGGCACGCCGGAGAATCGCGCGCGCTGGAAGCGTGGCATCTCGCTGGTGAACCAGTCGCTTGGCGAACAGCTTGGCCAGCTCTACGTCGCGCACTATTTCCCGGCCTCCAGCAAGCAGCGGGTGACCGAACTGGTGCACAACCTGCTGGCCGCCTACAAGACCAGCATCGACACGCTGGACTGGATGGGCCCGGAGACCAAGGCGCATGCACAGGCCAAGCTGGCGACCTACATGCTCAAGCTCGGTTATCCGGACAAGTGGCGCGATTATTCGGCGCTGCGCATCGACCGCAACGACCTGGTCGGAAACGTCGAGCGCGCCAACACCTTCGAGTACGACCACGAGATCAACAAGCTCGGCAAGCCGGTCGACCGCAGCGAGTGGGGCATGACGCCGCAGACGATCAACGCCTACTACAATCCGGAGATGAACGAGATCGTGTTCCCCGCCGCGATCCTGCAGGCGCCGTTCTTCAACCCGAAGGCCGACGACGCGGTCAACTACGGCGCCATCGGCGCGGTGATCGGCCACGAGATCAGCCACGGCTTCGACGACCAGGGCTCGCAGTACGATGGTGCCGGCAACCTGCACGACTGGTTCACCAAGGAGGACCATGCCAGGTTCGCCGCCAAGACCAAGGCCCTGGTCGACGAGTATTCGGCCTTCGAACCGGTCAATGGCTTCCACCTCAACGGCGAACTCACCCTGGGCGAGAACATTGCCGACAACTCGGGGCTGGCGATCGCCTACAAGGCCTACCGGATCTCCCTGCACGGCAAGCCGGCACCGGTGATCGACGGCATGACCGGCGACCAGCGCTTCTATGCCGGCTTCGCCCAGGTCTGGCGCAACAAGATGCGCGAGGACGCGATGATTGCGCAGATCAAGGGCGACCCGCATTCCATCCCGGTGGATCGGGTGATGGGCACGGTGGTCAACCAGCCCGGCTTCTTCAAGGCCTTCGACGTCAAGCCCGGCGACAAGATGTGGGTGGCGCCGGACAAGCGGGTGATCATCTGGTAAGCGGTCTTCGGATCCAGCACACCGGACGCTGCTCGGCATCGCGCCTCTCCCTCCGGGAGAGGCCGGCGCGCCGCAGGCGCGGCGGGTGAGGGAAGCCCTCCGCCGGTGCCACGCGGCCGATCAAGCGCAGCACGCCAGCACGTTCATCACCCCACGGGCCCAGCGCATCGCCCGCTTGAGCTGGCGCCAGAAACTCGCGCGCGAGCATCTACCCCTCCCCTGCTCGCAGCGGAGGGTCGGGGTAGGGTCGCTTCAAATCCTCGGGTGACGACCATCACACCCGGTACGCCACCGCCTTCATCACCCCGCTGGCCCAGCGCATCGCGTGCCTGACCGGCTCCGGCAACTCGCGCGCACCTGCCGCCTGCGCATTGTCGGCGTGGCGCGCCTCGTCATCCTTCATCACCTCCACGATCGCGCGGCTGCGGGCATCGCTGGCCGGAAGCGATTGCAGATGCCCCTCCAGATGCGCCTCGACCTGGCGTTCGGTCTCGACCACGAAGCCCAGGTTCCAGCAGTCCCCGCGCAGGCCGCCGGCCAGGCCGATCGCGTAGCTGCCCAGATACCACAGCGGGTTGAGCAGGCTCGGGCGGCTGCCCAACTGCTGCAGGCGCTGCCCGCACCAGGCCAGATGGTCGGTTTCCTCGGCAGCGGCATCGAGCAACTGCGTTCGCGTGGCGGCATCGCGTGCCACCGCAGCCTGGCCGAAATACAGCGCCTGCGCACACACCTCACCGACATGGTTGATCCGCATCAGCCCCGCGGCATGCCGGCGCTGTGCAGCATCCAGATCGGCTTCGGCGACGTCAGCGGCCGGATTGGGTCGGCGCGCCGGCGGCTGGGCGATGAAGGCGGTGGACAACGCATGTTCGACCTCGATCAGGCAACGATCCAAACGACTGTACTGACGAGAAGCAGTCATGGCGACGGTGATCCTTGCAGGTGTTCGGCGAGAAATTCCAGCGGATGGCGCACCTGCAGCCGCGCATCACCCATGGCCAGGTGCAGGCGGCAACCGATGTTGGCCGACAGCAGCAGCGTTGCACCGCTGGACGCGAACGCATCCAGCAACGGCTGCCGGAATGCCGCCGCGCGCGCCGGCTCGGCCAGCATGTGCATGCCCGCGGCGCCGCAGCAGCCGGCGTCAGGCAAGGCGACCAGATCCAGGTCGGGCACGCAGGACAGCAATTCGCGCAAGGCGCGATCGCTGCGCACCACGTTGCGCTGCGTGCAGGGAATGTGCAGGGCCGCGCGCAGGCGTGCCGGGCGCAGTTGCAAGCGTTGCCTGCGCGCGGCCAGGAACACCGCGGCATCCTGCACCGATGCGGTTCCGACGAGGGCCTTGGCCAGCGCCTCGTGGCAGCCACTGGCACTGGTCAGCACGGTCTCGGCGTGGGCAAACGCACCGCGATTGCGCGCCGCGAGGCGCGCGGCCAACGCTTGGTTGCCGGCGTGGGCATGCAGCGTTCCGCAACAGGTTTGCCCGGGGCTTGCTTGCACGCTCACCCCGACCGCCGCACACAGTCGCGCCAGCGCGGCATGCACGTGGGCATCGTAGCGACGCGCGAGGCAACCGGTGAAAATCGCTACCGCCGGCGCCGCGTTCTTCGCAGCTGCGCCAGCGCGATGGTCATCCCAGGCGATCCGGCATCGCGTCGGCGGCCGCGGCAACCGCGTCGGTACCAGCGGGTACGCCATCCGCAACGCACCCAGCATGCGGTCGAGCAAGGCCGGGCGGGCAGCAAGCCACTCGACGGCGCGCTGGCGCCAGGGTGCCGGACGACGCCCGCGCTGCTGCGCGCGGACCAACTCCAGCAGGTTGCCGTACTGGACGCCCGACGGACACACCGCTTCGCAGCGGCGGCAGCCCAGACAGTGGTCCAGTGCCGTGTCGGCGGCGGCATCGGGCAGAAGGGTTGCGTCGGCAAGCGCCCGCGCCAGCGCGATGCGACCACGCGGCGACTCGGTTTCCAGCCGATCCAGCCGATACGTCGGGCAGTGCGGCAGGCACAAGCCGCACTGGACGCAGCGATCGGCCATCGCCAGCAGCGGATCCGCCCCACCCTGCGGGTCGGCGGCGCGCGTGGGAAAGGCGGCGGAAGGCATCCGGCGATGCTAACACGCACGCGGATTTGGCTTGCCATGACCGCCGAAGCCGGCTATGATTCGCGTTCTTTGTTTCCCCATTTCGTTCCGTTGGAGCTGTCATGAAGACGTTCAGCGCCAAGCCGGAGACCGTGAAGCGTGATTGGTACGTGGTGGATGCCTCGGGCAAGACCCTTGGCCGCCTGTGTTCCGAACTCGCTTCCCGCCTCCGCGGCAAGCACAAACCCGAGTTCACCCCGCACGTGGACACCGGCGATTACCTCGTGGTCATCAACGCCGAAAAGGTTGCCGTCACCGGCAAGAAGCTCGACGACAAGATGTACCATCGGTTCACCGGCTACATCGGCAACATGAAGTCCGAGACCCTCTCGCAGGTGCTGGCCCGCAAGCCCGAGCGCGTGATCGAGATCGGCGTCAAGGGCATGCTGCCCAAGAATCCGCTCGGCCGCGCGATGTTCCGCAAGCTCAAGGTGTACAAGGGCAGCGAGCACCCGCACGTCGCCCAGCAGCCGCAGGTTCTGGACCTGTAACCGGGCACCATTCCGCTCGCCACATCCCGCGCCCGCGAGCGCGGTTTTCCCAAGGTAACCATGGCTACGCAACCCAATTACGGCACCGGCCGCCGCAAGTCCTCCACCGCCCGCGTGTTCCTGCGCAGTGGCGGCAACGGCAAGATCACCGTCAACGAGCGTCCGCTGGACGAATATTTCGGCCGCGAGACCGCGCGCATGATCGTGCGCCAGCCGCTGGAACTGACCCGCCACACCGAGACCTTCGATGTGCAGGTCACGGTTGCCGGCGGCGGCGGCACCGGCCAGGCCGGCGCGATCCGCCTGGGCATCGCCCGCGCGCTGATCGAATACGACGAAACCCTCAAGTCCGACCTGCGCAAGGCCGGGTTCGTGACCCGCGACGCGCGCGAGGTCGAGCGCAAGAAGGTTGGCCTGCACAAGGCCCGTCGCGCCACCCAGTTCTCCAAGCGCTGATTCTCGCGCCCATGGTGGCATCCGTTCGTGGTGGGCCTGTCGCACCACGGACGGCAGCGATACGATAGCTCCACAGCCCCGTCGCCAAGCGGTAAGGCACCTGACTCTGACTCAGGCATTCGGTGGTTCGAATCCATCCGGGGCTGCCATCTGCAAACCGAACCAAGGGCTTGGCATCACTGCCAGGCCCTTTTCGCGTGTGCGCCCGACACGCCTGACGCCGCACGCGCCCTCACCCATGCGACGCCCCGGCCGCACGCCCTCGCGGGCCGCCCTCGGCGCTTGCACCTGAAAGCCAGCCCCTGGAGTGCTCCAGACCGGGCACCGCCGGAAATGCCTTGGTGCTCCACACCCACCGCCGGAAGGGCACCGAACTGCGTTGCCGCCTGGCCGTGCAGAAGTCCGATTCAGGACCGGAGCCGCAACAAAACCGTGATCCGGTCGCGCATTTCCCAGCGATTCATGGCGGAAATCGCCCTCGACGAACGCGGAAAAGTCACGTTGATGTTGCGTTGCACCACGTGATCAGGTGCGGATATTCAGTCAAGCAAGCATATGCCTTATTTATATGTTTCAGACTGTTAACTACTTCCATTGACAAACCGCGGGACGGGATTGAACGCGATCCTGTCGGAATTGCATCGATCCATTGTGCATTCCAGCAAAAGATGAACGGCATGTAATGTCGATCATCAATCGAACCGACCTAGTGTCCCCGCGTCGCAAGGAGTACCCGCGCATTGCCTGAACGAGGCCAGATCGGCCGAAATTCAGGAGGATCGCCAAGCAGAACCGATCCGACCCGCCGGTGATGCCACACGCGCTCCCCGGCAACACAGCGGACTTGCGACAGGGCCGGATGGCCCACTCCATGACCAGATCGCCTCACCACCTGCGATCGATCCTGTCCACCACCGACCCTTCCACACTCAATTCGGGGCTACCACATGAACAAGATGCGTAAATCGACTCTCGCGCTGGCCGTCGTGGCGGCGTTCTGCGCTGCCGGCACCGCGGGGGCCACCGGCTCGCTGATGACTGTTGCCCGTCCGACCTTCATGCACCACGGTGACGCGATGGTCGGCACGCTGGCGCAGTCCACGCCGATCCAGTTCTCGATGTCGCTGCACATGCGCGACCGCGCCGGGCTGGACGCGTTCATCGCCGGCATGAAGAACCATCCGGGCCAGGTGATGAGCACCGCGCAGTTCATGGCCAAGCACGCGCCGAGCCAGGCGCAGGTGGACCGCGTCACCGCATGGCTGAAGGGCCAGGGTTTCACCAACATCGAAGTCGCCCCGAACCGGATGTTGGTCAAGGCGACCGGCAGCGCCGGACTGATCAGCCGCGCCTTCAACACCACGATGGCGCAGTTCAAGACCCATGACGGCCGCATTGCCTACGGCAACACCACCGCGGCGCGGATTCCTTCGACGCTGTCGGGCAACGTGCTGGGCGTGGTGGGCCTGCAGAACGTCACCATCGGCCACACCCTGTTCCGCCTCGCCAAGCACCAGGGCGGCGCGCACACCATGGCGGTGACCGGCCACAACCCGACCGAGTTCGACAACATCTACGGGGCCAGCGGCGCGGCGACCGGCGCCGGCGTGACGGTGGGCATCTTCACCCAGGGCAAGATCACCCAGTCGATCACCGACCTGAACACGTTCACCTCCAACAACGGTCTGGCCACGGTGACCACGCAGACGGTCAACACCGACGGCACCAGCACCGACGCCAGCGGCGTGGGCGAGTGGGACCTGGACAGCCAGGACATCGTCGGCATGGCCGGTGGCCAGATCGGCAAGATCATCTGGTACAACACCAAGACCTTGTCCGAAGGCAACATGGACGACAACTTCAACACGATCGTCTCGGCCAACGTGGCCAAGATCATCAACGTGTCGATCGGCGGCTGCGAGACCGGCGCCGATTACGCGACCTCGGACCAGATCTTCTCGCAGGGCGTGGCGCAGGGGCAGACGTTCTCGATCTCCACCGGCGACTCGGGTGCGGACGAGTGCCAGAACGGCGGCACCACCCCGAGTTGGCCGGCCAATTCCGAGTACGTCGTGGCCGCGGCCGGCACCCGCCTGAACGCATCGACGACCACCTGGTCGAGCGAGACGGTGTGGTCGGACTCGGGAGGTTCGGAGTCCAAGTACGAGCCCAAGC
>CAZXGS010000091.1:0-7943 GCA_964640525.1 uncultured Gammaproteobacteria bacterium | reverse complement strand
CGAACCCGCACCATCAGCTTGGAAGGCTGAGGTTCTACCATTGAACTACTCCCGCACTTGAAGCCTTGTTGCGGTGTTGCTGCTACCTGCGTGCTGGTGGAGGGAGGTGGATTCGAACCACCGTAGGACGATGTCCAGCAGATTTACAGTCTGCCCTCGTTGGCCGCTTGAGTATCCCTCCAGCAAAAACTTGTCCAACCAAAAACCGACTCCTGCGACCCACCGCTGGGAGGTGGATGACTCAGGGCATCCTGCCCTTCGCCCTTCGGGCCGCGCCGCTTCGCGTCGCGTTCCGGATTCGTTCCAGACGAATCCGGTCGAACCACCGCAGGTCGATGTCCAGCAGATTTACAGTCTGTCCTTAGTTGTCAGCTTGAGTATCCCTCCGCGCGTTCCGCGACCCGACCAGCACACCCCAACCAACGAACACAGGGCGATCTGAAGCCAGACTGGAATGCAGCCCGTCATTGTGTTCGCGCCCAGGGCGGAAGTCAACCACCAGCCTCTTCCAATGACACATGAGTCTGGAGGGGCGCGGCGGACGCCATCGTTCAACGGGATCGTCGTTGCTGCGCCAGCCGTCATTCGGCAGAAAACGCCGGTGTCTTCGGTTCGCCCTCCGACGCACGCTTGGCGTATCCGCCACCCGGGCAGGCCAAGCGCGGAGGGAATTCGTCGCATCGCCCGGCCCGAACAGGGCCCTTCGGCGATGGTGGGCGGTACAGGGTTCGAACCTGTGACCCCTACCATGTCAAGGTAGTGCTCTACCGCTGAGCTAACCGCCCGCTTCCATCAAACCAACCCTGCGCGCAGCGCAGTCATACCGTTCCCCTCTCCCATTGGGAGAGGGTAATGGGTGAGGGCAGAACCCATCGACGCCCCACACCCCGCAGTCATACCGCTCCCATCTCCCTCGGGGAGAGAGTCAAGGGCAAGGGCATCCATCCCGACCGTTACCCGAACGGCCACCCCTCACCCCGCGAAGGGCGCGCATGGTATCACGACCGCGCCCTCCTACCAACTCATTTTCGCTACCGCCCTCACGCCTCGTGGCGGAAGAACCGCTTCTCCGCCCACCCGATCAGCCGCTTGAGCAGCAGCGGGAACACGCCCAGAGCCACCAAGGCGCCGATCAACTTCGGCGACAGACCGAGTTCATTGACCGTCGCCAGTTGCGTACCCGCGAACACGTACAGCGCCTCCAGCGGCAGCAGCCCCAGCGTGCTGACCCACCAGAACGTGAACACCCGCATGCTGGTCAGGCCCATCAGCAGGTTCAGCAGCCAGTACGGGAACACCGGCACCATCCGCAGCGCGAACAAGTAGAACGCACCCTCTTCGGCCAGACCCTTGTGGATCGGAGCAAGGCGCGCACCGAAGTGGCGCTCGATCAAGCCGTGGAACAGGTAGCGCGAGACCAGCAGGCCGGCCACCGCACCCACCGAGGCCGCCACCGCGGACAGCGCCAATCCCCACCAGAACCCGAAGATCGCCCCGGCGGCGGCAGTGAGCAGGCCGCCGAAGGGCAGCGAAAACGCGCCGTTGACGACATACAGGATGAAATAGACCACCGCGGTGCCGACCGGCGAGCGCTGGTGGGCGTGGGCGATCTTGCCCGAAGTCTCGCGCAACAGGTGGAACATCGTCCGCTCGCTCTGGTGGACGCCGAACACGATCAGCGCCGTCGCCACCAACAACACGCCCACCACCAAGCCCCAGATGAAGCGCTTGTTCATGCGCCGATCCTGCCGCCAGCTCGCCGCATCGCCGCATGTCGCGCCGGCCGCGTGGCACCGCCAGCCATCGGGTGATTCATGCCTGCCACGACCACACCTCAGGACACCAGCTGCCGCGCCTTGACGCGCTGGATCTCGTCGCGCAGGCGCGCGGCGTCCTCGAATTCCAGGTCCCGCGCATGCCGGTACATCCTCTGTTCGAGATCGCGCAGCGTGCTGGCGAGCTGCCGCGGATCGAGCGTCGCGTACTCCGCAGCCGCCTCGGCAACCTTGCGCAGTTTGCCGCGCGCCTTCGCCTCCCCCGGCTCGGCCCGGGCGCCCTCCATGATATCCGCGATCGGCTTGCTCACGCTGCGCGGGACGATGCCGTGCTCGGCGTTGAAGGCGACTTGCCGTTCGCGGCGGCGGTCGGTCTCGTCGATCGCCGCCTGCATCGAGCGGGTCACCCGGTCGGCATACAGGATCGCCTTGCCGCGCAGGTTGCGGGCCGCGCGACCGATGGTCTGGATCAGCGAGCCGGTCGAGCGCAGGAAGCCTTCCTTGTCGGCATCCAGGATCGCTACAAGCGACACCTCCGGCATGTCCAGGCCTTCGCGCAGCAGGTTGATGCCAACCAGCACGTCGAACTCCCCGCGGCGCAGGTCGCGGAGGATCTCCACCCGCTCCACCGTCTCCACGTCCGAGTGCAGGTAACGCACCCGCACGCCGTGCTCGCCGAGGTAATCGGTGAGGTTCTCGGCCATGCGCTTGGTCAGGGTGGTCACCAGCACGCGGTCGCCCATGCCGGTACGCTCGCGGATTTCCGACAGCAGGTCATCGACCTGGGTGGCGACGGGACGAATCTCCACCTGCGGATCGATCAGCCCGGTCGGCCGCACCACCAGCTCGACCACCTGGCCTTCGCCCTTCTCGCGCTCCCACGCTCCAGGCGTGGCGGATACGAACACCGAGCGTGGCGCCCGCCGTTCCCACTCGTCGAATTTCAGCGGGCGGTTGTCCAGCGCCGATGGCAGCCGGAAGCCGAACTCGACCAAGGTTTCCTTGCGCGAGCGGTCGCCCTTGTACATCGCCCCGATCTGCGGGACGGTGACGTGCGATTCGTCCACCACCAGCAAGGCGTCGGCGGGCAGGTAATCGTACAGGCATGGCGGCGGCTCGCCGGGCATGCGTCCGGTCAGGTGCCGCGAGTAGTTCTCGATGCCGCTGCAGTAGCCGACCTCGGCCATCATCTCCAGGTCGAACGTGGTGCGCTGCTGCAGGCGCTGGGCATCGACCAGCTTGTTGGCCGCGTAAAGCGTCTCCAGCCGCTCGCGCAGTTCGGTCTTGATGGTTTCGATCGCCTCCAGCACTGTGCGCCGTGTGGTCACGTAGTGCGATTTCGGATAGATCGTGTAGCGCGGCAGCTTGTGCAGCACCTGTCCGGTGAGCGGGTCGAACAGCGCCAGGTTCTCGATCTGGCCATCGAACAGCTCGATCCGCAACGCCTCCAGCTCCGATTCGGCCGGGTGCACGTCCACCGTCTCGCCGCGCACCCGGTAGGTGGCGCGGCGCAGCTCGGTGTCGTTGCGCGCGTACTGCATTTCGGTCAGGCGGCGGATCAACTCGCGCTGCTCGATGCGCTCGCCCCGCACCATGTGCAGCACCATGTTGAAGTATTCGTTGGGATCGCCCAGACCGTAGATCGCCGACACCGTGGCGACGATGATCGCGTCCTTGCGCTCCAGCAGCGCCTTGGTCGCCGACAGCCGCATCTGTTCGATGTGCTCGTTGATCGAGCTGTCCTTCTCGATGAAGGTGTCGGTGGACGGAACGTAGGCCTCGGGCTGGTAGTAGTCGTAATAGCTGACGAAATACTCCACCGCGTTGCGCGGGAAGAACGCCTTGAACTCGCCATACAACTGCGCCGCAAGGGTCTTGTTCGGCGCCATCACCAGGGTGGGCTTGGCCACTGCCTGGATCAGGTGGGCAATGGTGTAGGTCTTGCCCGAGCCGGTGACGCCCAGCAACACCTGGCGCGCCAGCCCCGACTGGAAACCCTCGATCAGCCGCGCGATCGCCTGCGGCTGGTCGCCGGCGGGCTGGAACGGGGCGACGAGTTCGAAACGATCGGCCATGACCTGACGCGCAGGGGCAGTCGGCCAGTATAAGCCGGCGCCGAAGCTCCGCCCTGACACAGGTCACACCGGAGCCGTGTGCTGGCAGTCGGAAAGATCCTACGTCGCGTCGCGGCAGCGTCCGATGGGAGCCGCCTCACACCCTCGCCATCCTGACCGGGTGCAAGGACGCAACCGCGCGACAGGGACGTCGCCCTTTCCCGACCTCACCTGCCCGGAGGCCCGCGATGGCCTGCTTGCCGTGCCACGTCCACGCCTGCCCGCCATCCCCGCCGACGGCCTCTTCCCGCGTGCGCGGCATCACCCTGATCGAACTGCTGCTGGTGCTGGCGGCGCTGGGGATCGTGTCCGGGATCGCCCTGCCGGCGTTTTCCCACGCCTTCGCCGCCACCCGTTCGATGCAAGCGCGCAGTGCGCTCATGGCCAGCGTCCAGCGCGCGCTGGCCGGCGCCGCAGTGGCCAACCTGCGCACGACCCTGTGCCCGAGCAGGGACGGCGCCACATGCACGACCGGCATCGACTGGAGCCAGGGCTGGATCGCCTTCGTGGATGCCAACGCCGACCGCGAGCGCCAACCCGGCGAGGCGTTGCTCTCCATCCAGGGCGCGCTGCCGCGCGACGTCCATTTGCACTCCACCGTGGGCCGCCCGCGGATCGAAGTGCAAGCCAGTGGCAGCGTCGCCGGCTCCAACGTCACCTTCACCCTGTGCGACGGTCGCGGTGCCAGCCATGCCCAGTCGCTGGTGCTGAGCAACAAGAGCATCCTGCGGCCGGAGGCGGCCACGCCCGAGGCTGCCGCGGACACTTGCATCCGCTGACCCGGCACCTGTCCAAGCGAAAAATTGACAACCGCCGTCACCGTCACTAGTCTATGCGGCTCGCTGCGCGACACCTGCCCAGGTGGCGGAATTGGTAGACGCACTAGTTTCAGGTACTAGCGGGTAAAACCGTGGAGGTTCGAGTCCTCTCCTGGGCACCATCTTCGGTTTCCGGCAGCGCCCGGAAACATCGCAAAACCCTCTGCCTTTGACCGCGAAGCCCCGCCTGCAAGCGGGGCTTCGCGTTTGTACGTTCATCCCGGCGGGTGCGCGTGCACCATCGTGTCCAGCGCCAGCAACGAGTGTGCGTAGGCGCCGCCGGCGCGCATCTCGGAGGCCACCCAGATCGCTTCCATGATTTGTGCTTCGCTGGCGCCATGCTTGAGCGCCTCGGCGGTGTGGCCCTTGATGCAGTACGGGCACTGGGTGACGTGCGCCACCGCCACCGCGATCAGTTGCTTGGTGACGTTGGGCAGGGCGCCGTCGGCAAACACCGCCTGGCTGAATGCCTTGAACGCCTCGAGCTGCTTCGGCGCCAGCTCGCGGCGCTTGCGCGCCAGTTCCGCACCGGGCGGCGGGTACATTGTGGCATCCATGGTGGTCCTCCTCGGATCGTGCGTTGCGGCGTGGCCGGCGCCCGCCGGTCACAAACCCAGGTTGTTGCGTTCCAGCACCCGTTCGGCGCGGTAACTGGAGCGCACCAGCGGCCCCGACACCGCCTCCAGGAAGCCCTTGCCCAAGGCAAGTTCGCGGTAGGCGTGGAATTGTTCGGGGGTGACGAAGCGCTGCACCGGCAGGTGGTGCGGGCTCGGCCGCATGTACTGGCCCAAGGTCACCACGTCCACGTTGGCGGCGCGGATGTCGTCCAGCGCCTGTTCGATCTCGGCATCGGTTTCGCCCAGGCCCAGCATCAGGCTGGTCTTGGTGATGGTTTGCGGCGCGTGGCGCTTGGCGAAGGCCAGCACGTCCAGGGTCTGCCGGTAGCCGGCGCGCGGGTCGCGGACCGGGTGGGTGAGGCGTTCGACGGTTTCCAGATTCTGCGCAAAGGTGGCCAGGCCGGCGTCGAGCACGGTCGCCACGCAGTCGTGGCGACCGGCGAAGTCGGGCGTGAGCGCTTCCACCGCGGTCTGCGGCGAGCGCGCATGGATCGCGCGGATGCAGGCGGCATAGTGCGCCGCGCCGCCATCGGCCAAGTCGTCGCGATCCACCGAGGTCAGCACCACGTATTGCAAGCCCATCAGCGCCACCGCGTCGGCCACCTGCATGGGTTCGAGCGGATCCAGCCAACCGTTCGGGTTGCCCGTATCCACCGAGCAGAACTTGCAGGCACGCGTGCACACCGAGCCCATCAGCATCAGCGTCGCGGTGCCGCGCCCCCAGCACTCGGCAATGTTCGGGCATTTGGATTCGGCGCACACCGTATTGAGTTGGTGGCTGCGCACGATCTCGCGTACCGACTCGTAGCGCGTACCGGTGGGCAGGCGGATGCGCAGCCACGGCGGCTTGCGATCTGCGTCCGGCACGCCGGTGACCGCATTGGGCTTCTGTCCGCCCTTGATCGCGCGAGTGCCCTGCGGACTGGTGAACTTGGTGCCGTCAGGGACGATGGGGGTGTCGGGCATGGCAGTGGCGCGGGGAAACAGACGCATATTGTGCACCAGCGGCGCGTCTGCGCGCTGGCCGGAGCTGTGCACGGCGATGGATATGGGCCCACCAGGACTCGAACCTGGAACCAAGGAATTATGAGTTCCGTGCTCTGACCATTGAGCTATAGGCCCGCGAGGGAAAATGATGATAACCATCCTTGGTGCCGGGCGCCGGCCCGTGCATCCATGCACGGGCGTTCGTTGGCGCGCGCGATGCCGATAGGACATCGCGCAAGCGCGCCGCCTCACCCCACCAGGACTCGAACCTGGAACCAAGGGATTCGCTTTTTCCGATCGTTTCCGATCGGCGCGGACTATCTCTTCACCCGCAGCTTGTGGCACTGGTGGGGTGCGGGACGCTCGAGCCTGTGATCAAGGGCACTTCAAGCCCCCAGGTAGTCTCTGCACCTTCCGGCGGTGCACCACCGGCTTGGCTCAGGATTGCCACCGGCCAGCGCCTGGCGCTGCCGCTGAGGTTTCCCTGAATTCATCCCGATCCCGTCCGCGGCTTTCGTCGCGGCGGCACCTTTCGATGAGTCCCCTGCTCTGACCATTGAGCTATAGGCCCGTGCAGGCATGGTAAGGCAGCTTTCAAATACAAGCCAAAATGAAATCAGATTATGATTCCAAACATATGATCAAAAACGCACGCCACACCGCATTGCTCACCTGCGTCATCTGCGGCAAGCGACTCGTTGGCAGGCAGCGCAAGTATTGTTCGAATCGATGCAAGACCGTGGATACCAACGTCCGACACCAGACCTACACGGCGCAACAAGCTCGCGGGCTGCGCCGAAAGATCGAGTTTGTCCTCGCTGCCGGTGGAAAGTGCACGCGTTGCGGCTACCACAGAAACAAGGCTGCGTTGACTTGGCATCACGTCGATCCCGCCGGGAAGACGTTCAATCTCGACCTGAGAGCACTCTCGAATCGCAGCAGGGCCGCGATCGAGAAGGAAATGTCGAAATGCATCCTGTTGTGCGCGAACTGCCACGCAGAAGAACACTTTCCGCAATTCGGACGTGGACGGCACGCAGTGTGCTGAAACAGGGAAACTGCCACTCCTTGCGAAGAGAACCGCTTTTGCGGTCGTCTTGCTTGCCGCGAAACGACGATCTCACTCGTTGTCGAGGAACGACCTCAGCTGCTCCGAACGGCTCGGATGCCGCAGCTTGCGCAATGCCTTGGCCTCGATCTGGCGGATCCGCTCGCGGGTGACATCGAACTGCTTGCCGACTTCTTCCAGGGTGTGATCGGTGTTCATGTCGATGCCGAAGCGCATCCGCAGCACCTTGGCCTCGCGCGGGGTCAGGCCCGCAAGCACGTCGCGCACGGTCTCCATCAGGCCGATGTTGGTGGCCGCCTCGGACGGGGATTCCTGATTGGTATCCTCGATGAAATCGCCCAGGTGGGAGTCCTCGTCGTCGCCGATCGGGGTCTCCATCGAGATCGGTTCCTTGGCGATCTTGAGCACCTTGCGGATCTTGTCCTCGGGCATTTCCATCTTCGCCGCCAGCTCTTCCGGGGTGGCCTCGCGGCCCATCTCCTGCAGCATCTGGCGGGAGATGCGGTTGAGCTTGTTGATGGTCTCGATCATGTGCACCGGGATGCGGATGGTGCGCGCCTGGT
>CAZXGS010000090.1:0-8237 GCA_964640525.1 uncultured Gammaproteobacteria bacterium | reverse complement strand
ATACGTTGCCGTCGAGGTCACCGCCATAGACATGCTGGGTCGAGTTGTCCAGGTTCGTGGCTGCGACCCAGTTGTTGATCTTGGCGATGCCGCTCTTCGACGGGTCGGTATTGGCGTCGTCGGTCACGATCTCGGCGAGCTTCGAGCCGTCGGACGCCTTGAGCACGAAAAGCCGCCCCTTGCCGTCGCCAGGCGACGTGTTGTTGTAACCCGAAGCGACGATCACCACCCACTGCCCGCTGATCTTGGTGATGATGGCGTTGCCGAAGCTGTAGCCGAGATTGTCATCGACGAACTCCCACAGCAGTTTCGGGCTTGCCGGGACGGTGACGTCGAGCGCGTAGTACGCGCGCCCGCCCTTGCCCAGTCCGCCGACGAGAATCGTCTTCCACTGGTTGGCGTTGCACGAGGCACTCGGGCAGACATCGCCAACCACGATGGGGCCATCGACATAGAAGCGGTGGTTGTTCGCGTAGCTCTTGTCGGCAAGCTTGTAGAGCTGCGGGATCACCGCGGTGGGTATGTAGGCCCAGAGTTCCTCGCCAGTGTCGCCATTGAAGGCGTGCAGCATGCCGTCGTTGCCGCCCGCGTAGACCACGGACTGGCGGCTCGTGTTGTTCTCGGCGAACTTCGCGTAGTTGTCGTCGGAATAGGCGAACGGGGGCTTGCGCACGTAGACGGGCGCGCCGTCGACGATGTCGCCGAGCGCATGCTTGCGGTCGCGGTAGAGCTGCCAGGTGTTGGCGCCTTCGTCCTCGTGCTGGGTCTGGCCGCGAACGAACCCGATGACGGAATCCTGAGTCGCCTGGTCCCGTTCGGCCGTCGTCAGGTCGGGGTACTGGGAGAGCTGGCCGTTGGGATTGGTCGGCCCGGGCTGGAAGAAGTTCGCAATCTTCTCTGCTGTCAGGTTGGCCGCCGTGAAGGCCGTGAGCGTGCCGCCCTTGTTGAAATAGAGCGTGCGCGTGTCGGTCGCCGCCGCCACTTTCGCGTCCAGCTTCGACTGGGCCGACCAGATGACCGTATCGGACACCGTTCCTACGGAGAGATCGATTTCGCGCGCGGTGATGTCTCCGTCCCAGTCGACCGTCGTATACATCGCGACGTAGGCATAGTTGTCGCCGGCCACGGGTTCCAGGTTCGAGGTGGCTGCCGCGGCCGCGGACCCGGTTCGGGCCGACACCCCGGAGAGCGCCTTCTGGATGCCCCCGGCGAGCGTCTCGGGCGACTTGGCGCTGTAGTACTTGCCGCGGCCGTTCACTGCCGCGTGCCAGAGGTCGTCCACGCGATGCAGGTCTTCCCTGTCCATCGGATCCGGCCAGTTCTTCGTTCCCTGTCTGATCGCCTCGAAGTCCGCGCAGCCTCCCGAATCGTAGTTCTCGCAGTACTTGAGCGATCCGTCGATGCCCAGGCCCAGCGTGAAGGTCGTCATGTGCTGGTGCGGCGCCTTGTCGCTGCCCGCGCCGGGCACGTTGTTCTCGCAGACCTGGTAGGTCTTCCCGGCCACGGTTGAGCCGGTGCAGTTGCCCAGCGCCGGAGTACGGAGGTCGGTCTGGTAGTAATACATGGCGACATCGGCGAGCGAATCGGAGGACCCGCCGGAGGCAGCCATGAGCTCGGACGACACCAACTCTGCGGCGCTCGGGTTCGGATTCGGCAAGGTGCCGTTGGCGCAGGACGAGTAATCGGTGACATCAATCCAATTCCCGCTGCTGACTTTGCCGGGTGGATCGATCGGGGTCGTGACCGTCTGCCTTTGCTCCTTGTACTTGATCTTGCCAGTGCCGCACCCATTGGCTGAATACCGATCGCGCTTGTAGATGTCTACCCGCTTCGAACCCGAGGCACCATCCCACATCGGCTTGGCCGCCTGGCCGTCCTGGTTGCCGATCGCGATCGTGCCATCGATTCTGTAGCCGTCGTCGCCGTTCCAGAAACCGTCGGTCGTCAGGATGGAGAAGTTCTGCTGGCAGGAATACTGGACCGGATCGTCGCCCAGCTTGCCCGCGTAGATGCGCCCGACCTTGGAGAGGGCCGCGCGGAGCGGCGTGCCGCCCGAGGCGCTGGCCTTGTAGAGCTTGTCGAAGAGGCTGGTCCGCTGGCTGCAGCCAGGGGCGGCGGCGCAGAAATCGTCGACCTTCTGGAACGAGTTGTTACTGGTGTCGGTATCGGTGTAGCTGTGGGTGGTGAATCCGATGCGATAGTTCGACGGCTCGGACAGGCCCGCCAGCGCGCGGCCGACTGCCGTCTTGGCAGTCAGGATCCGGATGCGGTAATAGCTGTACCAGTTGGCGAAATTCTGCCGTTCCGCGGCGCCCACCGTCACCTTGGTGAATTTCCCCGAGGAACTCGCGTTGCATTCCTTGTACAAGGTGGTCGAGGTGTCGACGTCACCTGTTGCCGTGTAGGAATACGACATCGCCGGCTCATTGCCGGTATACGTGTAGTAGTAGGCGGCCTGCTCGGTGTCGTCGCCACCGTCGTAGCTCGTCGTGTCGTCGTAGGCCTTGAACCTGGTCGACAGATCGCGCTTGGTCGAGCTGGTGCTGTAGCCGTTGTACGGCGCGTTGTAGAAGTCGACGTTCGGGTAGCTCGTGCCGTCGGCCTTCACCGGCGGCTGATAGACGATCGCCGGGTTGTAGTAGACGCCGTTGCACTGGGCCGACTTGTAACCGATCCTGGTGCGCAGTGTGCGTACGTGGTCGGGAAGATGCGTCCATCCCATCGATCCCGAGTCGTCGAAAATGATCATCACGTTGGGCTTGACCTCGCCGCTGGTCCCGACGGTGAGCGGCTTGTCGGCGAGGTCGACGGGGGAGGCCCAGGCCATCGGCGTGACTGCGAGCCAGAGGGCAAGCAAGCGAAACGGAAGACGAAGAGATTTCCTGGACATGGCCTGACTCCCCGATTCAGAACCCGACGACCGCCTGGACGACGCTCTCGGTGTTGCGCGGGCCGACGACGCGAGTGGTGATGCGGTAGTACTGCTGCGTGGTGCCGGTGAGCGGCATCTGCCCGTACGAGGCTCCGCCCTTGGTGCTGCCGGAGCCGCCGGACGTGGACTGGTAGGCGGAACAGAAGACGGCAGGGTCGTTCGGCAGACCTTCGCTGTCGCACATCCGGTTGATGACGTACGTCGCCGCATAGCCCTCCGGCAGCCTGTCGGAGGCCACGGCCGCCGCCACCATGCCGCAGTTGGCCAGCGGAGTGCTCCCGGCTGCCCAGACCACGTCGTCCTCGGGGTCGGCGCTCCGGGTTCCCAGCAGGTCGCAGCCCGTGCGCCAGGTCGCGTAGTAGCCGGCCGCTGCGACGTCGCTTGCGAGCTGGTCGCTGTTCGCGGCGATCCATTCGATCGCCGCTTCGGTCCCCGCGTCGCCGGCATGGGCTGCCGTCTGCTTGAAGGCGAGGTTGCCGCTGATCATGATGCCGGCGTCGACCATGCGCATCAGCGCGAGGCCTCCGAGAGAGATCGCAACCAGCGCGATCAGGGCGATCAGCAGGGTGATGCCGCGCTGACGCCCTGGTGAGGGAGGAGTTGTGGCTCGTTCCATCAACCACCCCAGATCACGTTGCGGATCGGCACGATTGTCGTGAAGACCTTGTACCGGTAATGCCGTTCTGCGTCGGTGAGCGTCCGGCTGGGGGGCGGGTCGCCCGGATCGCCCGCTGCCCACAGAGCCAGGCTCGCCGGGCTGACCTGTTCCTTTTCGTACTGAACGCTGCGCGCCACCACCGCGATGCGCACGGCGCGGATCCGCGACACGTCGGCCGCGCCAGGGTTGCTCCAGTCTCCGCATGCGGAAGCAGCCGTCGCGTTGCACCACTGGCTGATCTGCATGGTGCCGGCCGCGGCAATGCCGTACTGCGCCTGCAGGTCGACGATTTCGTCGACCAGAGGCGTGGTGTTCGCGCAGGTGTAGGGCGCGGCGGTTCTCGTCGGGTTGACTTCCGTCAATCGGTCGCAGAGCACCTGGTACCGCCCGTGCACGAAGTTGCCCATGTTCACGACTGCGTCGCCGATTTCGTACTTGGGCGCCACCGTGAAGGCACTCGCCGGAGTGGGCGGGTTGTACAGGTGCTGGCCGGAGTTGTGCTGCAGGTCCCAGCCGTTTCCCGTCTTCTGCGGATCCTGCGACATCTGCATCAGGGTGCAGACCTTGCTGCCTTCCTTTCCGATCACGAGGAACATCTGATTGACGGCGAGACCCCCGCTGCTGTCCGCCGTGATGATCGAGGAGACGTTCGGCATGTTCTTGATGATCGACGTCGGGATCGCGGCGAAATCGGTATCCGAGCGGAGGAATTCGATTGCATCCGGGCCCGCTCCGCCATCCAGGATGACGACCGGCCTCAGGGTGCCGCCATTCGAGACGGTCGTGCCGTTGTAATAGATGTTGATCCCGAGCGGACACAGCGAGCCGCTGCCGCTGAACAGGCCATATCCCGCTTGCCTGATCTCGCGTTCGATCGAGAAGAGTGCGACCGCACCGTTGACCTGGGCGTCCGATCCGCCGGTGCTGGTCCGCCTCTGCCCCTCGAACACCGCCATGACCTGCTGGATGACGAGCACCGCAACCGAACCGATCACCAGGGCGACCATCAGTTCGACCAGTGTGACGCCCCTCTGTCCGTTGCGGCTCATGCTGGTTGCCGTGTCAATTGTTGACGTTGATGCGGGCTTCGGCGGCGAACCGGTGCTGGTCGCCTCCCGGCAGCTGCCAACGGATCGTCACCACCGCCCGATCGCCGTTGATCTCGATCGTGCGCTTGCCTTGCGGCAACTCGGCGACGTCGACGTCGGATTCGGCGTGCAGCGCCAGGTTGGCCGGATCGCCCCACAATCGTCCGAGTGCCTGGTTGGCCAGGAAACTGGCATCGGCACGATACTTCGCGTCGGTGACCGCGCTCACGGAAAACGCCTGCATGCCGACCACGGCAAGGATGCCGATCGAAAAGATCAGCACGGCCACCAGGGCCTCGATCAGGGTTGCGCCCTCCTGTCGGCGCGCGGATGTCGCTAGGGGCATTTTCTGACGTCGCCGTCCGCGGTCACGTTCGGATCGCACATCACGATCTGCCCGCCCAGGCCGAGCTGAAGGCGCAAGTCGCGGGTCTTGTCGGCCGCCAGCACGGTCGTCGGCAGGTCGAGATCGAGCCTGTCGATCGGGTTGCTCGTATCGATGTTCGCCGTCCGGCGGCCCAGGCCGTCGAAGCTGACCCGGGCCGCACCGCTGGGCGCTGCGGTGACCGTCACGTCGGCCGTGCCTTCGCCCGCGGCCTTCTTCTGGATTTCCTCGCCCGACAGCGCCACGCGCACCGTCCAGCCCGCGGCGGGGGGGGCGTCGAGCACGAACTCGACCGGAGTGTTGCGCTTCACGGCTTCGGCCCGGGCAAGCTGCAGGCCGGCGAGCATGCTCTCGGCCGCCGAGCGGATGCGGCTGTTCGCGAGCCATTCGGCTCCCATCGGCGCCGAAAGGGCCAACATGATGGCGATGACCGTCACCACGATCATCGACTCGATGATCGAGATGCCGCGCTGCCGGCGAAGGATCGTCAACACGCGTCCCCCTTGCGCCCGATCCAGCAGGTCGCGCCGTTACCCCACGGCGTCGTCGAAGTGCGAGCGTTGTTCTGGTCGATCGTGTAGCTGAAGCCGGCCATGCCGCCGGCTCCCGTTGCCGTGACCAGGAAGGTCGTGGCAGTGGCGTTGCAGGCAAAGGTGAAGTGCTTGCCGTTGCCCGGGCAGGGCGCATCGACGTAGGTCCGGTTGTCCTGGAACCACTGCTCCATGGCGATGCGGGCCTGGCCCAGGGCCGAGGTGGCTTCGGGGATGTTGCCGCGCCGGACGTAGTCCTGATACGACGGCAGCGCCACCGATGCCAGGATCGCGACGATGGCCACGGCGATCATCAGTTCGATCAGGGTGAAACCGGCGATGGCGGCAGACCGGACATGCATGATGGAGTCCTCCCCCGAATAACCTAGGCGCGCATCGACGGCGTGCCCAGCATCGAGCGACGAGCGCGCGGTCCGTCTCGACAAGTGGCATCGGGTCTCGATGCCCGGCTGTCATGTCGAGGCGCTCGTGCTCTCCGGTCGGAGCCCGCGTGATCGAGTCGCAGTTGGTCAAGGTTCATGTGGCGATCGCCCACGCCATGCGCGCTGGGGTGCGGCGAAGCAGATGCCCGAGTCGAGCGAGTGTATGGAGGTGCTCGCCCGGGGGTGTGGGCGGCGCGACGGAAGGCGGCTTGCAGGCGACGAAGTACGCTACGCGCTCACAAGCGTGAAAAAGGTCACCTCTGCGGACCGGTGTCGCTCAGCCGCCGTCGCGCCAGTCGAGCAGCCGCCACCGCACCCGGTCTTCGTACGCGACGACCGGGCGCCGCCCGCCGGGCCAGCGGTACTCGCCGGTCCACTCGCGCTGCACCCAGCGGTTCACTTCGGGCGCGTACCAGACCGTGTCGAAGCGCTGCGGCCATTCGCGCCAGGTGTCCCAGTGGCGGAAGTCGATCACTCGCTCGACGCGCAGGGCGACGAACTCACCGGCGGGCACCGCGACGCGCTCCCAGCCCGCCGCGCGCAGCCATTGCCGCCACGGCAGCCGGCCGCTGTTCTGCGGCACCCGGTACCAGGTCGCGTCGCTGCGCCGGGCGCCGGCTTCGAGCCGGTCGGGCAGCAGCGGCATCGGCCGGGTGAAGGTCTGCACCGCGTCGTAGGCGGGCTCGACGATCACGTCCCAGGGCCGCGCCCAGCGCTCCTCGCCGACTGCGGCGCCGCTCGCGTCGGTGAGCGCCACCACGATCGGCGCGCCCTCGGGCGTGTCGCCGCTCGAGCCGGGCTGCGAAGGCGGTCCGGCGCGCACCACTTCGGCTGCGAGTTCGCCGATCTTCGCACCGCGGTAGAGGTCGATCGTCTCGTAGCGCCAGCGCTGGCCGAGCCGCACCGTGGGTGCCGGAATCGGGCCGGGCGGCGGCGCGACGAACTGCGGCGTGGCGCAGCCGATGGGCAGCAGCCCGGCGGCGGCGATCAGCAGGTGCCGGCGATGCGGTGACGGCGGCGATGCAGGCAGGTCGCTCATGACGACACGAGGGCAGGTCTGGCGAGCGCGACGCCGGGATTGCGGGACTACGGGATGGTGCGCCCGTCGTTCAGCCGCAGCCAGCCCTTGATCATCCGGTAGGCGAACCAGACCTGCGCGATGACGAAGAAGGGCACGAAGCCGATGGTGAGCACGGTGGGTACCAGCAGCAGCACGAACCAGAGCAGGAACCACCAGAACGAGCGCGTCTGCCAGGCGAAGTGCGACTCGTAGACGGTGCCGCGCGCGTCCTCGCGCTTGATGTACGCGAGGATCAGGCCGACCACGAAGCCGATGATCGAGACCAGCCCGAGCAGGTGCATCGCGTAACCGAGCATCGCGTACTTGCGCAGCGATTCCTGGCGGCTGGAGTCCATTTCGACGACGCCGTTCATGCTCAGATCCCCGAAACGAAGGTACGGATGCCCGAGGCGACGAACTGCACGCCGATGCACACCAGCAGGAAGCCCATCAGCCGGGTCATCACCTCGATGCCGTTGGGTCCCAGTCTATGGGAAATCCGCCTCGCGCTGTGCAGCACCAGCCAGGTGAGCAGGCTGGTGCAGACGATCGCCGCCACGGTGGCGACCCAGGCGAGCAGCGTCTCGACAAGCGGCGCGATCTCGCGGATCTCCGTGGAAATGCCGATGATCACCGCGATCGATCCCGGCCCGCTCAGGCCAGGCAGTGCGAGCGGAAAGAAGGCCGTATTGCGGGCGGCGACGGCCTGGCGGGTGCCGCGCTCGTCGCGGCCGAACAGCATGCCGTGCCCCAGCAGCGCGACGACCAGGCCACCGGCGATGCGCAGCGCGCCGTAGGAGATGCCGAAGACGTTCAGGATCAGGCCGCCGGCGAACAGGCTCACCGTGAGGATCGAGAAGACGTAGAAGCTCGCGTCGCGCGCCAGCCGCTCGGTGCCCTGGTCGTCGAGCCCCGCGGCCAGCGCGTTGAACAGCGGGATTGCCGACGGCGGATTGATGATCGTCACGAGGCTGAAGAACGAGCCGAAGAAGAAGCTCGCGAGCAGCCCTCCCGCCGAACCGGCCATCGTCGGAGCCTCTCGACAGGCCCTACTCGATCGCCTTCACCATGTCTTCGACGACCTTTTTCGCGTCGCCGAACACCATCATGGTGCGGTCCATGTAGAACAGCTCGTTGTCGA
>CAZXGS010000089.1:7206-8283 GCA_964640525.1 uncultured Gammaproteobacteria bacterium | reverse complement strand
TGGGCGAATTGCCACGGCTGCTGGCCGTGGTGCGCCCGCTGGCCGAAGACATCGGCACCGACCCGGACTGGATGGCGCTGCTGGGTCGGCACGGTGACGCCGTGCTCGATCTGCTGGCCATCACCACGCGGCGCGAACGCGCATGGGTCAACGACCTGTCGTTGGAGGATGCGGTGCAACTGGTCGCTGCCGTGTTCGAGGTGAATGCGGATTTTTTCGTGGCGCAGGTCGTGCCGAGCATTCAGGGCGCAGCCGAGCGACTCGCGCCGACGCTGCGCACACTGACGAACGCGGTTGGCAGTCCTCCTGGGATAGCGCCGTCGCCCGCCTGATCCGCAGCGGCCACCGTCACCCGGACATCCTCGGGTACACGTTGTGTCAGGTGAATGCCTTTCTGGCTGCCGATAGCCGTCTCGAATTCGAGCGCCTCACCACCCACTTGGCGGTCATGACCGCCGCCGCCCAGGGTAGCCGCGAGGGCATCCGCCAGCTCCAGGCCGAACTCCAGCAAGGAATGCGTGATGAAGATTGATCTGGTTGCTGAGGGCTTGCTGGATCGGCGGCGCTTCAACGTCTGGCAAGCCGATACCCACAAGGCCATCCACGCCGCTGTTGCCCGTGCAATGCGCGACAGCGGCAAAGACATGGCCGCACAAGTACGCGGCGAGATGCGCACCAGCTTCCGCGCCGCCAGCCCCAAGTTCCTGCGCTCGATGCACGCCAAGGTGTTCGACCGCAAAGCCAATGCGTTTCCGGCCCTTTACCTCGGCTCGAAGGTGCCGTGGCTGGGGCTTCATGAGCGCGGCGGAACGATTCAGGGACGGATGCTGATCCCGCTGTTGCCGCAACACCAACGCATCGGGCGCAAGGCCTTCGCCCGGGTCGTCGATGCGCTGATGCGATCCGGCAACGCGTGGTTCATCGAGAAAAACGGCCAGAAGATTTTGATGGCCGAGAACATCAGCGAGAACGCCCGCCCGCTGGCCCGGTTTCGTCGTGCCGAGCGCGAGCGCAGTGGCGCGAAACGCCTTCGGCGTGGACAGGAGATTCCCATTGCCGTGCTGGTGCAGCGCGTGA
>CAZXGS010000089.1:0-7106 GCA_964640525.1 uncultured Gammaproteobacteria bacterium | reverse complement strand
AAACGCCTTCGGCGTGGACAGGAGATTCCCATTGCCGTGCTGGTGCAGCGCGTGATCCTGAAAAAACGCTTCGACCTCAACCGTGCGGTGCGAGTCGAGATTCCCCGCCTGACGGCGGCCATCCGCAAGGCAATGTCCAAGGTTTGAGATGAAACAGCCCCCACGCTCACTGCGTTCGTTGTCCCCCGAGGGGGCACAGTCCTCCTTTGGGGCGGCCCGACAGGAGGCCTGACATGGCGAACAACCGCGCCCAGATCCTCATCACCGCCGTCGATCAGACGCGTCGGGCCTTCCAGTCAATCAATGGCAGTCTGACGCAACTGCGCGACCAGGCCGGTCAGGTCGGTGCCGTCCTGTCTCGTATTGGTGGAGCCATCGGCATCGGACTGGGTGTGCGCGAACTGGTGGCGGTCGCGGATCAGTACAAGAACCTGCAGGCCCGCCTCAAGCTCGCCGTCACCTCCCAAGAGGAATTCAACCGCGCCGACGCGGCCCTCTTTGACATCGCCCAGCGCAACCGCGCACCACTGGCGGAAACCATCACGCTTTATGCGCGGTTAGCGCCATCGGTGCAGGCACTGGGGCGTTCGCAGGCGGATGTGCTGGCGGCCACCGATGCCATCGGGCAGGCGGTGTCGCTCTCCGGCGCATCCAGCGAGGCGGCAGCAGGCGCACTGATGCAGCTCGGGCAGGCCTTCGCCTCGGGGCACCTGCGCGGTGAGGAATTCAATTCCGTCGTCGAGCAGACGCCGCGACTGGCGCAGGCCATCGCCGACGGAATGGGTGTGCCGCTGGGCTCGCTGCGGGCACTGGCGCAGGAAGGCAAGATCACCTCGGCGGCAGTGCTCGATGCTTTGCTCAATCAGCGCGAACGCCTCACCGAGGAATACGCGAGCCTGCCCGATACGGTCGCGGGCGCGTTCACTCGCCTGAAGAACGCCTTCCAGCGCGCTTTCGGCGAGCGCGATGCCAGTTCCGGCCTGACGACAGGCCTCGCGCAAGCCATCCAGCTCGTCGCCAAGCATCTGGAACTGCTGATCAATCTGGCGGGCGTCGTACTGGTCGCTGCCTTTGGCCGGATGGCGGGTGCCTTCGCTACCAGCATCGCCGCTGCGCGTGCAGAAGCAGCGGCGCGACTGGCCAACCTGCGCACCCTCCAAGCCGAGGCGCTGGCACGGGTGCGCGTGGCCGATACCGCCTTGGCGCAGGCGCGGGCGCAAGGCCTCGCCACCAGCACGCTGGTCGCCGACGCGGCGAAGGCCCGACTGCAAGCGACCGCCGCCAGTAGCGCCGTGACGCAGGCTGTTGCGTCCACCACGCTGCTGGGGCGGGCGGCAGGGTTGTTGCGCGGGGCGCTGGCATTGCTGGGCGGCCCCATCGGCCTCATCGTCACCACGGTGACGCTGCTGGCGGGGGCACTCTATTCGGCACGCAATGCCGTGGTCGAGTTCGGCGGCAAGAGCGCGTCGATCAAACAGATCGCCGTCGCCATCTGGGAACTGGTGGTCGAGAAAGTTCTTGCGGTCGTCGACGCCCTTGGGCAACTGGTCGGTGTCAACGATCTTTCCTGGGCCCGCGTGCGCGAGGTGATGGTCAGCGCGCTCACCACCATCGGCACAGCAATCCGCTCGATGGTCAATGGCATCATCGGCGCGTTCAACGCGGTCGGCAGTGTCGTGGGCATCACGGCAGCCTTCCTCGTCGAACGCTTCCGCAATGCCTTCTCCGACATTGGGGCACTGGCACAGGCCTTGGGCCAGGACGTAGCCGCCGCGTTCAGCGGTGATTTCTCCATGTCATCGCTACGCACCGTCCTCGGTCGCCGACTCGAGGAGATGCATGACTTTGGCGAGGCGCTCGCAGACACCGTGCGCGACGCGGTGACGCGCGACTACGTCGGGGAAGCCGCTCAGGCCATCGCTGGCCGCATCCGGGCTGAGCAAGAGCAGCCGGGCGTATTCGGTCGCGCACAACCGCCGACGCCACTCGCTCCCGGCAAGAGCGCGCAGGCCGACAAACTGGCCCTGGTACGGGCGCAGGCCGAGGCGGAATTCAAGCTCCTCAAGGACGCATTGGAGCGTCAATCGCGGGTGCTGGATGCCGCTCTCGAAGATCGGTTGATCTCGCTGAAGGATTACTACGCCGCCAAGACGCGGATCGAGCAGCAGGAGATTGACGCGGAAATCCGCCGCGTGCAGGCATCGCTCGCGGAACAGCAACGGCTGGTCAATACGGGCAAGGATGAATCCGCCCGCCTCAAGGCGAAGGCCGAGGTCGCCAAGGCCGAAGCCGAGCTGATCGTCCTCAACAACCGGCGCAGCGACATCGAGCAGGCCAATGCCCGCGCGGCGGCGCAGGCCGAACGCGAACTGGCGGATGCCTTGGCGCAGGCGCGCGAGGAACTGGCGCAGATCACCGGCACCGCCACCGATGCCGACCGGGAGGCGGCGATTGCGCGCAGCTACCGCGATCTGCGCGCACGCCTTGCCGCTGAAAGTGATGCCGATGGCGTGTCGCTGGTGGATAGGCTGATCGACGTCAAAGCCGCGCAAGCCAATCTGGCAGCGCTCGAAGTCCAGTGGCAGCAAGTCACCGAACGCCTGCGCAATGCGCAGGAAGCCATCGGCATCCAGCAGCAGGCGGGATTGCTGACCGAAGCGCAGGCGCGCCAGCAGATCGTCGCCTTGCAGCAGCAATCGGCCAGTGAGATGGAACGTCTGCTGCCGACCATGCAGCAGGCTGCGCAGGCCATCGGCCCGGACGCGGTGATCCGTGTGCAGGCGTGGCGCAACGAACTGGAGCGCACCCGGCTCACCGTCGATGAACTGGCTCCGCTGTGGAACCGCATCGGCGAGAGTTTCGGCTCGGCACTCAACGGCATGATCACCGGCGCGCAGACCTGGCGCAGTGCCTTGGCGAGCATCTTCCAGCAGGTGGCCGACGCCTTCCTGCAACAGATCGTGATCCAACCTTTCCAGCAGTGGATGGCGATGCAGGTGCGGATGCTGGCGATGAAGCTCGGCTTCATCCAGCAGGAACAAACCGCCGACGTGGCCGCCAGCGCCGCCAAGGTGGCCCAGAAAACCACTGAAACCACCGCCGTGGTGTCGATGGATGCGGCCAAGGCCGGAGCCGGTGCGGCCGCCTCGCAGGCGTCCATTCCCGTCGTCGGCCCGGGGCTGGCCATTGCCGCGATGGTGGCGATGGTCGCGGCGGTGATGGCGCTGTTGGGCGGCATCAAGAAGTTCGCGGGCGGCGGTCTGGTGTCCGGCCCCGGCAACGCCACGTCGGACTCGATTCCGGCACGGCTGTCAGCAGGCGAATACGTGGTGCGCGCCGCCGCCGTGCGGCAAGTGGGCGTGGCCTTTCTCGACTCGCTCAACGGCTTGTCGGTCGGGCCACGTTTCCGTGGCGGTGAGCTGGCGTTTGCAGCAGGTGGGTTGGTGCCGGAGGTGAAGGTGCCGCCCGCGCAGCCGCAGATGAATCAGGCGGTGCGCATCGTCAACGCCATCGATCCGGGCGTCACCCATGACCACCTGCAAACGCCTGCCGGAGAGCGGGTCATCGTCAACATCATCGGGCGCAACGCGCGGGCCATCCGCTCGGCGCTGAATGGCTGAATCAAGGAGCACTTCACATGGCACTGCTGTTCATCGACGGCTTCGACCACTACGACCCGCAGGCGCTGGACGACTTCGGCGAGCCGTGGCTTGCGCGCGGCAAGGCGGCGTACCTGTCGCCGCAGGCCACCCGCGTGCAGGGGCGGCGTCCGTCATCCTTTGCGCTGCGCCTGCCGGAAGGCTCGGGCGGCGGCTACGTCAAGAATCTGGACAGCACCAAGACCAGCCTCATCATCGGCGCGTCGATCCGCGTTGTGCCCTACGAGAACACCTACACCGAGCCTTTGCTACTGGGCGTGCGCGATGCCAACGCGCAGGTCGCGCATCTGGTGAAGGTCGGCGAGGACGGGCGGCTCAAGCTCTACCGCTGGCAGTACGGCTACGAGCAGTTGATCACCACCTCGGTGACCACGGCTCCGGCACGCGGCTGGCACTACATCGAGTTGCAGGTCACGCAAGGCATCAGCAACGGCGTGCTGTCGGTGCGCATCAACGGGGTGCTGGCGATCCAGATGACCGCGCAGAACACGATTCAGGGCGGCGGCCAGTTGCTCACCGCCTTCCTCGGCGCGATTCCCGGCCAGTCCTGCCCGTTGACCCTCGATGTCGATGACTTCTACATCGCAGACACCACCGGCACCATCAACAACACCTTTTTAGGCGACGTGCGCGTCGATGCCTTGCAGGCGCAAGCCGATGGCAGCCTGAACCAGTGGACGGTGACGCCCTCCGGCACTGCTGCGTGGGAAGCGGTCAGCGACGAGGATGAAACCACCAATATCACCGCGCCCAGCGCCGGACTGCGCCAGAGCTTCGATGTCGCGCCGCTGCCGGTGATGGCCACACCGGCGGTGTTCGGCGTGCAACTGACGATGCTCGCGCGCAAGACCGATGCGGGCTTGGGCAAGTTGAAGGGCCTCGTGGTCAGCGGCGCGCAAACCGCTGTCAGCCCCGAGGTGATCCTGCAGGAACAGCAGGCGTGGCAGTGCGCGCTGTTCGAGCGCAATCCGAACGGCAACGTGCAGTGGACGGAGGCCGCCTTCAACGCCGCCGAGTTCGGGATGGAATCGGCATGACGGATCGCCTCATCACCCGGCTGGTGACGGAGACGTCCAGCCAGCCGGTGCCGGGAAGCGAACTGCCGGAGTTTCAAGGCGAGGTGCTGTCGCGCGCTGGTGCAGGCAGTCTGGCCGCTGAACTGGCTGCCGAAACCGCCAGCGCGCCGTGGCCGCCGGATCGTGCCGCGACGTGGCTGGTGGAAACGCTGGCCAAGCCCTGGCCGCCGCTGGTCGGGCCGGTGTTCGTGGTTGAGGTGCTGCGCCGGGACACGGCATCGAGTGCCATCGTCGCCACCGGCATGGATGCCTTTGGCGATGCGCCGTGGCCACAGGCGCAACGCGGCGTGTTTGCCTTCCGCCACGACTGGGCCGAGCCGCTGGTCGAACGGCTGGCGTGGCAGACCAGCGTGACGCGGCTGACCAGCGGCAACGAATCGCGCCAAGCCCGCCGCAAAGTGCCGCGCCGCACCTTGACCTATCAGGTCGGCAACGCGCGCCCGGGCGATGCGCTGGTGGCGGACTGGCTGGCCGACCATCTCGGCCAACGCGCGTGGTGGCCGCTGCCGCAGTACGCCGTGCCGCTGACCGCGCCCGCCGAAGCCGGTGCGCTGGCCCTTGAGGTGCAGGATGCCGACTGGCGATATTTCGTGCCCGTGAGCGCTGATTTGCTGCTTGACTGGAACGGTGTGCAAGGCTGGCAAGGCGACGAAATCTGGGCGCTGCTCATCGCGCCTGACGGCTGGCAGCAGGTGCAGTTGAGTGAGGTCGAGCCGGATATCCTGTGGCTCACCGAACCTTTGGCCCGCCACGCGCCACCGGGCAGCAGCGTGCTGCCACTGGTATGGGGCCGCGCGCTCGATCCTGCCGATCTCACCCAATGGGTGCCGGGCATGGTTGGCGGCAACGTGGTGGCCCAGCTCGAACCGGCACCGCCGCCCGATGCCGATCTGCTCGACGATCCGTGGCTGGACGATCTGCCGGTGTGGCCCGATGGCAACTGGCGCGACGATCCGACCGCAGTGGCCTCGGCCACCATCACCCGGCAGGATTTCTCGCCCGCCGATGCGTGGGTGCGCCGCGACGATCCGTGGGCAACCACGACCTTCCAGCGGCGCTATCTGGCAAGCACCGTGGAGGAGATCGAGATCTGGCGCGCGCGCCTGTGGGAAACGCAGGGGCAGCTCAACGCCTTCTGGCTGCCCGATGGCTTGGCTCCAATCCTGTGGGTGACGGCGGATGCCGATCCGGACGACGGTTTCATCCGGGTGCGCGGAGAGGACATCACCGCCTTCTGGCATCGCCCCGCCGCCTGCCTGATCGTGCATCCGGATGGCTATCGACAGTACGCCCTGACGGCCACCTGCCATCTCGATGGCGATGCAGTGCTGGTGCTGCGCTCCGGCATCGACGACTGGGTGCCCGAAGGCAGCCGAATCATTCGCCTTGCCCGCTGCCGCCTCGACCACGACGCCATCGACCTGTACTGGCACAGCCCGACGCTGGTGGAAATCACTCTGACCGCGCGCCAGTTGCCCGAACCACGCGGCAACGACCGCATCACCTACGAGCCTGCCTGACCATGAGCCAGAACCCTTTGCAGGAGGTGGAGCTGTACGCCTTTTCCAGCAACACCGCCCAGTTCTTCCTGACCCCGCACGAATTCGACGTCGATCTCGACGGCAATCGTTATCAGAGTCTTGCCATCGAACGCAACGAACTGGCGCTGGGTGCCGAGGCGGCCAAGTCGGCGCTGGAACTGAAGCTGCCACCGAACAGCGAACTGGTGCGGCATCTGCTGGCCACCACGCTGACCGGCGAAACCACCGCCGTCACCTTGCGCATCGGTCAGCGTGATAGCTGGGGCGACTACTGGTGGTTGTCCGGCACGCGCTGGATGGGCCGCGTGCTGGGGGTGGAAATTGCCGACGATCAGGCACGCATCCGCTGTGAATCGGCGCAGGTCAGCTTGAAGCGCATCGGGCTACGCAGGCTCTACAGCCGCAAGTGTTCGCACGTCCTGTACTCCAGCGCCTGCGGCGCATCGCCGATCACAGGCAGCGCCTTCGTCACCGAGGTCTATGGCCGCAGCGTCGATCTCGACGGCGGCGTGCCGGGCAGCGTCAGCGGCGGTCTGGCCGGTGGCTGGCTGCAAACGCCCGATGGCGCGCGGCACATGATCCTCAGCGACTACGGAAGCGGTGTGGAGTTGCTCTATCCGGTGGTCATCGAACCGGGCACCGAAGTGCTGCTGACGGTCGGCTGCGACCACAGCACGGCCACCTGCGCCGCGCGCTTCAACAACCTCGACAACTACGGCGGCTTTCCCGCCATCCCGAGCAAGAACCCGTTCTCCACCGGCGTGTTCTGACCCTTTTGGAGAAATCGCCATGTGGTACCTCGTCGTCATCGTGGTGGCGGCGCTGGTTTC
>CAZXGS010000088.1:0-8789 GCA_964640525.1 uncultured Gammaproteobacteria bacterium | reverse complement strand
GAGCTGGGGTTCGACGCGCGCACCGCCTTCCAGGAGGCCTCGCGCTGCCTGCACTGCGACATGCAGACGGTGTTCTCGGCCGACCTGTGCATCGAGTGCGACGCCTGCGTCGACATCTGCCCGGTCGATTGCATCACCTTCACCGGCAACGGCGAGGAGGCCGAGCTGCGCACGCGTCTGAACGCCCCGGCGCTCAACCTCGAGCAGGCGCTGCTGGTGTCGCCCCAGGTCAAGACCGGGCGCGTGATGGTCAAGGACGAGGACGTGTGCCTGCACTGCGGCCTGTGCGCCGAGCGCTGCCCGACCGGGGCGTGGGACATGCAGAAGTTCCTGTTCCAGCAGCCGCATGCAAAGGCGGGGTGCGCATCGCGGGCAAGGGGGGGGGCGTGTGGGTTTTTTTTTTTCCCCCCCCCCCCGGGGAGGGGGTGCCCGAGGGGGGGGGGGGGGAAAGCCGTTCCGATGATGGACGGTTGCCGGGTGCGTCGTTACGGGGTGCGAATTCCCTCATCCGGCGCTGCGCGCCACCTTCCCCCGGAGGGGGAAGGGAATCATTGCCTCTCCAACTGCGAGAGGGGAACTTTCAGAGTACCCACAAATGACCGCCCCCATCGCCGCCAGCAACGACTTCGTCGTCAAGTTCGCCAACGTCAACGGCTCCGGTTCGGCCTCGGCGAACGAGCTGTTCGCGAAAGCCATCCTGCGCATGGGCGTGCCGGTCAGTCCGCGCAACATCTTCCCCTCCAACATCCAGGGCCTGCCGACCTGGTACGAGGTGCGGGTGAGCGAGGCCGGCTGGCTCGGCCGCCGCGGCGGCGGGGTCGATCTGATGGTGGCGATGAACCCGCAGACCTGGGGTCAGGACGTGGCCGAGATCGTGCCCGGCGGTTATTTGTTTTACGACAACACCAAGCCGCTGCCCAAGTCGATGTTCCGCGACGACATCACCGTCATCGGCATGCCGTTGACCGCGATCTGCAACGCCACCTACGCCGACCCGCGCCAGCGCCAGTTGTTCAAGAACATCATGTACGTCGGCGCGCTCTCGCAACTGCTCGGCATCGAGGCGGCGGTGATCGAGCAGTTGATCGGTGAGCAGTACCGCAGCAAGGAAAAACTGCTGCACGCCAACCGCGAGGCCCTGCACCTAGGGCGCAGTCACGCCGAGGAGAACATCCGCCTACCGTTCGGCCTCAAGGTTGCGCGCGCCGACAACGTCGGTCAGCGCATCTTCGTCGACGGCAACAGCGCCGCCGCGCTGGGCTGCGTGTATGGCGGGGCGACCGTGTGCGCGTGGTACCCGATCACGCCCTCGTCCTCGTGCGCCGAGGCGTTCGAAAAATACTGCAGCAAACTGCGCCGCGACGAGCACGGCCATGCCCGTTACGCGATCGTCCAGGCCGAGGACGAGATCGCCTCGATCGGCATGGTGGTCGGTGCCGGCTGGAACGGCGCGCGTGCGTTCACCACCACCTCCGGCCCCGGCATCTCGCTGATGAACGAGTTCATCGGCTTGGCCTATTTCGCCGAGATCCCGGTCACCCTGATCGATGTCCAGCGCGGCGGCCCGTCCACCGGCATGCCCACCCGCACCCAGCAGTCCGACCTGCTGGCCTGCGCCTATGCCTCGCACGGCGACACCAAACACGTCCTGCTGCTGCCCGAGGACCCGCGCGAGTGCTTCGACTTCGCCGCCACCGCGCTCGATCTCGCCGACCGCCTGCAGACCCCGGTGTTCGTGCTCAGCGATCTGGACATCGGCATGAACCAGCGCCTGTGCGAGCCGTTCGCGTGGGACGAGCACCGCTGCCATGACCGCGGCAAGGTGATGACCGCCGAAGAACTGGAATCCGGCCGCGATTTCGGTCGTTACCTCGACGTCGATGGCGACGGCATCCCGTACCGCACCTACCCCGGCACGCATCCAGCCAAGGGCAGCTTCTTCACCCGCGGCACCTCGCGCGATGCCTACGCGCGCTATTCCGAGCGCGGGCCGGACTACATCTACAACATGCAGCGGCTGCTGAAGAAGTTCGACAGCGCCAAGGCGCTGGTGCCGCCGCCGATCCTGTCCAAGGCCAAGGCAGCGGCGACGCATGGCGCGATCTTCTTCGGTTCCACCAGTCCGGCGATGGCCGAGGCGAGCGCGTTGCTCGACGCCGAAGGGATCCACGTGGACACCCTGCGCCTGCGCGCCTTCCCGTTCCCGCAGGCGGTCGCCGACTTCATCGCCGCGCACCCGACCGTGTTCGTGGTCGAGCAGAACCGCGACGGCCAGATGCGCAGCCTGTTGATCAACGAACTGGAGATCGACCCGGCGCGATTGGTGGCGGTGCGGCACTACGATGGCACCCCGATCACCGCGCGCTTCATCGTCGGCGCGATCGCCAAGGCGGTGCGGCAAGCACATGCCGGCGACTGCACGGCTGTGGCCGGTTGAAGCCGGCGCAGCCATGAACGCGATCGCCCCCGCGCCGCCATCCCGACCGGCACCCAATCTGGCGCAACTCGAACAGGCCGCGCGCAGCGGTGACCCCGGAGCATGCATCGCATTTGCCAATGCGCTGCTCGCCGCCCACCCCAGCACGGCACCGGAGCATCAGCGCGGCCTGGAGTTGATGCGCGCGCAGGCCGACGGCCCGCTTGCGCGGCAGGCTTGCTGGTTTCTGGGCGCGTATCACCTGCAGGTGACCACCTGGCCGGATGCCCACGCGCAGGCTGCACATTGGCTGCAGCGTGCCGCCGAGGCCGGTGTCGCGCCGGCGATCGATCGCCTGGCGACCCTGCACCTGCAAGGGCTCGGCGTCGCCTTCGATCCGACCCGCGCACTGGCCCTGCAACGCCACCTCGCCGATGCCGGGTTCCAGCAGGCCGCTTGGGAGTCGGCCTACCTGCTCGACCAGTTCGGCGACGATGCGGCGATGGCCAGCGCCGGCTTCGCGCGCGCCTGCGCGCTCGGCTACCCGCCGGCGTATTACTCGCTGGGCCTGCGCATGGCGCTGGCCGACGGTTCCCTGCGCGATCCGGCGTTCGCACGGGCCTTGCTGTTGCGCGCTGCCGATGCGCGCTTTGCCGATGCGCGCGAGGCTGCCGATGCGCTCGTTCCGGAATCCGAGTGCGGGCCGTCTGCGGCGGAATGGCAGCACCGCCTCAAGGCCAATCTGGATGCCGTGCGCCCGTTGCTGCAACAGTTGCGCCCGACCGATGCGCCGCTCGGGTCGGCGTCGCTGCGGCCCGAGGTGGTGCAACTGGAAGCGCACCTGGCCGCGCTCGGACACCCCGCGCTTGCACGCGGCGAAGGCGGTCGGCTGGATGTCGATCCGCGCGCCTGCGCGCGCCTGCGCGCACGCCCCGAACCGCTGCAATGGCTGACCCAGCAGCCGCGCATCGCGGTCGGTCGCGGCTTCGCCAGCCGCGAGGAATGCGCCCACCTGATCCACAAGGTGGCGCCTTCGTTGCGCCGCCCGGATGCCTACGTGAAGCGCGACAGCGGCAACGACGCTTCCGAAAGCGCGCAGTTCGACGGTCAGGGTCACCCGCCCGGCGCGCTGCATGCCGATGCCGTGGTGCGCCTGATCGAGCACCGCATCGTCGCGGCCGCCGGGTGGAACATGGCGGCGCTGGAGCCGCATTCGGTGATCCGCTATCAACCCGGCGAGCAGTACCTGCCGCACGTGGATTCGTTCACTGCCGAGCAACTGGCGCGCAATCGCGCACGCGGCGACCTCGGCGGCCAACGTGCGGTGACGTTTTTGTTGTGCCTGCGCGCGCCGGAGGAGGGCGGCGAGACCTTCTTCCACCATCCGCAACGGGCGGTGGCCGGACAACTCGGCCAGGCCCTGCTGCATTACAACGCGGTGCCCGACGGCGGCCAGGACGTGCAATCGCTGCACAGCGGTCGCCCGGTGATCCGCGGCGAGAAATGGATGTGGCGCTCGACCCTGCGCGAACATCCGCTGTATCCCACGACCGTCCAGGCGCCTTCGGCATGACCTACCTCGCCAAGCCCAAGCTCCACCATCCCAGCCTGACCCGCAACAAGGTCGGCTACATCCGCCGCGATTACGAGGGTGCGGTGTCCACCCTGTGCGCCGGCTGCGGCCACGACTCGATCTCGGCGGCGATCATCCAGGCCTGCTGGGAGCTGGATGTCGAGCCGCATCGGGTGGCCAAGCTCTCCGGCATCGGTTGCAGTTCCAAGACGCCGACCTATTTTCTTGGCAATTCGCACGGGTTCAACACCGTCCACGGGCGCATGCCCTCGGTGCTGACCGGCGCGAATCTCGCCAATCGTGAACTGCTGTATTTGGGCGTGTCCGGTGACGGCGATTCGGCCTCGATCGGCATCGGCCAGTTCGTCCACGCGCTGCGCCGCGGCGTGAACATGGTCTACATCGTCGAGAACAACGGCGTGTACGGGCTGACCAAGGGTCAGTTCTCGGCGACCGCCGACCAGGGCTCGGTGTCGAAGAAGGGCGTGGTCAACACCGATGCCCCGCTGGACCTGATCGGGCTGGCGCTGCAGTTGGGCGCAACGTATGTGGCCCGCGGCTTCTCCGGCGACAAGAAGCAACTGGTGCCGCTGATCAAGGGCGCCATCGCCCATCCCGGCGCCGCCTTCATCGACGTCATCAGCCCCTGCGTAGCGTTCAACAACCACGCCGGCAGCACCAAGAGCTACGAGTACGTGCGCGACCACAACGAAGTCGCCAACCGGCTGGACTTCGTGCCCTGCCGCGAGGAGATCGTGGTCGATTACGAAGCCGGTGGCGTGCTCGACGTCGAGCAGCACGACGGCAGCGTGCTGCGCCTGCGCAAGCTCGCCGCGACGTACGATGCCCGCGACCGCACCGCCGCGATCCGTTTCGCGCGCCAGACCAGCGCCGAGGGCGAGGTGGCGACCGGCCTGCTCTACGTCGATCCGGAACCGCGCGATCTGCACGCCCACCTGAACACCGTGGCCACCCCGTTCAACCGCCTCGGCGAAGCGCAGCTGTGCCCGGGCAGCGCCGCGCTGGAAAAGATCAACGCCGGCTTGCGCTGACATGGATCTGCCGCCCATCGGTGCGGACCGTTCTTGCGTTGGGAAGATGAGGTGCCTCGACGGGGGCATCATTCCGTGACTGCCGTTCGCAGTGTCATCGCGAGGCCGAAGGCCGTGGCGATCCACCGCAACCCGTGGATTGCCACGGCGGGCTGCGCCCTCCTCGCAATGACGGTGAGGGGACGTGCCTCGACAGGTCTCCCGGCGGAACGATGCCGACGGCGTCTACCGCAAGGCTCGTCGGTCCCGGGAAGGCGAAAGCGCTTCGCAACGGCGCAGCCGGCCAGTGACGGCTTTTGAGTTGGTGGCATGGCTTCTGACCCGGACGGGCGTGCAGCGCCGGATCGATTGCCACGAACCTTGCCAGGCATCAACCGCGGTCATTCCGGCGCACGCCGGAAGTGCTTCTCGGCAGCGCAGTTGGTCATCCATCCTGGCTGACGCAACCGCAATCTGGAGCCCCGGCGTTTCCCGGGATGACGAGCAAAAAGCGGTCTTTCGGGGTTTCCTTCCGTGCCCGTTGGTGGCCGGAGCAAGCGACCACCTACCACCAGCCGCGCTTGCTCCCGGCAAGGATCCGCAGCATCTGCGTCCGCGCCACCGGCATCCGCCCCAGCGGACCGAAGCAGGCATCCCGCAGGCTGCCAAGCCAGCCGTGATCGGACTGGAACAATGGCGTCAGCCAACGGCTGAGGAACCGGTAGATCGCCACATGGCGCTCGCGCGCACGCGCAAAGGCCGCCAGCGCCGCATCCAGATCGCGCGCCACGGCCAGCGCGTCGGCCAACGCCTGCGCGTCCAGCAAGGCCATGTTCACACCTTGCCCGAGTTGCGGGCTCATGCCGTGCGCGGCATCGCCGATGAACACGACCCGGCCCCGCCACGGCCGGCGCAGCCGCACGTCGCGGTAACGCGCGCGCCGCAACTGCGCCGGGTCGGACAACGCCCGTGTGCGCTCGGCCAGCTCCGGCCAGATTTGCGCGACGTCGGCCTGCATCCGTGCCAGCCCGGCGGCGTCGAAGGCGTCCACCGCGGCACCCGGCAGGCTGTAGTAGAAGGTCAGCCAGCGCGCATCCGCGCCAGCATCCGGTCGCAGCCCCACCGGCAGCACGCCGAGCATGCGGCGGGTGCCTGCATAGCGCTGGCGCAGCTCATCGGTATGCGGCCAGCCGCTGGCCGGCAGCAGGCACCACATCGCGCCCCAAGGATAGGGTGGGTCGTGCGCGACCAGCCCGCTGGCGGCGCGCAGCTGCGATTGCGCACCGTCGGCGACCACGACCAGGTCGAAGCGGACTTCATTGAGCGCAGGGTCGCCACACGCCAACTGTCCATCCGGATCGACCGCGCGAACGCTGCGTCCCGCGTGCACCGTGGCCAACCCGGTGCAGGCCCCATCCAGCAGATCGAACAACGCCCCGCGCGTCATCCCCAGTCCGAACAGATCCGGTGCCAGATCGGCATAACGCATGTCCATCACCCTCCGCCCGGTCGTGGTCGTGCCGAACAGGCGTTCGATGCGCTGGCCGCGTTCCAGCGCCGATCCGCGCAATCCGAGCGCGTCGAGCACGCCCAGCCCGGTCGGCTGCAGCAGGAAGCCGGCGCCCACCGGCTGCAGCACCGGACTGCGTTCGAACACGTCCACGGTGTGCCCGGCGCGAGCGAGGAAGATCGCCGCGGCCTGCCCGGCGGTGCCGTAGCCGACGATCGCGATCTTCATGGCGGGCAACGCCTGGTGCGAGCAGCAGGCTGCATCGATCGGCGAGGTGGATGGCAGTGCGAGCAATGCATGCCGGCAATGTAGCCGGTTTGCCGATTCTGTCCCCAGGCAACCCGACCCCACGCAAGATGACGTGGCACGCCGTAATTGGATGGACTCGCCCCCGCCGAGGCGTCGATGCGCCACGGTGGCAGTTGCGAGGGCGCATCGTCTTCGATCAACACTTGCGTTGCGGCGATGCCATCGCGATGGTGTTGGTTTGCCCGTTTTTGCAGATACAGGGGAGCCTCGAAAAACCGGATTTTTGCTCGTCATTCCCGCGCAGGCGGAAGCGCTTCACAACGGCGTAGCCGGTCAATCCAGAGCCTTTGTGATCAACGACTTGAATTCGGTGGATGGACACTCGGAATAGACGATGAGGGTTTCTGGAGGTGCCCGCGGGTTCAAGGACGCAACACCGCAGTCGAACCCGTTGCGATCGTGTCGGCGGCCGTCCAGTTTGACGACACGCAACACGGGTCAGTGCGGCGTCAAGCCACGCTCCATTGCCTTTTTCAGTTTGCGTTGGGCTTGAAGGGTTTTCGAGCTGCGTGGCCAGGAAGCGCCGGGATTCTTCCGCCGAAAGGGTGACAGTCAGTTCGGCGGCCATGACGCTTTCGGCCTCGCGCAGTACCCGGGGCGGTGGCAGTGGCCATCGCGGTTCTCATGGTACGGAATGGTACCGGCCGCAAGGCAATTGCAGGCCGGAGGAGCGGTTGCGCGGGATCCATTCCGCCGGGATGGGTGTGGTTTTGGATAATGGTGGGGGGGGCGCGCGTTGACAAGGCCGAGCCGGCATTCCAAGCTGCCGTCACAGCCGCGACGCAACGCCGCGGCCCTGATCCCAGGAAGCCCCGGGAAACCGCGGCCCAGCGTGCGACATGAGCACTACCACTCGCCGACGTTGATTGCACCCGAAGCCCTGATCTCCAACGGCGCTTCGGCGCCGTTTTGCTTTTCTCCTCCCCCTTCCTGCAGGGGGTACGGCGATTTCACCCGCATGACCACCAGAAGAACCAGCGAAGACCTCCCCATGATCCAGATCCAGCTCCCTGACGGCAGCCGCCGTCCGTTCGAACACCCCGTCACCGTCGCCGAAGTCGCCGCGTCGATCGGCCCCGGCCTGGCCAAGGCGGCGCTCGCCGGCAAGGTTGATGGCAAGTTGGTCGATGCCAGCTTCTGCATCGACCACGACGCCGCGCTGGAGATCGTCACCGACAAGCACCCCGACGCGCTGGAGATCCTGCGCCATTCCACCGCCCACCTGCTGGCGCAGGCGGTGCAGCGGCTGTTCCCGGGCGCCCAAGTCACCATCGGCCCGGTGATCGACAACGGCTTCTACTACGACTTCGCCTACCAGCGCCCGTTCACCCCCGAGGACCTGCCGGCGATCGAGGCGGAGATGATCAAGATCGTCAAGGAAGCGCTGCCCCTCCAGCGCAGCGTCAAGTCGCGCGACGAGGCGGTGGCCTTCTTCAAGGGCATCGGCGAGGACTACAAGGCGCAGATCATCGAATCCATCCCGGCCAGCGAGGAGCTCTCGCTGTACGCCCAGGGCGAGTTCACCGACCTGTGCCGCGGCCCGCACGTGCCGGGCACCGACAAGCTGCGCAGTTTCAAGCTGATGAAGGTCGCCGGCGCCTACTGGCGCGGGGATTCCAACAACCAGATGCTGTCCCGCATCTACGGCACGGCCTGGCTCAACGACAAGGATCTCAAGGCGTACTTGACCCAGCTTGAAGAAGCCGAGAAGCGCGACCACCGCCGCATCGCCAAGGCCCAGGACCTGTTCCACCTGCAGGAGGAAGCGCCCGGGCTGGTGTTCTGGCATCCCAAGGGCTGGTCGATCTGGCAGGTGGTCGAGCAGTACATGCGCCAGGTCTACCGCGCCTCCGGTTACCGCGAAGTGCGCGCCCCGCAGATCCTCGACGTGTCCTTGTGGAAGAAGTCCGGCCACTGGGACAACTACAAGGACAACATGTTCTTCACCGA
>CAZXGS010000087.1:0-9035 GCA_964640525.1 uncultured Gammaproteobacteria bacterium | reverse complement strand
AATCGCTGGCCGATGGCCTCAAGCGCGCGATGGACGTGATGCTGGCCGGCAAGGTCGCGGTGGTCTGCGGCTACGGTGACGTCGGCAAGGGTTCGGCGCACTCGCTGCGCGCCTACGGCGCGCGCGTGGTGGTGACCGAGATCGACCCGATCAACGCCCTGCAGGCGGCGATGGAAGGCTTCGAGGTCAACACCGTCGAGTCCACCCTCGGCCGCGGCGACATCTACGTCACCACCACCGGCAACAAGGACGTGCTGACGCTGGCGCACATGCAGGCGATGAAGGATCAGGCCATCGTCTGCAACATCGGCCACTTCGACAACGAGATCCAGGTCGATGCGCTGTACGCCTCGGGCGCGACCAAGACCAACATCAAGCCGCAGGTGGACAAGTACACCTTCAACAACGGCAACAGCATCTTCCTGCTCGCCGAAGGCCGGCTGGTCAACCTGGGCTGCGCCACCGGCCATCCGAGCTTCGTGATGTCCAACTCGTTCTCCAACCAGACCCTGGCGCAGATGGACCTGTGGGCGAACAGGGATGCCTACGCGAAAAAGGTCTACATCCTGCCCAAGAAGCTCGACGAGGAAGTCGCGCGCCTGCACCTGGAAAAGATCGGGGTGAAGCTGACCCGCCTGACCGACGCCCAGGCGGCCTATTTGGGCGTGGACGTGGACGGGCCGTACAAGGCCGATCATTACCGCTATTGAAGTCGGTGATGCGGGCGAGGGTCGACGCGGTGACACGGCAATGCGCGCTGTTGCCGGCAGCGGCCATCGTCGCCTCGATCCTGTTGGCAGGCTGCGTGGACGAGGCGGCGATGCTGCGCGAGCGCCAGCGTGAGCTGGCCCATCCGCCAGCTCGTGTCCAGGCGCTGGTGGCGGAACTCCAGCCCGGCGTGACGGCGTGGTATCGCAGCGCCGAACGCGCCGGACTGGCGAAGGGTCTGCCCTTGAATGCCAGCGCACGGCAATTGGCCACGGCCGCGGGCGTGGCCGATCCGGCGCGAGTGCGCATCGTGGTCGGCCTGAGCTGGCCTGCGCCGACCAACCCGCACATGCTCCAGCAGATCAAGCGCGCGTACGGAACGTTGCCGGCACTGCCGTTGGCCTCCACCTTCGGCTACGCGATTTACCTCTCGCCGAAGGTGGCCGGAAATCGCGTCGTGCTTGCCCACGAGCTGACCCACGTGGCGCAATTCGAGCGCCTCGGGATCGAAGGCTTCGTTCACGAATACCTGCTCGAACTCACCCTGCTCGGCCATGCGCTCGCCCCGTTGGAGCGCGCGGCCATCGCCAACCAGCACCTCGGGAAGTAGCCGCCCATGCACGCACCGATCTCCTTCGAGTTCTATCCGCCCAAGACCGACGAGCAACGCGCGCAATTGCGTCGCACGGTGGCACGCCTGAAGCCGCGAGCACCCGATTACGTTTCGGTGACCTTCGGCGCCGGCGGTTCCACGCTGAGCTACACCCCCGAGATCGTCCGCGAGCTTCGCGAGGTCCACGCGCTCGACGCCGCACCGCACGTCTCCTGCGTCGGCGGCACGCGCGCGGAAATAGGTGCCCTCCTCGACCAGTACCGGCAGATGGGTTGCCGCCGCATCGTCGCCTTGCGCGGCGACCTGCCCTCCGGCATGGCCAGTTACGGCGACTTCCGCTACGCCAGTGAACTGGTGGAGTTCATCCGCCGCGAGCACGATGGCTACTTCCACGTCGAGGTCGCCTGCTACCCGGAAACGCACCCGCAGGCGCGCGACGCGCACCTCGACCTGCGCCACTTCGTCGGCAAGGTCAAGGCTGGCGCGAACGGCGCCATCACCCAGTACTTCTACAACCCGGACGCCTACTTCCGTTTCGTCGAGGAGGCGCGTGCACAGGGCGTGGAGGTGCCGATCGTGCCGGGCATCATGCCGATCGCGCAGTACGCGCAACTTCGGCGGTTCTCCGATCTGTGCGGGGCAGAAATTCCGCGCTGGATCGGCAACCGGCTGGAGGCGTATCGGGACGACGTCGAGTCGATCCGCGCCTTCGGCGCCGACGTGGTGACCGCGTTGTGCAGGCGCCTGCTCGACGGCGGCGCACCGGCGCTGCACTTCTACACACTCAACCTCTCCAAGCCCACCCTGGCCGTGCTCGAACGGCTAGCCTGAGCCGCGACCGCATTCGCGGGTATGCTGGCGCGCATGCGCCTGCGCCTTCCACTCGCCTTGTTGCTGGTCGCCGTCGCGTGGCTTGCCATTCCACGCGCCCGCAGCCATCCGGGTGAGGTCAATCGCTGCCTCGGTTCCGATGGCCGCACCATCTTCACCGATCAATCCTGCGACCAGATCGGCGCCATCATCAAACCGCAGGCCCCGGACATCACGGGCTCCAACAAGTCCGCCGGTACCGTGCGCGTGCACGTGCGCGATTGCGCCAAGTCGCTGGACGCGCTGCGTGACGGCGTGCAGGCGGCGCTGGCCGCCGGCGACGTCAACCATCTGGCCGCGTTCTACCAGTGGACCGGCATGGGCACCACCGGCGCCAACGCCGTCATGAGCCGCCTGCAGGCCATCGTGGAAAGGCCACTGATCGGAGTGACCCTGCTGCAACCGCATCCGCGCACGGAAGCGGCCAATGCGGAAGCGCCCACTGCAGCTCCCGGCACACCCGCGCGCGCCAGCGGCCTCGTCATCGACCAGTCCCGCGCCCCCAACGATCCCACCCCCACCCGCACCGTCTTCGGCGTGAGCGCCTACATGGGCTGCTGGTGGCTGAGGTTCTGATGACAGAGGTTCCTCTGTCCTCGATCCGCTGACAAGCGCATCATGCGCATTCGATCCAAAGGAGCACGCGCATGAGCCACCAGTACCCTCCGCACATCTGGCACAACGGCAAGATCAAGCCCTGGGCCGAGGCGACCACGCACGTGATGGCGCATGCGATCCACTACGGATCATCGGTGTTCGAGGGTATCCGCAGTTATCCCACGCCAGGTGGGCAGAAGATCTTCCGGCTCACCGACCATCTCAAGCGCCTGTACGCGTCGGCAAAAATCTACGACCTGCACATCCCGTTTGCGATCGAGGAGCTGGCGATGGCATGCCGGCACGTCATCCACGCCAACAAGCTGGAGCGCTCGTACCTGCGGCCGTTCGCGTTCCGCGGTCTGGGCGGGTTCGGCTTGTCCGCCGAATGCCCGACCGAGGTCTCGGTCGCGGCCTGGCACATGGGACCGTACCTGGGTGCCGGCGCGCTGGAGGCCGGCATCGACGCTTGCGTGTCAAGCTGGCAGCGCTTCGCGCCCAACACCATTCCAGCCGGCGCCAAGGCTGGCGGCAATTATCTCTCGGGGCAATTGATCGCACGTGAAGCCCGGCGGCTGGGCTTTGGCGAAGGCATCGCGATGGCCTCCACCGGCCTGTTGTCCGAGGGCGCCGGCGAGAACCTGTTCCTGGTGTTCGATGGCGCCCTGCACACCACGCCGGTCAGCGCAGCGCTGCTCAATGGCATCACGCGCAACAGCCTGATGACGCTCGCACGCGCCAACGGCATCGAGGTCGTCGAGCGCGACATTCCGCGCGAGTACCTCTACCTGTGCGACGAGCTGTTCATGTGCGGCACCGCGGCCGAGATCACGCCGATACGGTCGGTGGATGGCAAGCCGGTGGGTGCCGGCAAACCTGGCCCGGTCACCGCGAGGATGCAGGAGCTGTTCTTCGGCCTGTTCGACGGCCGCACCACGGATGCCTGGGGATGGCTGGAAGACTGCTGACCCTGCCGATCGGGCTCAAAGCGGCGTCGCGCACACCAGGGCGCAGGCGAACACCCCCACCAGCGCAACATTGACGACCGGGAACCAGTTGCGGGGCTTGCGCAGGACCCGCAATTTCGGTCGCCAGAAAACCAGGCCAACGGCGATGACGAGCACCAGGACGCCTGTCAGGTACGGCGCGTAACTGTGTTCCATGATGCTCAAGGCGAAGCTCGCGGCCAGCACCAACCAGCAGGCCATTGCATAGGCACGCTCCCAGTAGCGACTCAAGGCCAGGATCCGCGAGCAACCGCGGCAGCGGCACGAGGCCACGGTGCCGGTGGCAAGACGGAACATCGCCATCGCCGGCATCGCGGCAGAGCAGTGGGGGCAATTGGCGGTCATCAGCAATTCGTTGCGCCCGCGGTCACGGAACATCCGGTAGAACGCGCCTGCAGGGGCAAACAGGCCATCGCTGGCTTGTGATCCGGGGAAGGTGGAATTATATCAAAACGTCAGCGTCGCCACGGCACCGCGGACATCCTCACGCGGAGCGATGGCGACCTTCCAGCCGTACAGTTCGCACAAGCGGCCGACGATCGACAGACCAATGCCCGCCCCCTTGGTGCCGGTCGAGGTCGTACCGCGGAAGCCGCGCTCGAACAGGTGTGCGGCATCCTCGGCGCTGATGCCGGGGCCGGTATCGAGCACGCGCACGCCGTCCTTGCCGACCTGCACCAGCACTTCGCCGCTCGCGGTGTACTTGCAGGCATTGCCGATCAGGTTGCCGATGGTCACCGACAACACCGCCTCGGGCGCATTCAACTTCGCCTCGACATCGCCCTCGGCGCGCAACTGGATCGGCTTGCCGGCAAGCTGCGCGCGGTTGGCATCCAGCAAGTGGTTGACCAATTGCAGCAGGCGGGTGTCGCCGGTGCCGCGCTCGTTGCGCGAGAGCATCAGCAAGGCGGTGATCAGGTGGGTGCTCTGCTCGGCGGCGCGGTCGATGCGTTGCAGGCGCTGCCGGGTCTTGCCGGCAAGATCCGGGCTGGCCAGCATCAGTTCGGTGGCGCCATGGATCACCGCCAGCGGGGTGCGCAACTCGTGGCTGACGTCTGCGTTGAACTCGCGGTCGCGTCGCACCAGGTGGGTCAAGCGTTCGGCGTAGGCATCCAGCGCCGCGGCGAGCTGACCGACTTCGTCGTCCAGGAAGTGCGGCGCCAGCATTTCCGGTTCGGATTCGGCAGACAGCGCGTTGACCCGCCGCACCAGTTCGGTCACCGGCCGCATCACCCGCCGCGACAGCCACAGCCCGACCAGCAGGGCGAGCGCCGAGAACATCACCACCAGACCACCCAGCGACCACGCGAAGCGCTGCTGGCTCTCGTGCTCCTGGGAATACTCGTAGGTGAGGAAGAACCAGTACTTGGGATCCTTGCGCACCACCAGCTTGTAGGTGCGCATGCCGCCGGCGGTGTCCTCGCGCAGCTCGTGCACGCCCGGGGACAGGTTGCGCCAGGCCTCCGGGACATTGGCGACCTTGTTGATGCCGTACACGTAGCCGACGATCTTCTCGAACGGCACCCCGGCCTTGTCCGGGTTGGCATAGAAACCGTCGGCATAGTCGTCGACGTTCTTCGCCAGCGCCTTGTCGATCACCCGCCGCTCCACGCTGTCGCGCACCAGCACGGTGGCGGTGGCGATCAGCACCGCCAGGCCGAAGCCAAGCAGCAGGAACGACAGGACGATCCGGGTGCGGAGCCTACGCCGGTACAGCATCGGGATCGGCGATCCGGTAGCCGATGCCGTGGCGGGTCTGGATCAACGCCTTGGGGAAGGGTTTGTCCACCGCCTGACGCAGGCCATGGATGTGCACGCGCAGGCTGTCGGAGTCGGGCAGTTCCTCACCCCAGACGCGGGTTTCCAGCTCCTGCCGGGTCACCACCGCCGGCGAGGCCTCCATCAGCGCCTGCAGGATCTTCAGCGCGGTGGGATTGAGCTGGAGCAGCTTGCCGCCGCGGCGCACTTCCAGCGTGTCAAGGTTGTATTCCATGTCCGCGACTTCCAGGATCCGCGCCTGCGGGCCCTTGCCACGGCGCAGCAGCACCGCCAGACGCGCATCGACTTCCTGCAGCGCGAAAGGCTTGACCAGATAGTCGTCGGCGCCGGCGTCGAAGCCGTCGAGCTTGTTCTCCAGCGAATCGCGCGCAGTGAGCATCAGCACCGGGGTCTGTTTGCGCGCCTCCTGGCGCAGCTTGCGACAGACCTCCAGGCCGTCCATGCCCGGCAGGTTGAGATCGAGCACGATGGCATCGAAGTCGTTGACCACCGCCAAGTGCAAGCCGGTGACGCCATCGGCGGCAAAGTCCACCGTGTGCCCGCGTTCCTCGAGGAAGTCCCCGAGGTTGGCGGCGATGTCGTTGTTGTCTTCGATGACGAGGATGCGCATTGGCCCGAAGTCCGCCGATTGTCTCAGTGGGATTCCATCGAACCCTGGCGTGCAGCGTCTTGCGCCGCCTTCAGCTCCCGATTGCGCTGGGCCACGGTCTTGCAAATGGTCTTGGGCAAGTTGCTGCCAATCGGCGTCTCCCGCTCGCACTTCACGCGGCTGTCCGCCGAGGCCTGGTCAAGCGTCGTGGTCACGACTTCCTGATCGTTGGCCATCTCCACCTGTTGCGCCTGTGTCAACGGCGCATCACCGGTGGACTGCCAGCGTTGCTCCATGTGATCGAGCGTGTCCTGCACCTTTTTCTGGTCGGCCGGGCTGATCTCGCGGTACTTGCCGCCCGGATCAGCCAGCGTCTTGATGATGTCGGCGCGGTTGTGTTCGAACTGCGGCTTGCTCCACAGGCCGGCAATCGAATCGGCGGCCCATGCCGATCCGGAGGCGAGCAGCACACCGAACATGAGGGTTGCGAGAACTTTCATCCGAAATCTCCAGCAATGAATAACGACGGGAATCCTTGATTGTGCCAGAGCCCCGTTACGCCCGCACTTGCCGCCACGGGCGACATCCAGCGACGTCCTTCGCCTGTGGTCGTCGCAGCGCAATCGAGGTCCCAAAAAAAAGTCCAGGGAGACGGTCGCACCGCGACCCAGCTCGCCTGGACCTGAAGGTAAAGCCCCGATTACCGTAATCTGCGAGTCACAGGACGAAACACGAGGACGGCAGGTTTACAGTCAGGCCAGACTACGACCGATCAAGTTAAATTATCGTTAATCACGCTTGCGCCTTCGATAATTTCGTTTTTCGTCAATGTGTTGCGTTTCTCGCCGCGGCATCCCGGCGGCGCCGCAAAACGCGCGTTGCCATGTAGTCCACGATCTGGCCAGCGACATCGATGCCGGTCGTGGTCTCGATGCCTTCCAGTCCCGGCGAGGAATTGACCTCCAGCACCAGCGGCCCGCGTTTGGACCGCAGCAGATCCACGCCAGCCACATTCAATCCCATGACCTTGGCGGCGCGGATCGCGGCATCGATCTCGTCCGTCGACAGCGTCGCCTTCGATGCACTGCCCCCGCGGTGCAGGTTGGAACGGAACTCGCCGGCGCGTGCCTTGCGCTTCATCGCCGCGACCACCTTGCCGCCGACCACGAAGCAGCGCAGGTCGCTGCCGTTGGCCTCGGCGATGAATTCCTGCACCAGGAAGGTCGCGTACAGCCCACGCAGCGCCTCGGTCACGCTGCGCGAGGCGGAGATCCGTTCGGTCAGGATCACGCCCGCGCCCTGGGTGCCCTCGTTGAGCTTGATCACGTGCGGCGGCTTGCCCAGCATGGCCAGCAGGTCGGCGGTGTCGTCCGGGTTGTCGCCGAACACCGTGGTCGGCAGGCCGATGCCCTGCCGCGCCAGCAACTGGTGGCAGCGCAACTTGTCGCGCGCACGCATGATCGCGTCCGAGCCGTTGGGCGTGAACACGTTCATCATTTCGAACTGGCGCAGCACCGCGGTTCCGTAACGGGTGATCGAGGCGCCGATGCGCGGCAGCACGGCGTCGTAGTCGGCCAGCTCACGGCCCTTGTAATGCAGGTCGAAACCGTCGGGCGCGATCTTCATGTAGCAGCGCAACGGATCGAGCACGCGCACGCTGTGGCCGCGCGCGCGCGCCGCCTCGACCAGCCGGTGGGTCGAGTACAGCTTGCCGTTGCGCGAGAGGATGGCGAGCTTCATGGCGAGATCGCGGCTTGGCGAATGGTACGGGCGGCACGAAACGAGCGCGCCGGGTCGACGATGAAGCGTCGCTTGAGCGCACTGCGACCGAGCAGCATCGGGAAGCTCATGCCGCGTCGCGAGGTGAGGTTGATCTCGATTTGCCATCTCAGGCCGGCCAGTTCGATGGCGGTGAGCAGGAAGATGCGCTCGCTGACATGGCCGCCCGAATCGGTGACCGGGCGGCGGTCGTGGATCGGCGCCTCGACCACCACCGGTTGCGCCGCCGGCAAGCCGGTCGCCACCGCGAAACGCACCCGCTCGCGACCGTCGGCGATGAAGGTATCGAGTGCGTCCACGTGCAAGGCCGACGAACGTGCGCCGGTGTCGATCTTGGCGCGGATTACACCGATACCCAGCTCCGGCAGCGCCAGCCACTCACGCCAGCCGAGCACGATCCGCGGCGAATTCCTGAACGATCGCTTGCGCTGATCCATGCCGACACCTCCGCGTGTGAGTGGAAGCGCGTCACGTCGAACGGAGAACGGATGGAGCGGGTGATGGGAATCGAACCCACGCTAGCAGCTTGGGAAGCTGCAGTTCTACCATTGAACTACACCCGCTTCGCACTCTGATTATGCCCAGCGCCGACGACACTGGCAACGCAACACGGCCCCAACCAATTCAGGAGCCATCCTTGAACATCACCCTCAACGGGCGTCCCGTGCAGGTCCAGGCCAATGCCACGGTGGCCGATCTGCTCGCCGCGCAAGGCCAAGCCGAGCGTCGGGTCGCGGTCGAAGTCAACCACGCCATCGTTCCGCGCAGCGCCCATGCCAGCCATCGCCTTGCCGAAAACGACCAGGTCGAAGTCGTGACCGCATTTGGCGGCGGGTGAGCGCCCGCGCTTGCAACATGCCGGGGGCATGTTGCGCGGGCGCGAACGCCCGGAGCAGGAGCGCAGGGCCGGGCTGCCTGGCGAGGCCGGGACGGCCGAGCTTGGCAGCAGCCGCGAGCAGAGCGAGCGCAAGCCCGCGCTTGCAACATGCCGGTGGCATGTTGCGCGGGCGCGAACGCCCGGAGCAGGAGCGCAGGGCTGGGCTGCCTGGCGAGGCCGGGACGGCCGAGCCTGGCAGCGCCGCGAGCAGAGCGA
>CAZXGS010000086.1:0-9050 GCA_964640525.1 uncultured Gammaproteobacteria bacterium | reverse complement strand
CATTTTTTGCCCCCGCACCACCGCTCGCTCTCCCGCACTCAGCCAACCGCAGCCAGGAGGCGGATGCGGGCGAAATTGCGCTTGCCGATCTGCAACACGCCCTCGAAGCCCGGCGTGAACAGGCGCTGCGCGTCCTCGAAGGCCTGGCCGTCGATCCGCACCGCGCGCTCCTTGAGCTTGCGCATGGCTTCGCCGTTGCTCGACGCGAGCCCGGCGGCGACCAGCAATGGCGCGATACGCAGGCCATCGACGTGAACCATCACGTCCTGCAGAGGCAGCATCGAGGTGTCGCCTTCGCCGCGCACCACCGCGTGCCAGCCAGCCACCGCGTGTTCGGCCGCCGCCGCGTCGTGGAAACGCGTCGCCAGCTCCCTCGCCAGCAGCAGCTTGGCATCGCGCGGATTGAGCTGGCCGGCAGCAACGTCCTCGCGCATGCGCTGCAATTGCGCCATCGACACATCAAAGCTGAGCAGCTCGAACCAGCGCCACATCAGCTCGTCGCCAATCTTCATGGTCTTGGTGACGATGTCGATCGCCGGCTCATTTATGCCGATGTAGTTGCCCAACGACTTGCTCATCTTGTGCACGCCGTCGAGACCCTCCAGCAGCGGCATCGTCAACACGATCTGCGGCGGCTTGCCGGCCTGTTCCTGCAGAGCGCGGCCCATCAGCAGGTTGAAGCGCTGGTCGGTGCCGCCGAGCTCAACGTCGGCCTCCAGCGCGACCGAATCGTATCCCTGTACCAACGGGTACAGGAATTCATGGATGGCGATCGGCTGCTCGCTCTTGTAGCGCTTGGCAAAATCGTCGCGCTCGAGCATGCGCGCCACGGTGTGCGATGCGGCAAGACGGATCATGTCCGCCGCCTTCATCGCGTCGAACCACTCGGAGTTGAAGCGCAGTTCGGTGCGCTGCCGATCGAGCACCTTGAACACCTGCTCCGAATAGGTGCGCGCATTGGCTTCCACGTCGGCGCGCGTGAGCGGCTTGCGGGTCACGTTCTTGCCGGTCGGGTCACCGATCATCCCGGTGAAGTCGCCGATCAGGAAGATCACGGTGTGCCCGAGATCCTGGAACTGCCGCATCTTGTTGAGCAGCACCGTGTGGCCGATGTGCAGGTCCGGCGCGGTCGGGTCGAAGCCCGCCTTCACCCGCAGCGGCCGCCCCAACGTCAACCGCGCTTCCAGCTCCTCGCGCTTGAGGATGTCCGACGCGCCGCGCGCGATCAGGTCGAGGCTTCCTTGGAGGTCGCTTTTCATCGTTCTGTTTTTGGACACAAAGACAGGTATCGACTGTCTTCAGGCCAGCCGACCCGTCGCAAACGTTAATGGGAAGTTAAATGTTGCAGGGCAAAATTTTTCATCTACAACAAGGACTTGACGCGAATCCTTCAAGCAATTTATGGTGCGCGCGGTCCTGAAATCGAACCGCCCCGGAGGGCACTGCATGGCCAACGCCACCCCGCCTGCCAGCCATCCGAACGCGCACGATAGCGCATCGCCGATCCGTCCCGCCAAAGCCTCATGGCTGAAGCGACTGGATGCAGCCGGCAGCGAGGAATTCCGTGGACGATGGTCGCGCGAGCACTGGGTGCTTGCCAGCATGTTCGCCACCATGGGGGCGCTGGTCGCCGGGATCGTCCCGGGACTGGACAACGCCTCCCATCCGCACCACGCCACCCGCGCGACGTTCGTCCTGCAGCTCCCATCCGCGCCCAGGACGCAGGCGCCGGCGCAGGCGGACAACTGGCAACTGGTGCGCGTGACCAAGGGTCAGAACCTCCACGCCGTCTTCACCCAACTCGACATTTCGCCCAGGGACGAACAGCGCGTGCTGTCACTGAAGGGCGTGCGCAAGACCCTCTCGCACCTGCACGATGGCGATCAGCTCGCTTTCGACATGCCCTCGCCAGGCGTGTTGCGCGGCCTGCGCTACGACAAGGACGAGGCAACCCGCGTCGAGTTGCTGCTGGATGGCGACAAGGTTCGCAGCACGACGATCCATCGCCCGCTGGAACGGCGGATGGAGTCCACCAGCGGCGTCATCGCTGGCTCGCTGTTCTCCGCTGGCGAAAAGGCCGGCATGAACGATGGACTGGTCATCCAGATGGCGAGGATCTTCTCCTACGACATCGACATGGCGCAGGACCTGCAGCCCGGCGACAGTTTCCAGGTGGTTTACGAGGACTACTGGCGCGATGGCCAACGGGTGCGCACCGGCAACATCCTCGCCGCCAGTTTCGACAACAACGGCAAGCGCTACTTCGCCTACCGCTACACCCACCCGAACGGCAAGACCGAGTACGTCGACCAGAGCGGCGTGCCACTCAAGCGCAGCTTCATGCGCACGCCGGTGGAGTTCACCCGCATCTCCTCCGGCTTCACCCTGGCCGGGCGCATGCACCCGATCCTCGGCTACATGCGCAAGCACACCGGCGTGGATTACGCTGCGCCGTCGGGCACGCCGATCGTCGCCGCCGGCGATGGCAAAGTAATCTTCGAAGGCTGGAAGGGCGGCTACGGCAACTGCATCATCCTCGACCATGGCCGTGGCGTCACCACGCTGTACGGCCACATGTCGCACTTCGGCCGCTTCCATGTCGGCCAAAGCGTCGGGCAGGGCACCACCATCGGCTTCGTCGGCATGACCGGCATGGCCACCGGCCCCCACCTGCACTACGAGTTCCGCGTCAACGGCCAGTTCCGCAATCCACTGACCGTGACGATGCCCAAGCCGCTGCCGCTGGCGGGTGCCGAACTGGTCGCCTTCCGCCAGCAAAACTCCGCCGCGCTGGCACAGCTCAATCGCATGCAGGTACTCACCCACGCCACGGTGGCGCAGAAGGTCCTCGACGCACCGGCGTCGGTGAAGAAGGCGATGAAACGGCAGATGGTGGCTTCGGCGCGCAGGCTGCATCGCGGTCGTGGCTGAGCCGCGACTGTTTCTTGGCCTGATCTCGGGGACCAGCGCCGACGGCATCGATGCCGCGCTGTGCGCGTTTGCCGATAGCGTGGCAGGCGACGCGGTCGCGCTGCGCGTGCTCGCCGCAAGGACGTTCGCGTATCCGCAGGATCTGCGCGAGCGTGTGGTCGCCCTCGCACGCAGCCGCGCCGAAGTCACCCTCGACGCGCTGGGCCAACTCGACGTGGCGATCGGCGAACGCTTCGCGGAAGCGGCGCTGGCCCTGCTCAGCGCGGCGCGGGTGGAGCCGGCGGCGGTCGCGGCGATCGGCTCGCACGGCCAGACCATCTGCCATCGACCGATTGGCGCCTTGCCCTTCACGATGCAGATCGGCGATCCGAGCGTGATCGCCGAGCGCACCGGCATCACCACCATTGCCGACTTTCGCCGCGCCGATGTCGCCGCCGGTGGCCAGGGCGCGCCGCTGTTGCCGGCGCTGCACGCGGCGGTGCTCGCCGATCCGGTCGTGCCGCGTGCAATCCTCAACCTCGGCGGGATCGGCAACCTCACCCTGCTGATCCCCGGCCACGCGGTGATCGGTTTCGACACCGGCCCGGCCAATTGCCTGCTCGATGGCTGGGCGGCACGCCAGCATGGCGTCCCGCGTGACGAGGGCGGTGCCTGGGCGCGCAGTGGCACGGTCGATGACGGACTGCTGGCGCGTTGCCTGGACGATCCGTATTTCGCTGCGAGCCCGCCCAAGAGCACCGGCCGCGAAGTGTTCAACCTCGATTGGCTCGACGCCCGCCTCCATCCCGGGATCGCCGCCGCTGACGTGCAGGCGACCTTGCTGGCGCTATCGGCACGCACCATCGCCGATGCCCTGCGTGCTCACGCAGCCAATGTGCGCGAGTTGTACGCCTGCGGTGGCGGCGTCCACAACGGCGCGTTGATGGATGCGCTGCGCGGCGATCTGCCGGGTTTGCGCGTCGACACCACCGCGGCGCTCGGCCTCGATCCGGATTTCGTCGAAGCCGCCGGTTTCGCATGGCTGGCACGCGCGCGGCTGGCCGGCGTTCCCGGCAACCTGCCCAGCGTCACCGGCGCCAGCGGGCCACGCTTGCTGGGCGCGATCTACGCCGCGCGCGCCTGAGCTTCCAGCGCCTCGACACGGCGCCACAACAACGCGAACATCGCCGCGGCAGGCAGCACCGCCAACGTGGTGATGACGAAGAAGCCGCCGAAGCCGAACGCGGTGGCGATGGCGCCGGCGAACACGCCCAGAAACTTGCCCGGCAAGTTGACCAGCGAACTGAGCAGCGCGTATTGGGTGGCGGTGTGTTCGCGGTTGACCAGCATGGACAGGAACGCCACCGTCGGCGGCCCAAGCGCGCCGAGCATGAAGTTCTCCCCGGAGATCACCGCGGTGAGCACCAGCAAGTTGCCCGGGTGCACGATCAACCACAGGTACAACAAGTTGCAGCAGCCGGTCAGCACCAACGCCGCACCCAGCGAGCGCCATGCGCCCCAGCGCGCCACCGCGGCGCCGCCGACGAAGGTGCCAAGAATGCCGATCCACACGCCATAGACCTTGGTGATCGCACCGATCTGGGTCTTGGTGAACTTCATCGCCAGATAAAACGGGCTCATCACCCCGCCGACGGTGGCTTGCTCGGGAATCTTGAACAGCAGGATGAACACCAGCAACCCGATCGCCAGCTTGAATCCATAACGGCGGAAGAAATCGGCGAACGGGTCGATCACGCCGGCGCGCATGGCCGCGCTCCAGCGCAGCGCACGCGTTCGCGCCGGCTCGGGTTCGCGTGCGATCAGGTTGGCGATCAACGGCAGCGCCATCGCTGCGGCCATCGTCAGATACACCAGCGGCCACGGCGCGTGGTCGGCCATGATCAGCGCGAGCGCGCCGGCGACGATCAGCGCCAGCCGATAGCCGAGCGAGTACACCGCCACCAGCGCACCCTGCGCTTCCACCGGCGCGATCTCGATCCGGTAGGCATCCACCGCGATGTCCTGGGTCGCCCCGGCGAACGCCACCGCGAGGGTGGCGACGATGAACGCGTCCAGATGCGCCGGCGTGAGCAAGGCCATCGCCACCAACCCGCCGATCACGCCCAATTGCGCCAGCAACAGCCAGCCGCGTCGCCGCCCCAGGCGGCCGAACAGCGGCAGCTGCCAGTGATCGAGCAACGGCGCCCACACGAACTTGAACACATAGGCCATGCCGGCGCTGGCGATCACGGTGATCTCGGCGAGCACGATGCCGCTTTCCTTGAGCCAGTACGCCAGGGTACCGGCGACCAGCAGGAACGGCAGGCCCGAGGAGAACCCGAAGAACAGCATCGTGCCCGCCGCCGGCTGCGCGAAGGCGCGCCACAGCGAGGGCTTCCGTGGTGCGTCCGGCACGCCTGCCGTCCCACTCACAGCGCGTAATCCACCGCGACGGGCGCGTGGTCGGAGAAGCGCGGCTCGCAATGGATCGCGCAAGCTTTCAGCGTCTTCTTCAAACCCGGCGTGGCGAGTTGGTAGTCGATCCGCCAGCCGACGTCGTTGGCGCGCGCTGCGCCGCGTTGCGACCACCAACTGTATTCCACCGCATCGGGCTTGAGGGCGCGGAACGTGTCGATCCAACCATGCGCCGGCTGCGGTGCACCGTCGCCGCAGGCATCGGCGATCAGCCCGTTGAGCCAGGCGCGCTCCTCCGGCAGGCAGCCGGAGTTCTTCTGGTTCGAGGTCCAGTTTTTTATATCGTTCCTCGCCCGCACGATGTTCCAGTCGCCGCACAGGACGTAGTCGCGGCCGCTGGCGAGGAAGCCGTCGAGGATGGGCTTGAGCCAGTCCATGATGCGCAGCTTGAACTGCTGGCGCTCCTCGCCCGACGAACCCGAGGGCAGGTAGATCGAGACCACGCTGAGCTGGCCGAAGCGCGCCTCGATGTAGCGGCCTTCCTCGTCGAAATCCGGTCGGCCAAGGCCAGCGATCACCGCGTCGGGCGCGCGCTTGCTGTAGATCGCCACCCCGCTGTAGCCCTTCTTCGTGGTCGCGTCGCGGAAATGCGCGTGATAGCCCTTGGGCAGCATCGCCGCCTCACGCAACTGGTGCTCCTGCGCCTTGGTCTCCTGCACGCACAGTACGTCGGCCTTCTGGCGGGCGAACCAGTCGAAGAAACCCTTGCTGGCGGCCGAACGCAGGCCGTTGGCGTTGAAGCTGATGATGCGCATGGGTCGTCGCGGAAAGGGACGTCGCATCATACGGTGTGGCGCGGGTGTGGTGGGTGGCGGTCACGACGCAGCCGTGGCCTGCCGCGAACGCCAGCGTCATTCCCTCATCCGGCGCTTCGCGCCACCTTCCCCCGGAGGGGGAAGGGAACGCGCTTCCTTCTCCCTTTGGGGTGAGATGGCGCGCTTGCGAACCACGGGTTCGCGCGACATCTAACGCCTCCGCACAGGTGCGGAGGCCGGGGCGCAAAGCGAGGTGCCCGCAGGGCGGATGAGGGAAAGGTGCAGGACACCCATTGCAATCCAGCGTCCCCTTGGTTCTCGTCCCACCCCAACACCCCCATCACAACCACGACCAGCCCACTCGTGCTAGCGTGCGCGCACCGAACCGGATCAAGGAAACCCCACCCGATGCCCAGCAGGATTCCCGAAGGCGGCCAGCGCGGCTGGATCGTTCCCATCGGCGGCGCCGAGGACAAGCAGAGCCGGCGCAGGATCCTCCGACGCTTCGTCGATCTTTGCGGCGGCGAGCACGCCGACATCGTGGTCATCCCCACCGCCAGCCGCCTGCCCGATACCGGCAGCAAGTACGAAGACCTGTTCGACCGCCTCGATGCCGGCAAGGTCACCGCGCTGGAGATCAACAAGCGCGAGGACGGCGCCCGCGACGACGTGCTGCGGCGGCTGGAAAAGGCCAACGGGGTGTTCTTCACCGGCGGCAACCAGTTGCGGATTTCCACCATCCTCGGCGGCACCCCGGCGGCGAAGATGATCCGCGAGCGCAACGCGCACGGCGTCCACGTCGCCGGCACCAGCGCCGGCGCCAGCATCCTGTCCGAGCACATGATCGCCTTCGGCAAGGAAGGCTCCTCGCCGCGCGCCGGCAGCGTGCGCCTCGCCCCGGGCCTGGGCCTGACCAACCGTTTCATCATCGACCAGCACTTCCGCCAGCGCGACCGCCTCGGCCGCCTCGTCGCCGCACTGGCCTACAACCCGTTCGCGATCGGCATCGGCCTGGACGAGGACACCGCCGCCTTCATCAACCCCGACAACGTGATCGAAGTCGAAGGCAGCGGCGCGGTCACCATCGTCGATGCCGACGGCCTGTCGTTCTCCTCGATGGCCGACGCCGGCCTGACCCAGCCGGTCTGTTTGCTCGGCTTGAAGGTGCACATTCTGGTGGAGGGCGCGACCTTCAACCTGCATACCCGCGAGGCGTCGGCGGGGACGCTGGGCGCGACCGGCGGGCGCTGAGCGCGCACGGCATGGAGCTTCCCGCAACTCGCGTCCAGCCCGCGGCCAGCGGCGATCCACCGGCCATCGCGCACGACGCCGCGGTCTACAAGACCCTGCTCGAATCGACCCAGGCGATCCCGTGGAAGATCGACTGGGCGAGCATGCGGTTCAGCTACATCGGCCCGCAGATCGCCACCCTGCTGGGCTGGGAACAAGACAGCTGGCGCACGGTGGACGACTGGGCGCAGCGCATCCACGCCGACGACCGCGAGGCGGTGGTGAACTTCTGCGTGGCGCAGTCGCAGGCGGGCGTGGACCACGAGGCCGACTACCGCGCGCTGACCGCCGCGGGCAGCTACATCTGGATCCGCGACGTCGTCCACGTGGTGCGCAAGGCCGACGGCACGGTCGATGCGCTGGTCGGCTTCATGTTCGACATCAGCGCACGCAAGAAGACCGAGGACGAACTGGCCCGCCTGCGTGACGAACTGGAACGGCTGTCGATGACCGACGGTCTGACCGGCATCGCCAACCGCCGTTATTTCGACCAACGGCTGGAGTCGGAGTGGAACGATTCCCGGCGGGGCCGCAAGCCGTTGTCGCTGATCCTGCTGGACATCGACTTTTTCAAGCAGTTCAACGACCACCACGGTCACGTGCGCGGCGACGAATGCCTGCGCAACGTGGCCGGCGTGCTCAAGTCGGTGGCGCGGCGACCGCGCGACGTGGTGGCCCGCTACGGTGGCGAGGAGTTCATCGTGCTGCTGCCAGAAACCGGCGAAGCGATGGCGCGCACCGTCGCCGAACGCTGCGCGGAAGGCATCCGCGACCTGCGGCTGGCGCATCCGCAGTCCGCCATCGGCCCGTTCGTGACCGCCAGCCTCGGCATCGCCACCACCATCGCCGACATCCAGGCCCAGCCGCTGGGCTTCGTCGAGGCGGTGGATCGCATGTTGTACGCGGCCAAACGCAACGGCAGGAACCGGATCGAAGCGTCCAGCCTGCTGTAGGCGCGACGGCACTGGTGACGACGCGGGTCTTCCCGCATGCCCGTACTTCTTCCTGGCATGGGGCTGGCGTGCGCAAGATCCTTTGAGGGGAATCGGGGTCACAGGGGAATCGGGGTCAAGGGGAATCGGGGTCAAGTCTTGTTTAGGGGAATCGGGGTCAGGGGAATCGGGGTCAAGTCTTGTTTTGCAACATCCGCGAGGAATCGGGGTCACGGGGAATCGGGGTCAAGTCTTGTTTTGCAACATCCGCGAGGAATCGGGGTCACGGAGATTCGGGGTCAAGTCTTGTGGGTGTTCCAAACGTCCGCCACTACCGCACAGGCCAAGGGCGAGGCCGTCACCCCCGATTCGTCACGATGACCATCGGCCTACCTGATTAGCGTCGAGTCTCAGTTCGTCATTCCCGCGAATGCGGAAGCGCTTCACAACGGCGTAGCCGGTCAATCCAGCGCCTTTTCAGGGCATATGGCCAGGATGAGTCGCTGGATGACCAGCCTTCGGCTGTTGTGAAGCGCCTCCCGCCACAAGCACGCGGGAATGACGTGCCAAGGCCAGCCTCAGCCTCAACGGATACCGAGACACGACGCTAATCAGGTCGGCCTATGGAGTCCTATGTGAACCGCCCCGGGAATCCCGGAGGCTCGTTGGGTTGAGTCATGCCGCGTTG
>CAZXGS010000085.1:0-9061 GCA_964640525.1 uncultured Gammaproteobacteria bacterium | reverse complement strand
CGCAACACCATCATGGCCTTCGAGGTCGAAGGGAGGGGAAGTCTCTTTTTACTCGTTCAAGCCGAAACTGCTTCGCTCCGGCAATGGCGTGGCAAAGAAAGCTTGCCACGCCGTTGCCTGCGCTGCGCAGTTCGGCTTAACTCAGGTGTTAGGCTTCACATGAAAGACCTCGGTGACACCATCATTAAGGTCAATCATGCTGGCGAGCATGGCGCAATCTGTATTTACACGGGCCAGATCATCATGTCTCGCCTCACCGCGCCCCAACTGACCCGTGAACTCACGGAGTTCCGTTCGCACGAGCAGCGACACCGCGCAATATTCGAGGCAGAGTTGCTGCGCCGTGGGAAACGCCGTTGTCGTAGCTATTGGCTCTGTGGCACAGGCGGGTTCATACTCGGAGCCGTCACCGGTCTGCTCGGGGCAAGCGTCATTGCAGCTACTACGATGGCCATTGAGCGCGTAGTGCTCCGACATCTTGAGCATCAACTTGCCAGTTTGGGGAGCAGCGACCAAAATGCCACTGCCGCCATCTCAGCCATAGTTGCTGAAGAGAGGCGGCACTACGACGACTCCGCCAACCGTGTCCAAGCTGGTACATTCTGGCCAAAGGTTCTTACGCCCATTGTGTCCGGCTCCACCGAAGCTGTCATTTGGTTGGGCATGAGGCTGTGAGGCCAAACTATGTGCTCAAGCGGATCTGCGCGGATGAAGTTTCAATTTTCTCCAATCACTGCGGCCACGCAGGCCGCTTAGCTTAGGCGTTAGGTCTTGGCGGGCGAGTCCAAAGTCTTGGACCATTTTCAAGACGTTCACAGCAGTTACCATCCAATCTGCGCTATCGAAGAGGTGACGCATGAGTGTCGCATCATTGAATGGCTCTTCCGAATCCAAGAAGGCCGTTTTTCGCAGGCTGATTGAGATCTATGCCACTGGAGATTTGTCGGCGCTGGATGAGGTGATCGCTCCTAGCTATGTTGGCCACGCTTCGGCCGGTGACCGCGACTTCGAAGGGTTTCGGCAAAGCATCTTGTATTTCCACAACCTTTTCATCTATGCCGAAGACTCGTTTGAAGTGAACGACCAGTTCGTCGAGGGCGAGAAAGTCGCCACGCGGATGACGGCACACGTCAAAGTGCGTGCTACTGGGGAGCCAATCACCTTAATTGGCATCAATCTCGCGCGCATTGTGGACGGCAAGATCGTAGAAGAGTGGAACACATGGGAGCAACTTCAGCCCCCAAAGCGCCTGGAAAGCAATGAGGCCTGACATCTCAATCCAGCGGCCGCGCTGCGCGCGCCGCTGGTTTCGGGCGTTAGGGCTTGCAAAAGCGCTAGGCATCCATACAATGTACAGATGGTGACGTTTGAATGGGATCCAGCCAAGGCGACTTCAAACCTCAGGAAACACGGCGTTTCCTTTGAGGATGCCAAGTCCGTCTTTTACGATGAGTTCGCTGTTCAGTTCTACGACGAGCAGCATTCATCAGGCGAAGAGCGTTTCCTCATGCTCGGCATGAGCAGCGGTGCCCATCTCCTTCTCGTTTGCCACTGTGAGCGCGATGGTGGTGGCGTCATCCGCATCATTTCAGCACGCAAAGCCACAAAACGAGAAAGCTCCTTTTACGGGCGGTGACTGCCATGAAAGCCGAATACGACCTTTCCAAAATGAAGTTTCGCAAGAATCCCTACGCGGCCATGCTCAAGAGGCCTGTTTCAATGCGTCTGTCCGAGGACGTTGTAACGTACTTCAAAGGCATGGCCAATGAGGCGGGGGTTCCATATCAGAGTCTGATCAACCTGTATCTACGAGACTGCGTTATGCGGCATCGCAAGATACAAATTGCGTGGCCAAGCGCCAAGCCTTAACTATGCGCTCAAGCGGACTTGCGCGGAGTAAGCTGCTCGCTCGATCACACGTCGCGGCCGCGCAGGCCGCTTAGCTTAGGCGTTGGGTGCAAGAGGGATCCAATGACAGCGCAAGTACACGAACGACTGATACTCGATGGCGAAGAAACGTCGATGGCCTTCTGTCCGCCTCTTCCAGATGGACATCCCTGCATCTACGAACCAGAACCAGATGAGGCCCTCAGTGACGAAGCGAAGTTCATATTGAGCAATACGGCTTGCTGGCGCGGTTACATGGGCACATGGGAAATAAAGGATGGTCGTTTCTACCTTCGCGACCTTCGCGGACGCTTTCAAATGCGCGACGGCGGGCCGATCCTCGCTGATTGGTTCTCTGGCGTCCTCCGTGTTCCCAAAGGCAAGCGGCTCAGCTACGTCCATATGGGCTTTGGCTCAGTCTACGAGGAGGAAATCCATATCAAAGTCAAAAGCGGATTGATTGTGGCAAGGCGCGTCATAGATAATCGTGGAAAGAAGCACGACGAGGCGGAAATCGGTTGGAGGAATCTTCCTGGTGGCGAGAATAGATTCCCCGGAGACGAGGACTTTTGAGCCGATGCACAAAACAAGGCGCTCCAGCGGACGGCTTCGCCGCCGCTGAGCTTGGTCGTTGGTACTTCGCGCCTTTCGTGATGCATCGGTCTAACCATGCTCACGCGGACCTGCGCGGACCAAGCTGCTCGCTCGATCCAACACCCCGGCGGCACGGCCGCTTGGCTTGGGCGCCGGCCGGCTTCGGTGGGTTTCCCGTGAATTGGGCGAGGGACGTGCTAGCGTGCGTTCCCCAGCGCCCCCGCCGACGCCTGTCGGGTGTGCAGGTTGAAGGTAGCGCCCTCGACCAGGATATGCACCTTCAGCCCGAGCAGGCAGACCGGCTGGCTCTGGCTGACTTCGGCCATCGACGAGAACGACAGATCGGCGGCATCGACGATGGTGACTGCGCCGCTGCCTTCGACCTCGATCACGTTGTCGGGGTTGATGAAGGCGGCGGTGTCCTCGTCCAGGCCGATGCCGATCGCGAACGGGTTGTAGGCCAGTGCGGCGACGAGGCGGCCGAGGCGGTCGCGCTGGCGGAAGTGCTGGTCGATGATGAAACGGTTGGTCAGGCCCAGGCCCGGGGCGAGGCGCACGCTGCCGGCGCGCGGCGAGGAGCCTTCCTTGCCGAAGGCGATCATGTGCTCGGACAGGATGCTGGCGCCGGCGCTGGTGCCGGCGACGTGGACGCCGCGGGCGTTGCGCTCGCGGATCATCTTCGCCGCGGGGGTGCCGCCGAGGATGGTGGAGATGCGCAGCTGATTGCCGCCGGTGAAGAACACCCCGTTGGCCTTCTCCAGCCGTTTGAGGAAGTCGTCGCGAGCACCGTCCTCGCGCTTGTTGATGTCCAGCGCGGTGACTTTGCCGGCGTCGAGACGATCGAACAGGTCTTCGTAGCGGCTGCCGGTATCGGGCAGGCGGCTGGCGGTGGGGATGACCACGATGTCGGCATCCTCGCCGCCGCACAGGTCGACGAAGCGCCTGAGGATACGTCGCCGGCTCTGCTTGTCCTCGGCGCCGCCGATGGGAATGATCCAGCCGCGTTGGCCGCCGTCGGGAATCCTGCTGGGCATCGTGGGGTGGTTCCTTGCGTGATTCGGGTGCGCGCACGCTAACACGGATGGGCCGGGCGCGGATGTGACCGGGTGCAGTGGATGGATGCGCGGACTCGGGACTCGGGACTCGGGACTCGGAACTCACGAACCACCACGCATGACTCCGGCTGCTGGCCAGCGACCGCCCCTGTCGATGCGACGACAGCCCACTGAATACCGACTACCATCTGTCCTCAGTCTTTTGTCCTCAGTCTTTTGTCCTCTGTCCTCTGCCCGTGCGCATCATCACCTTCAACGCCAACGGCCTGCGCTCGGCGGCCGGCAAGGGTTTCTTCGACTGGTTCGCCGGGCAGCAGGCGGACGTGCTGTGCGTGCAGGAAACCAAGGCGCAGGAGCACCAGCTGCGCGAGGCGGCGCTGCTGCCCAAGGGCTACCACGCGCACTTCCGCGATGCGACCACGAAGAAGGGTTACAGCGGCGTGGCGATCTACAGCAAGCGCCCGCCGGACGCGATCGTCACCGGCCTGGGCCGGGCCGATTTCGACGAGGAAGGCCGTTATATCGAGGCGCGGTTCGGGGATCTGAGCGTGGTGTCGATCTATGTGCCGTCGGGTTCGTCGGGAGAGGAACGACAGGCGTTCAAGTTGCAGATCATGGAATGGTTGAAGCCCATCCTCGACGGCTTTCTCGGCAGCGGCCGCGACTATGTGCTGTGCGGCGACTGGAACATCGTGCGGGCAAAAAACGACATCAGGAACTGGGCCTCGAATCAGAAAAATTCCGGCTGCCTGCCGGCCGAACGCGCGTGGCTCAACGGCCTGATCGCCGATGACCGCGGCGACGGCACGCCGGCACCGGCGCAGGGCTGGATCGACACCTTCCGCGCGCTCAAGCCCGATGCCGTCGAATACTCGTGGTGGAGCCAGCGCGGGGCGGCGCGCGCCAACGACGTCGGCTGGCGCATCGACTACCAGCTCGCCACGCCCGGTTTGCGTCCGCAGACGTGTGCGATCCATCGCGAGCCGCGGTTTTCCGATCACGCGCCCTACGTCGTGGACTACGCTTCGTGACGGTGACGGACTTGCAGGCTCCTGCGGGGCTGCCGACCGGCTGGCGGCGCTGGCTGCATCCGTCGGTGTTGCGCATGTTGTTTCTCGGCTTTGCTTCGGGGTTGCCGTTCCCGCTGGTGCTGACCACGCTGTCGCTGCGCCTGCGCCAGGCGCATATCGACCGCACCACGATCGGCCTGTTCAGTCTGGTTGGGCTTGCGTATTCGCTGAAGTTTTTCTGGGCGCCGGTGGTCGATCGCCTGCGCCTGCCGGGGTTGTCGGCGCTGGGCCAACGGCGTAGCTGGATGTTGCTGGCACAACTGGGTGTGGTCGCGGGGCTGGCGGCGATGGCGTTGCACGACCCGGCCAGCGCGCCGCAACAGATGGCATTGCTGGCGACCGCGACCGCGTTCTGCGCGGCGACGCAGGACATCGCCGTCGATGCCTATCGCATCGAATCGACACCCGACGAATGGCAGGGCGCGGCGGTGGCTTCGTATCAGATCGGCTATCAACTGGCACTGATCTGCAGCGGTGCCGGCGCATTGTGGGCGGCGGCCGATCACGGCTGGACGTGGTCGTATCTGTTGATGGCCGGATGCATGGCGGCCGGGCCACTGACCTGCCTGTTGATACGCGAGAGCGGGCTCGTGCGCGAGCGCGGTCTGGCGGCGGATCCGGTGCTGGTGCAGGCGGCGATCGCGAGCATGAAAGCGACCTCGCTGGCGATCGTGCTGGCGGTCACCGCCGCGCTCGGCATCGGCTTGCGCATGGCCTTGCCGGCGAAGGACTCGCCGCTGGCGATCGACGTCAGCTTCGGTGCCATCGTGCTGATCGAGGTGGCGCTGCTGGCCATGCTCAAGGCGGCGGCATTGCGGCCGGCGCTGGAAAAGCTCACCGCCGCGGTGGTGCTGCCGTTGGGCGATTTCTTCCAGCGCTTTGGACGGCAGTGGGCGATCCCGATGCGGCGGTTAATCGTCACCTACCGGCTCAATTACATGACGATGGGCGTGGCTGCCAACACCTTCTACGACGACATAGGCTTCACTATGAAGCAGATCGCCTTCGTCTCGAAGTTCTTCGGTGTTGGCGTCACCCTCGGCGGCGCAGTGTTCGCCGGCTGGCTGGTCAAACGCGTGGGTTTTCTGCCGACGATGCTGGCGGGGCTGATCCTGCTCAGCGCCGCCAACGGCTTCTACGGCTACATCGCCACCTTTGGCGCCAAATCGGCGCCGGCGGTCGGTTGGCTGGCCGCTGCCGTCAGCCTCGACAACCTCGCCAACGGCATCGCCGGCACCGCCTTCATCGCCTGGATGTCGTCGCTGACCAGCAAGCAGTACACCGCCACTCAATATGCGCTGTTCGGCACGCTCTGGAGCCTGCCGGCGAAGAGCCTGGCCAGCCAGTGGGGGCGCATCGTCGATGCGATCGGCTATCCGGCGTTTTTCGTCTACACCACGGTAATCGCGCTGCCGGCGCTGCTGCTGATCGTCTGGTTGCTGCGCGCATCGGCACCGCGCGCCGCCAAAGAGATTCAGCGCGACGCCGGATAAATCGCCCCCAGCACGCGCGGCCCGCGCGCGCCGGTGACGGATGGCAGGTTTCCAGGTTCTCCCGCCAGCCGCGCTCGCGCCAGCCACGCAAAGCCGGCGGCTTCGACGAAATCCGGATCAAGCCCGAGCGCGGCGGTGGAATCCACGCGCACGTCTGCAAGCTCGGCGCGCAACGCATCCATCAGTGCCCCGTTGTGGATGCCGCCGCCGCAGGCGTACAGCTCGCGCACTTCCGGCGCATTGGTGCGCAAGGCATCGGCGATCGTGCGCGCCGACAGCGCCAGCAAGGTCGCCTGCACGTCGGCCGCGGCAAGCGCATCGGGCTTGTGCGCTTCCAGCCAGTCGAGGTTGAACACTTCGCGGCCGGTGCTCTTGGGCGGCGCGGCGGCGAAATATGGGTCATCGAGGCAGCGTGCCAGCAGGCCGTGATCGACGCGGCCGCTGCGTGCCCACGCGCCGCCGTCGTCGCGCGCCTGGCCGCGTTGACACAGCGCCCAGGCGTCGAGCAGGCAGTTCGCCGGGCCGGTGTCGAAACCGATCACGTCGCGGCCGGGCACCAGCAGGGTGAGGTTGCCGATGCCGCCGAGGTTGAGGATCGCGCGCGGGATCGCCGGATCGGACAGCACCGCCGCGTGCAGCGCCGGCAGCAGCGGCGCACCCTGGCCGCCGGCGGCGACGTCGGCGCGGCGGAAATCGGCGACGGTGGTGATGCCGGTGCGCTCGGCGATCACGCTGGCATCGCCGATCTGCAAGGTGAACGGATGCGTGCCGCCAGGGCGATGGCAGATGGTCTGGCCGTGCGAGCCGAGCGCCGTCACCTGCGCCGGATCGATGCCGGATTTACCCAGCAGCGCCAACGCCGCCGCGGCGAAACATTCGCCGATCTGCACGTCGAGCTGGCCGTAGTCATCGAGAGTGATGCTGGCACGACTGCGCGCCAGTGCGAGCACGCGCTCGCGCACGTCCGCGGGGTAGGGACAGGTGCGCGCGGCGAGGATGCGGATCGTGTCCGTCGGCGCTGGCGGCGCCGTGACAGCACTAGCATCGGCGAACGCGCACACGACGGCGTCGATGCCATCGGCGCTGGTGCCGGAGATCAGCCCGAGAAAGAGCTCGGGCTCAGCCACGCGAGCGGCGCAGCTTGCGCGCCGACGCCACCATCTGCCGCTTCATCGCCTTCTTCACCGAGGCCGGTGCGTTGATCACGCTTTGCGCCACGGTGGCGCGGGTGAGCACCTGCATGCGGTTGAGCTGCGCCAGCGCGGTGGCGTTCTGAGTGCGGAAAGCAGCCAGCTCGGCGCCTTCCAGCGGCTGCGGCTTGGGCATCGTCACCGACAGCGGGTTGCGGTACTGGCCATTGATGCGGAATTCGTAGTGCAGGTGCGGCCCGGTGGCCATGCCGGTCATGCCGACGTAGCCGATGGTGGTTCCCTGCGCCACGCTCTGGCCGACGCGGTAGCGCCCGAAATGCGACATGTGACCGTACAGCGTGGTGTAGCCGCGACCGTGGTCGACGATGATGCAGTTGCCGTAGCCGCCCTTCCAGCCTTCGAACACCACCTTGCCGTCGCCGGCGGCGACGATCGGCGTGCCCGAAGGGGCTGCGTAGTCGATGCCGGTGTGGGCGCGCATGTAGCCCAGGATCGGATGCATGCGGCCGGCCAGGGTGAAGCCCGAGGAGATGCGGGTGAACTCGACCGGCGTGCGCATGAAGCTGCGCTTGAGCGGGACGCCGCTTTGATCGACGTATTCGGTCTTGCCGTTGGGATGGGTGTAGCGATAGGCGAAGTAGCGTTTGCCGTTGTTGTCGAAGCTGGCGGCGAGGATGTCGCCGGTGCGCACCTTCACGCCATCGCGCCAGTAATCCTCGTACACCACCTGGAAGCTGTCGCCCGGCTGCAGGTCCTGCGCCATGTCGATGTTGTAGGAGAAGATCTTCGCCATCTGGATGACCGCGGCATCGCTCAGGCCGGCTTGCTCGCCGGCGCTGAACAGCGAGCCGGCGATCACGCCGCTGGTCGATTCCAGCCGCCGTTCGAGCGGCCGATGGAGGGTGGTGGCGCGAACCTTGTCGCCATCGAAACGCAATTCGATGCGGGTCGAGTCGTCCTTGTCGTAGCGCAAGCCGCGCAGCATGCCCGGCGCGGGCACGTCGAAGGCCAGTTGGGCGCCTTCGCGCAGGTGGGTCAGCACCGCCTTGGCGCCCGGCTGCGCCAGCAACTGCTTCCGGGTCGTTGCCGGCAGGTTGAACTGCGCCAGCAATGAATCGAGATTCTGACCCTTGCCGACGGTCACCAGTTGCCAGTTCTGCGCCGGTGGCGGCACGTCGGCCGGTGCCGGCTTGGGCAGGCTGAGCACGAAAGTGGCGCGGGTGGCCTTCGGGGTGTGGATGGCGTTGTTGAAGCCTGGCACGATCGCGACCACGAGCGCGCCCATGGTGGCGAACATGCTGGCGAGCATCCAGTGCTCGCGCGACCAGCGACCGCGGAAATCCTCGCTGCCGGCGGCATCGAGCCGCTTGAGCCAGGACTTTTTCGGCGGGGGCGGCGAATGGGAGGGATGGCAACCGTTGACGGCAGGCGGGGCGTCGTTTTGCATGCGCGGCCCTCCGGGGGCTCTTCTTCAAACCGCGGGCACCATAATTTGCTTGAAGGACACACGTCAAGTCATTGTTGCAATTGATGTTTTTGCTCTGCAACAATTAACTTCACTTTAACGTAACATGGCGTTTCGGTGGGCTCGGCGGCCGCCTGCAACGTCTTTGCGTACAAAAACAGGACAGTGATGAGCGACCTCCAAGCCAGCCTCGACCTGATCGCGCGCGGCGCTTCCGACATCCTCAAGCTCGACGAGCTCAAGGCGCGGCTTGCGCTCGGCCGCCCGCTGCGGGTCAAGGCCGGATTCGACCCGACCGCGCCCGACCTGCACCTCGGCCACACCGTGCTGCTCAACAAGATGCGCC
>CAZXGS010000084.1:0-9144 GCA_964640525.1 uncultured Gammaproteobacteria bacterium | reverse complement strand
TCGTCGGCCATCCCTTCCGCAAGGATTTCCCCTTGATCGGCAACGTCGAGGTGCGTTATGACCCCGACAAGAAGCGGGTGATCTACGAGCCGGTGAGCTCGGTCGAGCCACGGGTGAACGTGCCGCGCGTGGTGCGCAACGACTCGCGCTTTCTCACCGCCGCCGCTGAAGCGGCGCAAGGCAGCGAGGTGCGCAAGTGAGCGCGGTGGCAACTCCGGCGACGGCCGAATCTTCGGTGCGTGGCGCCGAAATCCGCAATTACACGATGAACTTCGGCCCGCAGCATCCGGCCGCGCACGGCGTGCTGCGACTGATCCTGGAGATGGACGGCGAAACCGTGATGCGCGCCGATCCGCACGTCGGCCTGCTCCATCGCGGCACCGAAAAGCTGGCCGAGTCCAAGCCGTTCAACCAGTCGATCGGCTACATGGATCGGCTCGATTACGTCTCGATGATGTGCAACGAGCACGCCTATGTGCGCGCCATCGAGAACCTGATGGGGATCGAAGTGCCCGAGCGGGCGCAGTGGATCCGCACGATGTTCGACGAGATCACCCGCATCCTCAACCATTTGATGTGGGTCGGCTCGAACGGCCTGGATCTGGGCGCGATGGCGGTGATCTTGTACGCCTTCCGCGAACGCGAAGAACTGATGGACTGCTACGAAGCGGTTTCCGGCGCGCGCATGCATGCGGCCTACTACCGCCCCGGCGGCGTCTACCGCGACCTGCCCGACAAGATGCCGCAATACCGGCAGTCGCCGTGGCACAAGGGCAAGCTGCTCAAGAAGTTCAATGCCTGGCGTGAAGGCTCGCTGCTGGATTTTCTCGAACATTTCACTGCCGATTTCCCGAGCAAGGTCGACGAATACGAAACCCTGCTCACGGACAACCGCATCTGGAAGCAGCGCACCGTCGGCATCGGCGTGGTCAGCCCCGAGCAGGCCAAGGCCTGGGGCATGTCCGGGGCGATGCTGCGCGGCTCGGGCATCGAATGGGACCTGCGCAAGAAGCAGCCCTACGCGAAATACGCCGAAGTCGATTTCGACATCCCGGTCGGCGTCAACGGCGACTGCTACGACCGCTACCTCGTGCGGGTGGCGGAGATGCGCCAGTCCAACCGCATCATCCAGCAGTGCGTGAAGTGGCTCAAGGCCAACCCCGGCCCGGTCATCGTCAAGAATTTCAAGGTCGCGCCGCCGTCCCGCGAAGAAATGAAGCAGGACATGGAAGCGCTGATCCACCACTTCAAACTCTTCAGCGAAGGTTATTGCGTGCCAGCCGGCGAGACCTACGCCGCCGTCGAGGCACCGAAAGGCGAGTTCGGCTGCTATCTCGTCTCCGACGGCGCCAACAAGCCTTTCCGCGTGCACCTGCGCGCCCCCGGTTTCGCCCATCTGTCGTCGATGGACGCGATCGTCCGCGGCCACATGCTCGCCGACGTGGTGGCGATGATCGGCACCTATGACCTCGTGTTCGGCGAGGTGGATCGGTGAAGCCCGTGAATCGTGAATGGTGAATCGTGAAATCAAAACACTCAGCTATCGATGGGTTGACCTGCTGGATGGGCGCTGCTGTCTTCCGGCCGGTTTTTGCGACTGCTTCCGACCCCTTGGGCGCAGCTTCGCGCATTGAACGATTCACGATTCCCGATTCACGATTCACGCGCGACCGGCAGGGAGCGCACGCATGAAAGCCACCGGCAACTTCGCCACCGCCCGCGACGCCGACCCGATGGTCGTGCTGTCCGCTGCCGTGCGCGCGCACATCGACCATTGGCTGAGCAAGTTTCCGGACGATCGCCGCCGCTCGGCGGTGATCCAGGGCCTGTTCGCGGCGCAGCAAGAGCACGGTGGCTGGCTGACCGACGAGATCATCGCCGCGGTCGCCAACTATCTCGGCATCCCGCCGGTGTGGGCCTACGAGGTCGCCACGTTCTATTCGATGTTCGAGCTGCAACCGGTGGCGCCCAACAACGTTGCCATCTGCACCAACATCAGCTGCTGGCTCAATGGCGCCCAGGACATCGTCCGCCACTGCGAGGAAAAGCTCGGTTGCAAGCTCGGTGAATCGAGCAAGGACGGACGCATCTACCTCAAGCGCGAAGAAGAATGCCTGGCCGCCTGCTGCGGCGCGCCGATGATGGTGGTCAACGGCCACTACCACGAAAAGCTCACGCCCGAGCGCGTCGATGCCATCCTCGATGCGCTCACCCTCGACGGCCCGGCGCACGGCCACGACGGACACTGACGATCATGGCTTACGGACCTGCCCCGCAAGAGCACAACGTCTGCTACACGACGTTGCACTTCGACCAGCCCTGGAGCTACGACAATTACGTCAAGCAGGGCGGCTATCAGGCGTGGGCGAAGATCCTGCGCGAGAAAACCCCGCCCGAGCAGATCATCGAGACGGTCAAGACCTCGGGACTGCGCGGCCGCGGTGGTGCCGGCTTCCCGACCGGCCTGAAGTGGAGCTTCATGCCCAAGGGCGCGGGCGTGCAGAAGTACATGCTGTGCAATTCCGACGAATCCGAGCCGGGCACCTGCAAGGATCGCGACATCCTGCGCTTCAACCCGCACGCGGTGGTCGAGGGCATGGCGATCGCCTGCTACGCCACCGGCGCCACGGTCGGTTACAACTACCTGCGCGGCGAGTTCCACCACGAGCCGTTCGAGCACTACGAGCAGGCGCTGCGCGATGCCTATGCGCATGGCTGGCTGGGCAAGAACGTGCAGGGCGCCGGCGTCGATGTCGACCTGTATGCCGCGCTCGGTGCCGGTGCCTACATCTGCGGCGAAGAAACCGCGCTGATGGAATCGCTCGAAGGCAAAAAGGGGCAGCCGCGCTACAAGCCGCCATTCCCCGCCAATTTCGGTCTGTACGGGCGGCCGACCACGATCAACAACACCGAGACCTTCGCTTCGGTGCCGGCGATCATGCGCAACGGCGCGGCGTGGTTTCTGAATCTGGGCAAGCCCAACAACGGCGGCGCCAAGATCTTCTCGGTGTCCGGCCATGTCAACAATCCGGGCAATTTCGAGATCCGCCTCGGCACCCCGTTTTCCGAATTGCTGGCAATGGCCGGTGGCGTGCGCAAGGGTCGCAAGCTCAAGGCGGTGATCCCCGGAGGCTCGTCGATGCCGGTGCTGCCGGGCGAAACGATGATGGGCCTGACGATGGATTACGACAGCATCCAGAAGGCCGGTTCGGGCCTCGGCTCGGGCGCAGTCATCGTGATGGACGAGACCACCTGCATGGTGCGCGCCTGCCAGCGCATCTCGCGCTTCTACCATGCCGAGTCCTGCGGCCAGTGCACGCCCTGCCGCGAAGGCACCGGCTGGATGCACCGCATGCTCACCCGCATCGTCGATGGCCGTGGCACCCTCGAGGATCTGCACACCCTCAAGGCCGCCGCCGGCCAGATCGAAGGCCACACCATCTGCGCCTTCGGCGAAGCGGCGGCATGGCCGGTGCAGGGCATGCTGCGGCATTACTGGGACGAGTTCGAGTTCTATATCCGCAACGGCAAGTCCGTGGTGGACTCGCAATTGGGCGCAGCCGCATGAACGTGGAATTTTCGTTCGCGGATCGTGAATCGGGAATCGGGAATCGGGAATCGAAAGAGCCGAGGCTCTCGCTTGTCCGATTCACGATTCACGATTCCCGATTCCCGGCCCCATCGGGAGCTATCCATTGAGCGCACAACCCACCCCCACCACTGCGCCCGCAGCCGCGCCTGAGGGGCACGTCACCATCGAGATCGACGGCGTCGCCCTGCACGCGCCGAAAGGCTCGATGATCATCCAGGCCGCCGACAAGGCCGGGATTGCCATTCCGCGTTTCTGCTATCACCGCAAGCTGCCGATCGCGGCCAATTGCCGCATGTGCATGGTCGAGACGGAAATGGGCGGGCGCATGGTGCCCAAGCCGGCGCCGGCCTGCGCCACCCCGGTGGCCGATGGCATGAAGGTGTTCACCCGCTCGCAGCGCGCCTTGAGTGCGCAGCGCAACGGCATGGAATTCCTGCTGATCAACCATCCGCTCGATTGCCCGATCTGCGACCAGGGCGGCGAATGCGAACTGCAGGATCTCTCGCTCGGCTACGGGCGCTCGGTGAGCCGTTTCGTCGAGCGCAAGCGCGTCATCGCCGATGAGGACTTTGGCCCGCTGGTCGCCTCCGAGATGACCCGCTGCATCCACTGCACGCGCTGCATCCGCGTCACCGCGGAAATCGCCAGCACCTTCGAGCTGGGCGGCATGGAGCGCGGTGATCGCCTGCAGATCGGCACCTACGACGGCAAGCCGCTGACCACCGAGCTGTCGGGCAATGTCATCGACGTCTGCCCGGTCGGTGCGCTCACCAACAAGGTCTTCCGCTTCCGGGCGCGGCCGTGGGAATTGATCGCGCGCGAGGCGATCGCGGTCCACGATGCGCTCGGCTCCAATCTGTTCGTGCACCTGCGGCGCGGCGAGGTGCTGCGCGCGGTGCCGCGCGACAACGACGCGGTCAACGAATGCTGGCTGTCCGATCGCGACCGCTATTCGCATCAGGGGCTCTACGCCGCCGACCGTGCCAGCGTGCCGCAGGTCAAGGACGGCGAGGGCGTGTGGCGCGAATGTTCGTGGGACGACGCCGTGCTGCACGCGGCGGAAATCCTCAATGCCAATCGTGGCGACGGGCTGGGCCTGCTGGTGCATCCGGCCACCTCGAACGAGGAAGGCGCCTTGCTGGCACGGCTGGCGGCAGGCCTTGGCTGCGGCAACATCGACCACCGCCTGCGTCAGCGTGATTTTGCCGATGCGCCGGTCGCCGAGCCGTTCGCGATGCCGGTGGCCGAGGTCGAAAACGCCGACGCGATCGTGCTGATCGGCTGCAATCCACGCACCGAGATGCCGTTGCTGGCGCACCGCATCCGCACTGCGGTCAAACGCGGTGCCAAGGTCTACGCGATCAACCCGGTCGATTTCGATTTGCTGCATGCGCTGGCCGACAAGCGCATCGTCCGCCCCGGCCAGATCGCCGCCGCCGTGCAGGCGATCGCCGATGGCGACGACGAGATGATCGACGCGCTGGAAACCGCGCAGCGGGCGGTGCTGATCGTCGGCGAAATCGCCCAGGCGCACCCGCAGGCCTCGCGCATCCGTGCCGCCGTACGCGGCCTGGCGGCAGCGTGCGACGCGAAGGTGAATTGCATTCCGCTCGGTGCCAACGCCGTCGGTCTGGCGCGTTCCGGTGTGCTGCCGGGCGGGCGTGACGCGCGGGCCATGCTGGCGCAACCGCGCAAGGGCTATCTGCTGTATGGCATCGAGCCGGGGCTGGATTTCGCCGACATCGCCGCCGCGCGCATGGCGCTGGGGCCGGCCAAGGTGGTTGCATTCAGCCACTTCGCCTGCGAGTCGACGCGCGCGCTGGCCGACGTGATTTTGCCGATCGGCATGGTTCCGGAAATCGACGCCACCCTCACCAACGTCGATGGTCGCGAACAAGCCGTCGCTGCCGCCGCCAAGTTGCCGGGGCAGGCGCGACCGGGCTGGCGCGTGTTGCGTGCGCTCGGCGCGCATCTGGGGCTGGCCGGTTTCGAGTTCATCGATATCGCACAACTGCGCGCGGGCATCGACGGTGCAGCCGTCGCCAGCGGCTCGGGCATCGCGCCGATGCCGGCGGCGGGCGAGGGCCACGAGCGCATCCTCACCACGCCGATCTACCGCGGCGATGCGCTGCTGCGCCGTGCCTCCGCCTTGCAAGCACATCCGCAGACCAAAGCGCCCTGCGTGGTCTTGCATCCGGCCGATGCCGCCGAGACCGGGCTTGCCGCCGGCGCGATGGCCAAGGTGTCCGACGGCAATGGCACAGCCACGCTGCCGGTCGAGCTGTCGGCAAAGATGGCGCGCGGCGCGGTGTGGATCGAGTCCTGCCACGCCGCCACCGCACCGCTGGGGCATGGCTTGCTGCAGGTGAAACGCGCATGACGCTCTTCGATCCCATCCGCGAGTTGTTTCTCGCCTACGGCACCGCCGGTCTGGTGGTGTGGACGCTGGTGAAGATCCTCGCCATCTGCGTACCGGTGATCGTGGCGGTCGCGTTCTACGTGTTGTGGGAGCGCAAGCTGATCGGCTGGATGCACGTCCGCCACGGGCCGAGCTACATCGGTCTGCGCGGGCTGCTGCAGTCGTTCGCCGACGTGTTCAAGATGTTGTTCAAGGAGCCGGTGATCCCCACCAACGCCCAGAAGGTGTTGTTCCTGCTGGCGCCGATCGTGGCGCTGGCACCGGCGCTGGCGGCGTGGGCGGTGGTGCCGTTCGACGATGGCGTGGTGCTGTCCAACGCCAATGCCGGCCTGCTGTACCTGCTGTCGATGACCTCGATGGGCGTGTACGGCATCATCCTCGCCGGCTGGTCGTCGAACTCGCGCTACGCGATGCTCGGCGCGATGCGCTCGGCGGCGCAGATGGTCAGTTACGAAATCGCGATGGGCTTCTCGCTGGTCGGCGTGCTGATCGCCGCCGGCAGCCTGAACCTGTCGGACATCGTCCACGCCCAGTCCGGCCACTGGGGCGCGGCCAACTGGTTCGCCTGGCCGCTGCTGCCACTGTTCATCATCTACTTCGTCTCCGGCGTGGCGGAAACCAACCGCGCGCCGTTCGACATGGCCGAGGGCGAGTCGGAGATCGTCGCCGGCTTCCACGTCGAATACTCCGGCTCGGCGTTCGCGATCTTCTTCCTCGCCGAATACGCCAACATGATCCTGATCAGCTTCCTGGTGCCGGTGTTGTTCCTCGGCGGCTGGCTGAGCCCGGTGCAGGGCATGGTGAACGCGCACGTCTCGCCGCTGGTGGACTGGATCTGGAACGGCGGCTGGCCGTGGCTGCTGCTGAAGATGGGCTTCTTCGCCAGCACCTACATCTGGCTGCGCGCCACCTTCCCACGCTATCGCTACGACCAGATCATGCGCCTGGGCTGGAAGGTGTTCATCCCGATCAGCCTGGGCTGGATTTTCGTCACCGCGATGCTGGCGTGGTTCGGTGTGATCGGCGGAGGAATGCAGGCATGAGCCGCATCGTTTCCTATCTGCGCAGCCTGCTGCTGATCGAACTGGCGGCCGGCATGTGGCTGACCCTCAAGTACTTGTTCAAGCCCAAGTACACGATGATCTATCCGATGGAGAAGATCCCGCAGTCGCCGCGCTTCCGCGGCCTGCACGCGCTGCGCCGGTACCCCAACGGCGAAGAGCGCTGCATCGCCTGCAAGCTGTGCGAAGCGGTGTGTCCGGCGCTGGCGATCACCATCGATTCGGAGCCGCGTGCCGACGGCACCCGCCGCACCACCCGTTACGACATCGATCTGTTCAAGTGCATCTATTGCGGCTTCTGCGAAGAATCCTGCCCGGTTGACTCGATCGTCGAGACACACCTACACGAATACCATTTCGAAAAGCGCGGCGAGAACGTCGTGACCAAATCGCAATTGCTGGCGATCGGCGATCGATTCGAGAAGGAAATCGCCGAGCGCCGCGCCGCGGATTCGACGTACAGGTGAGCGCATGAACTTCCCCGATCTTGCTTTCTACCTGTTCGCCACCGTCGCCGCGCTGTCGGCGTTGGCGGTGATCAGCGTGCGCAACACGGTGCACGCCGCGTTGTGTCTGGTGCTGTGTTTCTTCAACGCCGCTTGCCTGTGGATCTTGCTGCATGCCGAGTTCCTCGGGCTGGTGCTGGTGCTGGTCTACGTCGGCGCGGTGATGGTGCTGTTCCTGTTCGTGGTGATGATGCTCGATCTCAACGCCGAGAAGCTGCGCGAAGGATTTGCCCGCTATCTGCCGGTGGGTGCGACGATGGCGCTGGCGATGGCGGTGGAAATGCTGTTGCTGCTGCGCGCGCACGGCCCGGCGCAGGCGGTGATCCCGGTGGCCGATCCGGCGGCGAAGGCGGGCACGAACAACACCGCGTGGCTGTCGCAGGCGCTGTTCTCGCAATACACGTTGCCGTTCGAGGTTGCCGCGCTGATCCTGACGGTGGCGGTGGTGGCGGCGATCCTGCTCACCCTGCGCCGGCGCAGCGGCGTCAAGTCGCAAGACCCCGCGCAGCAGGTGCGCGTACGCGCCGCTGATCGCGTGCGCCTGGTGAAAATGGCGGCCGAACAGCCCGCCGTCGACAAGCCCGCCATCGAGGAGAGCGCCCGATGAGCACGATCACGTTGAATCATTACCTCGTGCTGGGCGCGATCCTGTTCGCGATCGGCGTCGCCGGCATCGTCATCAACCGCAAGAACCTGATCGTGCTGTTGATGTCGATCGAGCTGATGCTGCTCGCCGTCAACATGAACTTCGTGGCGTTCTCGCGCTTTCTCGGCGATGCCGCCGGGCAAGTGTTCGTGTTCTTCATCCTCACCGTCGCAGCTGCCGAATCGGCGATCGGTCTGGCCATCCTGGTGACGTTGTTCCGCAATCGTCGCGACATCAATGTCGCGGAAATAGATGAACTCAAGGGCTGAAGGCCGATCATGTATCGCGGGATGGTCAAGTTACTGGTACCGACGCCTGCCTATGGCCGGCGCTTGGGTTTTGCCCGTCATTCCCGCGAAGGTGGGAATCCACGGGTCGCAGGAGGCTACCCGGCACGAGTGGATCCCCGCCTTCGCGGGGATGACGAGCAAGAGTTGCTCGCAGTGACCCGCTCGCCATTTCCCGATCCCCGTTTTCCGCAATGCGGAGCGACACCGTGATCTCGCAAACCACATTGCTCATCATCGCCCTGGCGCCGTTGCTGGGCGCGATCGTCGCCGGCTTTTTCGGCGGCAAGATCGGCCGCGCCGGCGCGCACACCGTCACCATCGCCGGCGTGGCGATCAGTTGCGGCCTGTCGATGCAGGTGCTGTGGCAGTTGCTGCACGGCGCGCCGAGCTTCAACGCCAACGTCTACACCTTCTTCGACGCCGGCGGCATCTCGGCGCACGTCGGCTTCCTCGTCGATCATCTCACCGCGATGATGATGGTGGTGGTCAGCTTCGTCAGCTTGCTGGTGCACATCTACACCATCGGCTACATGGCCGACGACGACGGCTATACGCGCTTTTTCAGCTACATCAGCCTGTTCACCTTCAGCATGCTGATGCTGGTGATGAGCAACAACTTCATGCAGCTGT
>CAZXGS010000083.1:0-9761 GCA_964640525.1 uncultured Gammaproteobacteria bacterium | reverse complement strand
AGGCGGTCGCCGCCGGCATGAACCCGATGGACCTCAAGCGCGGCATCGACAAGGCGGTGGCCGGCGCAGTCGCGCAGCTCAAGGAAATGTCCAAGCCCTGCAGCACCTCCAAGGAAATCGCCCAGGTCGGCGCGATCTCGGCCAACTCCGACGAGCACATCGGCGAGCTGATCGCCAAGGCGATGGACAAGGTCGGCAAGGAAGGCGTGATCACCGTCGAGGACGGCTCGGGCCTGGACAACGAGCTGGACGTGGTCGAGGGCATGCAGTTCGACCGCGGCTACCTCAGCCCGTATTTCATCAACAATCAGCAGTCGATGTCGGCCGAGCTGGAGGACCCGTTCATCCTCCTGCACGACAAGAAGATCTCCAACGTGCGTGAGCTGCTGCCGCTGCTCGAGGGCGTGGCCAAGGCCAGCAAGCCGCTGCTGATCGTCGCCGAGGAAGTCGAAGGCGAGGCGCTGGCGACCCTGGTGGTCAACACCATCCGCGGCATCGTCAAGGTCTGCGCCGTGAAGGCGCCGGGCTTCGGCGACCGTCGCAAGGCGATGCTGGAAGACATGGCGATCCTGACCGGCGGCACGGTGATCTCCGAGGAAGTCGGCCTGCAGCTGGAGAAGGCCACGATCAAGGATCTGGGCCGGGCCAAGAAGATCCAGGTCTCCAAGGAAAACACCACCATCATCGACGGCGCCGGCCAGGCCGACGGCATCCAGGCGCGGATCAAGCAGATCAAGGCGCAGATCGAGGAGACCAGCTCCGACTACGACAAGGAGAAGCTGCAGGAGCGGGTGGCCAAGCTCGCCGGCGGCGTGGCCGTGATCAAGGTCGGCGCGGCCACCGAGGTCGAGATGAAGGAGAAGAAGGCGCGCGTGGAAGACGCCCTGCACGCCACCCGCGCGGCGGTCGAGGAAGGCATCGTCCCCGGCGGCGGCGTGGCCCTGATCCGCGCCCTGCACGCGCTCGGTGACCTCAAAGGCGCCAACGAGGACCAGAACCACGGCATCGCGATCGCCAAGCGTTCGATGGAAGCCCCGCTGCGCGAGATCGTCGCCAACTGCGGCGAGGAGCCCTCGGTGATCCTCAACGAAGTGGCCCACGGCAAGGGCAGCCACGGCTACAACGCCGCCACCGGCAAGTTCGGCGACATGATCAAGCTGGGCATCCTGGATCCGACCAAGGTGACCCGTTCGGCGCTGCAGAACGCGGCCTCGATCGCCGGCCTGATGATCACCACCGAAGCGATGGTGGCCGAGCTGCCGAAGAAGGAAGAAGCCCACAACCACGGCGGCGGCGGTGGCGGCATGGGCGGCATGGGCGGGATGGATTTCTGATTCCTGCGCTCCAGCCTGCGTGACCACGAAGCCCGGCCTTGCGCCGGGCTTCGTGCTTTGCGGGTCAGGCACGGACCCTTCCATCCATGGCGGCGGCGTCGGATGGCGAGGACGCGGCGAGGGTCGGGTCCTGGCGTGAAAACGGCACCGCAGCGGTCGCGCCCTTGCTCGTCGTCCCGGCGCAAGCCGGCAACCATCTGGATTCTCATGCCGCCGGTGATTCGGCGACGTCGCATGACACGCAAACTTTGACGAGGGCCTGCGGGGCAGGGCAACGCTGATGCTCTGGCAGCGGCCGCTTTGGTGTCGCGAGCCCCCGCCGCCTTTGGGGGAAGAGGCCTGCATCCGGCCGGGCGGTGCTCGATACCAATGGCCCGGTGCTGGGCTGCGCGGATCGCGTCATCGGTGGCTGGCTCGACCATCGAGCCGAATTCGATCGCGCAGCAGCAAAATGCGGGAAACAAAAAGCGGGTGTCCCTGTTGATCGACCGCGGATCGCCACGACTGCACGCTGGATTGAGACGTCGCGGCACCGGAATTCGACAGGCCGCTCTGCGCAATCCAAAGCCCGTTCCTTCCGGATCAGGGAACCGCCTGCTCCGCGCGCAGGTTCCACGCACGACGCGATCCGTCGGCCAGCGACACCGACACCAGGTGCGGCTCGCGCCGGCTCATGCCGTCCACCTCGGTCTGCAGCGAGGCCATGATCACCACCTGCCCCGGCAGCAGCCAGTCCCTCAGTGGATTGGCGAGGTCGGTCTCGCTCAACGGCAGTTCCGTGGTCCACAGCGGGCGTAGCCCGGCATCCAGGCGGGTCAGCGCCAGCCTGCCATCGCGGTCCACGCGCGTGCTGTGCCACACCAGCACGCCGGCCGGTGCCTGCAGCAGCAACGGCGCGCCGTTGGGCGACGCGGTGAGGAAGCGGCCGTTGAGGAAGACCGGTGAATCGGGCATCGGCTGCAGCGACGCCAGGCGTTGGAAATGCTCCTCGAAACGCTGCGCGCCGGCGGTATGTGCGTTCCAGAGCCGGCGCCGCGACGCCTTGCCTTCATCGAGCACCGTGTACGGCCAGCGCAGGTGCATCCCGCGGTCGTCGTCGGCAGCATCGGCGGCTTCCTTGTCCGTGTAGAGCCCCCGCCATTGCCCGTCCATGCGCACCAGGCGTGCCTTGACTTCGCCGAACGGCAGCGACGGTACGATCTCCGGCATCCCGTTCGCCTTCAGCGGGGACGGCGTCGCCTCGGGCTGTTTCGGCACATACGGCTCTGCTTGCAGCGATGCTCCGCGCAGGACGAACGAGCGGCCGTCCGCGCCCATGAACACCAGCCCGTCATCGAACGCGTATTGCTTGGCTTCGTGCGGCAGCAGGCCCTTGAGGGACGCGTTGGCCGCCTCGATCGCCGCGACGTCGGCCACCTCCTCGCCGTCGGATGCACGCAACGCGAATGGCTGGTCGTCCACCAGCAACCACACCCGATCGCCAACCTGGCCGAGCATGCGGCCGCTGGCCTGGCTGCCGATCACCCGCGAGCGGCTGCCATGGGCCTTGGGATCACCCAACGTGAGCACCGTATGCGTCCACGTCGGCCGCGCCAGTTGCGGGTCGAAGGCCTGCACACGGAAATGGTAGAAGGTGTCGGTGCGAAAGCCGCCGGTGCTGCGATGCCCCCAGCCGTAGCCGACCGTACGCTGCTCCTCCTGTCGCGACAGCACCCACAGCCGCGCTTGCCCGCCGTTGCGGACCATCACCGGTGCCCCCTCCAGCTCCGGTGGCTCGAAGTGCGTGCGGTTGCAGCCTGCCAGGACCAGGGCCGTGATCACCAGCCACGCCATCGGCAGGTGCTCGCGCCAGCCTTGCCGCCGTCTCCCGGCGGCTGGCGCTGGCGTGGCACTCGACGGCATGCGATGGGCGGGAATCGTCATGGCAGCGTCGTCCGAAAGCATCCACTGGACTCCACGGGAAAACCACCCGGCAGCGGTCTCGCACAATCGTCGCCGAAGCGGCACGGACCGCGCACCGCCATCCTCGCGATCGCTTTCCCCGGCCTGCGGCTCCCGGCAGCGCGCTGAATGTGAACATGCTCTTCCACATGCCGTGGCTGGACGGCGTGCTTGCGGCGATTGCCAGCCATGCGCAAGGCAAGCGGCGCCTGCATCGCACCCGTGTGCCGAGCGCGGTGCAATGGACGCAACCGGCCGGCCGAATTTCCCGTGCTTCTTGACCTGAGACAAGTCTCGCGAAGATTGCAGAAGATACCGTCGCACCCTGAGGGGTATCGGGTGAATTTGCGGAGACATGCAGCCGGATTCCGCGATCATTGCCACGACGCTGGCCAAGGTCATTGCGCTCGTGGGAGGGCTCGGCTGCCTTGGCTGGGTGTTGTTGAGCTTCCCGGACAAGCTGTCCAAGGCCACGGCGCTCCGTTTTGCCACGGCCAATCTGCTGCTGGTGGCCGGATTGCTGCTGGTGCTGGAGCGGGGGCAGGCGCTGACGCCTCGGGTGTTCTGGCTGAACTTCTGGCTGGGGGACGTATTGCTGGTGACTGGCGTTGCATTCTTTCGTGATGGCTTGGGTGTGTTGTTGCGCCTGCCCGCGTCATTGCACGAGACCGCGTGCATCGTTGTCGCCTTTGCCATCGGCATAGCCTGGATTCCCTATCCCAATGTGACGATCTGGATTCGGGCCTTGCCATTTTCGCTGGCCTTGGGCTGGTTGGCTTTCCGGATGGCGCAGGGATGCCTGCGCCACGACAACGGGCAGGCCATCACGATGCCGAGAAAAATTGCGGCATGGGTGTTCGCTGCGCTGGGGTTGGTCATGGCCGTGCGGACAGCCGTACTGCTGGCCTTTCCGGAAGCAGCGGTACGGCTGGAATCCACGCCACTGAATGCTTCGGTCCCGTTCCTCTGGGCATCGACGGTGCTGGTGTTGTCCATCAACAACGCCCTCGCCGGATTGGTGGTGTCCGGATTGATGCAGCGCATCCACCACTTGGCCAACCATGATCCATTGACCGGCTGCCTGAACCGGCGTGCGCTCGGTGATTGTCTGCGTCGGGTGGAGGCGCGCAGTCAGCGCAACAACCGCCCCTTTGGGCTGGTGATGTTCGATATCGACCACTTCAAGCGCATCAATGATTCGTTCGGACACCAGGCCGGGGACGGCGTTCTGCGCTTCGTGACCGACACCATCCGCCAGCAGCTTCGGAAGGAAGATCGGATCGCGCGATGGGGCGGCGAAGAATTCCTGATCCTGCTTCCGGACACCGACCTTGCCACGGCGCATGCCATCGCCCAGCGGATGCAGTCCACGCTCGACGCAACCTGCTGGACGTGGGAAGGCAAACCAGTTCACGTCACCGCCAGCTTTTCAGCCGGTGCGGGAGGGCAGGGACGGGCAGATCTGCAGGCACTGGACAGGGCGCTCTACCGCGCCAAGGAATTGGGCAGGAACCGGGTCGAGACGGTTTCATCCGGATGAATCCGGTTCGTCGTGGCAACTGCGGTTTGATTGTCCGGCAGGTTGACGCGAGGGAATTCATGCGTGTTCGTGTTGCCCTCGGCGTGCCACGGCCCGGGATCCAGTAGCGCGGCTTGAAGTGGATGGCATTGTTTGCCGTCGTCCCGACTCCAACGGCCGTCATCCACGCCCGTCGTCCCGGCGCAAGCCGGGACCCATTCTGATCCTGCAGGGGCGGCACGATCGCCGCCGCGCCCTGCGATCCGTCAATCATTCCTGCAGACCCCAACCCGGGATCCAACCGCATCATCCCGCCGTGGCGGGACCGCCAAGCAACCGCCGATAGATCGCCAGGTCACTGGCGCCATGGCAGCAGAACACCACCTCATCGAGTGCGTCCGTGTCATCGATCACCGCGTCCACGGCCGTGATCGCGATCCGCGCCGCCGGCTCGAACGGGAAGCCGTACACGCCGGTGCTGATGCAGGGGAAGGCAATGCTGCGCAAACCATGCAGGACGGCCAGTTCCAGCGAACGCCGGTAGCAGGCCGCCAGCGTTTCAGCCTCGCCGGTGCGCCCGCCTCGCCAGACCGGGCCGACGGTGTGGATCACGTGCCGCGCCGGCAGGCGGTGGCCGCCGGTGATCTTCGCCTCGCCGGTGCGACAGCCGCCGAGCAGTCGGCATTCCTCCAACAGGCCCGGCCCGGCTGCGCGATGGATCGCGCCGTCGACGCCACCGCCGCCGAGCAGGGAGGTGTTGGCGGCGTTGACGATCGCATCCACCGCCAGGGTGGTGATGTCGGCTTGCAGTGCGCGCAAGATCGTCACGTGCGCTGCTTCCCGGCGGCGGCGTCCAAGCGTCGCGTGCGTGCGGTGCCCATGCTTTCAGCATAGTCCAGCGCGGGGCACCGCGAAGCACCCCGCGCTGCCCTCACGCCGCCAACCTCACGCCGTCGTTTCCGCCTGCGCGGCAGGTTTGCCCTTGGCGTCCTGGCGATCCTTGAGCATGTTGCCCAGCATCGCCCCGACCAGCCCGCCCATGCCCTCGCTGCCGCCGGCGACCACGTCCGGCACGATCTTGACGTTGCCCTTGGCGAAGGCCTCGGACACCTGCACGAAGGCGTAGTTGCTGGCATCCATCACCGCCACCTTGAGCCGGATCACCTCGGCCTCGGCGCTGCCGACCGCTTTGATCTTCGAGCCTTCCGCGTCGCCGATCAGGCGCAGCACGCCGGCGTCGGCCTCGGCATTGATCGTCTTGGAGCGCGCCGCGCCCTCGGCGGTCTTGACCGCGGCGTCGGCCTCGTAGCCGGCGATCTGCACCTTGCGCTCGGCGTCCACCACGCGGGCCTGGGTATCGGCCAGCGCGGTCGCCTGTTGCAGTGCCTGGCGCACGCCCTGGGCCTCGCGCTGGGTCTCGTAGGTCACCCGCTCCTGCTCGGCGATCTTGCGGTCGGTGAGGGTGCGCATCAGGTCGTCGGGCGGGACGATGTCGCCGATCAGCGTATCGACCGCGCCGACGTTGTATTCCTTCAGGGCCGAGGCGATCGCGTCCTTGGCATCGGACTGGCGGGCGGTGCGGTTCTTCAGGAAGTCGATGATGTCGTTGCCCTGGGCGGCGTTGCGGAAGTAGTTGCCGATGGTCGGCTCCAGCACCTGGGTCACCAGCGCGCTCATGTCGCCGAAGCGGGCGATCACCTTGGGCGCGTCGTTGCGCGGGATGTGGATGATCTGGGAGACGTCGAGGTTGAACTTGAAGCCGTCGGCCGAACGCACCGTGATGGTGGACAGGTTGGCGTCGAGTTTGTGCGCCTCGGACTTGCCGGTCGCCCAGTTCAGCACCACGTTCGCGGTCGGCATGTTGACGACCTTGTGGGTGTACGGGTTGATCGGGTACTTGCCGGGGTCCAGGGCGTCGATCCACACGCCTTTCTCGCCCTTGGACACGAGGTTGCCGTGCTTGAAGGTGTCGCCGGTGACGTCCTTGCCTTCCTTGCCGACGTAGGCGATCACCACGCCGACGTGGGCGATCGGCACCAGGGTCATGTCCACCACCTCGACGCTGGCGAACTGCGGGTTGAGGAAGTAGCGGCCGGCCAGCAGCACCTGTTCCTGCAGGCCCTTGAAGCCGCCGCCGGCGATGAAGGCGTCCGGGTTCTGGTACATGTTGTGGCCTTCGACCACGCCGCCGGCGATCTCGCCGGTCGGCAATGGCGCGCCTTCCTTGGTGGTGATGATGCCGACCTTGTTGTCCGGGATCTCGACCACGTTCTCCAGACGCACGTTGAACAGCACCGGGTTGATGCGGTACACGCCCGGCGGCACCACCTTGGCCTGTGGGCCGCGCTCGCCGCCCTTGTCGTAGAAGGCCTTGGCGTCCTGGTACAGATCGCAATCGACGCCCTTGGCGATCACGTGGCCCACCGGCAACGGGTTGCCGTCATTGGCCTGGACCACACCAAGCTTGCCCTGCGGCACGTCCACCGCGTCGGCGAGGGCGACCTTGAACAGCAGTGGGTTGATGCGGAAGGTGCCCGGCGGGATCACCTTCATCTGCGGACCACGCTCGCCGCTGCCGCTGAGGAAGGCGCGCGCGTCCTGGAAGTAATCGCATTCGACGTCGCGGGCGATGATCCGGCCGCGCGGCAGCGGCTTGCCGTCGGCGGCCTCGACCACGCCGATGCGGCCGTTCGGGATGGTGGTGAACTTGACCACGTCGATGGTGTACTGCCACGGCCACAGGCCCAGGTGAAGGCCCGGGGCGAGGGTGTCGGCCTGGAAGCCGGCCTCGCCTTCGAGTGCGATGATCTGGCCATCGGGCAGGCTGCGCTTGGAGCCGAACAGGACGAACTTCTTGGTGACCGCGCCGATGCTGTCGTCGGGCACGATGATGATGCCGAACAGCCACAGGATGAGCTTCCAGAAGATCACCGCCAGCACGAGGGCGATGACGCCGGCGATGGCGAAGGGATGGCTCAGGACGGTTTCGATGTTCACGGGGTGCTCCGGTGAGGAAAAAGCTGTGCAGCTCGGGTCAGCGTGGTGGCACGCGGGCCGACGCGCCGTGGGCGACGCGTCCGCGGATCAAGCGTCAGCGGTTGATCCGGCGATTCGGGTCGATCGCATCGGCGAGGAGGCGACCAACCCGCACGTCCGCAGACCGTGGGGTCAGGGACGCATGGGGCATGGCGACGGCAGCTCCACGGGGAGCGGCCGGCCATGAAACGACATGCCGCGGAGGGCGGCTCAGGGAAGATCCACCTCGGCTTTCCGGGCGTGGTGATGCCGGGAATGGGGCAGGGCGCTGCCGGTGCCGACGTGGCGCGTGCAAACGAAGGCCAGGAGCGGCGTGGCCGTCTGGCGGAAGCGGAGCGAACCACGCTCTCCGTCGACGGCGTTGCGGGTGGAGCGATGCAAATTCACGAAAGCGGTGTTCGGGATCACGACGTCATTATGGAGCCAGGCGTGCGGTGTTTTGCAAGCCTTCACGCATCGCGATGGACGTGCGTGTGCAACGTTATCCGCTAGCGTGCAGGTCGATTCCGTGTCGATGGGACGGTACGCGGAAGCGCGCTGGCGCGACGAATGACACCCGCAGCCGCCGCATCGACGATGCTGTTCTGAATACGCCGCGCAACGCCGGATCGAGCGCGCCGAACGGCTCGACTGGTGCCGAGTCCAACCGGACTCCGGCCCACGCAGGCCACGGTCGCCGAATTGCTCTCGCACTGCGACCTCTCGCCACTCACCGTCGCGGACGACTCGGGCCTGGACAACGCGCTGGACGTGGTCGATGGCATGGTTTCAGCACCGTTCTTCGCTGCAGAACGCGGTCTCGTTCGCCGGCCCGATGATCACCACTGTGGCGATGGTGGCCGTGCTGGCCAAGAAGGAAAAGACCCACGGCCACGGCGGCGGTGACGGCATGAGCGACATGGGCGGGATGGATTTCTGATTCCGCCGCATCGTTGTCTGACGGCGAAGCCCGGACCTGTGTTTTCAGGGCCGGCGCGCCCCTACGCGTTGCGGGGCAAGATCGCTGCGTGCCTGCTCGCATGCGCGAGGAGTGCGCGGGTTACGCCGTCGCCTTCTTCGCCTTCATGAAGAGCACGAGCCCGATGGCCAGCACCAGCAACCCGCCGCCGGAAATCATGTAGCCCTGGCTCCGCATCGCGTCGGCCCGCACGCAATCCGCATCGGCCCAATCGCTTTTTTCCTTCGCTTTTGCGATCAGCTCCGTTGCCTTCTCCGTTCCATCACCCGCCGCCGTGGCCTGGGTCAGCAAGTCCACCGCCTCACGTCGCTCCTTCTCGCACGTCGCCGGCGCATCGCTGCTCGCCGTGTACGCGAACCCGAGTCCGACGCCGGCAAGGCCAGCGAGCAGCATCACGATTCCAAGCATCTTCTTCATCGTCGTCTCCCCGCGGCGACGAGCGTCGCCCCCGAGGGTAACGTAACGGAATTCGGGGCGTCGCGAGTTGTTGCGGAACAAGGCTGCGGGGCAAGGACGGCAATCTCCAGGCTCATGCCGCGTTTGAAGAGGTCGGTTCATTCCAGCAACCCGAGGCAGTCGGCCAAGGTCAGAGGCGGGCTGGCGGTGGCGAGTGCCGACGATGCGCGGCATCCACTGGCCGGTCAGGTTCTGCTTGAAGGCACTCTGCCAATTCGCGATGCCGGCGCCTGCCAGCAGAAGCGGAAGCTCGGGGCGTGGGTGGGCGCGAACAGGCAAAGGGAGCCGCCGAAGCTCCGATCCCTGGCCAGAGTGACGCGATGCTGTTTCCCCCGCTCATCGATTGACTTGCAAACGCAAGCCCATCGCCCACAGACCGGAACCCGAGGTGCTGGCTCCAGGGTTTCGTACGTACTGCACATCGGGGCTGATGGCCACGTGTCCGTTCAACTGAAAACGATAGAAAAATGGCTCTTCGTGAAAGCGTGTGGGTGATTTGAGGCGTCCAAACCGACGC
>CAZXGS010000082.1:0-10114 GCA_964640525.1 uncultured Gammaproteobacteria bacterium | reverse complement strand
GCATCGGCGTGATCCACGGCGGCGCCAACTCGCTGCGCTTCACCCCGCACTTCGCGATCACCGACGCGGAGGTGGACCTGGTGGTGGCGCACATCCGTCGCGCGCTGCTGGAAGGCCCGCGCAAGGCGCAGGCGGAAGCGGCGTAAACCCGCGGCGAATGCGGGCGGGGTTGATCGAAAGGCCGGGGCGACCCGGCCTTTCTCGTTGGCCGAAGACCTGCACCGAAGGCGGTTACGGTCCAAATGGCGCAATCCAAGGTGGACTGAACGGTCGCCAGGCCGGCTGCGTTTCGTGATCCGGGTCGCAAAAATCCGTTGTCAGCGGGGCCGGTTCGCGGGACACTGTCAACTGGAAAAAAAGGCCAATCGGGGGCCAAGAACATGGGAATCCTGGATGTCATCAAGCGGTGGTTCGGCGGCGGCAAGGCGCAGCCGACCCGATCCGCACCGCCCTCGCGCGTTTACGGACCCGTGCCGACACCTGCCGCTCCCGCGCCTGCGGCCACCCCGGCACCCGACGTCGATGCGACCGGCACCTCCACGGCCGCATTGCCGGCGGAGGCGGAGAAGGCCGCACCGGAATTCGTCGATCGTCGCGTCAAGCCGCGCTCCAATGCGCGCGAGGGCACACGCGTGCTGGTGATCGACGACTCGCCGACCATCGTCGCCCTGCTCAAGCGCATGCTGGAGCAAAACGGCTACACGGCAATGGATGCCTCCGATGCCGACGCCGGCCTGTGCATGGCGCTGTCGGAAGTGCCCGACCTGATCTTCCTGGACATCGTGTTGCCGGGCATGAACGGTTTCGAGGCGCTGCGCCGGCTGCGCCGGGAAGCGGTCACCAAGCCGATTCCGGTCATCATGATCAGCGGCAACGAGTTGGCCACCGAACAGTTCTACGCGCAGCGCATCGGCGCCGACGATTTCATGAAGAAGCCTTTCGCGCGCGCCGAGGTGTTCGCGCGCATCGAAAAATTGCTGGATGCCGACAAGGTGCCGCGACGGCATGTGCCGGCCGCCAAGGCTGCGGCCGATGCGGCGGCGGCGAATTCGCCCGCAACCGCCACGCCCGTTGGCCCGACCGCGGCGACCGCGATCCCGCTGACGGCGCTGGCCACGGCAACGCCGCCGGCAACCGCTGCCGTGGCTGCCGCCGCCGCGACATCGTCGAACACCGCCGTGGAAGCCGTTGCCCCGGCCTCGGCAGGCACCGAAGCCCAAGCGCCCGCAGCGGCCAGCATGCCGACCGGCAGCGCGGATGCGAGCACCACGAAAATGCCGGCGGCCACGGCTGCCGAGGTCAACGTCGAAGCCATCGCTGTGCCGGATGCAAGTCAGGCCGCGGCCACGGCGCCTGCAAGCGAATCGAGCGCGCCTCCATCGACCACGTCCGCAATGGCGTCCGTCGATGCAGCGGTCGATGCAGTCATCGCGACCCCTGCCGTGGATGCCGTGGCGACCGCAACCGTGATCGACGACGCCACGGCTAGCACCGCATCGGCGACGACCACCGCACAGGAAGCCCCGCTTACGGCGGCAACCGCACCCGACCCGGTTGTCCCATCCCCCGTCGAACCCGCACCGGCAGCCACGGCAGCCCCCGGGCCCGATACCGCACCTTCCGCACCCGCGGCGCTTGCGGACGTGGCGACCGACACGGTGGCGAAAGAAGTTTCCGCCAGCGCTGCCCCGGCGCCTGTCGCTGCTACGGCCCTCGCGCGACCGATCACCACGGCACCTGCCGCGGCAACGACGTCGATCATGGCCGGCGTCAACGCTGCCGCCACGCTGAACGGCAATTCGCCTTCGCCAGCGCCAACGCCTTCACCAGCGCCGGCACCAGCGCCAGCCAGCCTCCACGCCGCGGCGCCCCATCAGGGCTGAATCGCGCAAGCCAGCCACAGCGCGCGCGGGCGGAACCGTCATCTTCGCGTGCGTGCGCATGCCGCGCTGCGCATCCTGCGCATCCTGCGCAGCGCACGCATCCACGCGGTTCCGTGCGCGCACGATCGGCTCGCGCCGGCTTGCGGCCGCCGCGCGCGCTGGTGCAGACTCGCTGGCATCGCGGGAGATCGAAAGTGGTCGTTCTGATCCTGATCACGATCGCGCTCGTCCTCGCCGGCGGCGCGATGTTGTGGGTGGGCGCGCGCGCGCGTCGCCGCCGGCTCACGCTCACCCGCATCATGGACGACGCGGACGCGATGGAGGACCTGCTGCGACGCACCCGCGACCGCATGGACGCCATGCAGAACGTGGTCGGACGCATGCCTGCCGACATTGCTGCCGATGCGCGCGCCTCGCTGGACAGCAGCGACCGCGTGCAGGCCGGGTTCCGCGACCTGCTGCAGCACCGCATGTGGCTGCAACAGAACGCCGGCACGGCCAGCCAGCAGGTGCTCGACGAGGCCGCCACGGCGCTGCGCAGGGCGCGCGAGCGGATCACCACCGAACTCGAACGCCTCGACGACGCCGGCGCCGAACTGGACTCGGCCACCGGCGCGGCGATCGAGGCCGCCGGCCGCGAACCTTCGACCCTGCGCCGCAGCGACATCTGATGCCCACGGCACGCTTGATCCTCGCCTCGACCTCGGCGTACCGGCGGCAACTGCTCGCACGCCTCGGCTTGACCTTCGACGCGGTGGCGCCTGGCGTGGATGAATCCGCGCAGGCCGGCGAAACGCCGGCGCGGCTCAGCGAACGACTCGCCGCCGCCAAGGCGATGGCGGTGGCCAGACGGCATCCACAGGCATGGGTGATCGGGTCGGATCAGGTCGCCGAACGTGACGGGAGCGCGCTGGGCAAACCCGGCTCGCACCAGGCCGCGGTCGAACAGTTGCGCGCGGCCTCGGGGCGCCGTCTCGACTTCCACACCGCCGTGTGCGTGTGCCAACACGAATCCGGCATCCGCATGGCTCACTTCGACTTGACCTGCGTGCGCTTCCGCACCCTCGATGCGGCGTCCATCGAACGCTATCTGCACGCCGAGCAGCCCTACGACTGTGCCGGCAGCTTCAAGTCCGAAGGCTTGGGCATCGCCCTCTTCGAGGCCATCGAGAGCCAGGATCCGACGGCATTGATCGGGCTGCCGCTGATCGCGCTGGCGCGGATGCTGCGCACGGCCGGATTCGACCTGCCCTGAGAGCCTGCGAAAGAATCGCCCACCTGCTGCGGACGCCGCCGAACGCCTCTGGCGGCGGCCCGATGCGCGAAAACTGCGGTCATTTGGTTCACCAAATTCCCTTGGGAAGGCCTGAATATGCCGTCATTGCGAGGAGCGCAGCGACGCGGCAATCCAGAAATCTTTGAAAAATCAGAAGCATGGATTGCTTCACGGCGTTCGCAATGACGCCATTTCGACTTGTTCAGATGTTCCCTTGATTTCACGCAACGCTCCTTGCCAGAGACGCCCGGCGGCGCCCTCGCGACGGCGTTCGAATTTTTCACAGGCTCTGAATCACCGCAACGCCGCACGCACGCGCTTCAGCGTGCCAGGACCCGGATCGTGCGTTGTTCCAGCACTCGCACGCGACCGTCGCGGCCGCTCACGCGCAGTGCCAGGGCATGTTCCCCCGGCACGACACCACGCAGGTCCACGCTGGCCGCAAAGCCGACGTCGGGCTGCGCCGGATCGTCGCTGTCCGGCCAGCGCGAACGCACGCTCACGTCCTCGATGCCGTAGCGCGCCTTGGCGATGGCGCGACCGTCCAGCAGCACTTCCACGCCCGCCACGCCGACGCGATCCTGGGTTGCCCAACCGCTCAGCTCGACGCTGCCGGACACCACCGCCCCGTCTGCGGGCGTGCGCATGAACGCCAGCGCCGGGTAGTCGCAGGCACCGCTCGCGCCAGGATCGCGGCGATACAACAGGACCTGCCTGCGCCCTGCATCCAGCGAGATCGCGCCGACATCGCGCAGACCCGGGAACAAGGCGCACAGGTGGCGGTTCCACGGCTCGCGTGTTTCCAGGTGCAAGGCTGCCTCGTCCACCGCCAGCAATACCGGGCGCGCGCGCAAGCGCGGAACGGCCTGCTCGTCGCGGCCCCAGATCGCGCGTTGCACGGCGCGGCCGTGCTTGGCGTCAAGATGGTGGTCCAGTCCCCACACCCGCGCCGGCGCGTCAAGCGCGAAGGCGAGCTTGGCGGCGAGCATGAAATCGTCCGCCACCAGCGCGGTGTCGGCAGGCATGGCGGCCAACCGCGCGCGTACGGTCGCGGCGACGTCCCCGGTGTGGGTGAACATCTTCGGATCCATGCCCAGCCGCTGCAGCCGCACCACGCCACCGGGCAGGACCAGTTGCAAGGCCAGCACCCACAAGACCGTGCACAGCACCCCGTTGCTGGCCAGGATCCAGCCGCGCCAGCGCGTGTGGCCGCCCTCCCGCAGCAACGCCGGCAGCGCGGTGGCGGCCAGCAGGTAGCTCGAAAGCAGCCAGTGGAAGGACACCCGCTGGATATCGACGAACGGCCCCAACCCGACGTACACCAGCCACGGCAAGCCTGCGGCTCCGAGCAACAAGCACCAGCGCGAATCCGCGCGCCGCCGCCACGCCTGCCACAGGCACCACAGCAGACCCGCATACAGCAGCGGCCCGGTGAGCAACGGTTGCAGCGCCTGCAGACGCAGGCCGTAGGCATGGAAGCGCCACGGGTGGCGATCGACGAACTGGAAGCGCAGCCCGGCATCGTGCCAGTGCAGGTTGAAGGCCAGCACCGGCAGCCACGCCAGCGCGCCGGCCAGCAACGCCAGTTGCACGTCGCGACGACGCAACAGGGCGCGACCGCCACGCGCGGCCAGCACGCCCACCGCCAGGCCGGCCAGTGCGATCGCGAAGCGGTAATGGCTGGTGGCGCCCAGCACCAGCGCGAGCGCCAACTGCACGCCATCGCGCGCGCGTGCGCGCTCCAGCATCGCCAACCCGGCATCCAGCGCCAGCACGCTGGCGAATACCAGCGGCACGTCCGGCAGCGCCAGCACGCCCAGCGCCGCGGACAGCGGCAACAGCAGGGCGATCACCCCGGCCTGCCAGCCCGCCTGCGCATCCAGCCAGCGTGCGCCGATGCGCACGCAAAGCCAGGGCACGGCGGCACCCAAGGCGAGGAACGGCCAGCGCAGACCGAGCGCCGTCGTCCCCGCCACCGCCGTTCCCAGCCGCGCCAGCCACGCGGTCAGGCCGGGCAGGTCCGAGTACGCCCAGGCCAGCCGCTGGCCCTCCAGCCAGTACCATGCCTCGTCGCTGAACAGCGGCAGTCGCCACGCCATCCACAGCTTGATGGCAAGCAACAGCGCCCACAGCAGGATAAAACCGCGACGCCAGCTCAGCACCACCGCGCCCCGCGCCGGCCGTGCCGCCCGCATCCACGCCAGCGCGTGGCGCTATACACTCGACCCACGACGACCCTCGGCATCGCGCATGCTCGCCCAGACCCAAGCCCCGTCCATCCTAACCGAGCCCGACCAGGCCGCCCTGGCCGCGGCGATCACCCAAGTCGAGGGCCTCGTGCTCGGCAAGCCTCGCCAGGTGCGCCTGGCCTTTGCCAGCCTGCTGGCCGGCGGCCACCTGCTGGTCGAGGATCTGCCCGGGCTGGGCAAGACCACCCTGGCCCACGCGCTGGCCGCCACGGTGGGACTGAGTTTCCAACGCACCCAGTTCACCTCCGACCTGCTGCCCTCGGACATCCTCGGCGTGTCGGTGTTCGACCAGGCGCAGCAGGCATTCCGTTTCCATCCCGGCCCGGTGTTCACCCAATTGTTGCTGGCCGACGAGATCAATCGCGCCCCGCCGCGGACACAGAGCGCGCTGCTGGAGGCGATGGCCGAGCAGACCGTGACCGTGGACGGCACGACGCACGCCCTGCCGCAGCCGTTCCTGGTCATCGCCACCCAGAACCCGGTCGATCTCGCGGGCACCTTCCCTTTGCCCGACTCGCAACTCGATCGCTTCCTGTTGCGCCTCACCCTGGGTTACCCGGATGCCGACGCTGAACGGCAAATGCTCGCCAGCGCCGACCGCCGGCAACTCATCGCCAAGGTCAGGCCGCAGCTCAGCGCCGCGCAGGTGCTTGCGTTGCGCGAGTGCACCACGCGCGTGCATGCCAGCGCGGCGTTGATCGCCTACGTGCAGGAACTGCTGGCACAAAGCCGCCGCCAACCCGGGATCAAGGTCGGCTTGTCGCCGCGCGCAGGGCTGGCCCTGCTGGCCGCCTCGCGTGCGCACGCCGTCATCGCCGGACGCGACCACGTGCGCCCGGACGACGTGCAGTCGTTGTTCGTGGAGATTGCCTCGCACCGGCTCGTTCCCGAGGGCGAGGACGACCGCCGCGAGCCCTTGGCGAAGGCGATCGTGCAAGCGGTGGCCGTGGACTGAGCCGGATGTTGGCCGCGCTGAAATCGCGCCTGCTGCGCTGGATGCGGCCGCGTCGAGCCGAGGCGCTTCCGATCGTGCTCGACCGCCGTCGCATCTACATCCTGCCCACGGGCTTCGGCCTGTTCCTGGCCGTGGTGCTCGGCGCGATGCTGTTGGGCGCGCTGAACTACAACAACAACCCGGCGCTGCTGCTGGGCTTCCTGCTCGCCGCCACCGCGCTTCTGAGCCTGCACGCCGGCCACCTGGCGCTGAGCGGGATCGGCCTGCGGCTGGCGCGCGGGCAGCCGGTGCATGCCGGCGAGCCGTTGTCGCTGACCCTGCAGATGGATGCCAAGCGCTCGTTCCCGCGCACCGGGCTGGTTTTGGAAGTGGACGGCACGCGCACGGTGTTCGCGCTGCCCGGCATCGACCCGGTGGACGTCGAACTGAACCTGCCGACCACCACGCGCGGCTGGCTGCATCCGGGGCGGATACGGATCTCCACCACGCAGCCACTGGGACTGGCACGCGCGTGGGCCTACTTCTGGCCGGAGCAGGGCCTGCTGGTGTATCCGGCGCTGGAAACGCATACCCCGCCGCTGCCGACCTTCGCCGGCGCCGGCACCCACGGCCGCGTGCTCGCCCAGGGCGAGGAACCCCACCACCTGCGCAACTACCGTGTCGGCGATCCACCGCGTCAGGTGGCGTGGAAGGCCTCGGCGCGCGCCAACAAGTTGCTGGTGCGCGAGTACGAAGCGCGCAGCGACCGCGACTTGAAGCTGGACTGGCATGCGCTGACCGGACTGGCCCACGAGGCGCGCATCCGCCGCCTGGCGAGCTGGGTGGTCCAAGCCGATCGCCTCAATGTCCGCTACCGGCTGAGCCTGCCCGCACAGGCCATTGGACCGGGGCAAGGTCACGCCCATCGCCACGCCTGCCTGCGCGCACTGGCGCTGTTGCCACATGACTGAAACGCGCCTGGTTCCGACGCTGTTGCGCCTAACGGTGACCGGATCGACCCGCACACCGGCGGACACCTCGGCGCTGGACGACCGCAGCAAGGTCTGGAGCCTGGTCGCCGCGCTGGCCTGCGCCCTGCCCTTGCTGCGCCTGTTGCCGGTGCAACTGGCCCTGGGCCTGTGCGCGCTCAGCGCGCTGGCAGTCGCGATCGGCTGGCGGCGCGCCCTGCCGCTGGTGCTGCGGCTGCTGCTGACCGGGGCGTTCGGGCTGATGGTGCTGTATGCCTACGGCTTCGGCATCGGTCGCGACACCGGAAGCGCCCTGCTGATGGCGATGGTGCTGCTCAAGCCGATCGAACTGCATACCCTGCGCGATGCCCGCAGCCTGGTCGGGTTCGCGTTGTTCGCACCTTTCGCCGCCCTGTTGCTCGACCAGGGGCCAGTGACCCTGGGCCTTGCGGTGCCCGGCGCGGCGCTGGCGCTGGGCGCGTGTGCGCGCCTGGCCGATGCCGAGGTCGGTGCGCTCGGCGCCGGATTCGATCGTCGGCGCATCCTGGCCATCGCCGGCCTGTTCGTGCTGGCGGTGCCGCTGGCGCTGGCCGGGTTCTGGCTGTTCCCGCGCCTGGCCAGCCCGTTGTGGGGTCTGCCCGACGTCGCCAAGGCGCGCACCGGCATCGCCGACGACATGGCCCCGGGCGACTGGCTGGACGTGTTGGCCGACGACACCCCGGCGTTCCGGGTCAAGTTCGACGGCACGGTGCCGCCACAGCAGCAGTTGTACTGGCGCGGCATCGTCATGGATCGATTCGATGGCCGCACCTGGCGCCAGAGCGCCAGCGCGGACGAGGGCATCCCGGCGCCGATGGTGGCCACCGGACCGCCGATCCTCTATCAGGTGAGCCTGGAACCGACCGACAAGCGTTACGTGTTCGCGCTCGACCTGCCCGAGTCCGCGCCCACCGGTTCGCACATGGGGCACGACCGCACCGCGTTGTTCGACACGCGGGCGGACAGCCTTCGCGCCTACCGGGTCACCTCCGGCGATCCGGCGCAGTTCGAAGCCGAGCTGGATCCGGACACGCGCTCGCGCTCGCTGCTGCTGCCGCGCGGCTACGATCCGCGCACGCTGGCGCTGGCGCGGCAGTGGCGGCAGCAGGGCAGCAACGACGTGCAGATCGTGCAACGCGCGCTGGCGATGTACCACGCCAGCTTCAGCTATTCGCTGGCCGCGCCGCCGCTGGGCCGCGACAGCGTGGACGAATTCCTGTTCGACACCAGGATCGGGTTTTGCGAGCACTTCAGTTCGTCCTTCACCTTCCTGATGCGCGCCGCGGGCATTCCGGCGCGGGTGGTGACCGGTTACGTCGGCGGCTTCCACAACCGCGTCGGCGACTACCTGCTGGTGCGCCAGTCCGATGCCCATGCATGGTCGGAGGTGTGGCTGCGCGGGCGCGGTTGGGTGCGCGTGGATCCCACCGCCGCAGTCGCGCCCGAGCGCGTGTTCCGTCACGGCGGAAACCTCAACGGCGACGCCGATGCCGCCGGCGGTGCGGTGGGCCAATGGTTCGCGGTCAGCGACTGGCTGCGCTTCGGCTGGAATCGATTCGTGCTCGGCTTCGACGCCGCGCGCCAGTTGGCCCTGCTGCGCGCCCTGGGCGCGCGCGACCCGGACACGCGCACGCTGGTGTTCGTCTTCGGTATCGCCGCAAGCGTGCTGTTGCTTGGGATCGGCCTGTTCCAGTGGCGCGAACGTGGCCCGCGCCGCGACCCGTTGCTGGCCGCATGGGCGCACCTCGTCCGCCGGCTGGCGCGGGCCGGACAGGGCAAACCAGCGCACGAGCCGGCCATCGGCTGGGCGCGACGTGTTGCCCCGCTGCTCGGCGAGAAAGGCCCGGCATTGCTGGCGCTCAGCGAGCGTTTCGCCAACGCGCGCTACGCTCCACGCGAGCTGGACCGGAACGCACGCAGCGCCTTGATCGCCGATCTGCGCGCGTTCACCGCTCAGCGACATCCAAAACCCTGAACGGATTGCGCCTGCCGGAGCACGCCATGTCCACCATCCTTCCCCGCAGCACACGATCCCGGCCGCACCTGGCGGCGCCGGTCCGGCTCGTCGTGATTGCCCTCACCCTGCTGGGCGCAGGCTGCGCCAGCATTCCCAAACCGCTGCAGGGGCAGTTCGCCGCCATCGACCCGGGCACGGCCGCGCACGAGGATGCCACCGGCAAGGCGGTACGGTGGGGCGGCACCATCGTCTCGGTCGAGAACGAATCCGGGCAGACCTGCTTTCAACTGGTTGCCCGCCCGCTGGACGAGACCAGTCGACCGATGCTCGCCCGCGACCGCTCGCCGGGTCGCTTCCTGGCCTGCCGCGCCGGCTACTACGAACCGCAGATTTTCGCCGTCGGCCGCAGCCTGACCGTCACCGGCCACGTCGCCGGCTACGAGACCCGCCACGTCGGCCAGTACGACTACCGCCAGCCCAAGGTCGCCGCCGACGTGGTCTATCTGTGGCCGAAGATCGAGCGCGTGCGTGTGGTGTACGACCCCGGCCCATTCTTCGGCCCGCCTGGGCCGTGGATGTGGGGTTGGGGGTGGTGGCGCTGAATTTGACGCGGCTACGCGGGAGGGTGGGCGCATGGGTTCGAGCGCCGCCCGCGTCAAGCGCCGCCCTCGCGCAACCCGAAAGGAAACATCGGAACAAGCGGATTCCGTTCGTGGTGAGCCTGTCGAGCCATGAACGGAATCAACGATTGGCGAACATCTGAACAAGTGGATTCCGTTCGTGGTGAGCCTGTCGAACCATGAACGGA
>CAZXGS010000081.1:0-10335 GCA_964640525.1 uncultured Gammaproteobacteria bacterium | reverse complement strand
GTTGGTGGACAGCACCTCGAACTGCTTCTCGCCATCGACGTGGGCGATCTCGATGATCGATACGTCGAAGGTGCCGCCGCCGAGGTCGTACACCGCGATCTTGCGGTCGCGGCTGTCGCCCTTGTCCAGACCGTAGGCGAGCGCCGCGGCGGTCGGCTCGTTGATGATCCGCTTGACGTCCAGCCCGGCGATCTTGCCGGCGTCCTTGGTCGCCTGGCGCTGGGAGTCGTTGAAGTAGGCCGGCACGGTGATGACCGCCTCGGTGACGGTCTCACCGAGGTAGGCTTCGGCGGTCTTCTTCATCTTTTCCAGCACCCGCGCGGAGATCTCCGGCGGCGCCATCTTCTTGCCGTCGGAAGTGGCCACCCAGGCGTCGCCGTTGGAGTGCTCGACGATGCCGTAGGGAACCAGGTCGAGGTCCTTCTTGACCTCGGCGTCGGTGAACTTCCGGCCGATCAAGCGCTTGACCGCGTAGAAGGTGTTCTTCGGATTGGTCACCGCCTGGCGCTTGGCCGAGGCGCCGACCAGCACTTCGCCGTCCTTGCTGAAGGCGACGATGGAAGGCGTGGTGCGGTCGCCCTCGGAATTCTCGATGACCTTGGGCTTGCCGCCTTCCATCACGGAAACGCAGCTGTTGGTGGTGCCGAGGTCAATGCCGATGATCTTGCCCATGTGAGTTCTCCCGGAAAGTGGGTGTGCGTGATGTGGTCGATTCGCGGCGACCGCCGCGGATGGCTGTGGTGTGGGGGTGGCGGGGCGGGTTTCAAGCGCCTCAGGTCGTTGGCTCGTCGTCCCGGCGCATGCCGGGACGACGGCGCTTGGCTTCAGTCGTGCTCGCCCTTGGCCACGATCACCAGCGCCGGCCGCAGCAGGCGCTCGTTGAGCAGGTAGCCTTTCTGGTGGACCTGGATGACGGTATTCGGGGCCTGACCCTCGCCCGCCGGGGCCATCGCGATCGCCTGCGCGTGCTCGGGGTTGAACGGCTGGCCGATGGGATCGACCACGGCAAGGCCGTTGTCCTGGGCGACCTTGGTCAACTGCCGCAGGGTCAGCTCCAGACCCTCGCGGACCGCCTGCGATTCGCCGTGGGCGGCGGCGATGCCGGCTTCCAGGCTGTCGAACACCGGCAGCAGGCTGCCGAGCAAGCGCTCGTTGGCGAACTTGCGGCTCTGCTCGACCTCGCGGGCCTGGCGCTTGCGCGCGTTCTCCAGTTCGGCGTGCTCGCGCAGGAATTGCTCGCGCACGCGCACCAGTTCGGCCTGGGCGGCGTCGCGCTCGGCGATCAGGGCTTCCACGTCGGAAGGGATGGCGGATTCGTCGGTGTCCGCGGTGGGTTCGGTGGCCTGCATGTCGGGTACCTTGCTGGATCGCGGCGACGCGAATCGCCGCCACAGGGGATTCATGGAATGGACTCGATTCGGTCGGGATCGCTGCGGTCTTCGCGGGCCGGGACAGCATCGGCCGCACCCTGCCCGCCCTTCGGCTATGGGGCCGTCGCGGCCGGATTCAAGGCCGCCCCGAGCAGGTCGGCGGTGGCCTGGACCATCGGGATCACCCGCTCGTAGGCCATCCGGGTCGGCCCGATGACACCCAGCACGCCCAGCACCTGGCCGTCGGCCGCATACGGCGCGGTCACCACGGTGCAGCCGCCCAGCGGCGCCAGCCCGGTCTCCTCGCCGATGAAGATGCGCACGCCCTGGGCGTGGATGCAGCGCTCCAGCAACTGGATGATCTCGCGCTTGCGCGAGAACGCCTCGAACAACTCGCGCAGGCGGTCCACGTCGGGCAGGTCGTGCAGGCCCATCAGGCTGGTCTGACCGGCCAGCAGCATGTCCTCGTCGCCGGGGTCGAGCGCGTGTTCGGCGACCTCCATCGCCGCGCCGAGCACGCGTTCCATCGCCGAGCGGGTCTCGCGCAGTTCGCGCAGCAAGGCGGCGTGGATCTCGCGCAGCGGCCGGCCGGCGAAATGGGCATTGAGGTAATTGGCGGTCTGTTCCAGTTCGGAAGGGGTGTAGGCGCGGCGGGTGGTGATGATGCGGTTCTGCACCTCGTGGTCGGTGAACACCAGGATCACCAGCACCCGCTGGCCGTCCAGGGGCACGAAGTCGATGTGGCGGAAGGCGAACTGCTGGCGCTGCGGCACCGTCACCACGCCGACGAAATGGCTCATTGCCGACAGCAGGTGCGAGGCGTTGGTGAGCAGGGTCTGGGTGCCGGTACCGGCGTGGACGCTCTGCCGCAGCCGGGTCAGCTCGCCCTCGCCCAGCGGCTGCACCTGCAGCAGCGAATCGACGAACACCCGGTAACCCTGCGCGGTCGGGATCCGCCCGGCCGAGGTGTGCGGCGCGGCGACCAGGCCGATTTCCTCGAGGTCGGCCATGATGTTGCGGATGGTCGCCGGGCTCACGTCCAGTCCGGAGGACTTGGCCAGGGTCCGCGAGCCGACCGGCTCGCCGTCGCGGATGTACTGCGCGATCAGGCTGCGCAGCAGGCCGCGGGCGCGGGGGTCGAGCCGGGAGATGGGATGGGGCATGGATTCCAGGGTCGGAGCGCCTGATGGATGGTGAACCTCGGTGACGCCGGAAAGCAAAGAATTCGGAACCCTGCAGCAGATTGAGGGATTCCGCGCGTCATTCCGACGCAAGCCGAATCGCTTCACGACCGCCAACGCCGATGCCATCGACCGGCAAGCTCGCAGGGCCCGGGCTTGCGTCGGACGGTCGGGACTGCGCGTTCGAGGCAAACCCGGCCGGACATCGAGGTTGATTGTCGCAGGAAAGCCGCCCACGTCGCGCGCCGTCATCGGCACCGGCGGTGGTGCGGCAGGCCGCGGTGGCGTTCACCGCGACAACTGCAAGGGCGCTTCTTCGCGCCGCCCGGCATGCCCGAAATACGAACCGCCATACAGCCACCACGGCAGGCATTCCAGCACGTCGGCCGCCGATTCCGGGGTGACGAGGCGGGCGATCGCCTCGGGCACGATGCCGCGGTACCAGCGCCCGGACGCGGGCAGGTGTTCGTACTCGAAGCGGTAGCTCAGCCAGATCGCGCCGCAGTGCAGGCAGGTGTCCAGGCCCACGTCGGCGTAGATGCCGTTGGTGGGATCCACGCCCAAGCGCCTGGACTGGAAATCTGCGTGCCGGACCGGCAGCAACCTGCAGCGGCAATCGTCGGCACTGTTCACGGCGGTCCAGGATCCGGCGGCGCCACGCTGCAGACCTTGGCACAGCCAACGGGCATGGACTCAGCCCTCCATGCGCTGGCCGATCCACCACGTCGTACCGCCGGCATCGCGCACCCCGCCGCGCTTGTCCGGATCGTCCCTGCGCACCGGCTCCTGCACCGACGCCCCGCCGGCGCCGAGCGCCCGCGCAAAGGTGGCGTCCACGTCGGCGACGTACACGTGGACATGGCCGTGGATCGCCGGCCAGCCCTCGATGGCGTCGGCGAGCATGACGATGGAATCCTCGATCCGCACCTCGGCATGGCGCAAGCCACCGGCCTCGTCGGCCACCTCGTACAGCGAAACCGCGCCGAAGGTGGCGATGAGGAAGTCGATGGTAGCGCGCGCGCCATCGACGATCAGGTAGGGGCAGGCGGTGTTGTGGCCTTCGGGTTTGTACGGCATGGCGGTCCAAGGTGAGGATGCAAAGTCCGGCCCTGACGGTCGCCCGGGCGGCAACCCATGATGGCACGGGGTGGGTTGGCCAGACCCCACCCTCGAGGGATGGCCTGCGTGGCCACGCGAATCCGGATTCCGGCGGCCCTGCTCTTCCTGCGCTTCAAATCTTCCCGATCGCATGGCAAGTGCGGAGGTTCATGGCACGACGATCACGGCAAGCCATCGCCTTGCACACCCGTGCTAACGTGCCCACCCGCAACGGGGATGCCATGCTGCGCCAACTGCAACTCAACCACTTCGCGGTCGTGCGTGCCGCCACGCTCGACCTGGAGCCCGGGATGACCGCCATCTCCGGCGAGACCGGCGCCGGCAAGTCGTTGCTGGTCGATGCCCTGCTGCTGCTCACCGGCGCCCGCGCCGAGGCGCAGATGGTGCGCCACGGTGCGCAGCGCGCTGAACTCGAGGCCGAGTTCTGGCTGGCCGACGCGGCATCGGCGAGGACGTGGCTGGCGGCCAACGAACTGGACGATGGCGATGATCCCGACACCTGCCGCCTGCGCCGGGTGATCCGCTCCGACGGCGGTTCACGCGCCTGGATCAACGGCCGCAGCGCCAGCCTGGCGCAACTTGCCGAACTGGGCGAGTTGCTGGTCGAGATCCACGGCCAGCACGAGCATCAGGCGCTACTCTCGCGCAGCAGCCAGATGGGCCTGCTGGATGCCTTCGGCGGCCACGACGATCTACTCGCCGCAACCCGATCAGCCGCCGAGCGCTGCCGCCAGGTCGCCGCACGGATCGCCCAGCTCGGCGATGCGGACACGGTCGCCCAGCGCATGCAGGAACTCGACCGCCAGCTCAACCGCCTCGAGCGCCTGGAACTGGCTCCTTCGGCGATCGAAGCGCTGCTGCAAGCCCATCGCCTGCAAGCCAACGCGGCGCAGCGCCTGGACGGCAGCAACCGCGTGCTGGCCGGCCTGGCCGGCGACGAGGGCCAGGCGGTGGAACGCACTCTGGCGCGGCTGCGGGTCGAACTGGAACGCCTGACCGAACACGACCCGGCGTTTGCCCAGGCACTGGAAAGGATCGATGCCGCGACGATCGAGGTGGCCGAGGCGACCGCGCTGGTCGAGCGCATCCGCGACGGCATCGACATCGACCCCGAGCGCCTGCAGGCACTGGACGAGTCGATCGCGCAGTTGCACGAGCTCGGCCGCCGCCATCGCGTCCCGCTGGAAGGCCTGGCCGGCATTCGCGACGAACTGGCGCGCGAGCGCGAGGGTCTGCGCGATGCCGACGCCCAGGTGCAGCGTCTGCAGGCCGAAAGCGCCGCCGCGCGCACCGCCTGGCATACCGCCGCCGCGGCGCTGTCGAGCGCTCGCACGGCCACGGCTGCGCGCCTTGGCGATGCCGTGAGCTTGCTGATGGGCGATCTGGGCATGGCCGGTGGCCGCCTGCAGGTCGAATTGACACCAACCCGGGCCGACGTCCCCTCACCGGCCGGCAGCGAGCAGGTCGAGTTCCTGGTCGCCGCCAATCCCGGGCAGCCGCCGCGGCCGCTGCGCAAGGTCGCCTCGGGTGGCGAGCTGTCGCGGATCTCGCTGGCGATCGAGGTCGCCGCGCTGGGCATGGACGCGGTGCCGACGATGGTGTTCGACGAAGTGGACACCGGCATCGGCGGCGCGGTGGCCGAGGTGGTCGGCCGCAAGCTGCGCGCCCTCGGCACCGCCCGCCAGGCACTGTGCGTGACCCATCTGCCGCAGGTGGCCGCGCAGGCCCATCACCACGTCCGCGTGAGCAAGGATCACGACGCGACGACCACCCGCAGCGCAGTCGCCCGGCTCGATCAGGACGAGCGCGTGGCCGAACTGGCGCGCATGCTGGGAGGGATCGAAATCACCCCGGAAACCTTGGCACACGCGACCCGGATGCTGGTCTCGGCGCAGCGCGAGGCCTGAATGGGGACGCATCCGACGGGCTCGCGCCTGCGGATGCCCGCCAGCCTCAAGACAATCCACGGCGCGATCGAGGCTGGCACGACGGCTATTTTTTCTTCGCCCTGACGTACAGCACGAGGCTGTGGTCGTGGATCTCGTAGCCGTGGCGTTGGGCAATCTGGGTTTGCAGACGCTCGATCTCCGGACTCGAGAACTCGATCACCTTGCCGGTGTCCAGGTCAACCATGTGGTCGTGATGTTCGCCGCGGTCGAGTTCGAACACCGCATGTCCGCCCTCGAAATTGTGTTTGAGCACCAGCCCTGCGGCCTCGAATTGGGTCAGGACGCGGTACACGGTCGCCAGGCCGATGTCCTCGCTTCCCTCCAGCAACTGCCGGTAGATGTCCTCGGCGGTGAGGTGACGCGGGCTGGCGTGTTCCAGGAGCTCCAGGATGCGCATCCGCGGATGGGTGACCTTGAGCCCGGCCTTGCGCAGTTCCTGCGATTCCATGCGGTTACCCGTTGCGTGCGTCCGGAGCGGTCTCCGGGCCGGCTAGTGTATCATCCGCGCCCTGCGCCCTTTCCTTCGGACCAACCCGGACATGCGGACATCCTGGCTTCCCGCTGCACTGCTCTGCCTCTCGCTTGCCGGCTGCGGCACGTTGGTCTATCACGCGCCGGTGTACCAGGGAAATCTGCTGGAGACCAAGAGCGTCGAGCAGGTCAAGCCGGGCATGAGCAAGCAGGATGTCGCCGCGCTGCTGGGCACGCCCTCGATCGCCGACCCGTTCCACGCGCAGCGCTGGGACTACGCGGCATCCGAGCAGGACCGCCGCGGCCAGCGCAAGCCCGTGATCAAGACCCTGACCCTGGAGTTCGAGGGCAACAACCTGGTCAGCATGACCGGCTCCTACTTTCCCGAACAGGACCAGGCGCTGGCCAAGAAGATGGGTCGCTTCGGCAACCTGCCCAAGGACAAGAAGAAAAAGAAGGGTGGCGGCGGCGGCGACAGCGGCGGCTGAGACCGCTTCACCCGCCCTGACCGCGCGCGCGGCGGCGGCGCGCCTGTTTCGGATCGGCAAGCAGCGGGCGCAGCAATTCCAGCCGGTCGCCGTCGTGCAGCACCGTCGCCGCGGTCACCGCCGTCCCGTAGATCGCCAGGGTCAACGTGGCACGATCCAGGCCCGGCACCTGCCCGATCAGGCCCGCGCGTTCCAGCGCCGCAGCGGCCGTGCAGCCCGCGTCCAGTTGCAGATCCACCCGCCACGCGCGATCGGGCACCGCCGCGACCACTTCGACCCGGATCCGTGCCGGCTCAGGCGACACCGGCCGCTTCCTTCCGCGCCACCTTGCAGAAGTCGTCCACGAGGCGGTCGGCGAAACCGGCAAAACCCAGCGCCAGCGCCGAGCCAAGCACCTTCCCGGCCAGTTCGAAATGCAGCCTGAGGCCGACCCGGCAACCGGCCTGCCCAAGCGCCGCGAACGTCCACGCACCACCGAAGTCCTGGAACGGCCCCTCGGCCAGCTCCAGGTCGATGCGCGAGTGCGGGGTGAGCGTGTTGCGGGTGGTGAAGGACACGTTCATGCCCGCCACCCGTACCTCCAACCGCGCCAGCATGTGGCGGCGATCCTGCTCCATGACCTGGCTACCCACGCACCAGTCGAAACGGCGCGGATAGGCCGCCACATCGTTGACGATCTCGAACAGGCGCTGCGGCGGTAGCGCCACCAGGGCGCTGCGATGTATCGAGGTCATGCGCTGGATCGTCGGGTTGGATTGCCTTTGCTGGCGGAGCCGGTCGCGCACGTCGAGGCGGCGTGCCGCCGGCGCCGGCATGCGCGACAATGGCGCCTGACAAGGAAGGATCATGGCCAACCCATCCCCCCGCAAGGATACCCGAAGCGCGAACAAGGACACCGCGCCCAAGACCATCGCGCTGAACAAGCGCGCCCGCCACGACTACCACCTGGAAGACCGCTACGAGGCCGGCATCGCGTTGCAGGGCTGGGAGGTGAAGGCGCTGCGCGCCGGTCGCCTCGCCTTCACCGAGAGCTACGCCATGGTCAATGCCGGCGAGGTGTTCCTGTACGGCGCGCAGATCACCCCGCTGATCACCGCCTCCACCCACGTGCTGGCCAATGATCGCCGCACCCGCAAGCTGCTGTTGCACCAGCACGAGATCGCCAGGCTGATCGGCAAGGTCGAACGCGACGGCTACACCCTGGTGCCGACCGCGATGTACTGGAAGCACGGCAAGGTCAAGCTGGAGATTGCCCTGGCCAAGGGAAAGCAGGCCCATGACAAGCGCGCCGCGCTCAAGGATCGCGACTGGGCGCGCGACAAGCAGCGCATCATGCGCCGCCACAACAAGGATGCCTGACCATCGTCCCGCCAGTCGGGTACCATCGCAGCGTCCATCCGCGCACCCGCCACGCCTCGTCCATCACCCGGAGACCGCCGTGAGTTCCTACCTGAAGATCGTCGATCTGGAAGGCGACATGTTGTACCTGAACCCGCAAGCGATCACCTGGATCCGCCCCGGCAACCGCAAGAGCTTCCGCGAATCGGGCGCCGAGATCCGGGTGACCGAAGGCACCGAATCGCGATCCTTGTTCACCGAGGCCGGCGCGGCGACCCAGCCGGTGGTGGAGTTCCTGGGGGTCAAGGAATAGTCGCCGCCGCGATCGTCCCGGCACGCGGCGGCAAAGCGCACCTGCCGCGCGCCCGCCGTCACCGCCCGGCCGGCACGCGCCGGTAATCCACGAACTCGAACCCGCAGGCGTGGCGTGCATCGGCCGCGTGCCACTGCCGCGACGTCACCGTCCATGCCGCACGATCGAACGCCGGAAAGAACGCATCGGCACCCTCGACCACCGTATCGACGTGGGTCAGGTACATGCGGCTGGCCAGCGGCATCACCTGCGCGAAGACGTCGCCGCCGCCGATCACCATCCATTCGTCCGCCCCGGCGAGCCGCTGCGCTGCGTCCAGCGAGGCCACCGCGAGCATGCCCTCCAGCGGGGCGACGCCGCCGCGGGTCAGCACCAGGTTGCGTCGATTCGGCAAGGCGCGACCCAACGAGATCGCGGTCTTGCGTCCCATCAGCACGGTCTTGCCCACGGTCAGCGCCTTGAAGCGGCGCAAATCGTCGGGCAGGTGCCACGGCAGCGCGTTGCCCTTGCCGATGCCACGGCAGCGATCGAGGGCGGCGATCAGGCTCAGCATGCGTGCGCGTCGTGGCCGCCTGACTGCTTCACGGCGCGACGGCAGGCGCTGGCAAGCCGCCGTCGAGCGTGAGCAAGGCGCGTGGATCGCAAGTCACGGTCTGGTCGGCGAGTTGCGGACGTTCGCGCCTTGCCAATCCGGCGTCCTTGCTCGACAGCAGGTCGAAGGTGAACCAGGTCTCACCCGCAGCGGCGACCCAGTGCGAGCCGAAGGCGGTCGGGCGCGAACCGGTGCGGACGGTGCCAAGCGCGATGTCGCGGCGGGTTGCCTCCAGCCCGCCGAAGCGATCCGGCTCCGGCGCGCCTTCGGACAGGAGTTTCACCTCGTGGAAATCCGGCTCGAAATGCGCATGCATGACCTGCGCCTGCGCACCGCCGCCGTTACCGCAGGCGCTGGCGAATTCCAGCGTTCGATGTCCACCGGTTCCAGTCACGGCAAAGGCGTAAGCCACGCGTGCGCCGGTCACCTTGCCATCGACGCCGAACGAGGTGGAGACGCCATACAGCCGCGGGGTCAGGCCGGGCAGGCTGAACTCGCCGGCTGGCGTGTGCATGCGCTGCCCCTCGATCGCCGCACGCGCGGCCTCGTCGAAACGGGTGCGGGCGCGCAAGATCGCGTCCATGTCCAGCGCAAAGCCGGACAGCGCCTGGGCATCGGCCGCGTCCTGCGACGGATCCTGCGGCTGCTCCAGCTCCACCTGCAACAGCGAATTGTTGAGCGTGCCCCACAGGACCTGGGTCGCCAGCGGCGTTCCTGCCGCATCCGTTCGCTGCCGCGCCAGCAATCGGAACATGTAGGAGCCAAGGTGGACGTCCTGCGTGGCGCCACCTTGCGCCGTGGACAGGATCGCACGCGCGCGTGAATCGCTGTCGCCACGCGCGGGCAACGCGTAGGTCACCACGAGGCTGGCCTGCCGGCCCTGGCTTGGCCCCGAGGCGATCTCCAGCACCCAGCGCTGGCTGGCCTGGAAGCCCAAGGTGCTGTTGCTGGCCGTGTCGGTACGCTGCACCAGGCTGAAATCGAACGGAAGCTCCAGCGTGCCGCCAAAGGTCTGCAACGGTTTCGCGACGGCGGGCTCGGCGACAACCAAAGCAGCAATGGCGACGGCAAGGCCGGCAAACGGCAACACGCGTGCGTTCATCATTCCCCCGACAGGCAAGGCATTCACACCGCCACCGGCGCCTTGATCGCCGGCAGCGGGTCGTAGTGTTCGATCGCGACGTCCTCGAAGGCAAACGCGAACAGATCGCGCACCTGCGGGTTCAAGCGCAGGCTCGGCAACCGGCGCGGTGTCCGCGCAAGCTGCTCGCGCGCCTGCGCGAGGTGGTTGTCGTACAGATGCGCATCGCCCAGGGTGTGGACGAAATCGCCCACGCCCAGCCCGCACACCTGCGCCACCATGTGGGTGAGCAGCGCGTAGCTGGCGATGTTGAACGGCACCCCGAGGAAGATATCGGCGCTGCGCTGGTAGAGCTGGCAACTCAGCCGGCCATCCACCACGTAGAACTGGAACAGCGTGTGGCACGGCATCAGCGCCATCTTCGGCAGGTCGG
>CAZXGS010000080.1:0-10646 GCA_964640525.1 uncultured Gammaproteobacteria bacterium | reverse complement strand
CCCGATCATCCCCTGCAACCTGTGCGGCTCGCAGGAGAACCTGCAGCGCAAGCAGATCAAGCGGATGCTGGAGGCCTGGGAATGCCAGGCCCCTGGCCGCAGCGAACAGATCGCCCGCGCCCTGGCGGACATCCGCCCCTCGCAGATGGCCGATCCACGGCTGTTCGACTTCCTTTCCCTCGGTCGCCGGCACGACGCGCCCGTGCCCGACGCGCACGCCTGGCTGGCCGGCCAAGCCGCGCCGGATCGAGCCCCTCTCGCGCCGGGAGAGGGGTTGGGGTGAGGGCCGACGCGCCGATCGGTGTCGTCTGCGCTTCGCCCAACCTGTCACATTGCACCATCGCCTTCCCTCACCCGGCCTTCGGCCACCCTCTCCCGGCGGGAGAGGGGAGAAGCGCCGCTTTCAAGAATTCCCCACGACGAGACCCGAATGTTCTTTCGCAACCTGACCTTCTTCCGCTTTCCGACCACCCTCGACCTGTCCCACCTGGAGACCCACCTGCCCGAGTGCGCACTCAAGCCCGCCGGTCCGCTGGAGCTGTCCTCGCGCGGCTTCGTTCCGCCCTTCGGCCGGGATGGCGAGGCCCTGCTGCATCGTGTCGGCGACTGCCTGTGGCTGACCGTCGGCGGCGAGGAACGCATGCTTCCAGCGGTCGTCGTCAACGAGGAAGTCGCCTCCAGGCTGGAGGCGATCGAGCAACGTGAGGGACGCAAGCCGGGGGGGCGCGCACGCAAGAGGGTCAAGGACGAGGTGATCCACGAACTGCTGCCGCGCGCCTTCGTGCGACCGCTGCGCACCGACGCTTATCTTGATCTGGAACATGGCTTCATCGCGGTGGACAGCTCCTCGCGCAAGCAGGCCGAGAATGTGGTGAGTGAAGTCCGGCGTGCGCTGGGCAGCTTTCCCGCCCTGCCGCCGAATGCCGAGGTCAGCCCGCGCGAGGTGCTCACCGGCTGGATTGCCGGCCAGCCACTGCCCGCCGGCGTGGCGATCGGCGAGGAGTGCGAACTCAAGGACCCAGCCGAGCGTGGCGCAGTGGTCAAGTGCCAGCGTCAGGACCTGCAAGGCGAGGAGATCGGCAAGCACCTGGAATCGGGCAAGCAGGTCACCCGCCTGGCGCTGACCTTCGAGGACCACGTGTCGTTCGTGCTCGGCGAGGATCTGGGCGTGCGCAAGCTCAAGTTCCTCGACGGCGCGGTGGAATCGCTGGAGACCACCGATCGCGAGACCCTGGCGGAAGAACTCGACGCCCGCTTCGCGCTGATGTCGGCCGAGCTCAAGCGCGTGTTCACAATGCTCGAAGCGGCGTTCGCACTCTCGCGCGCAGACAGCCGCTGAGCCACGGGTGCGCTGGCGCCGGCACGGCCACGCCAGCGTGCCTTCACCGCGCCGCGCCAGCCCGCCAGCTTCCGCCGCCATCGCGCCAGGCCGCGTGAAGCGCTACGGCTGGCCGCGCTCGGCGGCTCAGGTCGCCAGCGGCGCCGCGTGCCGGATCCGCATCACCCCCTCGATCGCGCCGCGCAACCCGTCTGCATCGCCTTCCGCGACGCAGGTCCACGGCAGCGACGCGGGCAGGCCGCAGGCCGGGGTGGCGATCACCGGCTTGCCGGCGGCGATGGCCGCCAGCAGACCACGCGGCTGGTGTTCGACCCAGGCAGGCAGGACCGCCAGATCGCAGTGCGCGACGCCCTCGGCGATCGAGGCCACGCGGCGGACGTCGATGCCGGTCCAGAAATCGGTGGATTCCATCGCACCGGGAGGCAGCAGCAGCTGCACGCACATCCCGCGCAAGGCCTGGCGCAATTCGAACACGCCCTTGCGGGCCAGAGTGGAGGCGGGAAACAAGACCCGCGACGTGGCTCCGGCAGGTGCCGTCGGTGCTGCGTGGAGCTGGGCTGGCAGGCGCCAGTCCAGCAGGACGCTGCGTTCACCGCCGAGGCTGGCGATCTGCGCGTGCGGGGTGATCCAGCGTGCGGCGAACACCAACGCCTGGCGTTCGGCGTCCAGCAGTGCGGCCGGTGCGCGGAAATCGCGCAAGCTGGTGCAGTCCGGCTGTGCGGCGGCTGCCATGTCGAGGCGGCGCTGAATCTCCTGCATCGGCAGGGCATTCATCAGCACGTCGAAACGACGGCCGGCGAGTTCACCGGCCTGCCACAGCCAGGGCAGCAAGCCCTGCTCCACGACCAGATGCAGATCCTCGGACCGCAACTGGCACGCGATCGCGCGCGCGGCGACTTCCAGTCCCTGCCCGCGCGCCTTGGGCAAGGGCTGGCCGCGCCACAGCGCCCAGCGCGTACGCAGCCGTGCGTGCAGCCGTGCCAGCGGCGGACTGGACGTACCGACGCCGCCGATCAGGCGGTCCCCCGCGCCGGCTTCGCCTTCGCGCCAGGCGATGAACTCCGGCCAAGGCTCGAAACACAGCCAACTGCGGTGGCGCCGGATCGGTCGCGGGCCGACATGGCTGTCGCAATCACGGCGATCGCAGCTCGTGCAATCGCCCGTGGAGGCCTGTCGCACGCGCGCCTGCACGGCGATCGGATGCGTCACCGTCGCTTTCGGGGCGTTGCCGCGCAGGCGCACCTGAAGCCGCGTCGCGTCCAGCTCCACCTCCAGCCGCCACGCGAACGGCGCGCGCAGGCGCAGGTCGAGGTAGTTCCAGAACACGGTGGCGTCGCGGTCGTGCTCGGCAAGCGAGCCCGGCAGCACGCGCGAGTGACGATGGCGCTCGACCACCTCCAGGCCGGCGCGCACCGCGCAGTCGTGGATCGCGTTGGAGACCTGGCACAGGCCACCGCCGATCGCCGGCACCACGCAACCCTCACGCAACTCGCGGCCCGGGACGAAACCGCGCGAGGTGCTGGCACGGCCGAGCTGCATCCAGAAGCTGAAAACGGCATCGGCGGGGATTTCCAGCCCATGCAGGCGCATCCGCGCCAGACGCAGGTTGTGGATCTTCCCGACGACCAGCGCATCCTGATCCTGCGCTTGCGGCCACAGCGCACTGGCATGCTCGGCAAGGACAGGGGAGCCGGCTAGGTTTGTCCCCACCGGAAGGCGCCGCGGCCGCGTGCCGGCCGACAGGTCCAGGAGGGCACGTTGCACGCGAAACGCCCAGGCCTTGCCCTCGAACACGGCCTGGCTCCAGCGGCTGTGCGCCGATTCCACGTCGGTGGGCGATTCGATCGTGCGCATGGGCGATGCGAGGTGGGTGTGCTGGCACGGGACAACGTGCAAGGCGTGCGCCACCGGCCCTTCACGCAGGCCGGTGAAGGCGGTTACGGCAAGTGCGCCAGGGCGCAAGCGCGCTCCGTCTGCTCCAGGGAACCTCGAAAAACCCGTTTTTGCTCGTCATCCCCGCGCAGGCGGGAAGTGCTTCACAACAGCCGAAGGCTGGTCATCCAGAGTCTTTGTATTTCAATCGTTTGAAAGACACTGGATTTCCGCTTGACCGGCTCCGCCGTTGAAAACCGCGGAAGCGCTTCACAACGGCAAAGCCGGTCAATGACGGAGTTTTTCGAGGTTCTCTCCAAATCCGGGAACGGTCAAGCGCGGGAAACGGCGTCGAACGTCCAGTGGCGCGGACGCACCTCGTCCGGGATGCCGCGGGCATCGACCCGCATGTCTTCGTGGCCCACCACGGCAAGGCAGAACCCCGCCAAGTCCCAGGTCATCGCGCAGGCACGATGGGGCTCGCATTCGGATGCCGCTCCATGTCCATTGCCCGACCGGAGCAAACCGGTGCCCGCACGCTTGCCCGCGGCCTCGCGCAGCGTCCAGTAGCGGAAAAACCACCGCCGGCGTCCTGCCTCGTCCAAGCCGTGCAGGCACGCACACTCCTCGGCCGCGAACGTCCTGCCGGCCAGTCCGAGCCAGTCGCGCGTCCTGCCGGTGGTCGATTCGACATCCACCCCCACCGGGAATCCGGCCACGGCGACAGCCAACTTGTCATCGCTGTGGCTCAGGGACAGATGGAGCGGCGCCACCGACGCCGTGTCGGGAGCGATCAATTGCGCGGCGCCGTTTTCCGCGGTCGCCGTTCGCCACATCGAGGCATCGCTGCCGGTGAACTCCGCGGCAACCTCGCGCGCCAGCCAGCGCCCGGCGAGAAACTGCTGCCGTCGCCGCAACGAAGTCATCCTCGCCAGCCGGTCGGCGTCCTGCTGCCCCAAGCATTGCTGCGGCCGCGGCCCGGTCTGCGCCGAGACGGCGGGGACGTCGGCGACCCGCAGCGCGACCACCTGCGTCAGGGCGACACCCTCGGGGAGATGGCGTGCAGCGGCTGATCGATCCATTCGCCGTACCTGGGATGGAGATGACGGACGCCGTCGATCACGCCGGTCGTCGAGGTTCGAACCGGGCACCTGCTCGATGCTCACCTTGCGGGTGGCGAACGCGTCTCGAAATTGTTGCGCATCACCGCAGCGGTTTCCATCTGATCGGCATGCAGCTGCCGATCAACATGCCGGTGGCGAGGGTCCGGCATTGTCGCCATGCCCGGTGGTGGTGCCTTGGGCATCGACGGAGCCGATCACGTGCCTCGGCGGGCCAGCGACAGCGTGCATCCGCTTGCATCGCCGCGATCACGGTGAAGGCGCTGGGCGGGGTGACGTGCTGTCTGACGCCGCCGGTGCGCAAGCCGTCCACCGCTGCGCGTACTTTCGCTCCACGCGGCCTCCCCGCGCGGTCGCCCTTACGTCGCTGCGCTGGTCGTGCTCAGTCCACCTGCAGCCCTGCAGCTCCCGGGGTGCGCCCGTGCCGGGCGCACACAAGATACGGCCCCGTCACCGGGGCCGTCGCGTCACGCCATCGTCGCCCGGATCGCCGTCAGGCCACGAACAACGCCTTCATCTTCTTCAGTGCGTTGGCCTCGATCTGGCGCACGCGTTCGGCGGATACACCGTACTCGTCGGCCAGTTCCTGCAGCGTGGCCTTGTTCTCGTCGCCCAGCCAGCGGCGGCGGATGATGTCGCGCGAACGCGTATCCAGCCCGGCCAGACCTTCCTTGAGCAGCTCCAACTGGTTGTCCTGGCTGTCGGCGCGCTCGTAGGCCATCGACGGGTCATCGCCCTGCGCGACCAGATAGGCGGCAGGCGAGGGCGGGGCGTGGTCGTCGTCTTCGTCGGCGGGCGCATCAAAGCCGATGTCGCGGCCGGACAGGCGCGATTCCATCTCCAGCACTTCGCGCTTGGAAACGTTCAGATCCTTGGCGACCGCGGTGACCTCGGCATCGCTCAACCAGCCCAGGCGTTTCTTGGACTTGCGCAGGTTGAAGAACAGCTTGCGCTGCGCCTTGGTGGTGGCGACCTTGACGATGCGCCAGTTGCGCAGGATGAACTCGTGCATCTCGGCGCGGATCCAGTGCACCGCAAACGACACCAGACGCACGCCCTGCTCGGGGTCGAAGCGCTTGACCGCCTTCATCAGCCCGATGTTGCCTTCCTGCACCAGATCGCTCATGCCCAGGCCGTAGCCCTGGTAGCCGCGGGCGACGTGGACCACGAAGCGCAGGTGCGCCATCACCAACTGGCGAGCCGCTTCGAGGTCGGCGCGATCACGGAAGCGGCGTGCGAGCGTCTGCTCGTCTTCGGCGCTGAGCACGGGAATGGCGTTGACGGCGCCGATGTAGGCCTCGATGGAACCGAGCGCGCCCAGGATCGGCAGGTTGTTGGCCACCAGGGCCGTCTGCAATTGCGGGGTCTTGGTCATGGCGAGCATTTTAGCAGTCTCCACGAATGAGTGCTAATGCAGGTGAGAGCCCTGCTGTGTTCTGTTCATGGAACATTTGGCGTCTGCAACAGGAGCCGGAGAGCGTTGGGGGCGGTTCGGCTGCAATCAAGGCCGACGTCGCCGAATCCTCAATGGCGTCCGGAAAGCATGGCTTCCATCGCCGCCCGTGCCGGCAGCGACCAGTCGATCGGCTTGGCGCCGCGCCCGGCCAGCCAGCGGTTGGCGGCGCCGAAATGACCGCAACCGAGGAAGCCGCGATGCGCCGAAAGCGGCGAGGGGTGTGGGGCCCTGAGCACGCAGTGGCGGCGAGCGTCGATCAGCTTGCCCTTGGCCTGCGCGTAACTGCCCCAGAGCAGGAACACCAGGCCCTCGCGCTCGCGTGCGAGAGCGTCAATGACGTGGTCGGTGAAGCCTTCCCAGCCCTTGCCCTGGTGCGACCCGGCCTTGCCGTTTTCCACCGTCAACACGGCGTTGAGCAGCAGCACGCCCTGGCGCGCCCACGGCAGCAGGCAGCCGTGATCGGGGCGGGCGTTGCCGAGGTCGCGGCCGATCTCCTTGAAGATGTTGTCCAGCGAGGGCGGCACCGGCACGCCGGGCAGCACCGAGAAGCACAGGCCATGCGCCTGCCCCGGCCCGTGGTAGGGGTCCTGGCCAAGGATCACCACTTCGACCGCGTCGAAGGGCGTGGCGTCCAGCGCGGCGAAGATCTGCAGAGCCGGCGGATGGATCGTCTTGCCGGCCGCCTTCTCGGCGCGCAGGAACGCCGCGAGCGCGCGCATTTCGGGCCTCAGCAGCCAGTCGCCGACGCGTGCCTTCCAGGAGGGTTCGAGGCGGATTCGGTCACGTTCGGCCGACGCGTCGCCGGCCTGGCTCATCGCCGCATGGCTTCGCGCTTGGCCCGCAGCACCCGGCCGGTGCGCAACTGGAACAGCAGCTTGGCGATCAGCAGGTTCTCGTCGATGGGTTTTTCGACCAGGTCGTTGGCGCCGGCGCGCAGCAGGCCGCTCTGGTTGGCCGGGTCGGAGTCGCCGGTCATCATGATGATCGGCAGGTCGGTCTTGTTGTAGCCGATGTCACGGCGCACGTGCACCAGCAGGTCCGAACCGGTCAGTTGGCCCTTGAGGTACACGTCCGAGAGCAGGATGTCCGGCGGCGGCGTGCCGTCGTCGCGGAACACCTTCAGCCGCTCCAGCGCCTCTTCCACCGACACCACGTGGGTCACCTTGAGACCGTGCTTTTCCATCATCCGCCGGGTCGCCACCGCGACCACCCGGCTGTCCTCGATGTACAACACCTCGCCGCCGGGCTCGTCCTCGGGCTTGACGTAGCCGCGGATGAAGGTGGCCAGCGCGCCGAAGCCCAGCGCCTTGTCGAAGTAGTCGGTGACCTCCTCGGACAGCTCGCGCGATTCCAGCCGCTCCTGCACGTTGCCGGAGACCACGATGATCGGGATGTAGGCCTGCGGGGTGTATTCGCGGATGTACTTGGCCAGTTCAAGGCCATCCATGTCCGGCAGGGCCAGCGCTGTGGTCACCAGGTTGACCTGGCCGGTGAGCAGGGCTTCCTTCGCCTGCGCGGCAGACTCGCAGCCGATGAATTCCATGCCCGGCAACTCGGCGCGCAACAACTGCTCGATCATCTTGCGCGCGAGCTTGGAGCCGTCCACGACCATGATCCGTGGCGACTGCGTGTCGATGTGACGGAAGCTGCCTGCACCCATGTCAGCTCCTTGCCGGACGGTTGCGGCGCAAATGATGCCCTGTCGCGAGCCGCGCGCCCAGCCATCCTAGCAGCACTGGCCCGGCCAGCAATGCGGCGACCCCGGCCGCGCCCGGCCCGTGCAGGGCGAAGTCGCCCCCGTAGCTGGTCACCAGCCGCGCAAGCGCCGGCTGCAGCGCCAACCCCGCCAGCGCCAGCAACGCCAGCGCCAGCAGGCCGGCGAACAGGCCGTACAGCGCGCCCAGATACAGGAAGGGCCGTCGCACGAAGCCATCGGTTGCGCCAAGGAACTGCAGCACGCCGATCTCCTCGCTGCGGTGCTGGATGTCCAGGCGCACGGTGTTGCCGACCACCAGCAGGGCACCGGCGCCGAGCAGCGCGGCCAGCGTCCACGCGATGCGCTGGCCGAACGCCAGCCAGGCCGACAGCCGCTCGCGCCAGACCGCGTCCTGCTGCACCACTTCGACCTCGGGCATGGCCTTGAGCGAAGCTGCAAGCGCCGCGCCGTCATCGCGCGGGTCGATCCGTAGCACCGCAGGCAAGGGATTCTCGTCCAGCGCATCCACCGCCGGGGCCAGGTCGCTCATCGTGCGGAACTCGGCAAGCCCCTGTGCGGGCGAGCGCACGCTCACCGCGGCCACATCGTGGCGCTGGCGCAGTTGGGTGGCCAACGCCTGCGCCTGCGGCATGCCCACGTCCTGACGCAGGAACACATTGACCTGGCGCGAGGCCTGCACATTGCCGGAGAACCGCTGCACGTTGGCCAATGTCAACCCCAGCGCCACCGGCAGCACGATCGCGACTGCCATCACGCCGACCGTCATCAGCGCTGCCCACGGCCGCTGCAGCATGCGTCCGAGGCTGGACAGCAGGCCGTGTGCGTGCAGGCCGAGCCAGTGGCGCACGCGCGCGAACACGCCGCGCTGGCGTTGCCGCGCCGAGGCGCCAACGCTGCCCGCCGCCAGCGCGCCCGGCTCCATGCGCACCGGGTCGATGCGCATGGTTTCGCCGGGCTGCCGCGCGGGCAAGCCTGCGGCGCCCGAGCCCGGTCCGGACAGGTCGGTACTCATGCCGCCAGCTCCGTGGCCGGTATGTCGTCCAGCAGCCGTCCGTGGTCGAGCACCAGGGTGCGTTTGCGCATGCGCTTGACCAGGCCCAGGTCGTGGCTCGCCACCAGCACGGTGGTGCCATGCGCGGGCATTGCCGCGAACAGATCCATGATCTCCGCGGCCAGCGTCGGGTCGAGGTTGCCGGTGGGCTCGTCGGCGATCAGCAGTGGCGGCTGCGCGACCATCGCGCGCGCGATCCCCACCCGCTGCTGCTCGCCGGTGGACAGTTCGCGCGGCAGCGCACGTTCACGCGCGCCGAGGCCCACCTGCTCCAGACCCTTGCGCACCCGCACCGCGATCTCGGCGCGCGGCACGCCGACGATCACCAGCGGCATCGCCACGTTTTCGAACACGCTGCGGTCCATCAGCAGACGATGATCCTGGAACACGACGCCCACGCGCCTGCGCTGCAGTGCGACCTGGCGGCCTTGCAAACGCGACAGGTTGAGCCCTTCCATCAGCACCACCCCGCGACTGGGCTGCTCGGCAAGGTGGATCAGCCGCAACAGCGTGCTCTTGCCGGCGCCGGAGTGGCCGGTGACGAACAGCATCTGCCCTGCCTCCACCGCGAAGCTCACGTCGGTCAGCGCCTCGTGGCCACCGGTGTAGCGCTTGCTGACGGTGTCGAAGCGGAGCAGGGTCATGGCGTGGGGAAGAGGCGGGGATGAGTTGCGGAGCGTGATCGATGAGGGGTGATCGGCGGCAACGGCGCGGGATGCGATGCGTCTCCTCAAACCACGTGCCGGGCATCCCGTCCGGCACCGGAGTGACAGGCACGCCTGCGCTGCGCGCGACCTGCCGACGCAGGATTTCGTTCGACACCGGCGCCGCTCGCATGGTGGATTCGAGCAGGCAAGGGCGCCAGCATCACCAATCCCGGACCTCGACTCAATGCCCGCTCCGCGGCGGGCGCTTGACCAGCTTCTTCAAGCCTTGCTTGAGCTTGCCCAGCAAGGAAGGCTTGGCAGGCTTGCCTGCCTCGGTCTTCGCCGCTGCGTGGGATGGAGGCGCCTCGCGTCTGGCCGGCGCGGCATGCGCCGCGGGGGCCTGCGATCCGCCTTGCACCCTGCTCGCCTGCGCCGCGCTGACCTCGGGCAGGCGCTGGGTGATCTCGTTGCCGGTCGCGTTCGCTGCGGATTCACCCTCGGCGCGACGCTTGCCGCCACGACGGCGACGTGGCTTTCGGGTTCTTTCGACGCCGGAGTCGTCCGCGGCATTGGGCGCATCGCCCTTGCCCGCCGCCGGCTGAGGCTGCGGCTGCGCCTCGCCTGCGGCCTGTGGCGATGCGGCGTGACCGGCCTCGGCCGTGCGTGGTCGTCCGCCACGTCCGTGCCCGCGGCCCTCGCCGCTGCGCCCACTGCCGCCACTGCGCCCACCGCCGCGTCCTGCGTGCGATGAACCGCCGCGCCCGCCATGCCGATCGCCCTCGGCCTTCTTCGCCTCGCGCACCTCGCGAAAGATCTGGCTGATGCTCTCGGCCGGCTCCTCGTCGTCGGGGCTCGGCGGCACCGGCGCGCGCGGCTTGCGCGGCGCCGGCACCAGCAATTCCGGATCCACCGGCGCGGTCGGGATCTTCTGCTCGATGTAGGCCTCGATGTCCGGCAGCGACTGCGCGTAACGCTCGCAGGCAAAGCTGATCGCATCGCCCTCGGCGCCCAGCCGCGCGGTGCGGCCGATGCGGTGGACGTAGTCCTCGGCATCGAAGGGCAGGTCGAAATTGAACACGAACGAGACGCCGTCGATGTGCAATCCGCGCGCGGCCACGTCGGTGGCCACGAGGATTTCCAGGTCGGCGCGCTTGAAGCGGTTGAGCAGGCTCTCGCGCTTTTTCTGCGGCACGTCGCCGGAGATCACGCCGACCCGGAAGCCGGCGCGCTCCAGCGCCTTGGCGACGTTCTCCACCCACGCCTTGGTGTTGACGAACACCATCGTGCGCGCGCCCTCGCTGCGCGTGAGCAGGCCGATCAGCAGCGGGATCTTTTCCTCGTTGGCGGGGAAATAGACCTTCTGTCGCACCCGCGCGGCGGTCACCGTCTCGGTTTCGACGACGAGCTTTTCCGGCTCGTTCATGTGCTCGTAGGCCAGCTCCA
>CAZXGS010000079.1:0-10660 GCA_964640525.1 uncultured Gammaproteobacteria bacterium | reverse complement strand
CGCCAGGATGATCGGCGCCGGGCCGTTGATGGTCATCGACACCGAGGTGGTGGGTGCGCACAGGTCGAAACCCGAGTAGAGCTTCTTCATGTCGTCCAGGGTCGGGATGTTGACCCCGGAGTTGCCGATCTTGCCGTAGATGTCCGGACGCGGCGCCGGATCCTCGCCGTACAGGGTGACGCTGTCGAAGGCGGTGGACAGGCGCGCCGCGGGCAGGCCCTGCGACAGGTAATGGAAGCGGCGGTTGGTGCGTTCGGGCGTGCCCTCGCCGGCGAACATCCGGATCGGGTCCTCGCCGCTGCGCCGGTACGGATACACCCCGCCGGTGTAGGGGTAACTGCCGGGCAGGTTCTCCTTGCCGAGGAAGACCAGCAGTTCACCCCAGCTCTTGCAGGTGGGCGCGGCGATCTTCGGCACCTTCTGGTGGGAGAGCGACTCGCGGTAGTTCTCGACCCGGATGGTCTTGCCACGAACCTGATACTCGTTGACTTCGTCGGTGATCGCCTTCAGCCGCGCCGGCCATTCGCGCAGCAGCTTGAGCGACTCGGACGAGAGCGCATGGATCGCATCGTTGTAACGCTGGCGCAAGGTCAGCAGGCTGCGGTCGGGGCACTCGATCAGCGCCGTGACAGCTGTCACATCCGTTCGTGGTGAGCCTGTCGAACCATGAACGGATGCGACGTCGCGGCCCGCACGTGGTTCGACAGGCTCACCACGAGCGGGATGGAGATCCTCGCCATCGTAAAGCTCAAGCTGCTTCGGCAGCCTCGCGTCGCCGAGTTCCGCCAGCGCCTGCCAGAACGCCTGCGCGCGGTCGGCTGCCTCGGCCTGCCTGTCGATCCCCGCGTTGATCGCCCGCCCCTGCTCGGCGATCTCGGCCAGGTAGCGCACCCGCGCCCCCGGGATCAACACCGTCGCCCGCGGTTCCTTCAGCGAGGTATCCAGTCGCGGCTGGAAATCGCAATGCCCGGCCTTTTCGATTCCCGATTCCCGCATCCCGATTCCCGGCTTTTCGCGCAGCAATCGACACAGGTTCACGAACATCCAGCTGATGCCCGGATCATTGAACTGGCTGGCGATGGTCGGATACACCGGCACGTCCGCGTCGGCGACCTTGAACGCGTTGTGGTTGCGCTTCCACTGCTTGCGCACGTCGCGCAGCGCGTCCTCGGCACCGCGGCGGTCGTACTTGTTGAGCACGATCAACTGCGCGTAGTCGATCATGTCGATCTTTTCCAACTGGCTGGCCGCACCGTAGTCGGAGGTCATCACGTACACCGGGAAATCGACCAAGTCCACGATCTCCGAATCGGACTGGCCGATGCCCGCCGTTTCCACGATCACCAGGTCGTACCCGGCCCCGCGCAGGAACCCGATGCAGTCGCGCAGCACCGCGTTGGTGGCCACGTTCTGCCGCCGCGTGGCCATCGAACGCATGTACACGCGATGGCTGCGCAGCGAGTTCATGCGGATGCGGTCGCCCAGCAGCGCGCCGCCACTGCGGCGACGCGTGGGATCCACCGAGATCACCGCGATGTGCATCTGCGGGAAGCAGGCCAGGAAGCGGTTGAGCAGTTCGTCGGTGACCGAGGACTTGCCGGCGCCGCCCGTTCCGGTGATGCCCAGCACCGGAGACAGCGGCCGCCGGGATTCATGCTCGGTGGCGCGTGATTCACGGCTGCCGGATGCCCAACCCTTGCGCAGCAGCGCCAGTTCGGCCGCGGAGAATGCGCCGTCCTCGATGGCGCTGAGCATGCGCCCGATCGCGATTTCATCGTCCATTGCCGGCGCTTGCTGCGCCGGCGAATCCCCCGCCACCGTTGACGAATCACGGCCCGCTGCCGCCCGCCGCACCACGTCCTCGATCATCTCCACCAGCCCCATCTTCATGCCGTCGTTGGGGTGATAGATGCGCTCGACGCCGTAAGCCTCCAGCTCGCGGATCTCCTCCGGGGTAATGGTGCCGCCGCCGCCGCCGAACACGCGGATGTGGCCCGCGCCGCGCTCGCGCAGCATGTCCACCATGTACTTGAAGTACTCGACGTGGCCGCCCTGGTAGCTCGACAGCGCGATGGCATCGGCGTCCTCCTGCAGCGCTGCGCGCACCACGTCCTCGACGCCGCGGTTGTGCCCGAGGTGGATGACTTCCGCGCCCTGCGCCTGGATCAGGCGACGCATGATGTTGATCGCCGCGTCATGGCCGTCGAACAGGCTGGCGGCGGTGACGAAGCGCAACGGACTTGCGTGCGCCGCCGGGGTGGCGACAGGCGCGTCGTCGCGCGCGGCGGTGGCGGGGCTGGACGTGCTCATCGGGGCTCCTTCGCAGCGGCGTGCAGATCCTGAATTGTACCTTTCCGGCAAGCCGCGACCGCGGAGAGGCTTGTTACACTCGGCGCCGATCCCGACCGGCACGATGCATCCCGACATGGCGGAAACGACCGCAACCGCTCCCGCGGCCACCAGCGCCGAGGCCGAGCACGCCTACCGCCAGGCGCGGCAGTGCCTGGCCGCGAACGACCTGGACGGTTCCTCGAGCTGGCTGGAGGACGCCGCAGGCAAGGGCCATCCGGCAGCACAGACCGAGCTGGCGATCCTGTACCTGCACGGCTTCGGCCGCGACGCGGATCCCGCGCGCGCGGTGAGCCTGTTGTTGCGTGCCGAGCGCGCCGGCGGCACCGCCGAGACCTTGTGGCTGCTGGCGCAGATCACGCTGGGCGGCGTGCTGCTGCCACTGGAGGCTGGCCGCGTGGACCGGCTGCTCGCCGACAGCGCACGCCGCGGCTTTCCTGCCGCGTTGCGGGTCGCCGGCCTGTGCTTCGGTCGCGACCCCGACCCACGCATGCAGCGCGCGGCAAGCACCTGCATGCGGCGCGCGATGGAGCGTCGCGATCCGGTCGGTGCTGCGTTGTATGCCGATCGCCTGCATGCCGGAATCGGTGTCGCCCGCGATCCACGCGCCGCGCTGGAGTTGGCCGCGCAGTTGCGTGCCATGGGCATTCCCGTCGAATTGCCGACCCCGGCCCAGACCGCCGCGACGGATCGCGCCGAAGCAGCCGACGCGGAGCCGCCGTGGGATGACCTGCACATCCTCGATGCCTTCGCAGGGGAACGCACGGCGCACAGCCAGGCGCCGGAGATCCTCACCTGCGAGGGCTTTTTGTCCGACGAGGAATGCCGTTATGTCATCTACTCCGGCGCGCGCTTCGTGGAACGCTCGCTGGTGGTGCATCCGCTGACCGGCAAACCGCTGGAGAAGGGCGATCGCACCAGCCAGGACATGACCTTCGTGCCCACCCACGACGACGTCGGCATTCGCGCGCTGCAGCAGCGCATGGCGATGTTGACCGGGTCGATGCTGGCCCAGTGCGAACCGCTGACCCTGCTGCGGTACGGGCCGGGTGACGAATACCGTCCGCACCGCGACTACTTCCCGCCGTCGGCACCGCAGTTGCGCCAACCCGGCGGACAGCGCCATTCCACCGTGTGCGTGTATCTCAACGACGTGGCGTCGGGTGGACAGACCGCGTTCCCCGACTGCGTGGTGACGGTGCAGCCCAGGCGTGGCCGCGCGGTGATGTTCCGCAGCCTGCATGCCGACGGCAGCCCCGATCCGCGCAGCCTGCACGCGGGCATGCCGGTGCTGGCCGGCGAAAAATGGCTGGCCACCAGTTGGATGCGGGTGCGTCCGTTGCGGGCGTTCTGAGTCGTGCCGGAGACCCGCGCCTGTCGCCACGGACCGCATGCTGCGCGGGCCTTGAAGGCGGAGCAAACTGAACGGATGCCATCCTTGGATCACCGCGCCCGGAATGTATGGCTTTCCAGTCATGATTCCGGGCGTAGTCTGCAACTGCACCAGCCCTGCCATCCCCAACGGAGAACGACCATGATGTCCCGCAACCTCGCCCTGACCGGCCTGCTTTGCCTTGGCGGCGCGGCCGCGCTGTTCACGGCGCCGGCGCAAGCCCGCACCTTCGTCGATGTCGGCATCAACATTGCACCGCCGGCGCCCCGCTACGAGCGGGTCGTGGTGCGGCCGGGTTACGTCTGGAGCCCGGGCTATTACAACTGGGACGGACGGTATCACCGGTACGTCTGGGTTCGCGGCTACTACCTGCCGGAGCGCCGGGGGCACCGTTGGGTTCCGGCGCACTGGCGCCAGGGGCCGCACGGGGGCTGGCACTACATGCGCGGTCACTGGAGCTGATCGCCGCAGCGATCGAGCCGATCCCGGCGTTTCACGCGGCACGATGACGCGCCACGCGCTCCGGCGATCACCGGGGCGCGTTGGATGGCTTGTGTCCGCAGCATGTATGTCCTTCGCAGCACCCAACCCACGTCAAGGATTCCCACCTCCATGATCATTCGATCGATCACCGTCGCCAGCCTCGTCGGCCTTGCCATCCTGGCCACGGGCTGCACGCCGCAATCTGCGGCACCGCCCGCCGCGTCTGCGGCATCGCCGGCACTCGCCGCGAGCGTGGCGTCTGCAGCATCACCACCGGCATCCGACGCCGCCGCGCCCGCCGCAAGCGTGGCGGATGCGGCACCACCACCGGCATCCGACGCCACCGCACCGCCACCCGAGGCAGAGGCACCGCCGACACAGGCCGCGCCGCCGCCGCCGCCGCAACCTCGGGCGCCGCGCCAGGCACGCCCTGCGCCGCCAACGCAGCCGCCGGCAGCGGCACCGGAACCGGATGGAGCAGCCATGACGGCCCAGCAACCGGCCATGGCGCCCGCACCGTCGATGCCGGATGCCGGCGCCGCCATGCCTCCGGACATCGTCATCATGACCGCACCGCCGGCGCCGCGGGTCGAGCGCATTCCGGTACCGCGCGCGGGCTACCAGTGGATCGCCGGATACTGGCAATGGAATGCACGCGCCAGGCGTCACGTCTGGATCCCCGGACGCTATGCCGCGGCACGCAACGGCTACGTCTGGGTGCCGGCACGCTGGGTGCAACAGCGTCACGGCTGGCAATTCCAGCCAGGCCACTGGGTGGTGCGCGGGCCCATGCCCAACCCACCGCCGCCACCGGTCGTGCGTCCGTATCCGGGGCACCCGCCGATGCCGCCGCCGGTACGTCCGCTGCCGCCAGGCAACTGGGTCAATGTCGCCCCGCCGGCGCCACGCATCGAGCCGATCGTGCAGCGCCCCGGCTTCGTGTATGCCACCGGCTACTGGCGCTGGAACGGCGCGAATTACACCTGGGTCGCCGGCCATTACGAGCGCATGCAGCCCGGACGGCGCTGGGTCCAGCCGCACTGGAGCCGCGGCCCGAACGGCCGTTGGCATTTCGAGCCCGGCCATTGGCAGCCGCGCCGCTGACGCCACCGGAAGCTTCCGACCCTGGGCCCCGCCGCGTGCGGGGCCTTTTTTTGGTGCGCACCCGACCACCGTCAGTGCGCAAATCGCGGTGCACGACGACGTTCCGCGCGCGGTGGGCTAAACTACGCGGCTTCCCGTCCACGGACGGGTCGGCCGCCCGGTCATCCGCACCGGCCTGCCATCCACGCGTCGCCACCACCGGAGTCCGCAATGATTTTCGAGAGCCTGGCCAAGAACGGTCACGAGGAAGTCGTTTTCTGCCACAACCCCGATGCCGGCCTGAAGGCCATCATCGCCATCCACAACACCGTGCTCGGCCCGGCGCTGGGCGGCACCCGCATGTGGCCGTACGCGAGCGAGCAGGAAGCTCTCAACGACGTGCTGCGCCTCTCGCGCGGCATGACCTACAAGGCGGCCGTTTCGGGCCTGAACCTGGGCGGCGGCAAGGCGGTGATCTGGGGCGATCCGAGCAAGGACAAATCCGAGGCGCTGTTCCGCGCCTTCGGCCGTTTCATCAATTCGCTGGGTGGCCGTTACATCACCGCCGAGGATGTCGGCATCGACGTCAACGACATGGAATACGTCTTCCGCGAAACCGACTACGTCACCGGCGTGCATCAGGTCCACGGCGGTTCCGGCGACCCCTCGCCGTTCACCGCCTACGGCACCCTGCAGGGCCTGATGGCCGCGCTGCAGGTCAAGTTCGGCCACGAGGAAGTCGGCAAGCACGTGTACGCGGTGCAGGGTGCCGGCCACGTCGGCATGCACTTCATCAAGCTGCTGCGCGAACAGGGCGCCAAGGTTTTCGTCACCGACATCAACAAGCAACTGGTCGACCAGGCGGTGTCCGAATACGGCGCCGAAGCGGTGCCGCTGGACCAGATCTACGACACCGACGCCGACGTCTATTCGCCCTGCGCGCTGGGCGGCACCGTCAACGAGCAGACCCTGCCACGCCTGAAGTGCAAGGTCATCTGTGGCGCGGCCAACAACCAGCTTGCCACCGACGCGATCGGCGACCAGCTCGAAGGCCGCGGCATCCTCTACGCCCCCGACTACGCGGTCAACGCCGGCGGCCTGATGAACGTCTCGCTGGAGATCGACGGCTACAACCGCGAGCGCGCCATGCGGATGATGCGCACGATCTACTACAACCTCGGCAAGATCTTCCAGATCGCCAAGCGCGACAACATCCCGACCTACAAGGCCGCCGACCGCATGGCCGAGGAGCGCATCGACCTGATCGGCCGCGTCAAGCTGCCCTACATGGGCCAGCCGCGCTTCCTGGGCCGCATGCGCCACGGAAGCTGAGGCGGGCCATGCGCACCTTCCCGCTGGGCGAGGAAATCGATGCGCTGCGCGAGGCGGTCCACCGCTTCGCGCAGACCGAAATCGCGCCGCGCGCGGCGCAGATCGACCACGACAACCTGTTCCCCGCCGACCTGTGGGAAAAGCTCGGCGCCATGGGCCTGCTCGGCATCACCCTGCCGGGCGAGTTTGGCGGCTCGGAGATGGGCTACCTGGCGCACATGGTGGCGATGGAGGAGATCTCCCGCGCCTCCGGTTCGGTCGGCCTGAGCTACGGCGCGCACTCCAACCTGTGCGTGCAGAACCTGTTCAACAACGGCAACGCCGCGCAACGCGCCAAGTACCTGCCGAAGCTGTGCTCGGGTGAATTCAAGGGTGCGCTGGCGATGAGCGAGCCGGGCGCCGGGTCGGACGTGGTCGGCTCGATGAGCTGTCGCGCCGAAAGACGCGATGGCGCGTGGGTGGCCAACGGCAACAAGATGTGGATCACCAACGGCCCCGAGGCCGATGTGCTGATCGTGTACATGCGCACCGCCGGCAAGGAAGCGGGCAGCCGCTGCATGACCGCATTCCTCATCGAGCGCGGGATGCCCGGATTCTCCACCGCGCAGAAGCTGGACAAGCTGGGCATGCGCGGCTCCAATACCTGCGAGCTGGTGTTCGAGAATTGCCATATCCCCGATGAAAACGTGCTCGGGGAGGTCCATCAGGGCGTCAAGGTGTTGATGTCGGGCTTGAACACCGAGCGCCTGGTGCTCAGCGGCGGCCCGCTCGGCTTGATGCAGGCCGCGCTCGACATCGCCCTGCCCTATGTCCGCGAGCGCCGCCAGTTCGACGAACCGATCGGCACTTTCGGCCTGATGCAGGGCAAGATCGCCGACATGTACACCGCGCTGCAATCCAGCCGCGCCTACGCCTACCAGGTCGCGCGCGACTACGATGCCGGCCACAAGTCGCGTGTCGATGCCGCCTCATGCCTGCTGCACGCCTCCGAGGCCGCGGTGCAGGTCGCGCTGGAAGGCATCCAGGCGCTGGGCGGCAACGGCTACATCAACGAGTACCCGACCGGGCGCATCCTGCGCGATGCCAAACTGTACGCGATCGGCGCCGGCACCAACGAGATCCGGCGGATGCTGATCGGCCGGGAACTGTTCGCCGGCAAGGATTGATTGCGCGCGGGTAAGCCATCCAATTGATCCTCGATGGCTTCGGCGCCGCGGCACCTTCGGTTGGCGAAACGGTGTACGCAAGGCAACGACAACATGGATCCCGGCTTGCGCCGGGATGACGATTCACGAATCACCCGAGCGCGACGCGCGGCGCAAGCGCACGCAGCGCAACGCGCACCGGGCAAGGTCAGAACTCCACGCAGGCAACGAGCATGGCCGGCAAACTGCACATCACCACCCACGGCTGCCAGATGAACGTGTACGACTCGGCCAAGATGGCCGACGTGCTGGCCGCCGAGCATGGCCTGGAGTTGACCGACGACGCGACACAGGCCGACGTGGTGCTGGTCAACACCTGCTCGATCCGCGAGAAGGCGCAGGAGAAGGTGTTCTCCCAGCTCGGCCGCTGGCGCCAGCTCAAGCAGGCCAATCCGCAACTGATCATCGGCGTGGGCGGTTGCGTGGCCTCGCAGGAAGGCGCGGCGATCCTCGACCGCGCGCCCTACGTGGATCTGGTGTTCGGCCCGCAGACCCTGCACCGGCTGCCAACCATGATCGACGCGCGCCGCGCCAGCGGTGCGCCGCAGGTGGACATCAGCTTCCCGGAGATCGAAAAGTTCGATCGCCTGCCCGAACCGCGCGCGGAAGGCCCGACCGCGTTCGTGTCGATCATGGAGGGCTGTTCCAAGTACTGCTCGTACTGCGTGGTGCCCTACACCCGTGGCGAGGAGGTCAGCCGCCCCTTCGACGACGTGCTGGCCGAAGTCGCCCAGCTCGCCGCCCAGGGCGTGCGCGAGGTCAACCTGCTGGGCCAGAACGTCAACGGCTACCGCGGCGCGATGTTCGAGTCGGAGGAAAAGGCGGACCTGGCGCTGCTGATCCGCGCCATCGCCACCCTCGAGCGCATCGGCCGGATCCGCTACACCACCTCGCACCCGCTGGAGTTTTCCGACGCCCTGATCGCCGCCCACCGCGACGTGCCGCAGTTGGCACGCTTCCTTCACCTGCCGGTGCAGGCCGGCTCCGACCGCATCCTGGCGGCGATGAAGCGCAACCACACCGTGCTCGAATACAAGGCGCGGATCCACAAGCTGCGCGAGGCGGTGCCGGACATCTGCATCAGCACCGACCTGATCGTCGGCTTCCCGGGAGAGACCGAAAAGGACTTCGAGCAGACCATGAAGCTGGTCGATGACATCGGCTTCGACCAGTCGTTCTCCTTCATTTTTTCCTCTCGCCCCGGCACCCCGGCGGCGAGCCTGCCCGACCCGACGCCGGCGGCGGAAAAGCACGCCCGGCTGGAGCGCCTGCAGGCCGCACTGACCGCGAACGCACGCAAGATCTCCGAAGGCATGCTCGGCAGCGTGCAATCGGTGCTGGTGGAAGGTCCGTCGAAGAAGAACCCGAACGAGCTGACCGGGCGCACCGAAAACATGCGCTACGTCAATTTCCCCGGCGACGCACGCATGGTCGGCCAGTTCGTCGACGTGACCATCACCCAGGTGATGAGCAACTCGCTGCGCGGACGGGTCGCGGGCTGAGCGAATCCAAGCGGAAACCACCGGCACGCTCAATCCAGCCGCTTGCGGAAACGCGCGATCGCCAGCGCCATCATCACCACGATGAACACCGCCAGCGCCAGCGCCTCCGGCCACATCTGCGCCAGCGTGCCGCCGCGCAGCAGCACGCCGCGGATCAGGCGCATGAAGTGGGTCAGCGGCAGCATTTCGGCCGCGTACTGGATGATTTTCGGCATGCCGGCGAACGGGAACATGAAGCCCGACAGCAGGATCGAGGGCAGGAACACGAAGAACGACATCTGCATCGCCTGGAACTGGGTCCTGGCGGCGGTGGAGATCAACAGCCCCAGCGCCAGGTTGGCCACGATAAGCAGCCCGGCCACGCCGTACACGTCCAGCAGGCTGCCGCGTACCGGTACCGCGAACACCCACACCCCCAGCGCCAGCACCAGGGTGGTCTGGATCAGGCCGATCACGATGTAGGGCAGCACCTTGCCGATCATCAGCTCGGCGCTGGTCAGCGGGGTGGCGATCAGCAGCTCCATGTTGCCGCGTTCGCGTTCGCGGACGATGGCGATGGCGGTGAACAGCACCATCGTCATCGACAGGATCACGCCGATCAGGCCGGGCACGATGTTCACCGCCGAACGCCGCTGCGGATTGTAGAAGCTCACCACCGCGATCGCGGCATCGGGCGGCGTCGCCACTGGCGGCGTGCGGCGATCGGGCAGGCGGCTGTCGATGGGCACCTGCGCCAGTTGCGCGGCGGCCGCCTGCACCGCGTTGTCGCTGCCGTCCACCAGCACCTGCACCGCTTGCCGCCCTTCGGCCTTGCGGCGTTCGAAATCCGGCGGCACCGCGATGCCGACGCTGATGCGGCCCTGGCGCAGCAGCGTGGTGAGCTGCTGCGGCGTGTGCACCACGTATTGCGCGGTGATGACGTCGGTCGCCAGCATGTCCATCACCAGCGCACGCGAGCCGGCGGTATCGGCCTGAGCGGCGATACCGGCGTCGAGGCCGCGCACGTTGGTGTTGATCGCAAAACCGAACAGGGTGAGCTGGATCACCGGGATGCCGACGATCATCGCCGCGCTCATGCGATCGCGCTGAAGTTGGCGCAATTCCTTGACGACGATCGCCCACAGCCGGCGCAGGTTCATGCGCGGCCCTCGCCCGCGCCGCGGGCATCGTTGCCGGTGACGGCAACGAACACGTCTTCGAGATTGGGCGCGACATCGTCGACCTGCACCGGCTGGCCGGCGCTCGCCAGTTCGGCAACGACGCGCTGGCGACCGGCAGCGCCGGCGTCGGCAGCAAGCAACACCCGGAAGGCT
>CAZXGS010000078.1:0-10956 GCA_964640525.1 uncultured Gammaproteobacteria bacterium | reverse complement strand
GCTTCAACGTCAGCTCGTACCTGAGCAAGCCGAACCTGACGATCAAGTTCACCGGTACCGAGGACAGCTCGCAGGCGACCTCGTTCGTGATCGACGACGTGACACTGACCGTGAACTGAGCACACGCATCACCGGTTGCATCCCGACCCCGGCCTCGCGCCGGGGTCTTTTTTGATGTCGTGGTTCAAACGGGCCTGTCTTGCCAAACCCTGCTCGATCGACTACGCCGCGACGTGGACATCCGCCACCGCCCTGCCCGACGGATCGGCCGCACGGGCGAAGGCGGCGTCCCAGGCGATCGCCGCCGGAGACGAACAGGCAATCGACTTGCCCCCGGGCACCGTGCGTGCGCAGGCATCGCCAGGGAACAGGCGCTCGAAAATCGTGCGGTAGAGGTAGGCCTCCGGCGTCTGCGGCGTATTGATGGGGAATCGGCCCGCGGCAGCCGCGAGTTCCCGCTCGCCCACCCGGGCTGCCGCATGCGCCTTGAGGCCGTCGATCCAGCCGTAACCGACGCCGTCGCTGAACTGTTCCTTCTGCCGCCACAGGATCGCCTCGGGCAGATAGCCGACGAAGGCTTCGCGCAGGATCGCCTTCTCGATCGGACGCCCGCCGTTCGGCCCGGGCCGCACCATCTTGTGCAGGGCATCCATCCGCATCGCCACGTCGAGGAAGGCGACGTCCAGGAACGGCACCCGCGGCTCCACGCCCCACGCCATCATCGCCTTGTTGGCGCGCAAACAGTCGTAGCTGTGCAGCGCATCGAGCTTGCGCACGGTTTCCTCGTGGAAGGCGCGCGCATCCGGAGCCTTGTGGAAATACAGGTAGCCGCCGAAGATCTCGTCGCTGCCCTCTCCCGACAGCACCATCTTCACGCCCATCGCCTTGATGCGGCGGGCCAGCAGATACATCGGCACCGAGGCGCGGATGGTCGTCACGTCATACGTCTCGATGTGGCGGATAACCTCCGGCAGGGCATCCAGGCCTTCTTCGAAGGTGTAGGTGAAGCCGTGATGAACCGTGCCCAGCGCATCGGCGGCAATGCGTGCGGCGGCGAGGTCGGGCGAGTCCGCCAGGCCGATCGCGAACGAATGCAGGCGCGGCCACCATGCCTCGGTGGCGTCGTCCGCCTCGATCCGCTTGCGCGCGAAACGTGCCGCGCACGCGGCGACCAGCGAGGAATCCAGCCCACCCGAGAGCAACACGCCGTAGGGCACGTCGCTCATCAATTGGCGGTGGACGGCGGCTTCGAAGGCCTCGCGAAGTTCGTTCGCGGCAACACGCACACCGGCAACCGCGTCGTAATCGCGCCACGGCCTGACGTGATAGCGCACGCACGCGCCGCTCGCGCTGTCGTACCAGTGGCCTGGCGGGAATACCGCCACGTCCTCGCACAGGCGTGCGATTGCCTTCATCTCCGAGGCGACCCACAGGCGCCCATCGTGGTCGTGCCCCCAGTACAACGGGCATACGCCGATCGGATCGCGCGCGATCACCAGACGCCGGGACTGCCGATCCCACAGCGCGAAGGCGAAGATGCCGTTGATCCCGTCCAGCCACGCGCCGCTATCTCCGCGTTGTGCGAACAGCGCGTTGACGACCTCGCAGTCCGAGCCGGTCTGGAAGGCACAGGGTGCGGTCAAGCCTGCCGCCAGTGCACGATGGTTGTAGATTTCACCGTTGATCGCGAGCACGAGGCGGCCGTCGGCCGAGCGCAGCGGCTGGCTGCCGCCGGCCGGATCGACGATCGCAAGGCGCTCGTGGACGAGGATGGCGTTGGCATCCACGTGCACGCCGCTCCAGTCCGGGCCGCGATGGCGCTGCTGCGCCGACAGGGACAGCGCAAGCGGGCGCAGCGGCGCCAGGTCTGCGCCATCGCGGGGGTCGAAAATGCCGAGAATCGAACACATGGGAGGCTTCCTGGTCGTGGGTGGTGTCGGCTGGGTCGCGAAGGTCAATGCGTGATGACCGCCGCGTCGGATGGAAGGGTTGCTCAGGGATGGTCGCAGCGGTACCTGCAGGCTTCGAGCGCGTCAAAACGAAGAAGGCCCACACATTCGTGCAGGCCTTCGGGATTCGGTGCGGTTGGGCTATCGCACGCTAATCGCCGGCCTGCGGGGGGCGGCAATTGGGATTGCGATTGGCATTGACGACAGTCGCGCACACTGCCGCCGCCGCAGCACAGGCAAGGGATCGGACGGGAGTGCTCAAGCTGGACATGCGTCGATGCTGCCGCATCCCGGGGTCAGGATGCAAGCGTGCCGGCGCATGTCGACCGCGGGTGCAGCCAGGCCGGATTGCGGTCAGATGAACTTTTCCCGCCGCATCTCGTCTTCGTACAACTGCTGCGTCGGCCGCAGCAGGTCGCTGCGGCTGACGATGCCCACCAGGCGCAACGAATCGCTGGACTCCACCACCGGCAGGCGCTCCATCCCGAACGCAGCCAGCCGCGCGGCAACTGTGCGACAGGTTTCGTTCGGGATCGCGACCTGCACCGTCTCGCCGGCGAACAGGCCGGACACCGCGCGATCCAGTTGCTCGGGCGTACAGGCGAACAGGCGCGCACGATCAAGCATGCCGACGAAATTGCCGCCGGCGGTCACCGGGTAGGCGCGCTGGCTCTGGGTGGCGCCGAAGAACAGCTCCTGCACTTCGCGCACCGGCAGATCCGCGGCGATCTGGCGCACCTCGCGGGTCATCACGTCGGAAACGAACTGCTGCTCCAGCGGGTCCACGCCGTATTCGCGGTACACATGATGGCCACGGCGGGCGATCTTTTCCGTGAGGATCGAGCGTGGCATCGCCACCACGGTCAGGCCGTAGGCCACCGTGCTGCCCATCAAGACCGGCAGGATGGCGGCCGCGTCGTGGGTGAGGCCAAAGGCGAACACCACCGCGGTCAACGGCGCGCGCATCGTGCCGCCCAGTGTCCCGGCCATGCACACCAGGGCCCACAGCCGCGGATCCCCGCCCGGCAGCCACTGGCCGAGCGCGCAACCCAGGCCCGCGCCAATCATCAACAAGGGTGCGAGCACGCCACCGGACGTGCCAGACGCCAGCGCCACCACCCAGACCACCACCTTGGCCGCGATCAGCGCAACCACCACGTCCATCACCAGATTCTGGTTGAGCAGGTCGCCGATCACGTCGTAACCCACGCCCAGCGCGCGCGGCTCGAACCAGCCGCCAAGGCCGACGACCAAGCCGCCGATGGCCGGCCACCACATCCAGTGGATCGGCAACCTGGCGAACGCATCCTCGGTCGCATACAGCGCGTACGTCATCGCCAGCGACAGCAATCCCGCGGCCAGGCCAATTACCACGCACGATGCCATCGCCCAGATGTTGTCGGGATGGGCGTCGAGCGGGAACATCGGGCCGGCTTCGTACCACAGGGGCCGCAGGAAACCGGCCACCGCACAGGCCAGCGCAACCGGCAACAGGCTGCGCGGGCGCAGTTCGAACAGCAGCAGTTCCACCGCCAGCAACACCGCCGCGACCGGCGTACCGAACACCGCGGCCATGCCGGCGCAGGCACCGCCCACCAGCAGTGCCTTGCGTTCGGCGGCGGTGAGGTGAAAGGCCTGCGCGAGCAATGAAGCACAAGCGCCGCCGGTCATGATGATCGGCCCTTCCGCGCCGAACGGCCCACCGCTGCCGATCACGATGCCCGAGGACAGCGGCTTGAGCACGGCCACCTTCGGCGACATGCGGCTCTTGCCGAACAGGATCGATTCGAGCGCCTCGGGGATGCCGTGGCCACGGATCCTCTCGCTGCCGTAGCGCGCGATCAGACCGGCGATCAGACCGCCCAGGGCAGGCACCACGATCACCCATGCGCCGAGGCGGTGCCCGGCGGGCGAGTGCAAGGTGGTGGAGAAGGTCTGGAAAAAGAACAGGTTGGTGAAGAAATGGATCATGCCCAGCAACAGCCAGGCGCCAACCGAACTCAGGACCCCGATCACCACCGCAAACGTGGCCAGCAACAGCAGGCGATCGCCCGCGGCAAAATCGCGCTTCTCCATGGACACCCCGGTCGCGGTGGGTCAGCCGTCCGGCGGCTGCATGCACGACGCGAAATCGACATGGTCGCAGGCAGGACACCTGGCCCCTGCATTCTCTACCATGGCCGGGAAATGCGAAACAGCCGGTGCCGGCCGGACCCACGGGAAGCTGGCTCGACTCACGCGTGTAATGGAGGATGTGCATGCCGCGATGGATCCGGGTCGGTGCGTGGACGTTGGCGATCGCCATCCCGATGATGCTCGCTGCCGGCATCGGCGTCGGCTGGTGGCTGCTGCACGGCAGCCTGGCAAGGCTCGACGGCACGCGCGACCTTTCCGGCCTGTCGGCGCCAGTCCAGGTCGATCGCGATGCCCTCGGGGTGGTGACCATCCACGCCGGCAACCAGCTCGACGCCCTGCGCGCATTGGGATACGTGCACGCGCAGGAGCGTTTCTTCGAGATGGACCTGATGCGGCGCTCGGCGGCCGGCGAACTCTCGGAACTGTTCGGCCCGGTCGCGCTCGACGTGGACAGGCAGCACCGCATCCACCGTTTCCGCGCACGCGCCGTGGACAACCTCGCGACCATCGCCGGCGACCGGATGCAGGAATTGCAGGCCTACACCGAAGGCATCAACGCCGGACTGCACGATCTGCAGGTGCGGCCGTGGCCCTACCTGCTGCTTGGCGTGAAGCCGCAACCATGGCGCCTTGCCGACACCCCGCTGGTCGGCTACGCGATGTTCTTCGAACTCCAGGGCGGCGATGACGAACGTGAGCTGGCCTTGTGGAATGTCAAGCAACACGTCCCGCGCGCCCTGTGGGCATTGCTCGCCCGCGATGGCACGCGCTGGGATGCACCGCTGCAGGGCCAGCCGCGTGGCGATGCGAGCTTGCCCGACGCCGCGACGCTCGACTTGCGCACGCTGCCGATGCCGGCATCGACGATCGCGAAGGCAAATGCGCGGATGCAGTCCGTCGGCAGCAACAACTTTGCCGTTTCCGGCGCACTCACGCGCGACGCTCGCGCCATCCTCGCCGACGACATGCACCTGGGGCTGCGCGTACCCGGCATCTGGTTCCGCGCACGGCTGCTGTACCCGGACGCAAAGGCAGAAGGCGGCAAGGTCGATGTCTCCGGCTTCACCCTTCCCGGCAACCCCGGCGTGGTCGTGGGCAGCAACACCCACGTGGCCTGGGGTTTCACCAACAGTTATGGCGATTTCATAGACTGGTTCGACGCCTGCCCGTGGCCGCGCGGCCATCCGCGCCCGGCATGCGCGGCACAAGGTGATTCGCCGCAGGCCGAAACCAGGACCGAAACCATCCACGTCAAGGGCGCGCCGGACGTGCGCATGTCGATCGTGGAAGACCGGTTTGGACCGGTGGTCGAGACCCGCCCCGGCGGGCGTGCGCTGGAGCTGTTCTGGATCGCCCACCTGCCAGCCGCCCTCAACCTCGGCTTGGGGCAGATGGCACGCGCCGGAAGCCTGGACGACGCGCTGCAGCTGACCGATGCCGTCGGCATTCCCGAGCAGAACCTGTTGCTGGCTGACAGTTCGGGGCGGATCGCGTGGCGGTTGATCGGGCGAATCCCCGATCGTGACCTCGCCTGCGCACCAGAGTTCGTTTTCCGGATCGGCGCGTTGCCGATGCGCGACGATCCACTCTTGCCGCAGGAGGCGAAGGCCCAGTCCTCCGATCCGGCCGCCCACACCTGCCCGTGGGCCATGACCGCGACGCGAACCACGCCGCCCCTGCTGGCCGAGGATCCGCGCGTGGTTCAGCCCCCGTCCGGTCGCCTGTGGACGGCGAACAACCGCACCCTCGATGGAACGGCGCTGGCCAAGGTCGGCGATGGCGGCTATGCCTTGGGTGCGCGCGCGAAGCAGATCCGTGACGACCTGTTCGCGCAGGATCGCTTCACCGAGAAAGACCTGTTGGCCATTCAACTCGATGACCGCGCGCTGTTCCTGCAGCGCTGGTGGACATTGCTGCAGGCCACCTCAGCGCGCGCGAACACGCCAGCATTGCGCGAGCTTGCCGCCGCAGCCTCGCACTGGGACGGCCGCGCCGATCCGGCTTCGGTGAGCTACCGGCTGGTGCGCGCCTGGCGGACCCAGGTGCTCGTGCGCGTCCGCGACGGACTGCTCGCTCCGGCGCAGGCCGCGCTGGGACGTCAATTCATCGTGCCCGATCTGCCGCAGTTCGAAGGCGTGGCGTGGCCGCTGGTGACCCGGCAACCGGACAACCTGCTGCCGCGACGCTTCGCGCAATGCGCGCAGACCGGCAATCGCAACCAAGCCCCTTGCCAGGGCGAGATCGGCTGGACCGCGTTGTTCGAGGACGCGGCTCGACACGTCCGCGATGACGTTGGCAGGCACGGCGCACTTGCCGGGCGTCGCTGGGGTGAGCGCAACACCGCAGCGATCTGCCACCCGCTGGCACGCGCCCTGCCCCACCTGTTCCGGCGCTGGCTGTGCATGCCGCCTGACGAGTTGGCCGGCGATGCCGACATGCCGCGGGTGGCGGCGCCCGACTTCGGCGCCTCCGAACGCATGGTCGTCGCGCCAGGCCACGAGGCCGAAGGCATCATCCAGATGCCCGGTGGGCAGAGCGGCAACCCGCTGTCGCCGTTCTGGGGTGCAGGCCACGAGGACTGGGTGCAGGGCAGGCCCAGCCCGTTCCTGCCCGGACCCACCATACACAGGCTGAACCTGCGGCCATCGCATTGACCGGACGACAGCAAAAAACGAACGCGCCGGGGATATGCTCGCCACGCCCCACCACCCGACAGGCAACCCATGAACATCCAGCGTCATGCGCATCGCGTCATTTCCCTTGCCATCGCCACCGCACTTGCCGGATGTGGTGGCGGCGGAGGCGGCTTCGTCGGCGTCGGCGTGGGCGGAGGCAACCAGCCACCGCCGACACCCCCGCCCCCGCCACCGATCGCCAACACCGCCTACACCGTTTCGGGCAACTCGCCGTTCGCCAACGGCTGCGACGGCGGCGCGAACAACGGCACGCTGTACGTCAATGCCGAGGTCGAACCCTACGTTTCGGTGGATCCGACCAACAGCCAGCACCTGGTCGGCGTGTGGCAGCAGGACCGCTGGTCCGGCGGCGGCTCCCGCGGGCTGGGCAGTGCGGCCAGCTTCGATGGCGGCAAGAACTGGACGAAAACGACGCTTCCGGTGTCGCTGTGTGGCGGGGGAACGTCCGCCAACCACGGCAACTACCCCTTCGCCTCCGATCCGTGGGTGAGTTTCGGGCCGACCGGCATCGTTTACGCCATTTCGCTCTCCTTCGGCGTGCCGGTGTCGGGCGGCACCAACAGCGCCATCCTCGCGACCCGCTCGCTGGATGGAGGCAAGACCTGGCAAGCCCCCTCGACCCTGATCGTGGATGGCTCGGCGTTTGGCAACGACAAGGAATCCATCACCGCCGATCCGAACGACCCCTCGCTGGTGTACGCGGTCTGGGATCGCCTGGATTCCAGCAACGACGGGCCCGCCTATTTCGCCCGCAGCACCAACTCCGGAACCACCTGGGAGACGGCCAAGCCGATTTTCGATCCGGGCCCGAACGCGCAGACGCTGGGCAACGAGATCGTGGTGCTGCCCGACGGCACCCTCGTGGACCTGTTTGCCTACCTGGCCAACCTGCCCAGCGGACAACAGATCGCCACCGCTGCGGTCATCCGCTCCACCGACCACGGCGTGACCTGGTCCAGCCCGATCTCCATCGACGACATGTACCCGGTAGGCGCCTTCGACCCGGAAACCGGCGCGTCCGTGCGCGATGGCGCCGACCTCCCGCAGATCGCCGTCGCCCCCAACGGCACGCTGTTCGCGACCTGGGCAGATGCGCGTTTCACCAACGGCAATCACGACTCCATTGCGCTGTCGCAATCCAGCGACGGCGGCAAGACCTGGAGCGCCCCGGTGGCGATCAACGCCTACGATACCGCCGAGGCCTTCGAGCCGAGCATCCACGTGCGCCAGGACGGCACCATCTCGGTGACCTACTACGACTTCCGCAACAACACCAGCGACCCGAACACGCTGCCGACCCTGCTCTGGCACACCCGCTCCACCGACGCCGTGCACTGGACCGAAAACGCCGTGTTTGGCCCCTTCGACCTGGATACCGCGCCCAATGCACGCGGCCTGTTCCTGGGCGACTACCAGGGCCTGACCAGCATGGGCAACGTGACCGAACCGTTCTTCGTGGCCACCAACAGTGGCAACACCAACAACCGCACGGACGTGTTCTCGGCCCCGCAGACCGTCGTCACCACCATGCTGAATCTGATGGCGCGCACGCTGTCGGTGACCTCGCGCCCGGCACCAACCACGCCGCCGTCCAAGCAATTGGTACAAAGGGTGTCGGCCAATCTGGCCCGGATCAAGGCACTGCATCGCGCGGAGACCCACGTCCAGGCGTCCGGCCATTTCGTGCCGAAGCCGGCACCGACGTTCCATCTGTAACGGGTGGCGCGACCCTTCCCTTGCGTGCGCAGGTGAGGGCTCGCGCGCAGGCGGCAGCGCCGCCAGCAAGATCGAACGCCCACCGGCGGTGCCGGTGGGCAGGCCAAGTCGGGATGGGGCGGGACGCAGGCCGGCGCCGCCCCGCCCCATGTGTCCGCAGAACGTGGCGGAGCACGTCCGGGCACACGCGACGTCAGCGCGCTGTCAGCAAGCGTTCGGCAATCGCCTGGAATATCGCCGGCAAGCGCTGCAGATCCGCAAGCGCGACGTGCTCATCGACCTTGTGGATGCTGGCATTGATCGGCCCGAACTCGATCACCTGCGCACCCATCGGCGCGATGAAACGCGCATCCGAGGTGCCACCGCCGGTGCTTTCCGCGGGCACGAGGCCGCAGTGTTCATGCAGCACCGCGCGCACCACCTCGCGCAGGCGGCCTTCACCGGTGAGGAACGGCTCGCCGCCACGGTGCCAGCGCACGTCGTAGTCCAGCCCGTGGCGGTCGAGGATCGCGTGGGTCTCGCATTCGAGTTGCGGCGCCTGCCAGTGCGGGTTGTAGCGGAAGTTGAACACGACCTCGCAGTTGCCGGGGATCACGTTGTTCGCGCCGGTACCGGCATGGATGTTGGAGATCTGCAGGCTGCTCGGCGGAAACGGGTGCGAGGTAGCGAGCGCGAAACCCTCGTCCCAGCGGCGCGCGGCCAATTCGGCCAGCGCCGGCAACGCCTCATGGATCGGGTTGCGCGCGCGCTCGGGATAGGCGACGTGTCCCTGCACGCCGCGCACCGTCAAGGTGCCGGTCAAGGTGCCACGTCGGCCGACGCGGATCAGGTCGCCGAGGCGGTCGATCGAAGATGGCTCGCCGGTCACGCACCAGTCGATGCGCTGGCCGCTCGCGCGGAAATGCTCCACCACCCGGCGCACGCCATCCACCGCATCGCCCTCCTCGTCCGAGGTCAGCAGCAGCGCGACGGTGCCTGCATGCCGTGGATTGCTCATGACGAAAGCCTCCAGCGCACACACCATCGCCGCCACGCCGCTCTTCATGTCCGCCGCGCCGCGGCCGTACAGCAGCCCGTCGCGGATTTCCGGCACGAACGGATCGCTGGCCCAGGCCTCGCGTGGCCCCGGCGGGACCACGTCGGTATGGCCGAGGAAGCACAGCACCGGCACGCCCTGCCCGTGCGTCGCCCACAGGTTCTTCACCGCGCCGAAATCGAGCGGCTCGCAACCAAAGCCGGCGGCAGCCAGTCGCTGCGCGATCAGGTCCTGGCAGCCGGCATCGTCCGGGGTGATGGATCGATGGCGGATCAACTCCTGCGTCAGCGCCACCACGTCTTTCACGGTTTGCCCTGCCCGCCCGTACGCACCCCGAAGCGCGCCTTGAAGGCGTTGTCCGAGAATCCCTGGGTCATCGTGCCATCCTCGGTGACCACCACCGGACGGCGGATCAGTTGCGGGTATTCCTTCAGCAGCAGTTGCCATTCGGGATCGGAGCCTGGCGCCTTGCGGTTTGAAGGCAGTTGCCGCCAAGTGGTCGATGACTTGTTGATCAGCGCCTCCCAGCTCGCGGCCTGCTTCGCCCAGCCGGCAAGCAGCGCCGCGTCCACGCGCTGCGCGCGGTAGTCGATGAAGGTGTGGGCGATGCCGAAGCGCGCCAGCCAGTTGCGCGCTTTCCTGCAGGTGTCGCAAGTGTCCAGGCCGTACAGCGTGGTCATCGCGCCTCCTGGCGTGCGCGATCCACGCGCTTGATCAGATTCTCGGCGATGGCGTTGCGCGCAAAACGATTGAACACCCACCCCGGCATCTTCGGAATGAACACCACCTCGTCGCCGAATTTGCCTGGCGTGCGCAGGCGTAACGACAGGCGCGGCGGGTTCACGTACTGGGTCATGTTCACGTTCATCACGTTGGCAAGCTGCACGCGGTCCTCGACCGCGCCGCGGCGAACGACGAGGAAGCTGCCACCGTCCTTCACCTCGTCGGCAAGGTCGAGGATGAACAGACGCATCACGAAGTAGCCGACGGCGGCCATGAACAACGGCCCGACGACGACCAGCGGCACCTTGGCGAACACGCCGGCAAGGATCGGCCCCACCAACGCCAAGGTGCAGACCAGCAGCCAGAACAGCGGGAAGACCCGCTTGTAGAACACGGTCGAGGTGGAGATCACGGGCATTCCGCCGCCCCGCGCAACAATTCGTTGACCGAGGTCTTCGCCCGGGTCTTCGCATCCACCTGCTTGACGATCACCGCGCAGTACAGCGAATGCGAGCCATCGGCCGCCGGCAGCGCGCCGGAAACCACCACCGACCCGGCCGGGATCCGGCCGTAACTGACCGTCCGGCGCACGCGGTCGTAGATGCGCGTGCTCTGGCCGAGGAACACGCCCATGCCGATCACGCTGCCGCGTTCGACGATCACGCCCTCGACCACTTCCGAGCGCGCGCCGATGAAGCAG
>CAZXGS010000077.1:0-11062 GCA_964640525.1 uncultured Gammaproteobacteria bacterium | reverse complement strand
CTCGCGGAAGTTGAACAGGCGCTCGTAGTAGTCCGCCCACTTGGCCATGTTGCCGAAGAACAGGTTGTGGGTCAGGTGGTCGATGAAGGTCAGGCCGAAGCCCTTCGGATCCGGGTCGGCGCCGGCAATGGGCTCGTAGTCGAAGTCGTAGCTGCTGCCGGCCTCGCCGTAACGATCGACGAGGTAGAGCATGCAGTCGCCGATGCCCTTGACCACCGGTGCCGGCACCGCCTTGCTCGCCTCTCGGTGGCCGATCGCCTCGCCGCCGCGGGCGAGCACCTCGTCGCGCACCTGGAAGGCCGAACGCGACACCCGGATCGCGAAGCCGCAGGCGCACGGGCCGTGGGCCTTGGCAAAGTCGCTGGCGAATGAATCGGCTTCCTCGTTGACCAGGAAGTTCACCCCGCCCTGCCGATACACCGTGATCGGCCGCGACTTGTGGCGCAGCACCGCGGCAAAGCCCATGCGCCGGAACAGCGCATGCAGCGCGTCCACGCCGGCGCGATCGGGTGCGGCGAACTCGACGAACTCGAAGCCGTCGATGCCCATCGGGTTGGGGAAGGTGGTCGGCTGCATGCCCAGATTGGGCTGGGCACTGTGCACCTGCGCGTTCATGGCGTCCTCGCTGCGGCTTGCGGATGGGGAATCCGGATGATAGTTTCATATGAAACCATCTGCAAGCGGCAGCGCCGCATGACCGTCGAATCCAGTCCTGCCCTCGCCTCGGAACCGTCCGCCAGCGCCGACCATGCGGTGCTGGAGCTGGACCGTTTCCTGCCGTACCGGCTGTCGGTGCTGTCCAACCGGATCAGCCAGGACATCGCGCGGCTGTACGCGCAGCGCTTCGCGCTGGGCGTCAACGAGTGGCGGGTGCTGGCGGTGCTCGGCCGCGAGGCGGGGCTGTCGGCGGGCGCGCTGGCCGAGCGCACCGCGATGGACAAGGTTGCGATCAGTCGCGCGGTGGCCAGCCTGCTGCGCGATGGCCGCCTGCAACGGCGAGTCCATGGCGAGGACCGCCGACGCAGCGTGTTGTCGCTGTCGGCCAAGGGCTACCGGATCTACGACGAGGTGGCACCGCTGGCGCTGGCGCTGGAGCGGGACCTGCTGGTCGCGCTCGATGCCGACGACCGCGCGGCACTGGCGCGAATCCTGGATAGGCTGGACGCGGCCGAGCGCACCCGGCCGCGCTGATTGGAAATCGTCGCAGTGCTCAGCTGCCTGAGCGCACGTGCGCGGGAACTTCGGCCTCCACCCGCTCGTCGGCGGCGCCGGCGGCGTGATGGGCGGCAGCCAGCTTGCGCATCGGCAGCACGAGGATGAACGAGACCACGGTGATACCCACGCCCCAGTGGCCGAGCAGGTTGAACAGGTGGGTGTAGATCGGCATGGTCTGCACCGGATCGGTCACGTTCTCCGGCACCGCGGCGAAGTTCGCCACGATGCCGCCAAGGTACTGAGAGATGCCCGAGGCGACGAAGTAGGCGCCCATCATGAAGCCGCCCATCCGCGCCGGCACGAAGCGGGCGATCATCGCCAGCCCCAAACCACTGACCAGCAGCTCGCCCAGCGAGCCGAAGCCGTAACCCCAGACCATCACCCACGAATTGGTCTTGCCCGGCTGGGTGGTGAAGCTGGCGGCCGCGCCGTAGACATAGAAACCGATTGCCACCATGGCAAACCCGCAGGCGAATTTGGCGGCCACCGACAGATCGCGCCCGGTCTTGCCGAAGTGGGTGTAGGCCCAGGCCAGGATCGGCGACATGAGCATGATCCAGATCGGGTTGAAGGCCTGGAACTGCTCGGGTGTCCACGTCCACAAGTGGCTGCCGAACACGTCGAAACTCCAGTCCACGTTGCGCAGTGCGAACAGGTTCAACGAGGTGGACATCTGCTGATAGAAGACGAAGAAGAAGATCGTCTGCACCACCAGGATCAGTGCGGCGATCAGGCCGGCGCGCTCGTCGCGGTGACTGGTGCCGATCAAGTAACCGAAGATTCCCAGCAGCACCACGCCGGCCCCATAAACGAAATACCGAGCCAGCTCCTCGTACTGCAGCACCGCGGCGGCACCGGCCGCGCACAGCGCGGCGCCGATCAGCACCATCGCCAGCTTGCCCATGTCCACCGGTCGCTCGTCGGGTTCCGAGCCGATGTGGTTCATGGCGTGGCGCATGAAGAAGTAGTTGACCAGGCCGATCAGCAGGCCCAGCGCGCACACGCCGAACGCCGCATGCCAGCCGAACTCGCTGTGGGTGGCCGCATTGACCCAATCGCGGATCTTCGGGGTCAGCAACATCGACACCGTCGAGCCGACGTTGACCGCCATGTAGTACATGGTGAAGGCGCTGTCGATCTTCGAATCATCGCCCTCGTAGATCTTGCGCACCAGGTTGCCGGCGTTGGGTTTGAACAGGCCATTGCCGATCACGATCACGCTCAGCGCGCCGAACAGCGCCCAGGTGTTTTCGCTGGGGACGGACATCAGCGCGTAGCCGATGCCCAGGATGATCGCGCCCAGCACCATGGTGCGGCGCGTGCCCAGCACCTTGTCGCCGATCCAGCCGCCGATCGCCGGGGCGACGTAGATCAGCGCCGCGGCCGCGCTCCAGACGAGATTGGCGCGGGTGTCGTCGAACTTCAGCCGCTGCACCATGTAGAACACGATCAGCGCCTGCATGCCGTAGAAGCCGAAGCGCTCCCACAACTCGATCAGCCAGACGGTGACGAACGAACGGGTCTGTGAGGCGGGGGGAGTGGCTGCATTCATGGGCGGTTCGTTGGGCTTGCGGGTGGCAAAAGATTGGCAAGGATGGCGTGCGCCGGCGGTCACGTCATGTTGCGGTGCGTCATGGAGGAGAGCCGTGAACGGTGAACCGTGAGCGGGAGCAAAGCCCCTCTCCCTCCGGGAGAGGGGTTGGGGTGAGGGGCGACCCTCGTCGTGCAGGCTGATATTTCGCTTGTTGCGCTTCCCTCATCCGGCGCTGCGCGCCACCTTCTCCCGGAGGGAGAAGGGAAATGCACGGTATCACCCCCTATCCATCACCGTGGTGGGTCGCATGGATTGCGTGCCACCAATCCAGCGCCTCCTCCTCTGGCGCTCGGCCCCTACTTCACCCCGTGCATCAGCTTGACGATCCACGGCGCCGCCAGCAGGTACACCAGGGCGATGCCGATGCCGCTCCACAACAGCAGGCCGAATACGTGCTCGTAGCCGGCCAGGCTGTTGCTGGCGGGGCCGGCGGTGGTCATGGCCGCGATCCGGCCGGACAGGTCATACGACACGCCCACCCCGAAGAACCATCCACCCATCGCCAGCGAGGCATCCTCCGGTGCGGCCAGTTTGCCGATCATGGCGTAGCCGATCGGCGACAGGGCCAACTCGCCCAGGGTGGACAGCAGGTAGCACAGCGCCAGCGGCCACCACGGCGTGTATCCATCCGGCCCCACGAGGGCGCGCAGGGCATACACCATCACCCCGTAGCTGAGCGCCACCAGCAGCAATCCAATGCCGAACTTGCGCGGGGTGGAGGGGTTGATCCCGCGCCGGTCCAGCCACGGCCACAGCAGCGCCAGCACCGGGGCGAGGATCAGGATGTACAACGGGTTGGCGGACTGGAACCAACTGTAGTCGAACGGCGCGTGGACGTGATCGCGGGCGAAGAAGTTCAGCGAGGTCGCGCCCTGCAGGCTCCACGCCCAGAACAGCACCATCGCCACGAACAGCAGCAGCATGGCGATGTAGCGTCGGCTCTGCACTCGATCGCCGCGCAGCAGCGAGCGCACCACGAAGTACGTCAGCATCAGGCCCATCAGCACATAGACCGCGACATGCAGGGCGTCGGGATGGGCCAGCAACAGGGCGCAGGGGTACACCAGCGCCAGCGTGCCGAGCAGGATCACACGGGTGGACCAAGCCCGGTGCAGCGGCGGACGGTCGCCGGCGCCGGGCAGGTGCCGGTGGCGCAGTTCGAAGATCAGCGCCGCAATGGCCATGCCCGCGGCCGCGGCCACAAAGCCCCACAGGTAGCCGTAGCGGGCGCCGATCCACGCCGCGCACACCGGCGGGGCGATGAAGCCGCCCAGATTGATCGCCAAGTAAAACAGCGTGTAGCCGGCCTCGCGGCGCGGGTCGTCGCTGGTGTAGTTGCGTCCGACCAGCACCGTCAGCGGGATGCCCAGCCCGGCCGCGAGCACGAACAGCGACAACGCCAGGGTGAAGCCCTCGCGGCTGGGCCAGGCCATGCCGAGCAGCGCCAGCGCGGCGACCCACAACGACACCCGCAGCGACTGCACCTCGCCGAGCACGTTGTCGGCGATCCAGCCGCCGAGGATGGCGGTGGCATAGGTCAGTGTGCCGAAACCGGCGACCAGCAAATCGGCCTGTTCGATCGCCGCCTTCTTCCCCCACCCGGCAAAAAACGCATCGGCCGCATACGGCGCCAGGAACGCGCGGAATCCGTAGAAGGCGAAATTGAGTCCGACACTGACCGCCAGCAGGATCCACAATCCGCGCGGGTGCCCCCACAGCGGCCTGCCACCACTGGCAGGTGCCTCCGAGGCCCGTGAAGCATCGCCGCTCACTTCACGCCGTGCATGAGCTTGTTGATCAGCGGCGCGATCAGGAACAGCAACACTCCCGAGCCCACCAACACCCAGAAGCCGAAGGTATAGCCGGCCTGCGCCGAAGCCACGGTCATCCCGCCCTCGCCGCTGACGTGCCCGGCGAAGATGCCCGACAGGCTGTTGCCGATCGCGGTGGACAGGAACCAGCCTCCCATCGCCAGCCCGACCACCCGCAACGGCGCCAGCTTGGTCACCATCGACAGGCCGATCGGCGACAGGCACAGCTCGCCGGCGGTCTGGATCAGGTACACCGCCACCAGCGTCCACAGCGGGATCTTGCCGTGGGCATCGACCATGCTCGACAGCGCGACCATCAACAGCAGGAAGGCCAAGCCGTTGAAGATCAGGCCGAGACCGAACTTGCGCGGGATCGACGGATTGAGTCTACCCAGCGCGATCCAGAGCCAGGCAAAGATCGGCGCGAAGATCAGGATGCCCACCGCATTGACCGACTGGAACCAGCCGACCGGGAACTCCCAGCCGCTCAGGTTGCGGTCGACGATGTTCTGGGCGAGGAAGTTGAACGAGCTTCCGGCCTGCTCGAAGAAGCACCAGAACAGCACGTTGAAGGCGAAGATGATCAGCATCGCGATCGCGCGGTCACGGTAGACCACGCCCTCACGCAGGCCCTCGGCCAGCACCATCACGCACAGCACCGCGAACAGGCCGGCCAGAATCCACGCCACGATCGCGGCATCGATCGACATCAGGTAATAGACCCCGGGGACCGCCACGATCACGCCCGCCAGCACCATCAACACCCGGCCTGCGCCTTCCGTACCCTGCGGTGGGCGGCCGACGTTTCCCAGTTGCGAGCGGCCGAACCAGAACCAGACGGTGGAGATCAACATGCCGATGCCTGCGGCGATGAAGACCACCTTGTAGGTGGGCATGCCGCCGCTGCCGAACACCTTGTTGGCGAGGATGCCGGTGAGGATCGGGGCGATGAAGGCGCCGGCGTTGATGCCCATGTAGAAGATGGTGAAGCCCGAGTCGCGGCGCTCGTCACCCTGGGCATACAACTGGCCCACCTGGGAGGAGATGTTGGGCTTGAACAGGCCGTTGCCGACGATGATCGTGGCCAAGCCGAACAGGAACCACTGCTGGTCGGGCACCGTGACCATGAAGTAGCCGACCGCCGAGACCACCGCGCCGACCAGGATCGAGCGCTGGAAGCCGATCACCCGGTCGGCGACGAAGCCGCCGAAGATCGCGGTGGCATAGACCAGGGCCAGGAACGCGCCATAGGTGCGGCTGGCGTAGGCTTGGCCACTGGCACTGCCGGAGAAGAACTGCGCCACGATGTACAAGGTCAGCGCCCAGCGCATGCCGTAGAAGGCGAAGCGCTCCCAGAACTCGGTCATGAACAGCATCCACAGCGGACGCGGGTGACCGAGGCGGGTGGGGAACTCCGGCTGGGCGCCTTCCAGCGCCAGGGTGGTGTCGGATTGGGTCATGGGTGGTCTCCGGAGTCCGGGCGAGCAGCGGGAAGCTGCGCATGATGACAGGGTCGGCGGGGGTTGGCGGTCGCGGCCGGTTGCATGGCAGGGTGGGGAACGCGTCGGTCAACCACCGGTCGGTGCCGCGATCGTGGTGCGCACCTCGAACAGCTCCGGGAAGAAGGTCAGGTCCAGCGCCTGCTTGAGGAAGCCCACGCCCGACGAGCCGCCGGTGCCGCGGCGGTAGCCGATGATGCGCTCGACGGTCTTCATGTGGCGGAAGCGCCAGGTCTGGAAGTTGACCTCGATGTCCACCAGCGACTCGCACAGGTCGTAGGCGTCCCAGAATTCGCGCGTGTTTTCGTAGATCCGCGCGAACACCGGCACCAAGGCCGGCTCGCGCACGTGGGCGCGGGCGAAGTTGCGGTGCAGCAGCGATGCCGGCACGTCGTGGCCGCGGCGGGCCAGCCAGGCCAGGCATTCGTCGTACAGCGACGGCGCGTCCAGCGCGGCGCGAAGCTGTGCCTGCGCGGCCGGGTCGTGGGCGAAAGCGGCCAGCATGTCGGCGTTCTTGTTGCCCAGGCCGAACTCCACCAGCCGGTATTGCAGCGACTGGAAGCCCGAGGAAGGCCCGAGGATGTCGCGGAACTGCAGGTAGTCTGACGGGGTGAGGGTCTCCAGCACCGACCACATGGAGATCAACTGCTGCTGGATCTGCTTGATCCGCGAGAACATCTTGAAGCAGGGCGCAATCTGGTCGGTGCGCAGGTGGGCCAGCACCGCGCGCAGCTCGTGGAGCATCAGCTTCAGCCACAGCTCGGCGACATGGTGCTGGACAATGAACAGCATCTCGTCGTGATGCGCCGACAGCGGCTTCTGGGCGGACAGCAGGGTGTCCAGATGCAGGTAGGCGCCGTAACTGAGCTGGCCGCGGAAGTCGGTGGTGATGCCCGCTTCGAGCGGACGCTGGTTGTCGGTGGTCATGGATCCTCCGGTGGATGCAGGCGTGGCGGCGCAGGTCGAAGGCGACGCTCGCGCCCGCGCTGGGATGGCGGTCGGAACGCCAAGCCTACCGAATTGTGTGAAGGCGGTCGCATTTGCGGTCGCCGGGGGCGTGCCGGCTCGCGATACCATGGCCGGATGCCTTGGCTTCCCCGCGCCATCACCCTGGATCTCGACGACACCCTGTGGCCGGTCGCGCCGGCGATCGATCGCGCCGAGGCCGCGCTCGGGCAGTGGCTGGCCGAGCATGCGCCGGCCACCGCTGCGCGCTGGCCGCTGGACGCGCGCCGGCGCCTGCGCGACCAGGTCGAAGCGGCGCATCCGGAACTGGCCCATGACTTCAGCCGCCAGCGCCTGCTCAGCATCGAGCACATGCTGGCCGATGGCGGAGAGGACGTGGCCTTGGCGCCTGCCGCGTTCGAGGTTTTCTTCGCCGCCCGCTGCGAGGTCGAGTTGTACGCCGACACGCGGGTCGGCCTGGAATGGCTGGCGGCACGCGTTCCGCTCGCCGCGATCAGCAATGGCAATGCCTGCCTGCAGCGGATCGGCCTGGCTCACCACTTCGCCTTCCAGCTCAGCGCCCGCGAGCACGGCTGCGGCAAGCCGGCCGCGAGCATCTTTCACGAAGCCTGCCGGCGGCTGGGCGTGGCGCCTGCCGATGTGCTGCACGTCGGCGACGACCCACGGCTGGATGTCGTGGCCGCCATGGCCGCCGGACTGCGTGCCGGCTGGATCAATCGCCATGGTGGTGTCTGGCCGCGCTCGGATTGCGAACCAGACTGCCAATTCTCCGGCTTGGCCGAACTCGCCGGTTGTGTTGCCGCGGACGTCGACGCCGCGCGCCTGCGCCATACCCACGTCGCACCCGATTCCCGGAGCATCGCATGAGCCTTCCCCCCTGTTTCGCCAGCGCCGGCCACGAGGACGTCTCCCACGCGATTCCGCTGATCGCCCTGGATGCGGCCGCGCTGGCCCGCTACCTCGACGCCCAGCCGGAACGGGTGCGGCGTTGGGTCGGCGCGGCGGGCTTCAGCGCGCAAGCACACACCTGCCTGCTGATCCCGGGCGAGGATGGCGCACCCCGCGCGGCGCTGGTCGGCATCGCCGACGCCAGCGATCCGTTCGCGTTGTCCGCCTGTCCGTTCGCGCTGCCGGCGGGAACCTACGCGCTGGCCAAACCCGGCGTGCCCCACCACGGCCTGCCGGTGGCCTTGGCCGACGCCATCCTCGGTTGGGGTCTGGGCGCCTACCGCTTCGAGCGCTACCGCAAGGCCGAGCGCAAGCCGGCGCGGCTGGTGCTCGAAGACGCGCGGGCGGCCAGTTCGGAGGCCTTCGCCGTCCTCAAGGCCTGCACGCTGGTGCGCGATCTGGTCAATACCCCGACCGAGGACATGGGCCCGGCCGAACTGGAAGCGGTCGCCCTGCGCCTGGCCAAGGCCTATGGCGGCGAGGTCACGACCACGCTCGGGGATGAATTGCTGAAGGAGAACTTCCCGGTCATCCACGCCGTCGGCCGCGCCTCCCACCGCGCGCCACGGCTGATCGCGCTGCGCTGGGGCGATGCCGGCCACCCGCATGTGGTGGTCGCCGGCAAGGGCGTGTGTTTCGACACCGGCGGCCTGAATCTCAAGACCGGCGATGGCATGCGGCTGATGAAGAAGGACATGGGCGGCGCCGCGCATGCGCTGGGGCTGGCGCAACTGGTGATGGCCACGAAACTGCCGATCCGGCTGACCGTGCTGATTCCGGCGGTGGAAAACTCGGTGGCCGGCAACGCCTTCCGCCCCGGCGACGTGATCGTCTCGCGCGCCGGCATTTCGGTGGAGGTGGACAACACCGACGCCGAGGGCCGGCTGGTGCTGTGCGATGCGCTGGCTTATGCGACGGAGATGCAGCCAGATCTGCTGATCGACTTCGCCACCCTGACCGGCGCAGCGCGGGTGGCGCTTGGCCCCGAGTTGCCGGCACTGTTCTGCAACGACGAGGCACTGGCCGCGGACATCCTCGCCGCCTCGGTGCGCAGCCGCGATCCGCTGTGGCGGCTGCCGCTGTGGAAGCCGTACCAGTCGTACTTGAAGAGTTCGATCGCCGACACCGCCAACTCCGGCCCCGGCCGCATGGCCGGCGCGATCACTGCCGCGCTGTATCTGCAGCGTTTCGTGCCAGCGAACCTGCCGTGGGCGCACCTGGACACCTACGCCTGGAACGAGGGCAACCGCCCCGGCCATCCGGCAGGCGGCGAGGCGCTTGGCCTGCGCGCAATTCACGCGATGATCAAGGCGCGTTGTTGAGGCCGCGATGAACCACGTGCATCGGATGGTCGGCCTGGTCGCTGCGACCGCGCTGGCTGCACGCCGGGCACCCAGGTGTGCGATGGGTTGCACGTCGACCTGGTTGGCGATGGAACGGTTGAAACCAACCGCCTTCGGCAAGGCGCGGATCAGGTGTTGGTGATCGTGCAAGGCGCGACCTTGGTCGGCGGCATGCAGACACTTTCCTTCGGTGTCGATCCGGGCCGCCAGGATGCCGTGTGCAGCCTGCCGGTCACGCTCGATGTCGAGCCGCTCCATTGCACTCCCGGTACCTTCGGCCCGCAGTCACTGGAAGGCTGCAAGGCGCTGCCGCGCGCGCATGGGCTTGCCCTCGGCGATGGCAAGTGCGACTCGATCCACCTGTACTGGAATCACGCCAGGCAGCAGGTCTGGTGGTGGCGATCTTGATGGCTGGTGCGGGCGGCAAGCCTGGCTGCTTCGAACACGGCCCTGCATCCGGAACTGTCCGTGGCCGGGTGTGGCGTTGCACTGCCAAGGGCAGGCGCACGTTGCTGCGCAAGGAGTGCGCCAAGATGCAGGAGCATCTTCCCTCATCCGCCCTTCGGGCACCCCCGACCAGAAGCGCCTCGGTGGCAGGCTCTTCTCCCGGAGGCAGAAGGGAAGCGCGGATGCCGCACCGCGCGGAGTGAGAAGGGAAGCGCGGATGTCGCACCGCGTTTCGCCTCTCCCACCGGGAGAGGCCGACGCGCCGCAGGCGCGGCGGGTGAGGGAAAGGCCTGGCAATACGCGACTACGTGCGGCGTGGACAGGCGACCGCCCTCGCCACCCTTGCCGAATATCGCCCATGACGAATGCCGCCGGCGTGGATGACGCCCGTCACTACCGCGCCGATCCGCCCTCGCCAACAATTGCCGCCAGCACGACCGCTCGCCACTACTTTCCCCGTCCGGCGGCTTTCGCGGCTAAGCTGGAAAGCTCCCCTGCGATCCGACCCCACCGGCATGAACCAGCCCGCAGACCTGTTGCACCAGTTGCGCATCGATCGCAGCGCGCCGCCGCCACCCTCGCGGGCGCCGTGGATCGCGCTGGGCGTGGTGATCGTGCTCGCGCTCGCCGGCTGGGGCGGCTGGAAGTTGCTGCGCCACGCCGACGCACCGACCGTGCAGGTCGCCACGGTCACCGCCATCGGCGGCGGCAGCGCCGGAACTTCGGTGCTCGATGCCACCGGCTACGTCACTGCGCGCCGCGAGGCGACGGTGTCGGCCAAGATCACCGGCAAGGTCAAGGAAGTGTTCATCGAGGAAGGCCAGCACATTCCCGAAGGCTATGTGATGGCCACCCTCGATCCGGTCGACGCCGATGCGCAGAAATCGCTGGCGCAGGCGCAGCTGGCGGCCGCGCGCAGCCAGAGCGACAGCCTGGCCGCGCAATTGAAGGCGGCGCAAGCCGACGCGGCACGCATTGGGGATCTGGCGGCGAAGAAGCTGGTTTCGCGCTCACAGCTCGATCAGTCGGTGGCCCAGCGCGACAGCCTGCGTGCGCAGGTCTCCGCTGCGCAGCACAACGTGCAGGTGGCGGCCGACGGCGTGCGCATCGCCGACCTCGGCATCGACAACACCATCGTGCGAGCCCCCTTCGCGGGGGTCGTCATCGCCAAGGCCGCCCAGGTCGGCGAGATCGTCTCGCCGTTCTCCGCCGGCGGCGGCTTCACCCGCACCGGCATCG
>CAZXGS010000076.1:0-11538 GCA_964640525.1 uncultured Gammaproteobacteria bacterium | reverse complement strand
TCATCTTCATCGGCCCACGCGCCGACACCATCCGCATGATGGGCGACAAGGTCGAGGCGATCCGCGCCATGAAGGCCGCCGGCGTGCCCTGCGTGCCCGGCTCCGACGGCCCGGTGCCCGAGGACCACGCCGAGTGCCTGGCGATGGCGAAGAAGATCGGCTACCCGGTGATCGTCAAGGCGGCCGGCGGCGGCGGCGGGCGCGGCATGCGCGTGGTGCACACCGAAGCGGCGCTGATCAACTCCATCGCCACCACCCAGGCCGAGGCCAAGGCCGCCTTCGGCAACCCGCAGGTCTACATGGAGAAGTTCCTGGAAAATCCACGCCACGTGGAAATCCAGGTGCTCGCCGACGGCCAGGGCCACGCCATCCACCTGGGCGAGCGCGACTGCTCAATGCAACGCCGCCACCAGAAGGTGGTCGAGGAGGCCCCGGCGCCCGGCATCAGCCCCGAGCAGCGCGCGCAGATCGGCAAGGTCTGCGTGGATGCCTGCAAGCGCATCGGCTATCGCGGCGCCGGCACCTTCGAGTTCCTGTACGAGGACGGCCGCTTCTACTTCATCGAGATGAACACGCGCATCCAGGTCGAGCACCCGGTGACCGAGCTGATCACCGGCGTGGATCTGGTGCGCGAACAACTGCTGATCGCCGCCGGCGGCACGCTGTCACTGCGCCAGCAGGACATCCCGATCAACGGCCACGCCATCGAATGCCGGATCAACGCGGAGGACCCGGACAGCTTCCTGCCCTGCCCCGGGCTGGTGAAGCGCTTCGAAGCGCCCGGCGGCCCCGGCGTGCGCATCGACACCCACGTTTACGACGGTTACCGCATCCCGTCCAACTATGATTCCATGATCGGCAAGCTGATCGTCCACGGCCGCGACCGCGCCACCGCGATCGCGCGCATGCGCCTGGCGCTGTCGGAAACCGTGGTCGAGGGCATCAAGACCAACATCCCCCTGCAGCAGCGGATCATGGCTGACCCCAACTTCCACACCGGTGGTCAAAACATCCACTACCTGGAAAAGAAGCTGGCCGAGCGCAAGGAACAGAACATCGGGCTGGGGTAAGACACAATCCAGCGGAGAAAACCGCCTGTCGGCCCCCGTCCGCCGCTCACCCTTGGTATAGTGTGAGCACCATCACGATTCCGGAGCCGGCATGCCCCCCATCCCGCCTTCTGCCGCGACGGCCGGGCCCGCCAACGGGTTCCCGGAGCCGATCACGGCCGATGAGGGTGCGTGGTTGATGGAAACCGCGAAGCGCCTGGCCCCGGCGGCTTGCGCGATGGAACTGGGTGCCATCGCAACGATCCTGCTTGCGGGTGCGGACGCGGCGCCACCGCCCGTGGAGTTCATCGCGGAACGGATCGCGTCACACCCCGCGCCAGGTTTCGGTGCGGCGGCAGTTCCGGACTGTGACCTCGAGGCGGTGCTGGCGTCCGCACCTGCCCACGAGGATCCGGCCGAGCCCCGGGTCGACGACAGCCACGCGCCGGCGTTCACGCCGTCGTTGGCACATGCAGGAGTCCCTTTGGCTCCCGCGGCGCAGCCCCAGGACGACGGCGCGAAAGCTGCCCCGGCCGCGCAACCCTTGTTCCCGCGCTCTGCCTCGCAGCAGCGGCGCCGCGGCAACGCATCGCGCCAGCGCAATCCACGCGATACGCAGCTTTCCGATCGGGATGCCGGCCTGCAACTTGCCTTGCCGCTGGCGCCGGCCGACCGCATGCACGTCGCCGCCAGCCTGTTTGCGAGCCGCCTGACGACGATACGTGCGCAATTGGCCGAGGAAGAGCGCGCTCCGACACCCAACCCGCACGCCGAAGTCGTTTCCTTCACCGCCCGCCTGCAGCGGATTCGGGCCAGCCTGGCGGCCGAAGAAGCCTGACGGCTGCCGGCGATTTCCCTGGTCGCCGCCGCGAAGCGAGGCCATGCGCCGCGACGGGTCGCGCGTCCTCGCGCGATCGTGGCGCGGCGTGAACGGACGCGGCAAGCACTGGCTTGCATCGCATCGATCCGGCACCATCCCCGCACGTCGGCAAGCTGACACCCGGCGGCCGATCGTCAGGATCCCGATTCCCGATCACTCTTGGCACCATGACCTCCGCCCGTCCGCCCCATTTCTCGATGATCCGCGGCTTCCACCTCGCCGACTGGTTCACCATCGGCAATGCGGCCTGCGGCATGGGCGCGGTGCTGGCGCTGATGGGTTACCTGGCCGGCAAGCATCCCGATGGTCTGATCCATGCTGCGGTCCTGATCCCGCTGGCGCTGGTGTTCGACGTGCTCGACGGCCGCATCGCCCGCTGGCGGCAGAAGCAGTCCGCACTTGGCCGCGAACTGGATTCGCTGGCCGATGCGATCTCCTTCGGGGTCGCGCCGGCGGCGATGGGGTATGCCTGCGGCCTGGACGCACACCTGGATTGCGCGGTGCTGATCGCCTTCGTTGCCTGCGGCGTCAGCCGGCTGGCGCGCTACAACATCACCGCCGACGCGCTGTCCGCCGACGCCTCGGGCAAGGTGAAGTACTTCGAGGGCACGCCGATTCCGAGCAGCGTGCTGCTGGTGGCGATGCTCGCACTGGCCGCCTGGCAGGGGCGCGTCGGGCAGGCGATCTGGTTCGGCGAACTCCATTTCGGCGCGGTCTCGATGCATCCGCTGGCGCTGGCTTTCGCGCTGTCCGGCGCGTTGATGATCAGCAAGACGATCCGCATTCCCAAGCTCTGATGCCCTTCATCGAACTCACCCTGCGTTGCAGCCAGCGGCAGCATTCGCGCGTCGAAGCCGCGCTGGAGGAATTGGGCGCGCTTGCGGTCACCTTCATGGACGCCGACGCGGCCACCCCCGACGAACGGGCGATCCTGGAACCCGGCGTCGGCGCGATGCCGTTGTGGCAGGCGATGCAGGTGAACGCGCTGTTCGACGTCGGCGCCGACCGTGACGGGCTCCTGTATGCGCTGGAAGCGCTGGCACCGGAGGCGAACCTGGACAGCGCGCAGTTTCGCGAGGTCCCCGACCAGGACTGGGTGCGCGCGTGGATGGACGACTACCCGCCGCTGCAGTTCGGCGAGGGCCTGTGGATCGTGCCCTGGAATGCCGAGCTGCCGGACGCGGCCGCCGCGATGGGCGAGGCGGCGACGATCGTGCGCCTCGACCCGGGCCTGGCGTTCGGTTCGGGCACCCATCCGACCACCGCGCTGTGCCTGGAATGGCTGGAAGATCTGGCACGCCACGGCCGCTTGCAGGGCCGTGACGTGCTCGATGTCGGTTGCGGCTCGGGCATCCTGGCCATCGCCGCGCTCAAGCTCGGCGCAGCGCATGCGCAGGGCATCGACAACGACCCGCAGGCCCTGGCCGCCAGCCTCGACAATGCGCAACGCAACGGGGTTGCCGACCGGTTGGCGGTGGCGATGCCCGATGACGCGCCGGGAACCGCCTGCGAGGTGGTGGTCGCCAACATCCTCGCATCGGCGCTGGACGCGCTCGCCCCGTCCATTGCCGCGCGGGTGCGGCCAGGCGGCCTGCTGGCGCTGTCGGGCATCCTCGACGGCCAACAGGACGACCTGCTCGCCCGCTATGCCGGGTGGTTCGACGGCCTGCGCGTGACCCGGCGTGGCGACTGGCTGCGGATCGACGGGATGAAGCGCGCGTGAACGCGGGCTTCCCGTAAACTGCCCGGATGCAGACCCGCTGCCCCCAATGCCGCACCGTGTTTGCGCTCGCCGACGACCCGGCGCCGGCCGCGGGAGCGCACGTCCCTTGCCCCTCCTGCGGCCACGCCGTGGATGCCCACGCTTTCCTGACCGAAGCCACGGCTGCAGACCATGCCGCGACGCTTGGCGCAGGTACCGAGCGGGCGCAGGGCGACCTGTTCGCCACGCGCGCGCGCCCCAGCATGCCCTCCTCGGTGCCGCGCTTCGCGCGCGAGCGCGTGCGCAGCCGGCGACCCGGGCAGTGGTACTGGTGGCTGGCCAGCGCAGTGTTGCTGGCGGCATTGGCGATGATCGTGCCGATCGCCGATCGCGATGCGCTCGCCCGCGATGCGCAGTGGCGACCGCAGATCGCCGCGATCTGTGCCGCGCTCGGCTGCACGATCCCACCATGGCATGACCCAAAGGCGTTCGCGGTGACCGCGCGCGAATTCAACCCGCACCCTTCGGTGAAGGGCGTGCGACTGGTCACGGTGAGCTTCCGCAACGACGCCCCGTTCGCCCAGGGCTGGCCGCTGCTGCAACTGACCGCGTCCGATCTCAACGGCCGCGTGGTCGGGCTGCGCCGCTTCGGTCCGCGCGAGTACCTCGGCGGCGCACCGGAGTCGCCTTTGCTGCAGCCAGGGCAAGCAGCCAACGCGACGTTGGAGGTGGTCGATCCGGACGCGGTCTCGTGGTCGATCGACTTTCGCTGAACGGACACGCGCGCAAAATGTGAAGTGCCGCACGACGGAATCGTGAGAGTGCGCGCGATGATGTCGTGCGCGCGGTCATGGCCAGTGCGTGAAGCGTGTCAAGAAAATTTTTTTTCACGAACGCTTGCAAGTGCCACGGATGACGGCGGTACACTCCATCCCCCGTCGCGTCATTGCCACGGGTTCTCATGCTGGCCTGCGCGCGTGCGCGGGCCTCTTCCGGAGTGCGACAACTCGTGAACGTCGTTCAAGCATTGCGCGCCAGCGGCCCCGCCGCGGGCGCATCGGGGCAGGTTTCCCTGCACGAATGCGTCGCCCAGGTCGTGCGTCGCCACCTGCGCGACCTCGATGGGCACCCCGCCGAGGATCTCCACGCGCGGGTCATGCAGGAAATCGAAAAACCCTTGTTCCTGGAAGTGTTGCAGCACTGCCAGGGCAATCAATCGCGCGCCGCGGCCGCGTTGGGCATCAACCGCAGCACGCTGCGCAAGAAACTGCGCCAATACGACCTGGCCTGAGCATCGCGGCCGCGTGCCGCGGCTGTCGGTATAATCGGCGGCTCGCCAGCCGGGGTCACCGATGTCGCCTGCAGAAGCCACGAACCCGCCGCGCCAGCGCGTGCGCCGCGCCTTGCTGTCGGTATCCGACAAGAGCGGTCTGATCGACCTTGCCGATGCCCTCGCCGCCCACGGCGTGGAACTGCTGTCCACCGGCGGCACCGCCAAGGCCCTGCGCGAGCATGGCATCGAGGTCCTCGACGTCAGCCAGGTCACCGGCTTCCCGGAGATCATGGACGGCCGCGTCAAGACCCTGCACCCGCGCATCCATGGCGGCCTGCTCGGCCGCGAGGGCCTCGACGATGCGGTGATGACGCAACACGGCATCGCCCCGATCGACCTGCTGGTGGTCAACCTGTATCCATTCCAGGCCACCGTCGCCAAGCCCGGCTGCAGCTACGACGACGCGGTGGAGAACATCGACATCGGCGGCCCGGCGATGCTGCGCGCGGCGGCCAAGAACCACGCGCGGGTCGCCGTGGTGGTGGATCCTGCCGATTACGGCGCGATGGTGGATGCGCTCGCCGCCGGCGGCACCACCGCGGCGCAGCGCCGCGGCTTCGCGGCCAAGGCCTACGCACACACCGCCGGCTACGACGGCGCCATCGCGCAGTGGCTCTCGCCGCTTGCGGAGAACCTCGAAACCCCCGAGCGCTGGCCGCGCACCTTCCACCTGTCGCTGCAATTGGCCGCCAGCCTGCGCTATGGCGAAAACCCGCACCAGGCCGGCGCGCTGTACGTGGAGAGCGATGCACCGCGTGGCCTCGTCGCCACCGCACGCGTGCTGCAGGGCAAGGAGCTGTCGTACAACAACCTCGCCGACGCCGATGCGGCGCTGGAATGCGTCAAGAGCTTCGACGCGCCGGCCTGCGTGATCGTCAAGCACGCCAACCCTTGCGGCGTGGCGATGGCAGGCGACCTGCTGGCCGCCTACGACCGCGCCCACGCCACCGACCCGACCTCGGCGTTCGGCGGCATCATCGCCTTCAATCGCGCACTCGACGCGGCAACCGCGAGGGAGATCGTCAAGCGCCAGTTCGTCGAAGTGGTCATCGCACCGGAAATCGAACCCGATGCACTGGCCGCGTTCGCGAAGAAAGCAAATGTGCGCGTGCTTGCGTGCGGCCCCATCCAGTGCGCTGTTCGCGGTGCGCCTGTCCAAGACACCGTTCGTGGTGAGCAGGGCCTGTCGAGAACGCAGTTCGAGCAGGCCCGCAACGCATCTATCAAAGAAACCGTTCGTGGTGAGCAGGGCCTGTCGAGAACGCAGTTCGAGCAGGCCCGCAACGCATCTATCAAAGAAACCGTTCGTGGTGAGCAGGGCCTGTCGAGAACGCAGTTCGAGCAGGCCCGTGTCGAACCATGCCCCTCGCGCCTGGACTTCAAGCGCATCGCCGGCGGCCTGCTGGTGCAGGACGCCGACTCCGACGCCCTGACCGTCGCCGACCTCAAGGTCGTGACCAGGATCGCCCCCGATGAAAACCAGCTCGCCGACCTGCTGTTCGCGTGGAAGGTGGCCATGCACGTCAAGTCCAACGCCATCGTCTATGCGAAGGACCTGCGCACGATCGGCGTGGGTGCGGGCCAGATGAGCCGCGTGGTCAGCGCAAGGATCGCCGCGCTCAAGGCCGAGGAAGCCGGCTTGGCCGTGCCCGGCGCGGCGATGGCATCGGATGCGTTCTTCCCGTTCCGCGATGGCATCGACGCCGCGGCGAAGGCCGGGATCGCCTGCGTGATCCAGCCCGGCGGCTCGATGCGCGACGCCGAGGTGATCGCCGCCGCCGACGAGCACGGCATCGCGATGGTGTTCACCGGTCGACGCCACTTCCGCCACTGAGTCCTTGCCCGTCCCCGCACCGTCATCACCGCCAACGGAGAACCTGCCGTGACTCGCGCCACCATCCGTTGCCTTGGCTTCACCCTTGGCGCCCTCGCGCTGGTCGCCTGCAAGCCGCAGGCGGCGCCGATCGACCCGCAGCACGTGGCCGAGGCCCTCAACCACAAGCTGCCCCAACCCTATGTCGATGGCCTGGTGATGCAGCACGCGCGGGCCGAGGACAATCGGTTGGTGGTCGAAGTGCGGATCCCCTTCGCCAGTGCCGCGCAGATCGACCCGAAGAAGCTGCCGCTGATGCGCACCCAGGAACAGGGCGACCTGAACATCGCCGCCTGCAAGGAACCGGAACTCAAGGCGCTGATGGATCACCACTTCAAGGTCACGCGCCGGTTCCTGGACAAGGACGGCAAGCTGGTGTTCCAGATCGACGCGCTCAAGGCACCCAACTGCAAACTGGTCGGAGGGGCCACGCCGTGAAGGTGCTGGTCATCGGTGCAGGCGGCCGCGAGCATGCGCTGGCCTGGAAACTCGCGCAGTCACCGCGCGTGGACGAAGTGCTGGTCGCACCCGGCAATGCCGGCACCGCGCGCGAGGCCAAGTGCCGCAACGTCGCGGTCGCCGCCACCGACATCGACGCCCTGCTCGCACTGGTGGCGCGCGAGGACGTCGCGCTGACCGTGGTCGGCCCGGAAGCGCCGCTGGTCGCCGGCGTGGTCGATGCGTTTCGGGCAAGTCGCCGGCGCATCTTCGGCCCCACCGCAGCGGCTGCCCAACTGGAAGGCAGCAAGGCCTTCGCCAAGGACTTCCTCGCCCGCCACGGCATCCCCACCGCGCACTACGCGGTGTTCAGCGAACTCGATGCCGCGCTCGCCCACCTGCGCCAGGTCGGTGCGCACGCTTCCGATCAGCGCATCGTGGTCAAGGCCGATGGCCTGGCCGCCGGCAAGGGCGTGATCGTGGCCATGACCCTGGCTGAGGCCGAGGCCGCGGTGCGCGACATGTTGGCCGGCAACGCCTTCGGCGCCGCCGGGGCGCGGGTGGTGATCGAGGAGTTCCTCGACGGCGAGGAAGCCAGCTTCATCTCGATGGTCGACGGCACCCACGCCTTGCCGATGGCGACCTCGCAGGATCACAAGCGCGTCCACGACGGCGACACCGGTCCGAACACCGGCGGCATGGGCGCGTATTCGCCCGCGCCGGTGGTGTCGCCGGAGGTGCACGCGCGGGTGCTGCGCGAGATCGTCGAGCCAACCGTGCGCGGCATGGCCGCCGACGGCATCCCGTTCACCGGCTTCCTTTACGCCGGGCTGATGATCGACCGCGAAGGTGCACCGAAGGTGATCGAGTTCAACGTCCGCTTCGGCGACCCGGAAACGCAGCCGGTGATGCTGCGCCTGCAGTCGGATCTGCTGGACCTGGTCGAGGCCGCGATCGACGGCCGGCTCGACCGCAGCCAGGCGCAATGGGACCCTCGCCCCTCGCTCGGCGTGGTGATGGCGGCGGCGAACTACCCGGACGCGCCCAAGTCCGGCGACATCATTCACGGGCTGAATGCACCGCAGCCCGCCGACAGCAAGGTCTTCCACGCCGGCACTCGGCTTGCCGCGGACGGCGCGGTCGTCACCGCCGGCGGTCGCGTGCTGTGCGCCTGCGCGCTCGGCGAATCGGTGGCCGCCGCGCAGCGCGGCGCCTACGCGGCCGCAGCGACCATCACGTGGGATGGCGAGTTTCACCGCCACGACATCGGCTGGCGGGCGATCGCGCGCGAACGCGGCTGATCCCCCGACGCCGGGAGCCGAGCACACGGAGCCGGGTGATTGCTTCGCACCAGAAGCGCGTATAACATCGGTTATAACGTCGTCGGAAGCACGCCATGAGACTCAAAGTCACCAGCATCGGCAACTCCGCCGGAGTCATCCTGCCCAAGGAGCTGCTGGCCCGCCTGCGGGTGGACAAGGGCGACGACCTGTACGCCATCGAGACACCCGACGGCATCCGCCTGAGCGCCTACGATCCGAAACTGGCCGCGCAGATGGAAGTGGCCGAGAAGGTCATGCGCGAAGACCGCGACCTGCTGCGCAAGCTCGCGCAATAGCCAGCGGCGATGATCGTCTGGATCGAGCGCGCGCTGGCGCTGGCCATCCACGAGCGCCAGCTCGCCGAACATGGCGGCGGCAGCGGCGTGCGCGGCGAAGCCCTGCTGGAATCGGCGCTGGCGCGACCGCAGCAGTTGCACGCCTACGGTGAACCGCCGCCGGATCTGGCCGATCTCGCCGCCAGTCTGGCGTTCGGCCTCGCCCGCAACCATCCCTTCGTGGATGGCAACAAGCGCACTGCGCATGTTTGCTACCGCGTCTTCCTCGCCCTCAACGACACCGTGCTGGAGGCCAGCGAGGACGAGAAATACACCCGCATGCTCGGCCTTGCCGAGGGCAGCCTGTCCGAGGCCGATTTCGCCGGCTGGCTGCGTCCGCGATTGCGGATCGCGCCCGATGGCGCCGTGCACGAGCCAAAAAAACGCTACCGCAGGACGCGCTGAGCCCCACCTCGACGATCCATGCGTCGAGGATACCGACGTGGCCGTGGTTCCCGGTCGACCCAAAACGCAATGCCCTGCGCTCGTTTGCCGCCGGCGTTGCAGTGACCCTCAGCGCTACCGAGGGCATCGTCGCGATCAACGTCGCGTTTGCACGATGCGCGCCACCAAACCGCCCCGCTACACTGCACCGGACTCCATGGAACCCTGCCCATGTCCGGCCACAACCAGTTCGAACTGCTGCGCCAGCGCCGCTTCCTGCCGTTCTTCCTCACCCAGGCGCTGGGTGCGTTCAACGACAACGCGTTTCGGCAGGCGCTGGTGGTGCTGGTCGCGTTCCGGATCGGGTTGGACCACTCCGCGGTCAGCTTCTATTCCAACCTTGCGCCAGCGCTGTTCATCGTGCCGTTCTTCCTGTTCTCGGCAAGTGCCGGACAGATCGCCGAGAAGTTCGAGAAGACCCGGCTGATCCGCTTCGTGAAGCTGTTCGAGATTGCCGCGATGGCGCTGGCGGCCTATGCCTTCGCCGCGAAGAACGTGCCGCTGATGTTGACCGTGCTGGTGATGATGGGCCTGCATTCGACCATGTTCGGGCCGATCAAGTACGCGATCCTGCCGCAGGTGCTGCACCCGCAGGAACTGGTGGGCGGCAACGGGCTGGTGGAGATGGGTACGTCGATGGCGGTGCTGTTGGGCATGATCGGTGGCGGGGTGGCGATGACCGTCTGGGGCGCGCCGGCGGCCGCTGCGCTGGTGATCGGCATGGCCATCGTCGGTTACCTGTGCAGCCTGCGTATCCCGGCAGCCCCCGCGACCGCACCGGAGCTGGCTTTCGACTGGAACATCGCACGTGCGACCTGGCGCTCGCTGCGCTTCGTGGCAGCGAACCGGACCGTGTTCAACTCGGTGCTGGGCATTTCGTGGTTCTGGTTTTTCGGGCTGGTGTTCACCGCGCAACTGCCCAACTACACCAAGGATTACCTGGGCGGCAGCGGCAGCGTGGAAACGCTTGCGCTGGCGCTGTTCTCGATCGGCACCGGGGTGGGCTCGCTGCTGTGCGAGAAGCTGTCCGGGCGCACGGTGGAGATCGGCCTGGTGCCGTTTGGCGCGATCGGCCTGACCGTGCTTGGCGTGGATCTGTATTTTGCCCGCCACCTGCCAGCCAGCGTCCACGAGCTGGGCGCACTGGCGTTCCTGCGCGCACCGGAGAACTGGCGGGTCTGCATCGACCTGCTGCTGATCGGCGTGTTCGCCGGCTTCTACATCGTGCCGCTGTTCGCGCTGGTGCAAAGCCGTACCCCGCGCGAGCAGATCTCGCGGGTGATCGCCGGCAACAACATCCTCAACGCGGTGTTCATGGTGGTGGCCTCGGTGTTCGGGCTGGGCCTGCTCGAGCTTGGCCTGAGCGTGCCGCAGCTGTTGCTGGCCACCGCCGTGCTCAATGCGCTGGTGGCGATCTACATCTTCACCCTGGTACCCGAGTTCCTGATGCGCTTCGTGTGCTGGATGCTGGGCAAGGCGCTGTACCGGCTGCGCGTGGGCGGCATCGAGCGCATCCCGGAGGAAGGACCGGCGCTGCTGGTGTGCAACCACGTCAGCTACCTGGATGCGATGCTGATCGGTGGCGCGGTGCCGCGGCCGGCACGTTTCGTCATGTACTACAGAATATTCAACACGCCCGGCGCAGCGTGGATGTTCAAGGCGGCCAAGGCGATTCCGATCGCCGGGGCGAAGGAAGATCCGGCGCTGATGCAGCGCGCATTCGACGCGGTCGATGCGGCGCTGGCGGACGGCGAACTGGTGTGCATCTTCCCCGAGGGCGCGCTGACCAAGGATGGGCAGATCGCGCCATTCCGCGGCGGGGTGGAAAAGATCCTCGCCCGACGGCCGGTGCCGGTGATCCCGCTGGCGTTGCGCGGGATGTGGATGAGCATGTGGTCCAAGCGCGACTCGCACCTGCGGCGCCTGCGCCTGCCGCGACGGTTCCGCGCGCAGGTGGAACTGGTGGTCGGCGACGCGGTGGATGGCACGCAGGCCACGGCCGGCATGCTGGAGGCACAAGTGCGCGCGTTGCGCGGGGAGATGGCGTAAGGGGCGTGGTTCGACAGGCTCACCACGAACGGAACCCCTCCGTCCGTTCGCCCTGAGGCTGTCGAAGGGCGTCCCGGATTGCGCGAACAGCGTGGTTCGACAGGCTCACCACG
>CAZXGS010000075.1:0-11620 GCA_964640525.1 uncultured Gammaproteobacteria bacterium | reverse complement strand
TCGGGCAAATCCGAGAAGTGCATCTTCTGCTACCCGCGCATCGAGATGGGCGAGCCGACGATCTGCTCGGAGACCTGCGTGGGGCGCATCCGCTACCTCGGGGTGATGCTGTACGACGCCGACCGCATCGCCGAGGCGGCCAACGTGCCCTCCGAGAAGGAGCTCTACCAGGCGCACCTGGACATCTTCCTGGATCCGTTCGACCCGAAGGTGATCGCCGCCGCGCGCGCCCAGGGCATCCCCGACAACTGGCTGGAAGCGGCGAAGATCTCCCCGGTGTACAAGCTGGCGGTGGACTGGAAGCTGGCGCTGCCGCTGCACCCGGAATACCGCACCCTGCCGATGGTGTGGTACGTGCCGCCGCTGTCGCCGGTGCAGTCGGCTGCCGATGCCGGCAAGGTCGAGGCCGCCGGCGAGTTGCCGGACGTGCGCTCGCTGCGCATCCCGGTACGCTACCTGGCCAACCTGCTCACCGCCGGCGACGAGGAGCCGGTGATCCGCGCGCTCGAGCGCATCCTGGCGATGCGCGCCTGGCGCCGCGCCCGCAACGTCGATGGCATCGAGGACACCCGCGCGCTCACCCAGGTCGGGCTCAGCGTGGCCCAGGCCGAGGAGATGTACCGCTACCTGGCGATCGCCAACTACGAGGATCGCTTCGTCATCCCGACGGCGCACCGCGAATACGCCAATGACGCCTTCGGCGAACGCGGCGGCTGCGGCTTCAGCTTCGGCAACGGCTGCTCGCCGGGCTCGGAGGCCGAGGCGCTGTTCGGCGGGCGCGCGACCACCACCTATCAGGTCGATCCGGCACGCCAGAAACCCGACCGGGAGCTGGCATGAGCTTGCTCGCCGCCAGCCCGCGCAAGGCGAGCGTCGTCACGCCCTCGCCGCAGACCTTGAAGCTGCTCAGCGCGCTGCTCGACTATCCGGCCGACTCCCTGTGGCAGCACGGCCCGGATCTGCTCGCCGCGTGCGCCGACCAGACCTTGCCGCGCGCCGCCCGCGAGCGCCTGCACGGCTTCGTCAGCGAGCTGTTGGCGATGGATCCGATGGACGCGCAGGAGCGCTGGCTCGGCCTGTTCGACCGCGGCCGCGCCATGAGCCTGCTGCTGTTCGAGCACATCCACGGCGAATCGCGCGACCGCGGCCAGGCGATGGTGGACCTGATCGAGACCTACCGCCGTCATGGCCTGTTCCTGTCCAGCCGCGAGTTGCCCGATTACTTGCCGCTGGTGCTGGAGTTCCTGTCGCGGCGCCCGCACGAGGAAGCCGCCGAATGGCTGGGCCACATCGGCCACATCATCGGCCTGCTCGCCGCCCGCGCCGCCGAGCGCGAGAGTCCCTATGCGGGGCTGCTGGACTTGCTGATTGCCGGCCACTCAGGCAGCAACGACCCCGCCCTGCGCGACAAGGCCCGTGCCGAGCCGCGCGACGACACCGCCGAGGCGATGGACAAGGTGTGGGAAGAGGAAGCGGTGCGCTTCGGCAACGAGGCGCCGCAGGACGACTGCACCCCGAGCACGCGGCCCTCGCCGGGCCAGACCCAGCACAGGTGATCCCATGAATTACGCCGATTTCGTCCTGTTCCAGATCTATCCCTACCTCGCGCTGGCGGTGTTCGCGATCGGTTGCTGGGCGCGCTTCGACTGGGGCGCCTACACCTGGCGCAGCGGATCGAGCCAGTTGTTGTCCAAGCGCGGCATGCGCCTAGGCAGCAACGCCTTCCACATCGGCATACTCGCCATCCTCGGCGGCCACCTGGTCGGCCTGCTCACCCCGCACTGGCTGTACGAGTACGTCATCAGCGTGCAGCACAAGCAGTTGCTGGCCATGTCGGTGGGCGGCTTCTTCGGCCTGATCTGCCTGCTGGGCATCACCATTCTGCTGGTGCGCCGGCTGATGGATGCGCGCGTGCGCGCCACCGGTGGCGGACGCGACCTGCTGGTGCTGGTGCTGCTGTACGCGCAACTGCTGCTCGGCCTGTCCTCGATCTTCGTCTCCGCCCAGCACCTGGACGGCGGCGAGATGCTGCGCCTGTCGATGTGGGCGCAGCACATCGTCACCTTCCGTCCCGACGCCTGGGCCTACGTCACCGATACGCACTGGATCTTCAAGACCCACATCGTGCTGGGCATGACTCTGATCCTGATCACCCCGTTCACCCGCCTGGTGCACATCTGGTCGATCCCGCTGAGCTACCTGCGCCGCCCCTACCAGGTGGTACGCCGCCGCCAGCCGGCGGTGGACTACGCCGATCGCTGAGGCCATGGACAAGATCATCCCGATCGTGATGGACGCCGGCGCGCTGTCGGATGCCGCGCGCCAGCACACGCATGCCGGCGAGCCCGCAAACGGCGTGCCCGGCCAAGCCCCGGCGTGGGTGTTCGTCGAGGACACCGCGATCACCGAGGCGGAGATCGCCCGCGAGATGCAGTTCCACCGCGCCGACGACCCGCACGCGTCGCGCCAGCAGGCCGCGCGCACGCTGGTGATCCGCGAATTGCTGCGCCGCGAGTGCGAACGCCTGGGGTTGGACGAGGTCATCGCCGAGGGCGCCGAGACCACCGAGGAAGCCGCGATCCGCATCCTGCTCGAACGCGAGTCGCCGACCCCCGAGCCCGACCCCGCCGCCAGCCGACGCTGGTTCGAGGCCAACCGCGAGCGCATGCGCAGTCCGGATCGCGTGCACGCCCGCCACATCCTGCTCGCGGCCGCGCCGGCCGACACCGACGCCCGCCTGCGCGCGCGCGAGTTGGGCGATGCCTTGATCGCGCAGTTGCAGGACAACCCCGCGCGCTTCGCCGAATTCGCCGCCCGCCATTCGGCCTGCCCGTCGGCAAGCGAAGGTGGCGACCTTGACTGGATCGAACACGGCCAGACCACGCCCGAGTTCGAGCGCCAGTTGTTCATGCTCAAGCCCGGCCTTGCCGGCCTGACCATCGAATCGCGCTGGGGCCACCACGTGGTGTTCGTGGACGCGATCGAGCGCGGCCAGCCGCTTGAATTCACCGACTGCGAGCAACGCATTGCCAGCTACCTGCAGGCGCAGTCCTGCCAGCACGCCATCCACCAGTACCTGCGGCAACTGCATCACCAGTACCGGGTGCGCGGGCTGGACGAGTGAGGCCAGTCGAGCCTCGGGGCCCGTTGGTTCGCGCTGAAAATTGACCCAGGGACGCGAGCCGGGGTGGTGCCGTCCACCCAGGCACGACGACCGCGCAGCCGCCGTGCGCATGGCGGCGGGCACGAGATCAGCAAGAGGAAGGGTGGCGCGCTCGGCGGGATTCGAACCCGTACCTTTTGCCTTCGAAGGGCAGCACGCTTTGCTGGGGTATACTGCCGTCCCGGACAAGGCGACTCCAATCGAAGATCGCCCGTCCCGCGGCAAAAAATCCTTGCAAAACGCGCCCGTAGCTCAGCTGGATAGAGTACTACCCTCCGAAGGTAGGGGTCACAGGTTCGACTCCTGTCGGGCGCGCCAACTCCCGTTGTGACAGTTTTGTGACGGAATTGGGACAAGTCTCACCCCGGCCTTCGACTTGAAATGAGTAAAGGCTTGCGGGCCGCTGCCAACCATGGGAGCGGATTTTCGGCACTTCCGATAGGTCATCAGCAGGTTGCTCCCACTGAACGCACCGGCCATCCTCCAACTTCGCATCGAACTTTTGCACATCGAGCCATTGATTTGGCGTCGGCTGCAGATCCTTGGGACCGCCACGTTTTGGGATCTGCATGTCGCCATTCAGAGCGCGTTCGGTTGGAACGACTCCCACCTGCATGAGTTTCGTGCCGGGGGTAGACGGGATCGCGGCGCGCGTTTTGGGATTCCGATGGACGAGTTCGACGACGCGCCTCCCCTCCCGGGCTGGGAGCATCACGTGGTGGACGTCCTCACTCCGACCAATCCCCAACTGGAGTACGAGTACGACTTCGGCGACGGCTGGCAGCATCTCGTCACGCTGGAAGAAGTCCTGACCGCAGCCCCGGGAAAGAAGTATCCGCGCTGCACGGCTGGCGAGCATGCCGGCCCTCCAGATGATTGCGGCGGACCGCATGGCTATGCCAGTTTGCTGGAGACCCTTGCCGACCCCGACGACCCCGAGTACGCCGCGTCCCATGTCTGGGCCACCGCCCAGAAGGGCCGGCGCGGCAAGTTCGATCCACAGGCCTTCGACGAACAGCAGGTCAAGTTCGCCAACCCCGCCCCGCGCTTGAAGCAGCTGCTGGCACACTTCGCCTCCCGCAGGTAAGGCTACGCGGCACGTAACTTTCGGTGGATGATGCAATTTGCCGGGCAGTTCTGTTCGCATGGCGAATCGAACGACCCGGCCCGCGACGCGGTCGCGATCCCGCAGGATCGCCATGGGCGGACGGAGACACCGGATTCACGCCTTGCCCGTCATCCCGGCGCAAGCCGGGATCCATTGCGACGTGCCTTGCAGCGACCTTGTGACGATGGTTTGCGCCAGCCCAATGGGTCCCGGCTTGCGCGGGAACGGCGGGTGAGGGGCGAAATCTCGCGACTTCCCGGGTGATGCATTCGAAACGCTTCCGCAATGACGGGATGCGGTTTCCGCCTGCACACCAGCACAAGCACATTCCAAAAGTGAAATGAGCCTGAAGGAGTCGGCGGGGAGGGTCAGGCAGCCTTTGGGTTCTTGATGGTCTGGAACAGCTTTTCGCGTTCGCGGTTGAGTTGTTCAGCGGCTTGGTTGTCGGTCATGGCCATCGCCTTGGCGTCGAGTTCGGCGAAGGTGGTTCCGGGCTTGAGGAAGCTGGCAGCTTCGGGGATGGATTTGAGCTTTTCATAGGGCGTTTTCATGTGCTCGTAGCGGTAGCGGCGACGTTGCCGTCCCTTGGCGTCCACGATGACCTCCGGGAAGAAGCAGGGGCGGTGGTAGTTGAGGTAGGGGTTGAGGAAGGCGACCAGGAAGGCGCACACGGCCTGGGCGTGGTGGCTGGGGATGTGGCTGTAGCCCAAGTGCTTGCGGACCACCGAGCCGTTCTTGCTTTCGACCAGGGCGTTGTCGTTGGTGCGCCGGGCCCGCGACTTGGTGAACTCGACGTGGAGCTTGTCGAGCATGGCGGCGATGCGGTGGTTGATGTACTCCGAGCCGTTGTCGGAGTGGAAGCCGCGGATGGTGAAGGGAAAGGCTTCCAGCGCCTGCTCCAGAGCCGGGATGAGGAAGTTCTCGCTGATACGCTCGGCCGCGACGACGACCTCGAACTGGGTGACGGCATCGACCAGGTTGATGACGTACAGCCCCTTGATGCCGTCCCAGTCGCCTTGGTGAACCGAGTCCACGCGCAGGAAGCCCGGCTGGCCCTGAGGCTGCGGGCGGCGGCGCTCGCCGATGGCCACGGCGCGTGGTCGGGTGGGCTCGTGGCGGCCACGCTGGCGCTGATAGGTGGTGCTGGCGCGCAGGTTGTACAGGTGCGCCACCGAGATCGTGGCCAGCCGTACATAGGCCGATTCGTTGTAGACCGCCGCCATGCGCTCGGCGATCTTGCGGGTGGCTGGCCCGGACAGCTGGTTGTGCAGGCGATCGAGACTGGCCAGCGTCCGCACGTCCTCGTCCGTATAACGCCGGGAGAAGGGCTTGGCAGGCGGGCCGCGACGATCGGTGATGGTTCGCCCGCACCGCCACTGCGCGATAAGGCGGGTGAGCTGGGCCCGGGAGTAGCCGGTCACCTTGCGGGCGAAGGCTTGCAGCAGGCCCTTGTCGGCCCGACCAAGCCTGTCGTAGCCGAATTGGCGCAAGCTCGCCTCCAGCCAGCGATGGCGCTCGCCGGTATCGGGCGTGGTGAAGGTCACGGTCGAGGTGCCTTCCAGGAAGGCGCGGACCTCGTCCAGCGAAGTCAGGGTATGGGTATGCAGGGTCACGATCATCCTCCGAGGATGACCCGTGCCGCCGCCGTTCACGCTCATCTGTCGTTGGAATCACGCCGCCCTCTTCAGGCTCATGTGTCGTTGGAAGAGGCTGCACAGGCGGCCGTCTTCCACGCTCCTGCCACCCCGCCCTGCCTGAATCGGCGTCCGCGACGCGTTGCAGACTTGATCCCGCTCAATCCTGGCCCACCGGACTTGGCTATCCTGCCTGGGTCCAGCCGGCACCTGCCCCCCATGAACGCTCCCGTCGAGTTCAGCCCAGGCTCCAGCTACCGTGCGCTTGCACTGGCCACGTTCGCGATGGCGATCTGCTTCGCGGTGTGGGTGGTGTATTCGATCGTCGGCGTGGAACTGCAGAAGGAGTTGGGGTTCTCGCAGACCGCGTTCGGCCTGCTGGTCGCCACGCCGGTCCTCACCGGGTCGGTGTCGCGGCTGCTGCTGGGCATCTGGTCGGAGCTCTACGGCGGCAAGCGCGTGTATTCGCTGCTGATGCTGGTGGTCGCCGGCTGCGCGTTCCTGCTGCCTTTCGCCCAACACTACGGGATGCTGCTGGCGATCGGTCTGGGCCTCGGGCTGGCCGGAGGTTCGTTCTCGGTTGGCGTCGTGTATGTCTCGGCATGGTTCCCGAAGGAGAAACAAGGCACCGCGCTGGGCTTGTTCGGCATGGGCAATGCAGGCGCCGCGCTGACCAGCTTCTTTGCGCCCATGCTGCTGGCGGCCATGGGCTGGCGACAGGCCGCCAACGTGTACGGCGCGGTCATGCTGGCCACCGCGGTGCTGTTCTTCCTGCTCGCACAGGAGGACCCGGCCACCCGCGCGCGACGCGCCAGCGGCACCAAGCCGGCCGGCATCCGCGAGCGCATCGCACCGCTGCGCAACCTGCAGGTGTGGCGATTCTCCACCTATTACTTCCTGGTGTTCGGCGGCTTCATCGCGCTCACCTCGTGGCTGCCGCGCTATTACATGGGCGTGTACCACATCGACCTCGCCGCCGCGGGCATGCTCACCGCCAGTTTCACCTTCCCGGCCGCCGCGTTCCGCGCCGTCGGAGGCATCCTGGCCGATCGCCACGGCGCGCGGAAGATGATGTACATCGCCTTCTCGGCATCCTTGCTGTGCCTGTTCCTGCTCTCCTACCCGGCCACCCACTACGTGATCGAGGGCATCCGCGGGCCGATTCCGTTCACCATCGCCCCGAGCCTGGCCGAGCGCGCGATCGTGCTGTTCGTGCTGGGCTTCTTCATGGCGCTGGGCATGGCGGCGGTGTTCAAGCACATCCCGACCTATTACCCGGCACACGTCGGTGCGGTGGGCGGTGTGGTCGGCATGATCGGCGGCCTGGGCGGTTTCGTGCTGCCGATCGCCTTCGGCCTGATGAACGACCTGGTGGGGATCTGGAGCAGTTGCTTCATGCTGCTGTTCGGCGTGGCGGGCGTCAGTCTGGCCTGGATGCATCTGTCGATCCTGCGCCTGAACCGCCAGCGCCACCCGGAACTGAAGGACGACACCGATTTGCCGGAGATCATGCAGGCGGTCGCCGCGGCCGAACAGGCGCGCGTTGCCGCCGATGCCGCGGCCAAGGCGGCCATGGCAGCCGCCGAGGCGGCACGCCGGGCCAGCCGGAATCCGCGCTGAGCCCGGCCGGCAGTCCCGGCAAGGCAACCGCACGGGGCGCAGGTGAACCTCCAAAATGAGTCCTGCATCGCCGATTTGCATGGTCGTCGAGGCCATAAAATGGATGGCGCGCTCCAAACCGGGCAGCCCGTGGGGCGCATCGGAGGGCAACGATGGCGCAAGACCCGCGATGGGTGGTTCTGGTCGTCGACGACGAACCGGAAGTGCGCACGATCACCCGCCTGGTGCTGGGCAAATTCCAGTTCGAGGGTCGCGGCCTGCTCATCATCGAGGCCGGCAGCGCGCGCGAGGCGCGGCAGGCCCTGGCGGAGCGCTCGGACATCGCGGTGATGCTGGTGGACGTGGTCATGGAGAGCGAGCGCGCCGGCCTTGACCTGGTGCACCACGTTCGCCAGCAGTTGGGCAACCGCCTGATCCGCATCATCGTTCGCACCGGCCAGCCCGGGCAGGCGCCCGAGCGCGATGTCGTGCGTGATTACGACATCAACGACTACCGCGAAAAGACCGAACTGACCGCGGCCCGCCTGGAAGGCGCGGTTCTGGTCGCGCTGCGCGGTTACCGCGACCTGCTGACCATCGAGGCCACGCGCGCCAACCTGACGCGGTTGAGTAACTCGCTGCACGACGCCGAGCGCGCCGGCCAGTTGCAACGCGCGCTGCTGGCGATATCCGACCTGTCGGGCTCGAACCTGGACATGCCCGACCTGCTGCGCGGCATCCATGTCAACGTCGGCACGCTGATGCACGCGGAGAACTTCTACATCGTCCTGCACGATCCGGAGCGCGACAGCTTTCGTTTCCTGTACTTCGCGGACGTGAAAGACGACGAACCCTACGACCCGCAGCAGGACCTGCCGATGCGCGATCGGCAGTACTCGCTGACCTGGCACCTGCTGCGCGCCGGCAAGCCGCTGCGCGGCAGCATCGACCAATTGCGCCGGCAGGTGACCGGGCCCCTGCGCTCGCTGGGCCCCTCGGCCTGCGACTGGCTCGGCGTGCCGATGAGCCGCGACGGCCGCACCCGCGGCGCGGTCGTGGTGCAGACCTACCGCAACGACCAGCACTACACCCAGGACGACAGCGAGTTGCTGGAGTTCGTCGCCGACCACATCCTGACCGCCGTCGAACGCAAGCAGGCGCGCGAGGACCTGGAACGGCGCGTGCGCGAGCGCACCACCGAGCTGCGCCGGGAAGTGGCCGAGCGCGAGCGCTCCGAGCGCCTGCAGGCCAGCCTTTTCCAGATCGCCCAACTGGCCACCGTGGAGATCGACGAGGCCGAGTTCTTCCGCCGCATCCACGTGGTGGTCGGCAACCTCATCGACGCCCGCAACTTCTACGTTGCCCTGTTGTCCGCCGACCACCGCACGCTGGATTTTCCGTATTTTTCCGATCATGCCGACAGCCATCCGCCGTCGCGGCGCCTCGGCCGTGGCCTGAGCGAATGGGTGCTGGCCGAGGGCATGACCTGCCTGGACGCGTCGCGCATCCGCGAGTGGATCGCGCAAAGGCGCATCGACGACGAGGTCATCGGGCGGATCCCGAGCAGTTGGCTCGGCGTCCCACTCAGCGTCCACGACGAGGCGATTGGCTTGATCGTCGTCCAGGCCTATGACGCCGACACCCGCTATGGCCCGGCCGAACAGGAACTGTTCGGCTTCGTTGCCGGGCAGGTCGCCAGCAGCCTGACGCGTCGGCGTTCGGCCGAGCTGTTGCAGCGCATGAATGCCGATCTGGAACGGCGGGTCAACGCGCGCACGGCGGAACTGCGGCAGCAGATCGAGGAGCGCGAGCGGGTCCAGAACCAGCTCCAGCACGAGGTCCTCCACGACGGACTGACCGGCCTGCCCAACCGCGGCTACTTGCGCGACCGCCTCGAACGCGTGATCGGCCTGATCCAGCGCAACCCGGATCGGCATTGCGCGTTGCTGTTCATCGATTTCGATCGCTTCAAGCAGATCAACGACAGCCTTGGCCACCTGGTCGGCGACCAGGTGCTCAAGGAATTCGCCGCGCGCCTGCTCACCTGCGTGCGCGATCCGGACATGGTGGCCCGGCTGTCCGGCGACGAATTCGCGATCCTGCTGGAGGACGTGCCGGTGCCTTCCACCGGGGTCAAGGTCGCGCAACGGATCCTGCGCAAGATGCGTGTGCCGATGCGGCTGGCGGACACCGACATGGTGTTCTCGGCCAGCATCGGCATCGCCTTCGGCGACAATCGCTACCACCGCGCCGACGACCTGCTACGTGATGCCGACAGTGCGATGTATCGCGCCAAACACAACGGGCGCGGGCGCTTCGAGCTGTTCGACCAGGCGGTGCAGGCGACCGCCGTGGATACCCTCAAGCTGGAAGCCGAGCTGCGCGCGGCGATCGCCAATGACCAGTTCGAACCCTGGTTCCAGCCGTTCGTGGATCTGCGCGACGGCCGTATCGTCGGTTACGAAGCGCTGCTGCGCTGGAACCATCCCGAGCGTGGCGTGCTGGCGCCGGGAGCCTTCCTGTCGGTGGCCGAGGACAGCGGTTGCATGGACACCATTGACTGGAGGATGTACGAGCTCAGTTGCGCCAGGGCCACGCAAGTGCTCGAGGAAGGCATGCAGATCGCGCTCAACGTCGCGCCTTGGCACTTCCGCCGCGACGGGTTCGGCGAGCGCCTGCTGCAGGTGATCCAGCGCAGCGGTCTGCCACCGCAGCGGGTGCTGGTCGAACTCACCGAGGGCTCGTTGATCCAGAATCCGGAGGTCGTGCGCCAGACCCTGGAGTTCCTGCACGGACACGGCATAGGTGCCTCGCTGGACGACTTCGGCACCGGCTATTCCTCGCTCAGCAGGCTCCACGCCTATCGGTTGCAGGTGCTCAAGATCGACCGCACTTTCGTGGTCGGGCTCGGCACCGGCGCGAGCAAGGCCAGCACCTCGGTTGCCGCGGCGGTGCTCGCGCTGGCGCGCGCGCTGGAGATGGACGCGGTGGCCGAGGGCATCGAAACCGCGGCGCAGCGCGACGCACTGCTGGCGCTTGGCTGCAGGATCGGCCAGGGCTACCTGCTCGGCCGCCCTGCGCCGCTGGCGCACTGGCTCGGGTTGCGACAAGCCCTCGCCACGACGGCGGACCTGGAACCACGCCGGAACCTCGATCGCGATGCGATGCCGACCGGTGTTCCCGCGCCAGCCGGAACCCCGTGACGTCCTGGTCTCAGCCGGTACCCGCACGACCCCGCGATGCAAACGCCAGCACATGGCCGTCCGGGTCGCGCAGATACCCGGCCACGTCGCCCCAGTTGCGCGGCTGCGGCGGGCTCAGTTCCACCGCGCCGGCGGCGAGCGCACGGGCATGGCAGGCGGCCGCATCGTCGACCTGCAGGTACAGCTCGGCGCGGGCGATGCCACGCGCACCCGAAGGATCCGGCAGCGCCTCGCCCAGCAGGCGCACGATGCCCTGCTCGGGCATCAGCCCCAGCACCGCACCCGCGGCCAGCTCGAATTCGGTCATGCCCGGAACATGCAGGCGCGGCGCCCGTGCCAGCGCAGCGGTGTAAAACGCCGTGCTGCGCTGCTGGTCGGCCACGTAGAGGATGAAATGCGCCACCGCCGTCACCGCACCGCCTCCGCTCCGGCTGCAAACCACTGCCGGTGCAGCGCGCGCAACTGGCCGGCGAACAGCGCCAGCCACGCGATCAGCCCGGCACCGAACATGATGTGCGGAATGAAGCCCAGGAACGAAAGCCCCATCGCCTGCATCATCCGCAGGGTGCTGGCGGCATACATGCCGACCGGAAACACCGAGCCCCAGTACATCGGATCGTAGGTGAACGGAAACCGCTTCACCCCGTGGCGCCAGACCGCCAGGATCACCAGCATCGGAATCCACCACGTGCCGGTGGCCCAGTAGAACACCGTGAAGCCCTTGATGAAGGGCAGCATCGAATTCAGGAACGGCGCGTGCGGGGTGTTGATGATCAGCAGCGCCCCGGCGAGGGTGGAGATCGCCATTGCACCCATGTTGATCCAGTACGGCGGGGACAGGTCGGCGGGAGAGAAATCGAAGAACGTGTAGCGGTAGAAGATCAGCGACATCATCCAGATGTAGAGCATCCCG
>CAZXGS010000074.1:0-11927 GCA_964640525.1 uncultured Gammaproteobacteria bacterium | reverse complement strand
TGCCGAGGAAGCCGGCGGTGAGGAAGAACGCCACCGCGTTGTGGCCGTACCACCACTGCACCATCGCATCCACCGCGCCCGAATAGATCGGGTAGGACTTGGTCAGGGTGACCGGGATGGCGAGGTTGTTGACGATGTGCAGCAGCCCCACGGCGATGATGAAGGCGCCGTAGTACCAGTTGGCCACGTAGATGTGGCGGATCCGACGCCGCGCCAGACTGGCGAAGAACACCACCCCGAAGCTGACCCAGACGATCGCGATCAGGATGTCGATGAACCATTCCGGTTCGGCGTACTCCTTGCTCTGGGTCAGGCCCAGCGGCATGGTCGTCATCGCCAGCACGCAGATCAGTTGCCAGCCCCAGAAGGTGAACTCGGCCAGCCGTGGCAGCGCCAGCCGGGCATGGCCGGTGCGCTGCACGACGTAGTAGCAGGTGCCCATCAGCGCCGAGCCGCCGAAGGCGAAGATCACCCCGAAGGTGTGGTCCGGGCGCAGCTTGCTGAAGGTGATGAACGGGATGTCCAGGTTCAGCGCCGGCCACGCCAGCTCGGCCGCCAGGTACATGCCCACCAGCGTGCCGATGATGCCCCACACCGCCGAGGCGAGCAGGAACAGACGGACTACCTTGTCGTCATAGGTCTCGACGTTCATTCCCCGACCTTCGATGGCGCGGGCGCGAACACGCCGCGGCCGCCAGCCTAACAAAAATTTAGCAGAAAAATTTCGCGTCGACTTGACTTGGATCAAGGCAAATGGACTGGATGATTCGCTGCCGTCGGGCGGGAATGCGGGCCACGTGAAGTGCGGGTCTGGAGGTTGGCGAACGCATCCGGGGTGCCGCAGCGCTCCCGTTCGTGGTGGGCCAGTCGTGTTTTTCGCTTTTCCTGGGTTCCCAATTACCGTTCGTGGTGAGCTTGTCGAACCACGCCGCTGGCGAGGAGCGGCAGGCAAGTGTGATCGTTGAATCGGGACCGCTGCTCGCCGCCAGAATCCGTGGGGCTTGGCGGCTGAAGAGCGTGGTTCGACAGGCTCACCACGAACGGGTCATGAGGATTCCGCCCGTGGTTCGACGGGCTCGCCACGAACGGTGAGCATGGTGGATCGAAATTCGTTCTCTGCCGACCCCGCCTGCCACGATCAGCACCAGCCAGTTGGTGCGCATGTTTTGCTTTTTCCTGGCCACCCCAAAAACTGTTCGTGGTGAGCCTGTCGAACCACGCCGTTCGCGAGGAGCGGCAGGCAAGTGCGCTCGTTGAATCCGGACCACTGCTTGCCGCCCGAATCCGTGGGGCTTGGCGGCTGAAGAGCGTGGTTCGACAGGCTCACCACGAACGGGTCATGAGGATTCCGCCCGTGGTTCGACGGGCTCGCCACGAACGGTGAGCATGGTGGATCGAAATTCGTTCTCTGCCGACCCCGCCTGCCACGATCAGCACCAGCCAGTTGGTGCGCATGTTTTGCTTTTTCCTGGCCACCCCAAAAACTGTTCGTGGTGAGCCTGTCGAACCACGCCGTTCGCGAGGAGCGGCAGGCAAGTGCGCTCGTTGAATCCGGACCACTGCTTGCCGCCCGAATCCGTGGGGCTTGGCGGCTGAAGAGCGTGGTTCGACAGGCTCACCACGAACGGGGATAGAAGGTGCTTCGCCCGTGGCTCGACAGGCTCACCACGAACGGACGGAAGGTGCTTCGCCCGTGGTTCGACAGGCTCACCACGAACGGGGATGGAGGGTGTTTTGCCTGTGGTTCGACAGGCTCGCCACGAACGGACGGAGGGTGTTCCGCACTTGGTTCGACAGGCTCGCCACGAACGGTGAGCATGGTGGATCGAAATTCGTTTTCTGCCGACCCCGCCTGCCGCGATCAGCACCAGCCAGTTGGTGCGCGTGTTTCGCTTTTTCCTGAGCGCCCCAACAACCGTTCGTGGTGAGCCTGTCGAACCACGCCGTTCGCGAGGAGCGGCAGGCAAGTGCGCTCGTTGAATCCGGACCACTGCTTGCCGCCCGAATCCGTGGGGCTTGGCGGCTGAAGAGCGTGGTTCGACAGGCTCACCACGAACGGGGATAGAAGGTGCTTCGCCCGTGGCTCGACAGGCTCACCACGAACGGACGGAAGGTGCTTCGCCCGTGGTTCGACAGGCTCACCACGAACGGGGATGGAGGGTGTTTCGCCTGTGGTTCGACAGGCTCACCACGAACGGATGGAGGGTGTTTCGCACTTGGTTCGACAGGCTCGCCACGAACGGGCAGAGGGCGAAGGTGACTCGCCAGGTCCATCGCGGACGGTCCGCAGGAATGCCTTGCGTGTGCTCTCCTTCATCGAGCCAAAGGCAGGCCAGGGTCACCACGAAGGCCAGGATCCGGCGGCTCGCTCGAACGTTTCGCTGTCTCAAGGGCGTGGTGTGCGCACGGGGCGGTGCAGGTGCCGTGGCCGTCGGGCTTGGCGATCCTCGCGCGCGGGCGTTAGCATGGATGCCCCAAAGCCGGTGGCGCCATGCTGACCTTCGACCAGATCCGTGGACACCTCGACGCGCACTACACGCTGGTTTCCAGCGAGCCCGGGCTGGCGTGCGTCAAGCTTTCCCTTGCCGATGGGCAGCGCCATCAGCGGATCTACCTGGCCGAAATCGAGCACGAGGACGGGCGGCGTTTCGTGCGCGTCAGCACGGTGCTTGGCCCGACCACGGGTATCGACCCCAAGCGCGCGTTGGCCTTCAACTGGGAGAGCCGCGTCGGCTACCTGGCGATCAGCAAACTCGATGGCGTGCCGTACCTGCAATTGTGCGAGAACCGTCCCAGCGCCCACCTCGATGCGGCCGAGATCGACCGCCTGGTGCTGGAGATCGGGGGGCTGGGCGATCGCATGGAGAGCCAGCTCACCGCGGGCGGCGACCTGATGTAACGTGCCGGATCGACCACGCGTGCCGCCGTGACCATCGATCCGCACCAGCGCTTCATCCGCAATACCGCGATCGGCGTCCTGGCCTGCGGGTCCCTCGCCGCCGGGGTGGCCGCATGGCTGCACGCCATGGAGCCGCATCCGGCCGTGTTGGACCTGTCCATTTCGACGGCGCTTGCCGGCGTGCTGGCGTGCCTGGCGGGGCTGCTTGCGCTGCGGCCGGAGAAAATCGACGCCGTGATTTGGGCAGGCTTCGCCGCCGCGTTGCTGGCGCTCGCGCTGCCGGCCTGGGTGTATGGCCTGCGTGCCGATGCCGATCCCGGAATGCGCCTGGTCGACACCCTGCCGCCGATCGCGCCGGCCATGCTGCCGCTGGTGCTGGCGATGATCGTGTTCCTGCCGCCGCGACAGGCCTTCGCGGCCGCGCTGGTGAGCTGGCTGCTGGTGGCCAGCCCTGTCCTGGGCTACCTGGTGGCGCACCCGGCGCAACTGCGTTCGCCACGCGGGATGGATCTGGTGATGACGCTGGGCCCGGCGATGCTGCTGATGCTGGCCTTCATTCCCTTCCATCGCGGCATCGAACGCCGCTTTGAAGCCGTCCGCAGCGAGCGCGCCAGGTTGCAGGTGCTGGCCGAACGCGACGGCCTCACCGGACTCTACAACCGCCGCGCCAGCGAACACCTGTTGGGCAACCTCGTTGCCGCCCCGGACCCGGCCGATGGCCTGATCCTGTTCGACATCGACCACTTCAAGCGCATCAACGACACCCACGGCCACCCCGCCGGCGACGAAGTCCTGCGCCAGGTCGCCCGTCGCTGCGAAGCCAAGCTGCGCCGCGACGACGTGCTGGCGCGCTGGGGTGGCGAGGAATTCCTGCTGCTGGCGCGAGGTGCGCACGGCGAGGCCAGTGCGCTGGTCGCCGAAGCGCTGCGGCAGGCGATCGCTGCCACCCCGATCGACCCGGCCGGCACCGTCACCGCGTCGTTCGGCGTCGCCACCTACCGTCCCGGCGACTCGCTGGCGAACTGGATCGAGCGCGTGGACGCAGCGCTGTACGAGGCCAAGGCCGGGGGACGCAACCGCGTGGTGGCGAGGTAGGGGCGCCCACGCCGGGGCGTGGTGTTCGCGCGGGTGTGTCGCGGCATGCGCCCGCGCACCGTGCGACGTCGATCCCTCGCGTCCCTGGGCGCATGTTTCAGCCCGTCCGTGCCAGCGCCGTGCGCTGGCGCACGATCAGCATGGCGATCTCCAGTGATTGCTCGTAGTTCAGCCGCGGATCCACGCTGGAGCGGTAGGCGCGTTCCAGGTCGGCCTCGGTCAGCTCGCGTGCGCCGCCGGTGCACTCGGTGACATTTTCGCCGGTCAGTTCCAGGTGCACGCCGCCCAGCCGCGAGCCGTGCGCGGCGTGGATGGCCATCGCCTGTTCCAGTTCGCCGCGGATGGCGTCGAACGGGCGGGTCTTGTAGCCGTTGGCGGTGCCCTGGGTGTTGCCGTGCATCGGGTCGGACACCCACAGCACGTGCCGGCCCTCGCGGCGCACCGCGGCGATCAGCGGCGGCAGCGCGGCGGCGATGCGGGCGGTGCCGAAGCGATGGATCAGGGTGATCCGGCCAGGCTCGTTGCCGGGGTCGAGCACGTCGAGCAGGCGCAGCAGTGTGTCGGGTGCCAGCGCGCCATCGACCTTGATGCCGATCGGGTTGCGGATCCCGCGCAGGTAGCCGACGTGGGCGCCGTCGATGGCGCCGGTGCGCACGCCCAGCCAGGGGAAATGGGTGGACAGGTTGAACCAGCCGGTCTGCCGCGGCACCTGTCGGGTCTGCGCTTCCTCGTAGGGCAGCAGCAGGGCCTCGTGGGAGGTGTAGAACTCGGCGCGGTCGAGGTTGTGCAGCGATTCGCCCGACAGGGTCTCCATGAACGCGACCGCGTCGGCGACGGCGGCCACCATGTGCCGGTATTCGTCCGCCAGCGGCGAATGGCCGACCCAGTCCAGATTCCAGTATTCGGGGTGGTGGAGGTCGGCGAAGCCGCCGTCGATCAGCGCGCGCACGAAATTGATCGTCATCGCCGAGCGTGCATGCGCCTTCACCAGCCGGCGCGGATCCGGGGTGCGCGCGGTCGGCTCGAATGCCGGCGCGTTGACGATGTCGCCGCGGTAGCTGGGCAAGGTCACGCCATCGCGGGTTTCAAGGTCGGCCGAGCGCGGCTTGGCGTATTGGCCGGCGAAGCGACCCAGCCGGATGACCGGCTCGCGCAGGCCGTGGACCAGCACCAGGCTCATCTGCAGCAGCACCTTGAGGCGGTTGGAGATCACCGCCGAGGTGCAATCGCTGAAACTCTCGGCGCAATCGCCGCCCTGCAGCAGGAAGCGCCGGCCCTGCTGGGCCTCGGCGATCTGCTGCTTGAGCGAGAGGATCTCCCACGAGGTCACCAGCGGCGGCAGTTGCCGTACCTCGTCCAGCGCCGCCTCCAGCGCCAGCGGGTCGGGCCAGTTCGGCATCTGGCTGGCCGGGAGCGCACGCCAGCCGCGCGGCGTCCAGTCAGGATCGACAGCGGCGGGCTGGGCGAACACGTGGCGGGCTGGGCGCGAGCGGGACATGGCGAACTGATGATGCAGTGCAGCAGCATCATGCCACAGCGCCGCGCCGCCGCAACTTCACCCTTTTGCCTGCAACGACGGCACCGCTCAGGCGCGGCGCCGGAACCCCGCCAGCAGCGCCCACGCGGCCAGTCCGGCAAAACACAACAAGACCCAGCCCGGCATCGACAGGCCGAGGAAGGTCCAGGTGATCTTGGCGCATTCGCCGGAGCCGGCGAACACCTTCATCACCACCTTCCATGCATTCATCATCTGCAGCATGTCCTTGAGCGGGATACCGCACGAGGGCACCTGGTCGGCCGGCAGCGACTGGATCCAGACGTGGCGCGCGGAGACCGTGGCGCCGACCAGTGCCACCAGCGCCGTCGCCGTGCTCCAGATCCAGCGCGCCGGCGTCGATCTCGGTCCGGCCAGCGCACCGGCCGCAAAGACCAGCCCCAGGGCGATCATCGCCACGCGCTGGAAGATGCACAGGTTGCACGGCTCCAGGTGCAGCGCGTACTGCGAATACAGCGCGTAGCCCATCAGCCCGGCGCAGGCGATGCAGCCGAGCAGGAAACGGATGCGGAACGAGGTGCGGGCAGGGTCGGACATGACTGAGGTCGGGCAAGGGATCGGTCGGAAGGTGACCGCGACGCGGCGTGAAGGTTCACCCCGCGCCGATCGCTGGCGCGGGGCGGGAGGTCACCAAATGGCGGCGCGCTGATCGGCCGGGCGCCACATCGGATCGCCCTGCTTGACCCCGAAGGCGGTGTAGAACGCCGGAATGTTGGACAGTGGCCCGAGCACGCGCCACTTGGCGGGGGCGTGGACGTCGGTCAGCAGGTGCTGGCGCAGGGACTGCTCGCGCTGCTGGGACATCCAGCCCATCGCGTAGCCAAGGAAGAAGCGCTGCACCGGGGTCAGGCCCCCGATTTTCTTGCCCTCGCGGTACTGCTTGGTCTGCTTGAAGGCATCCAGGCCGATCAGCACGCCGCCGAAGTCGGCGATGTTCTCGCCCAGGCTGGCCTTGCCGTTGATGTGGATGCCGGGGATCGGCTCGTAGGCATCGAACTCGCGCGCCAGCACCGCCGCGCGGGCCTCGAACTTGGCCGCGTCCTCGGCCGTCCACCAGTCGCTGAGGTTGCCCTTGGCGTCGAACTTGCGTCCCTCGTCGTCAAAGCCGTGGGTGATCTCGTGGCCGATCGTGCCGGCCGCGGCGTAGCCGTAGGCCACCGCGTCGTCCACCTGCGCATCCGGCACCCCGGGCACGCTGAAGATCGCCGCCGGCAACACGATCTCGTTGTTGGACGGGTTGTAGTAGGCGTTATAGGTCTGCGGGAACATGTCCCACTCGCTGCGATCCACCGGCAGCGCGAGCTTGCGCACGCGGTCGTTGAAGTGCCACAGCGCGGCACGCAGCATGTTCTGGCAGTACGAGTTGTTGCTGATGTTCATGCCATGGAAGTCTTCCCATTTGTCCGGGTAGCCGACCTTGGCGGTGACCGCCTCCAGCTTGGCCAGCGCCTTGGTCTTGGTCTCCGGGCTCATCCACTCCAGTTTCTTGATGCGCTCTCCGAAGGCCTGCTTGACCGCCGCCACCATCGCCACGTAGCGCTGCTTGGCCGCGGGCGGGAAGTGATCCTCGACATACGCCTGGCCCAGGATCATGCCCATCGCGCCGTTCTCGGCGTCGATCACGCGCTTCCAGCGTTCGCGCTGCTGCTTCTGGCCACGCATCGCCATGCCGTAGAAGCGGAAATGCTCCTCGTCGAATGCCTTGCTCAGGGTCGGCGAATACGCATCGACCAGACGCAGGCGCAGGTAGTCGCGCAGCACCGCCGGATCGGTCTTGCCCAGCAGCTTGTCCATGCCGGCGAAGAACTCCGGCTGACCGACGATCACCGTCTCGGGCTGCACGTTCCACGAATACATCCGCTCGGCCCATGGGATGTCCGGGGTGAACTTGGCGGTGAACTCGGCCGGGGTGAGCTTGTGGTAATTCTTGTCCGGGTCGCGCAGGTCTTCGAGCTTGCGCGAGATGCGTGCCAACTCGGTCTGGAACGCCATCACCTTGGCGGCGGCGGCGTCGGCATCGGCGCTCTTGCGGCCAAGCAACTGCAGGACGCGCGACAGGTGGGCGACGTATTCCTCGCGCACCTTGGCCACGCCGGGTTCGGGGTTGAAGTAGAAATCCCGATCGCCCAGCGCCAAGCCGCCCTGGCTGAAGTGCACGGCCAGCACGTCGGAGTTTTTCTCGTCCTGGAGGATGTCGGCGTCGAAGAACGCGCCCACGCCGATCTGCGCGAGCGAAAACGCCTCCATCATCGCGTCGCCAGCGGTCTTGACCGCATCGATGCGCCGGATCTCCTCGGCCAGCGGCTCGATGCCTGCCTCGTCGACCTTGGCGGTGTCCATGGCGGTGTTCCAGAAGTCGCCGATCTTCTGCGCGTAGCTGCCCTGCGGCCAGCGCTGGCGGCCGAAATGCTGGTTGATCTTGTGCAGGCTGGCGTAGGTGTCTTCCTCGACCTCGTTGCCGATGCCCCAGGACGATTCCGCCGCCGGGATCGGATGGCTGGCCAGCCAGCGGCCGTTGGCGTAGTCGAAGAAATCCTTGCGCGGGTCCACCGTCGGATCGATGTCGGCCTGCAGGAAATCGGCCTTTGCCGGCGCGGTCGCGGCAGGCGCAGCGGCGGTCTTGGCCGGCATTGTCGGCTGCGCCGGCGCTCCGGCGATGGCCAGCAGGATGCCGGTGGCCAGCACGGCGAGCCGGGGCAGGGTATGGGTGTGACGTTGCATCGACGAACCTCGCAGGATCGGATGATGGAATCGGGAGGGGAAGGGCGGTTCTGCTTCACGCCCAGCCCAGTTTTTCGAACAAGAGCACCAGCAGCCACGCCACACCGCCGGCGGCCGGCAGGGTCAGGATCCACGCCCAGATGATGCGTTCGACCACGCCCCACTTGACCGCGCGCGGGTTCTTGGCGGTGCCCACACCCATGATCGCGCCGGAGATGTTGTGGGTGGTCGAAACCGGCAGGCCCCAGGCCGAGGCGAGGGTGATGACGCTCGCCGCCGCGGTTTCGGCGGCAAAACCGTCGATCGGCTGCAGCTTGACCATCTTGTGGCCCATCGTCTTGATGATCTTCCAGCCGCCACCCGCGGTTCCGGCGGCCATCACCAGCGCGCCGCTGAGTTTGATCCACAGGTCGATGTCGCCATGCGCCAGTGCCGCCGCCGACGGGCGCAGGAAGTCCAGCCAGTGCGGCAGGCCATCGAGCTGTCCGGCCTTGGCCGCCGACACCAGCGCCAGGGCGATGATGCCCATCGTCTTCTGCGCATCGTTGGAACCGTGGGCGAAGCCCATGAAGCCGGCACTGGCCAGCTGCGCCTTGGGGAAGAACGCGTGCACCCAGCGCGGCCGCGCCAGCCGCGCGAACGGGCCGCCGAAGCGCGCGATCGCCACGATGATGGCGTACAGCAGGGCCAGCAGCACGAAGGCGCCGATGAAGCCGAGGATCGGCGAGCTGACCATCGGCAAGATGACCTTCCAATACAAACCCTCGCCGCGGAACCACGGATGCCCGGGTTGCGACCACAGGATCGCGCCCCAGTTCCCGTGCGCGCTGGCCACCGCCGCTCCGCACAGGCCGCCGATCAGGCCGTGGCTGGAGGAGGACGGCAGACCCATGGCCCAGGTGATCAGGTTCCACACGATCGCACCGATCAGGGCGCACAGCAGCAGCGGTGCGGTGACCGCCACCACCTGAGTATCGATCAGCCCGCTGGCGATGGTCTTGGCCACCGCCGTGCCCCACAGCGCGCCGACCAGATTGGTGACCGCCGCCAGGCCCACCGCCTGCATCGGCGAGAGCACCTTGGTGGCCACCACCGTGGCGATCGAGTTGGCGGTGTCGTGGAAGCCGTTGATGTACTGGAACACCAGTGCCATCGCCACCACTGCCAGCACGAAGTCCAGCATCATGGCCGTGTGCTCAGGAGTTCTTCAGCACGATGCGATAGGCCACGGTGCCGGCTTCGCGGCAACGGTCGATCGCCTTTTCCAGCAACTCGAAGAAGTCCTTGATCAGCAGCACCACCATGCCGTCGTATTGGCCGGTGTAGAGATCGCGGTAGAGTTCCAGCATCAGCCGATCGGCCTCGTTTTCCAGCGCGCTCAGGCGGTCGTTGAGGTCCTTCATCGGCTCCAGTTTCAAGCCGCGCAACTGGCGCACCATGTCCAGCACCACGCTGGCGGCCTGTTCGAGCATCGCCGCGCGCGGCGCGAAGTCGATCGCGCGCAGGTTGCCGGTGGCCAGCGCGTAGCGGTCCGCGAACTTCTCGATCGCCTTGGGGATGCGGTAGATCGCCCCGGCCAGCGCTTCGATGTCCTCGCGTTCGATCGGGGTGACGAAGGAATGCACCAATGCGGTGTTGATGTTCTTGATGATCTCGCGCTCGCGCTGGCGCACCCGCTTGAACTCCTCCAGCGAGGGCGTGGTGTTGCTGGCCTTGACCATCTCATGCAACGCCTTCGCGCTGTCGAGTGCGGCGACTGCGGCAGCTTCCAGCAGGCCGAAGAACTGCTTGCCGCTGCCGAAGATGGTCTGCAGGGAGAACATGCGCGACTCCGGGGGATGGCCTCCGGCGTCGGCCGGAAAGGCGCGATTTTACATGGTCGCGGGGGTGCGCCGTCAGGGGCGGTGGCACGGGCAAGCTGGATCCCTTGCCCGCGTTCCCGCGCAGACCGGGATTCGGTGCCTGCCAGGCATTGATTCCGTACACGCTTGGCGGCCACTGGCGAGGCTGTCGTGGCCTGCCACGGCATGGCCGCAGGCGCCCTGCGCGCCGCGGTGCGGACCGGTGGGCTCAGGCCGGCGCCGGCCCGTGATCGAGCAACGCGTGCAGATGCCGCCGCACCGCCGGCCACTCGCTGGCGATGATCGAGAACACCACCGTGTCGCGAAAGCTGCCATCGGGCATGATCTGGTGCTGGCGCAGCACGCCGTCCTGCTTGGCGCCGAGGCGGGCGATGGCCTGCCGGGAGCGGAAGTTGAACCAGTGTGTGCGCAGCTCCACCGCGATGCAGTCCAGCACCTCGAAGGCATGGCGCAGGAGCAGCAGTTTGGCCTCGGTGTTCAGCCCGGTGCGCTGCGCGCGCAGGGCGTACCACGTGTAGCCGATCTCCAGCCGGCGGTTGCGCGGATCGGCGTGGCAGTAACGGGTGCTGCCGACGACCGTGCCGGTGGCATCCAGGGCCGCGAACGGCAGCGCGCTGCCGGCATCGCGATCGGTCAGCGCGGCACCGATGTAGTCGGCGACCGCGGCAGGTTCCGGCACCGAGGTGTACCAGAGCTTCCACAAATGCCCGTCGCCGGCGGCCGCGCCCAGTGCCGCGGCGTGTTCCGGGCCCAGCGGCGCCAGCACGACGTGCCGGCCCTGCAGGGTGACGGGGCGCAGCCAGCAGGCGAGAGGATCCCTATCCATGCGCGGGATTCTGGTGGCCGCGGGCGCCCTGTGCAATCGAACGTCCGCGGACGCCGCGCCGGCGTCCGCTGCCATTTCGCGCCGGCCTGCCCGGTCAGCGCCGGTAGCGCGGCGGGGCGTCGGCCGGCACCACCGAGACGCGCACGCGGATGCGGTTGCCGGGGTCGTAGGGCATGCGGATGGAGAAGACGTCGCCCTTGTACTCGTACTCGACATCGAATCCCACCGGCGGGCCGTCGCCGTCGTGGTTGACCTGCACCATGCGGCAGCCGGAGGGCACGTAATCTGGCTGGCTGTTCTTGGCCACGTCGTGGCCGATCGCGCCACCCACCACGGCGCCGCCGACGGTGGCGGCCCTGCGGCCGTCGCCCTTGCCGACCGTGCTGCCGAGCACGCCGCCGATGATCGCGCCCAGCACGGTGCCGCCGGTGGTGTCGCGAGGTGCCGGCTGCGGCGGGCCATCGCAACGCTGCTCGGTGGTGGTGTAGGTGTCGTACACCGGGGTCACGCGCAGCACGTTCGCGTAGCCGAACACCACCGGCGCGCGCTCGGGCGCAACTTGCGACGGGGGCGGCGGGCCGTCGTACTGTGCCGCGGCCGGCGAGACCGCCAGCGCTGCGGACATGGCCAGCGCCAGCGGAACCACGAAATGGACGACTCGCATGGACGTGCTCCTGGATCCTCGATGGATCGCCTGTCGTGCGCCCATTCCAGCAGCACCACGCTTAACCGGCCCTGATAACGAGTTCTGAACAATTCCTGATTGCTACACTGCGCGTCTTTCGTCCGCCGAGTTCCCCGTGCAGATCTTCAACACCCTGACCCGCAGGGTCGAGACCTTCGTTCCCGCCGATCCGGCGCGTGTCACCCTGTACGTGTGTGGGCCGACCGTCTACAACTTCATCCACATCGGCAACGCGCGCACCTTCACCGTGTTCGACCTGCTGGCGCGCACGCTCAAGCGCCGCT
>CAZXGS010000073.1:0-12241 GCA_964640525.1 uncultured Gammaproteobacteria bacterium | reverse complement strand
GCCGACCAGGATGTAGTCCGGGTCTTCGCGCAGGGCCGAACGCAGCGCCTCGTTGAAGCCATGGGTGTCGCGATGGACCTCGCGCTGGTTGACCAGGCACTTCTGCGAGGTGTGCACGAACTCGATCGGATCCTCGACGGTGAGGATGTGCGCGTATTCTTTCTTGTTGACGTGATCGACCATCGCCGCCAGCGTGGTGGACTTGCCCGAGCCGGTCGGCCCGGTGCACAGGATCAGGCCCTGCGGCTGCTCGATGATGTCGCGGAACACCGGCGGACACGCCAAGTCTTCTAGCGTCAGCACTTCGGAGGGAATGGTCCGGAACACCGCGCCGGCGCCGCGGTTCTGGTTGAAGGCGTTGACGCGGAAGCGCGCCATGCCGGCGATCTCGAACGAAAAGTCCACTTCCAGGAACTCTTCGTAGTCGCGGCGCTGCTTGTCCGACATGATGTCGTACACCAGCGAGTGGACCTGCTTGTGTTCGAGCGCGGGGATGTTGATCCGGCGCACGTCGCCATCCACCCGGATCATCGGCGGCAGCCCTGCCGACAGGTGCAGGTCGGACGCCTTGTTCTTTACCGAAAAGGCCAACAGTTCAGCGATGTCCATGCGCTCCCCCTGCCGAAAGAAATGTGATGAATGTCCCGGAGTATAGCCCCAATCTGCGGTAGCCGATCCAGCCGTTCCGACGCGCCCGCAGCGGTGTGATCGACAGGCCTCCGGCCCGGCCGCACCGCCGATGCGTGTACCCTATCCCACCCGTGGCGCGATGCAAGCCTCGCGCGACCCTGCCCCTGTCCGCCGGAGTCCCATGAACCGCCCTGTCACCCTCCTGATGGTCGCCAGCCTGCTGGCCAGTTCCAGCGCGCTGGCGGCGAGCGACGCCCCGCAGTCCTACATCGACGCCGTGCCACCGACCAAGACCGATGCCCATGTGGTGGAGGTGCAGATCCTTGCCATCGATGGACAGCCGCCGAAAGTCATGCCGGTGGCCGTGTATCCCGGTGGCCACTGGATCACCGCGGCGTTGATCTCGCACGTTCCGGGCCGGCGCGCAGTGCCCAAGGATTTCGCGCTCAAGGTCGAACCGTGCACCTACTACTACCTTGCCGCCCGCACGGATCCGGCGTTCTCCGGAAGCTGGAAGCCGATCGTGAACGGCGAGGAGACCATGACCTCCTGCAACCCCGCCGAAGAGTTGCGCAAGGCGCGTGCCCACGCCGCACAAACACCCGCACCGACGCCCTCCCCGGCCAAGCCGTCCGGGCACTGAAGGCTTTCGGATCCCGGACGCTTCCCTGCGATGGACGCCGCTGGCGCACGCCTGTCCGCCCTGCTCGCCCGCATCCGCACCGCCGCCAAGGCACGCGCGCAGGACGATGTTCCCGCGCCGCGCCTTTTGGCAGTGTCCAAGACCCGGCCCGCCGCGGACGTGGCCGCGTTGGCGGCCTGCGGGCAACACGCGTTCGGTGAGAACTACGTCCAGGAGGCGATCGCCAAGCAGCGTGCGTTGGCTGGCCTCGGACTGGAGTGGCACCTGATCGGCCACCTGCAGTCCAACAAAGCGCGCGAGGCGGCCCACGCATTCGATTGGGTGCACACGCTGGACCGCCCCAAGCTGGTGCCGCTGCTGGCGGCGCATCGACCGGACGATCGCGCACCGCTGAACGTGCTGATCCAGGTGAACATCGACGATGAGGTCAGCAAGTCGGGCTGTCGTCCTGCAGACATCCCGACGCTGGCCTTGGCGGTCGCGGCACAGCCGCGCCTGCGGCTGCGTGGCCTGATGGCGATTCCCGCCCCGGCGCCGGACATGCAGCGCCGCCGTCACGCCTTTCGCGCGATGAAGGCCTGCCACGACGCGTTGGCGCGAGAGCATCCGCACGTGGATACCCTGTCGATGGGGATGAGCGAGGATTTCGAACTGGCGATTGCCGAGGGCGCCAACCTGGTGCGGATCGGAACCGCCCTGTTCGGGGCCAGGAGCTGAGGCAAGGGGTGCCCTGGCCGCCCCTGTTGTGCAACGCAACATCGCCGCCTATGCTCACCCCACCGCCCTGCCGGATGCCGCGATGTCCGCCTCGACCACGCCCCGTGCCACCCGCGTTCGCACCCCGTCCGATGCAGGTCCCGACGCTCCGCTGAGCAGCCCGGTCGCCTTCATCGGTGGCGGCAATGTCGCGCGCAGCATGATCGGCGGGCTGATCGGGTTGGGCATGCCGGCGTCCACCATCGCCGTGTCCGAACCCGATGCCAGGCTGCGCGCGGCGCTGGCGCGGGATTTCGGCGTCCACGCGCACTCGGGCAACGCCGCTGCCGCGGCGGCGGCACCGCTGTGGGTGCTGGCGGTCAAGCCGCAGGTGCTGCGCGAGGTCTGCACGGAACTGGCGCAGCTCGCCAGCCGTACCCGCCCGCTGGTGGTGACCCTTGCCGCGGGCATTCCAATGGCCGCGGTGGAAGGCTGGCTGAGCGTCGCCGATGCCGCGCCAGCAGCCATCGTGCGCGCGATGCCCAACACGCCGGCCCTGCTCGGCGCCAGCGCCACGGCGCTGTGCGCGAACGCGCACACCGACCACGCGCGTCGCGCGCAGGTGCAGGCCTTGTTCGAGGCCGTGGGCGTGGCCTTGTGGGTCGCCGACGAGGCGCTGATGAACACCGTCACCGCCACCTCCGGCAGCGGTCCGGCCTACGTGTTCGCACTGGTGGAGGCCATGCAGGCGGCGGCAGTCGCGCAGGGCCTGCCCGCACAGACCGCATCGGCGTTGATTGCCCAGACGGTGCTCGGCGCCGGCCGCATGCTGGTTGAATCCGGCGAGGATGCCGCGACCTTGCGTCGCCGCGTCACCTCCCCCGGCGGCGTCACCGAACAGGCGCTGCGCTGCTTTGGCGAAGATGGCCTGGATGCCCTGATCGCCCGCGGCATCCACGCGGCCACCGCGCGCGGTGCCGAGTTGGCCACGCACTTCGCAGGCCAGACGCAGGCCCTCACCGCCGCGATTGCCAGTCGCCGATGATGCGTCGCAGCGCACGCACGCCGTCGGTCAGCGCGGCCGGCCCGGGCTGCAGGATCAGCGGCGATTTCACCTCGTGCAGTTCGCCCGCACGCACGGCCGAGATGGCGTCCCAGCCCTTGCGCGCGGCGACCCGGTCGCCGCGGAATTTCTTGCCGCACCACGAACCGACGATGATGTCCGGCGCACGCCGGATCACCTCGTCCGGATCTTCGAGGATGCGTTGCCTGGCCAGCGATTCACGCGCCCGTTCGGGGAAGATGTCCTCGCCGCCGGCGATGCGCACCAGTTCGGCAACCCAGCCGATGCCGGTGATCGGAGGCTCGTCCCATTCCTCGAAATACACCCTGGGTCGCCGCGGCCATCGCGCAGCCTCTGCCGCGATCGCATCCAGCCCCTTCGCGAGCCGGTCAGCCAGATCGTCGGCCCGCGCGGCGGCACCCACCAGCGCACCGAGCCGGCGGACATAGGCGAGGATGCCTTCCACGCTGCGGTGGTTGCTGATCCACACCTCCACCCCGCGACGGATCAGCTCGGCGGCAATGTCGGCCTGGATGTCGGAAAAGCCGATCGCGAAATCCGGGCGCAGCGCCAGGATCGCCTCGATGTTCGCGGAGGTGAAAGCACTGACCTTGGGCTTCTCCCGACGCGCCTGCGCCGGCCTGACGGTGAACCCGGAAATGCCCACGATTCGATCCTGCTCGCCGAGCAGGTACAAGGTCTCGGTGGGTTCCTCGGTGAGGCAGACGATGCGTCTTGGTCCTGTCATCGACACCTTCCGGTCCCCCGTCGATCCGTCCATCGCCATCCGGAAACCGTCGGTGCGGCCTGCCCGTGCGCGCCCTCGGAGGATCACGCAACGCGCGGTATGATCCGCGCACATTGGCTGGAGCGGCAAGCATGCGCAAGCAATGGCTCACGTTCACCCTGGCCCCGCTGCTGCTGGCGAGCTGTTCGTGTTCGCAGCACGCGCCCTCCTCTGCCGTGGCCAGCAGTGCCCCACGCGCCGGACAGGCAGTCGCGCGCACGGCCGGCTCCACACCAGAGGCAGCATCCACGCCGGCCGCAGCGGCAGATGCAGCGCTTGGCCCCGCGGCCAAACCGGGGCAAATGCTGCGCCTGAGCCTGCGCGACACCCGCACCCACGCACCGATCTACCACGCCGGGCTCACCTTGGCCGGGCGCAACAACCTGGATTGGACTGACCGTGACGGCCGCCACGAGTGGAGCGGCGGGGGCTTTCCCGCCAGTGGCTCCATCGCCATCCGCTGTCCGGCGCAGCGCGCGGAAGTGGGGCGCAAGCTCAAGACCGTCTCCTACGCCGTGCAGGGCCAACTCACCCAGATCGACGCCACCATCGATGGCAGCGCCTGCACCGAGCCCGCGGAAAAATCCGCCACCGCCGATTACGCCGGCACGTTCTTCCCCTACTACGGCCACGGCGCCTTCGTCCCCTGCACCGGCATGCCCGCCGATGTCACCTTCTACGGCAACATCAAGGCCGCGTGGACGAACATGGATGGCAACGCCAAGACCCAGTTCCTCAGCGCCCTGGCGGGCGCAAGCATCGACACGAACAGCCAGGGCCCGATCTACGTGGAATGGTCGGGGACCTTGACCGGCCCGGGTGGCTACGGCCTCCAGAACGCCTACGCCTACCGGCTGGAGGTCACCCGCGTCGCCAAGGTGACCGCCAGCTTCCCCAGCGACTGCCCCATCGCGCACCTGGATTGATCCTCGCGGCACGCGCCTCGCAGCCCGCGCATCACGGGTACAACATGCGCTTCGACCAGACGCCTGCGTGCAGGTCATAGCGGTGGCGCTCGTGGAGGCGGAAGTCTCCGGCGTACCAGAATTCGAACGCGTCCGGCGCCACGCGAAAGCCCGTCCAGCCCGGCGGGCGCGGGACCTCGCGGTCGACGAAATCGCGCTCCACGCGTGCCACCGCCGCCTCGAAGCTGGCACGTGCATCCAGCGTCTCGGACTGCCGTGAGGCCCAGGCGCCGATCTGGCTCATGCGCGGGCGGGTGGCAAAGTAGGCGTCTGCCTCGACCTCATCCACCCGCGTGACCTGGCCTTCGATCCTGACCTGCACGGGCTGCGGGAGTTGTTTCCAGTAGAACAGCAACGCCACCCGCGGATTGGCCTGCAGATCCCGCCCCTTGGCGCTGGCCAGATGGGTGTAGAACACGAAACCGCGCGCATCGAACGCCTTCAGCAAGACCGTGCGCGCCGTGGGTATGCCTGCGGGCGAGGCGGTAGCCAGGGTCATCGCGGTCGGCTCCGGGTCGCCGGCTGCGCGTGCGGCTTCAAGCAGTTCGCCGAAGGTGGTCAGGGCTAGTGCAAGCAGGTCGGTCATGCGGTCAGGGGCGAGGAAGGATTCGGGAGTTTCGGGTCGGGCACCGGAACCGGGGCGGCAATCCATGCGCGGCCAGCAGAAGCATTGCGTTCATCGGCCAATCCGCGCGCTATTGTCGCGCCATGCCCTCCCGCGTGCACGCATCTGCATCGACCGGCTTTTCCCCAGGCTTGGTGGCCGCGGTGCTCGACCGCGCGCTGGCCCACCGCGTCCGCGTGCAGGGTATCGCCGGCCTGCAGGGCAGTGGCAAGTCCACGCTGGCCGCGCAAGTGGTCGCGCTGGCAAGGGCGCGCGGATTGCACGCCGTCGCGGTGTCGCTCGACGACTTTTATCTCGGCCGTCGCGAACGCCTCGCGCGCGGCCGCCGCATCCATCCCCTGCTGGCCACGCGTGGCCCGCCGGGCAGCCACGACCTCGCGCTCGCCGTTGCGACGCTGGATGCGCTGCGCGACGGGCAGCGCTGCCGCGTCCCGCGCTTCGACAAGCTCTCCGACCGCCGCCTGCCGCCCTCGCGCTGGCGGAGCATGGACAGCGCGACGGATCTGCTGTTGTTCGAAGGTTGGTTCCTGAAGACCCCGCCGCAGTCGGCGGACGCCTTGCGTGAGCCGGTCAACGCCCTTGAACGCGAGGCCGATCCGGGAGGCCAGTGGCGAACATGGTGCAACGATGCGCTTTGCGACTACGCGCCACTGTGGTCGCGCATCGACCGCCTGCTGTTCCTGCAGCCACCCGGCTTCGAGATCGTTCCAGGCTGGCGCTGGCAGCAAGAGCGCCGCATGCAGGCCGTACATCCACGGCGTGGCGGCATGGATCGGCACGCCATCGAGCGCTTCGTGATGGCTTTCGAGCGCGTGAGCCGCCACGCCCTCGCGACCCTGCCGGCGATCGCCGAGGATTGCGTGCGCCTCGACGCCAAGCGACGGCCGTTGGACTGAACGCGTTACTTGACCACGAAACTGATGCGCAGGTTGACCCGCCACTCGGTGACCCGGCCGTCCTCGTCGGTGATCACCTTGATGTCGTTCACCCACGCGCCCTTGATGTTCTTGACGCTTTCGGCGCACTTGCGCAGGCCGGACTGGACCGCGTCCTCGATGCCCTTGGACGAGGAGGAAGTGAGTTCGATGACCTTGGCAACCGACATGGGCTTCTCCGGCAGTGGATTCACGCGTGATCGCAACGATGGCGCTTGCGCGGGATGCTAGCATTCGCGCATGAATCCGGCTCCGAACCTGGTCTTCATCGGCCCCATGGGCGCAGGCAAGACGACCCTTGGCATGCGCGTGGCCAGCCTGCTCGGGCTGGGCTTCGTCGATGTGGACAGACGCCTCGAGGAACTGACCGGCGCGCGCGTCCCGGTGATCTTCGACTGCGAGGGCGAAGCCGGATTTCGCGCGCGCGAGGCCGCCCTGATCGCCGATCTGTGCGCACAGCGCGGGCTGCTCATCGCCACCGGCGGCGGTGCCGTGCTGGATCCGGCCAATCGCCGGTGCCTGGGTGAGTGCGCTTTCGTCGTGCACCTGCATGCCGACGTGGAGGCCCAACTCGCGCGCCTGGCGCGCGACCGCAGCCGGCCGCTGCTGCAGTGCGCCGATCGCCGCGACAAGCTCGCCCTGCTGGCGGCCCAGCGCGACCCGCTGTACGCGGAACTGGCCGACCTGCGGCATGCCACGACCGGCGGCCGGCCGCACCTCGCCGCGCAGCGCCTGGCCGCGCTGATCGACGAACGCTGGCAACGCGTGGGGCACGATGCCGCCGCGTGAGATCCACCAACTGACCGTCGACCTTGGCCCGCGCGCCTATCCCATCCGGATCGCGCCAGGCCTGCTCGACCGCCGCGACGCCTTTGCCGGTGTGCGCTTTGGCACGCACGTGCTGGTGGTCACCGATTCCAACGTCGCCCCGCGTTACGCCGAACGCATCCGCCGCATCCTGCCCGGCAACCACGAGGCGGCGCTGCTGGTGCTGGAAGCCGGCGAGCAACACAAGACCCTCGCGGCCTGCTCGAAGATCTTCTCCACCCTGGCAGACATGCAGGCCGACCGCGACACACTCGTGGTCGCCCTGGGTGGCGGCGTGGTCGGCGACCTGGCCGGCTTCGCGGCGGCCTGCTGGATGCGCGGCGTGCGTTGCCTGCAGATTCCCACCACCTTGCTGGCGATGGTGGACTCGGCGGTGGGCGGCAAGACCGCGGTGGATCTGCCGCAGGGCAAGAACCTCGTCGGCGCCTTCCACCAACCCAGCGCGGTCGTCGCCGACACCGACCTGCTGGCCAGCCTGCCGCGACGCGAACTGGCCGCGGGCCTGGCCGAAGTGGTCAAGTACGGCGCCCTGGGTGATCCGCGGTTCTTCGACTGGATCGAGCGCCACGCCGATGCCCTGATCGGCGGCGATTCGGCCACGTTGGCACAGGCCGTCCTCGCCAGTTGCCTGCACAAGGCGAAGGTCGTGGTGGCCGATGAGACCGAACAGGGCGAGCGCGCGCTGCTCAATTTCGGCCACACCTTCGGCCACGCGCTCGAAGCCGAGGCGGGCTACGGCACCCTGCTGCACGGGGAAGCCGTCGCGATCGGGATGATGCTCGCCGCCAGGTTGTCCTCGGAGATGGGGCTTGCACCGCTGTTGGACACCGCGCGCCTGGCCGCATTGCTGGAACGCCTGGAACTGCCGGTGGCGATTCCCGCACGCATCGCGGCCAGACTGAATCCGTCGGCGCTGCTGGCGCGCATGCGGCTGGACAAGAAGGCTCGCGCTGGCCGCCTGCGCCTGGTGCTGTGGCGACGGATCGGCCAGGCGTTCACCGCCGATGACGTGGACTCGCAGATGGTGCTGGACCTGTTGACCGATGCGTTGGCCGACGAGGGTGGATGATCCTGCAGGCGCGGCCAGCGACCCGCCACACGACAATCCTGCCGGTTAGAATGCGTGCATGCGCTTGCTCCTCCAGCACCCGACCGTCGGGGCCGAAGCCCCGCGTTTCGTTCAGTTGACCCTCGAACAGGACCTGTTCGGTGGCTGGCTGCTGCTGCGCGAGACCGGGCAGACCGGCCAGCGCAGCACGGTCAAGCGCGAGCAGTTCCTGCATCAGGCCCAAGCCATGGTCGCCTTTGAACAGGCACGCGAGACCAACCTCAAGCGCGGCTTCCGGGTGGTGTTTGCCCAAGGCGCCGAAGCGCCGCGATAAAACGGGACCACAGGCATGCAGATCGGTGCGCCAAGGCGCCGGCCTCACCCCTGAGGCCACCCTTGCAACGCGGCGCAGACCGGCGACGCAACCGCATCCCGGCCGCTTGAGACCCACATTCCCCAACGAGACTCCCGATGTCCGGCAGCCCCCTGAGCAACGACAGCCTCCTGCGCGCCCTGCGCCGCCTGCCCGTCGAGCGCACGCCGGTCTGGCTGATGCGCCAGGCCGGCCGCTACCTGCCCGAGTACCGCGCAACCCGCGCCCGCGCCGGCAGCTTCCTGGCCATGGCCAAGACCCCGGAGATCGCCTGCGAGATCACCCTGCAGCCCTTGGCGCGCTTCGACCTCGACGCGGCCATCCTGTTTTCCGACATCCTCACCGTACCCGACGCGATGGGTCTGGGCCTGTATTTCGTCGATGGCGAAGGCCCGAAATTCCAGCATCCGATCCGCCATGCCGCCGACGTTGCCCGGCTGGCCGTGCCCGACATGGGCAGTCAACTGCGGTACGTGATGGATGCCATCGCGTTGACCCGTCGTGAACTGGGCGGGCGCGTTCCTTTGATCGGCTTCTCCGGCAGTCCATGGACGCTTGCCTGCTACATGATCGAAGGCGGCGGCAGCACCAGCTTTTCGCGCATCAAGGCGATGCTGCTCGACGAACCGGCGCTGCTGCACCGCCTGCTCGGGGTCGTCACCGACGCCGTGGTCGCCTACCTGTCGGCACAGCGTCAGGCCGGCGCGCAGGCCCTGCAGGTTTTCGACACCTGGGGTGGCGTGCTTGCACCCCATCATTACCGCGAGTTCTCTCTGCCCTATCTCGCCCGCATCGCGCGCGAACTGCGCGGTAACGGCGCCGGGCATGCCGCGGCCGGCGACCAGCATTGTCCGCTGATCCTGTTCGGCAAAGGCAACGCCGCCCATCTCGAAGAACTCGCAGCCAGCGGTGCCGAGGCCATCGGCGTGGACTGGCTGATCTCGCTGCAGGAAGCGCGGCGCCGCACGCAGGGCAAGGTTGCCTTGCAGGGCAATCTCGACCCGGCCACGCTGTACGGCGCGCCCGAGGCCATCGGTCGCGAAGTGCGGCTGGCCCTGGCGAGCTTCGCGGACGGTGGCGACGGCAGCACCACCGGCCTGGTCTTCAATCTCGGCCATGGGCTGTCACCGGACATGCAGCCCGACCACGTCCAAGCGCTGATCGAGGCCGTCCACTCCTGCCCGACGCGTCAGTCGCCGTCCGCGGATCGCCCCACGACGTCCGATTCCACGCGCGAAGAGCGGCAGCAGGGATGATGGCCGCGAGGAGTCGCGCGGGTCGAAGGCCAGGCGTCGGCCGGCGGCCGTGCGGCACCGGGTGTCCCGCGTAAACCGGGGGTGGAAGCGGCAGGACGAGCCCACCGCAAGCGTGGAGTCCCAAGGGAAAGTCTGAAATCGTTGATTCCGTTCATGGTTCGACAGGCCTGTCCTGAGCCTGTCGAAGGGCTCACCACGAACGGAATCCGCTTGTTCAAGTGTTCTCAAGGCGCTCCTGTCGGCGCCTTCACACAGCCTTGCTCCCCCGCAACACCAGCATCGATGACGGCGGCGCAAACGCCGCGGCGCTCGCCGACTGCCAGAACAGCTCGAACAGCCGATGCCCCTTGGGCACGCCATCCAGCAGGCTGCCCGGCTTGACGTAGCCGTACATCGCCGCGAACGAGCGCACCTTGATCGGCGAGATGCGCATGATGATGTGCTCCGGCCCCAGCTCGCACGGATGGTTCAGGCCGGCGGCCTCGAGCATTTCCTTCAGCGCCTTGAGGGTGTTGTCGTGATAGCGCGCCACGCGCGCGGCCTTGGTGTCCACGTCCAGCGCTTTCTGCCGCCACGGATTCTGGGTGGCCACACCGGTCGGGCAGCGGTCGGTGTGACAGTTCAGCGACTGGATGCAGCCGAGCGCGAACATGAAGCCGCGCGCAGCGTTGCACCAGTCCGCGCCCAGCGCCAGGGTGCGCGCCAGCTCGTAAGCCGTGGTGATCTTGCCGGCGGCGCCGATGCGGACCCGATCCCGCAGGTTCAGCCCGACCAGGGTGTTGTGGACCAGCAGCAGGCCTTCGCGCAGCGGCACGCCAAGGTGATCGACGAACTCGGCCGGCGCGGCGCCGGTGCCGCCCTCACCGCCATCGACGACGATGAAGTCGGGAAGGATGCCGGTCTGTTGCATCGCCTTGGCGATGCCGAACCACTCCCACGGATGGCCTATCGCCAGCTTGAAGCCGGTGGGCTTGCCACCGGACAGCGTGCGCAGGCGCTCGACGAACTGCAGCAATTCGACCGGGGTGGAGAACGCGCTGTGCCTGGATGGCGAGATGCAGTCCTGGCCCTGCGGCACGCCACGCGCCTGGGCGATCTCCGCCGACACCTTGGCTGCCGGCAGGACGCCGCCGTGGCCAGGCTTGGCACCCTGCGACAGCTTGATCTCGATCATCTTCACTTGCGGGTCGTTCGCGTTGGTCGCGAACAACTCCGCGTTGAAGCTGCCGTCCGCATTGCGACAGCCGAAATAGCCCGAGCCGATCTCCCACACCAGGTCGCCGCCGTTGGCGCGGTGGTGGACCGAGATCGAGCCCTCGCCGGTGTCGTGGTAGAAACCGCTCGCCTTGGCGCCTGCGTTGAGCGCGCGGATGGCATTGCCGGAGAGCGCGCCGAAGCTCATCGCCGAGATGTTGAAGACGCTTGCCGAATACGGCTGTGCCCTGCCCTGTCCGATGACGATGCGGAAGTCGTGCGAGTCGATGTGGCTGGGGCAGACCGAATGGTTCATCCATTCGTGGTCATTGGCATACACGTCGATCTGGGTGCCGAACGGGCGGGTGTCGCGCACGCCCTTGGCGCGCTGGTACACGACGGCACGTTGCAGGCGCGAGAACGGGTTTTCCTCGGTGTCGCGCTCGATGAAGTACTGCCGGATCTCCGGCCCGATCGATTCCAGGAAGTAGCGAAAATGCGCCAGCACCGGGTAGTTGTGACTGACCGCCCGGCGCTTTTGCAGCATGTCGTGGATGCCCACCGCGACCAGCGCACCGAACACCGCCACGCCCCACAGCCATTGCAGGCTCCACCACAGGCCGATGCACGACGCCAGCAGCATTGCCACGCAGAACGCGAAGCCGAGCAGGCGCGAGATCAGCAGGTTCTGCATGGTGCCCCCCAACAGGTCATGTGGTGCCCGGAGCGGGGATCGAACCCGCATACCCGCGAGGGTGAGGGATTTTAAGTCCCTTGCGTCTACCGGTTTCGCCATCCGGGCCTGCGCGCATGGTGCCGCATGGCGTGGCCGGGCGAAAGCTGGCGCTGCAGCGGAATGCCGTCCGTCTCCTGCCAGGACCAAGGCACTCCACGGATCGAGGCTGCACGCGACAGCGCGCGTTCCAAGTCAGGGCGAGGGTTCGGCAACGCCTCGCCGCTGGAGGACAAGCGGGCGTGCCTTGATCGAATCTGGAGGCCGAGGTCGGAATCGAACCGGCGTACGCGGATTTGCAGTCCGCTGCATGACCACTCTGCCACCAGGCCATTGTTCGCTTGTCGCGTTCGCGAGAAATTTCAAGCGATTTGACAAAACAAAACCCCGGCGGCGCGAGGTTTTGCGGAGAACTGGAGCGGGAAACGAGACTCGAACTCGCGACCCCGACCTTGGCAAGGTCGT
>CAZXGS010000072.1:10533-12913 GCA_964640525.1 uncultured Gammaproteobacteria bacterium | reverse complement strand
GGGGGGGGGGGGGGGGGGGGGGGGGGGGGGGGGGGGGGGGGGGGGGGGGGGCGAGGGGCGGGGGGCGAGGGGCGAGGGGCGAGTGGAGCGTAGCGAGTTGCGAGTTGTGAGTAGCGAGTTGCTGGCTCCGAGCTGGGAGTTCGGAGGTGCGAAAATCGAGTTGCTGCGTGGCGAGATGCCGGAGCAATGTCCGCTCTTCACTCGCCCCTCATCCCTCGCCCCTCGCCCCTCACCCCTCATCCCTCGCCCCTCACCCCTGCCCCAACTGCGCATGCAGCTCCTGCAACGACCGCACCGTACCGTCACCGACGTGATCCAGCGAGTGCAGCAGCGCGCGCGCGCCGGCGATGGTGGTGGAATAGGTCACGCCCTGCTGCAGGGCCTCGCGGCGGATCGAGAACGAGTCGGCGATCGCCTGCTTGCCCTCGGTGGTGTTGACGATATACACGATGTCGCCGTCCTTGATCGCGTCCACGATGTGCGGGCGGCCTTCGAGCACCTTGTTGATGCGCGTGCAGGCCAGGCCCTGCTCGCTCAGGTACTTCTGGGTGCCGCCGGTGGCGACCAATGAGTAGCCGCGTCGCAGCAGGTCGCGGGCGACGTCGAGCAACCGTCGCTTGTCCGGATCACGCACGGACACGAACGCCTTGCCCACCCGCGGCAGGGCGATGTTGGCCGCTTCGTGGCTACGCGCGAAGGCCTCGCCGAAGCTCAGCCCGGTGCCCATCACCTCGCCGGTGGAACGCATCTCCGGGCCGAGGATGGGATCGACGTTCTGGAACTTGGCGAACGGGAAGATCGCTTCCTTCACCGCGTAATACGCCGGGATCACCTCGGCGGTCGCGCCCTGCTCGGCCAGCGTCTTGCCGACCATGCAGCGGGCGGCAACCTTGGCCAGCGCCACGCCGGTGGCCTTGGACACGAACGGCACGGTGCGCGAGGCGCGTGGATTGACTTCCAGGATGAACAGGTGCGGCTGGTTGGCGCCGTCGAACTGGATCGCGAACTGGGTGTTCATCAGGCCCACCACCTTCAGCTCGCGCGCCATCCTCGCCACCTGCTCGCGCAACTGGTCCTGCAGGGCGGCCGAGAGCGAATACGGCGGCAGCGAGCAGGAGGAGTCGCCGGAGTGCACGCCGGCTTCCTCGATGTGCTCCATGATGCCGCCCACCAGCACGTTGCCTTGCGCGTCGGCGATGATGTCCACGTCCACCTCGACCGCGTTGTCGAGGAAGCGGTCGAGCAGCACCGGCGAGTCGTTGGACACCTTCACCGCGTCGCGGATGTAGCGGGTCAGGTCGGCGTCCGAATGCACCACTTCCATGGCCCGCCCACCGAGCACGTAGCTCGGGCGCACCACCAGTGGGTAGCCGATCTCGCAGGCCAGCGCCAGCGCCTGCTCGGCGTTGCGGGCGGTGCGGTTGGGAGGCTGCACGAGGCCGAGCTTGACGATCATCTGCTGGAAGCGCTCGCGGTCCTCGGCCAGGTCGATGCTGTCGGGCGAGGTGCCGATGATCGGCACACCGGCCGCTTCCAGTGCGCGCGCCAGCTTGAGCGGGGTCTGGCCACCGTACTGGACGATCACGCCCACGGGCTTTTCCAGCGCGACGATCTCCAGCACGTCCTCCAACGTGACCGGCTCGAAATACAGCCGGTCGGAGGTGTCGTAATCGGTGGAGACGGTCTCCGGGTTGCAGTTGACCATGATGGTCTCGTAGCCGTCCTCGCGCAGGGCAAGGGCGGCGTGGACGCAGCAGTAGTCGAACTCGATGCCCTGGCCGATGCGGTTGGGGCCGCCGCCGAGCACCATCACCTTCTTGCGCTCGCTGGGCCGCGCCTCGCATTCGTCCTCGTAGGTCGAATACAGGTAGGCGGTGTCGGTGGCGAACTCGGCAGCGCATGAGTCCACCCGCTTGTACACCGGGCGCACGCCCAGCGCGTGGCGCAGCACGCGCAGGGCGTTTTCGTCGGTGGCGGCAAGTCGTGCCAGCCGCGCGTCGGAGAAGCCCATGCGCTTGAGCGCGCGCATCCGCGCAGCATCCAGCGCGGCCAGGCCGCCGCGGGCGACCTCGGCCTCGGCCTGTACCAGTTCCTCGATCTGGTCGAGGAACCACGGATCGATGAAGCTCAGCGCGTGCACGTCTTCCACCGAAAGCCCGGCGCGGAACGCGTCGGCGACGTGAAAGATGCGATCCGGCGCAGCCTCGCGCAGTTCGCGGCGCAGCTCGGCCAGGCCTTCCTCGGTGCTGTAATCCAGTCCGCTCGGATCCAGCCCCGCCTTGCCGGTCTCCAGCCCGCGCAGCGCCTTCTGCAGCGATTCCTGGAAGGTGCGGCCCATCGCCATCACCTCGCCCACCGACTTCATCTGGGTGGTCAGGCG
>CAZXGS010000072.1:10084-10523 GCA_964640525.1 uncultured Gammaproteobacteria bacterium | reverse complement strand
TCTCGAAGGCGAAGCGCGGGATCCTGGTGACGACGTAATCGATGCTCGGCGCAAACGAGGCCGGGGTGGCGCCGCCGGTGATCTCGTTGCGCAACTCGTCCAGGGTGTAGCCGACCGCCAGCTTCGCGGCGACCTTGGCGATCGGGAAACCGGTCGCCTTGGAAGCCAGCGCCGAGGAGCGCGACACACGCGGGTTCATCTCGATCACCACCACCCGCCCGGTCTGGGCATTGACGCCGAACTGCACGTTGGAGCCGCCGGTGTCCACGCCGATCTTGCGCAGCACCGCGATGCTGGCATCGCGCAGGCGCTGGTACTCCTTGTCGGTGAGGGTCTGCGCCGGCGCCACCGTGATCGAATCGCCGGTGTGCACGCCCATCGGGTCGAGGTTCTCGATCGAGCACACGATGATGCAGTTGTCCGCGCGGTCGCGGGACAC
>CAZXGS010000072.1:0-10074 GCA_964640525.1 uncultured Gammaproteobacteria bacterium | reverse complement strand
CCTCCATCTCGAACTCCTTCCAGCCCAGCACCGACTCCTCGACCAGCACCTCGTGGACCGGCGAGAGCTCCAGCCCGCGGCCGACGATCTCGATCAATTCCTCGCGGTTGTAGGCGATGCCGCCGCCGCTGCCGCCGAGGGTGAAGCTGGGGCGGATGATGGTCGGAAAGCCGACCTCGGCCTGGATCTTCTGGGCGTCCTCCAGGCTGCGGGCGATCTTGGCGCGCGGACACTCAAGGCCGATCTCGCCCATCGCGACCCGGAACAATTCGCGGTCCTCGGCCATGCGGATGGCCTCGCGCGATGCACCGATCAACTCGACACCGTACTTGTCCAGCACCCCGGCATCGGCCAGGTTCAGCGCGCAGTTGAGCGCGGTCTGGCCGCCCATCGTCGGCAGCAGGGCGTCGGGCTTTTCCTTGGCGATGATGCGCTCGACCGTGGCCACGTTGATCGGCTCGATGTAAACCGCGTCGGCGGTGCCCGGGTCGGTCATGATCGTGGCCGGGTTGGAGTTCACCAGCACCACGCGGTAGCCCTCCTCGCGCAGCGCCTTGCAGGCCTGGGCGCCGGAGTAGTCGAACTCGCAGGCCTGGCCGATCACGATCGGACCGGCGCCGATGATCAGGATGGTCTGGATGTCGGTGCGCTTGGGCATCGGAAATCTCGTCAGGGGTTCATGCGGCCGGCTGCGGCACTTCGGCCTGCAGCATGTCCAGCAGCGGTTTTTCGGCATGCAGCCGCAACAGCGGCAACAGCGGTGCGATCACGACCTGGGCTTGCGCGCGCTGGCCGGTGCGCGCCAGTGCGAGCGCCAGGTAACCGGTTGCGGTCGCCTGCGCGACGACCGCGGTCGGCGTGTGTTTCGATGCGTTCCGGAAGGCGTCCGCAACCGCGCGCAAATCCGCGACCGCAAGCGCCAGTTGCCCTCCGCGCAGGTGCGCGATGCCAGTCGCCAGGGCGAAGAGCTGGTGCGCGACCGGCGGCAGCAGCTCGGTCTGGATCGACGCCAGCAGTTGCCCGGCGTGGCCAGGATCGCCGAACCTGGCGTGCGCCAAGGCCATACCCACCTGCCGCGACGGGTCTTGCCCACTTCGCTCGGCGGCCTGCTCCACCTGCTGCAGGTATTCGTCGTAGCGCCCGGCGGCGAATTGAACGCTGGCTATGCGTGCTTCGTAGATGCCCGGCGCCTTGTCGGCGAGCCGTGGCTGCCACGCCTCCAGCGTCGCCAGCGCCGGGTCGGCCTGGCCTTGCTTGGCCCGGATGCAGGCCAAGCGCACGGCGACGTCGAATGGCGCCAGCAGGGACTCGCCGGTGCCTTCCAATCGGCGGGCGATGCGCTGTGCCTTGGCCCATCGACCGTGCGTGTAGGCGACGTGAAAAGCGAGGTAGTGGCGGAGATGGCGGCGCATCCAGAAGTGGATGGCGAATGGAAACAGCGCCCATGCAGCACCCGCCACGGCGATCACCGGAAGGCGCAGCCAGGCCGCACCCAGCAGGATGATGGTGCCCACGAGCAGGATGCCGGCGTTCAACCGCGCCAGGCCGCGCAACGCGGTCGCAAGTCCCGGCTTGTCCAGCATGTCCGCCTGCAAGCGCGCAAACTGCTGCGACGAAATGGTTGCAAACGTCGGATTGAATGCGGCCTCGGCGGGGGACTGCAGGAGAACGACCTCGCGCAATCCGCTGGCCCGCAGCACGCGCATCGCTTCGGCTGCCGAAGGCGCCTCGACGAAATCGGCGACCTCCCGCCCGTCGGCGGACTTCGCCCGGTAGAGGATGCGGCTCATGCACGAACGTCATGCTTCAGGCGGCGACCGTGCGACGGGCCTGCATGGCGCACACGAAACGGTCGAACAAGCCGCCGATGTCGTGTGGCCCGGGCGCCGCCTCGGGATGGCCCTGGAAGCAGAACGCCGGGCGGTCGGTCAGCTCGAATCCCTGCAGCGTGCCGTCGAACAACGAGACGTGGGTCGGCCGCACGTGGGCTGGCAGGCTGTCCGGATCGACCGCGAAACCGTGGTTCTGTGCCGTGATCAGCACCCGTCCGCTGGCCAGATCCTTGACCGGATGGTTGGCGCCGTGGTGGCCGAACTTCATCTTCAGCGTCCGCCCACCCAGCGCCAGTCCCATCAACTGGTGGCCGAGGCAGATGCCGAACAACGGGATGCGGGCATCGAGGAACTGCCGGGTGGCGGCGATGGCGTAGTCGCAGGCGGCCGGGTCGCCGGGCCCGTTGGACAGGAACACGCCATCGGGCTTGAGCGCCAGCGCCTGCTCGGCCGGGGTCTGCGGCGGCACCACGGTCAGCTTGCAGCCACGATCGGCGAGCAGGCGCAGGATGTTGCGCTTGACGCCGAAGTCGTAGGCGACGACGTGGTGGCGCGGCGGAACCTGCGCGAACACGCCGCTGTCCAGATCCAGCGAACCTTCCTTCCAGACAAAGGATTGGCGGGTGCCGACCTCTTTTGCCAGATCCATGCCGTTCAGGCCGGGAAACTTGCGCGCCCGTTCGATCGCCTGCTCGCGGTCGATGGCATCGCCACCGACGAGGCAACCATTCTGTGCCCCGCCATCGCGCAGCTTGCGGGTCAGTTTGCGGGTGTCGACGCCGGCCAGGGCGACCACGCCGCGCGCGGCCAGCCATTCCGGCAGCGCCACCTGGCTGCGCCAGTTGCTCGGCCGGCGCGGCACGTCGCGCACGATCAGACCGGCGGCCCAGACGCGGCCGGCTTCGTCGTCCTCGTGGGTGCAGCCGGTGTTGCCGATGTGCGGCCAGGTCAGGGTGACCAGTTGTTGCGTATAGGACGGGTCGGTCAGGATTTCCTGATAGCCGGTCATCGCGGTGTTGAACACCACCTCGCCGACGCTGTGGCCGTCGGCACCCACGGCGAGGCCCTCGAACACGCTGCCGTCTTCGAGCGCAAGGAATCCGGGTCGGGTCACGTCGTCGCCTCAGGTGGTGCGCCACGGGGGCGGCAGGTACAGGGCTTCACGTCCGGCGCGTGGCAACGCACTGGAAGGAAGGGATCGGGGCGAGGGGAAATTGTAAAGGTCGGGGCGGGTACTGTCCATCGCCGACCGCCCGTTCCGACTACAATCCGCATCATGCAAGCCGCCCTGCAAGTCCCTGCGGAACCCGCGCCGATCCTGCGCCTGGAGGGTCTGGACGACCCGTCCACCGAAGTCCACACGCAGCCGTTCGCGTTCCTGACCGCGCGCACGATCCTGCGGCAGGACGCCGCGCAGGCGCTGGAACGCGATTTCCCTGACTACCCCGAGGCCGGCTTCTTTCCGCACCGGATCGACGACTGCGGTCCGGCGGTGAACCAACTGATCGCCGAAAGCCTTGCCCCGGCCTTCGCCGATGCCCTGGGCGACAAACTCGGGGTGGCCAACCTGTCCGCCCGGCCGGCGCTGGTGACGCTGTGCTCGCGCCTGCACCGACGCCACGGGACGATCCATTGCGACAGCCGCTCCAAAGTGGTCACCGCGCTGATCTACCTCAACCACGACTGGCCGCACGGCAGCGCCGGCTGCCTGCGCTTCCTGCGCCGGATCGACGACATCCACGCCACGCTCGTACCCGAGCTGCTGCCGGTGTACGGCCACTTCGCCGCCTTCGCACGCGCCGAGGACTCCTTCCATGGCCACCTGCCCTTCGAGGGGCCACGCCGGGTGATCCAGATCGCGTGGCTGACCAGCCACGAGGAATTGCACCGCAAGAGCCGGCGCGGCAAGCTCACCCGCTGGCTCAAGCGTGCGCTGGGTCCGCTGGACCGCCGCTTCGGCGCCGGACGCGACATCCACAAGGCGCACCCGGACTGACGCCGCTGCGCGCACCCGCCGCGCTGCTGAAACCTCCACCCACCACGGAAATCTCCATGACCGCACGCTTTGCCTGCCCGCTCGCCCTTCTCCTCGCCCTGCCGGGACTGGCCGCATGGCCGACCACCGCGCAGGCCGCGCCCGGCGACATGAACCACCTGGTTGCCACGATCACCACGCACATGCCCAACGTCCCGCCGCAAACGATGACGGTTCGGCGCGATCTATGCCTGTCCACGCATCACGACGGGCGCGACGTGTTCGACGGCTGGAACCGCGACAAGAAGGATTGCACGGTCTCCGACTACAAGGTGACCGACAAGAAATCGCACTTCCATTACGCCTGCACCGGCAAGGTGCCCACGCAGGGCGATTTCGACGGCACGCCGAAGGACCTTGGCGGCTACCACGCGGTGATGACCATCCATGGGGAAGGACCGATGGCCGGCATGACCACGCAGATGGTTCTCGACACCTCGCCCTACGGCAAGACCTGCGACTACACGCCGCCCCCGGTGCCCAAGCACTGAGCGCCTGTGAAAAAATCGCCCACCTGCAGCGGGCGCCGCCGAACGCCGCTGGCGGCGGCCCGCTGCGCGAAAACTGCGGTCATTTGGTTCACCAAACTTCCTTGGGAACCTCGAAAAACTCCGTCATTCCCGCGAAAGCGGAAGCGCTTCACAACGGCGTAGCCGGTCAATCCAGTGTCTTTCAAGCGATTGAAACACAAAGGCTCTGGATCCCCGCCTGCGCGGGGATGACGAGCAAAAGCCGGTTTTTCGAGGTTCCCCCTTGTTTTCACGCAATGCTGCCAGAGACGTTCGGCGGCGCCCTCGTGACGGCATTCGAATTTTTCGCAGGCGCTGAGGTCCGGCGCGCCGGCTCACCCTGCCAGCAGGTCGATCAAGGCGTAATTTCCGGGCGGCTTGCCGACAATCCGCGCGGCCGCCTCCAGCGCGCCGCGCGCGAACACGTCGCGGTCGCTGGCGCGATGCACCAGCTCCAGGCATTCGCCGCTGCCGGTGAACAGCACGCGGTGCTCGCCGACCACGTCACCGGCACGCACGCTCAGGACCTCCGGCGCCTGCCCGCGTGCGGCGGCGATGGTCTGGCCCAGCGCGAGCGCGGTGCCCGAGGGCGCATCGCGCTTGTGGACGTGATGGGTCTCGATCAGGTGGCAGTCCCAACCCGGCAGGGCGGCCGCGGAACGCGCGAGCATTTCCTGCAGTACCGCCACGCCAAGGCTGAAGTTGGCGGTCCACAACACCGGGATCGACGCGGAAGCCGCCATCAGGGCCTGGCGCTGCGCCTCGCTCAAGCCGGTGGTACCCGACACCAGCGCGGCGCCGCGCTGCAGGCACAGCTCCAGCGCCGCATCCAATCTCTCGGCCAGGCTGAAATCCACCAGCACGTCGAACGGCCGCGCCGCAGCCCCGCGGTCCGCGGCCAGCGTGCGCACGCCATCGACCAGGCCGCCGTTGCGGCTGATCGCCTCGGCCAGAGCAAAGCGCGGATCGCCGGCAGCCAGCCGCAGCAGCGCCCGACCCATGCGCCCGGACGCACCGTGCACCAGAAGGCGGATAGCGCTGGCCGTCATGGCCGGTCAACCGTGTACCGCGCGCGTTGCCGGTAGCGCCAGGCAAGCGCGACCAGGCTCGGCCATCGGCACCATCCGCCGGCCCGCGATCCGAATCCTCCGTCACCGTCCATTCGCAAGACTCCCGCGTACCCGTCGGCAGTGTACGACGCGCCGCCGCGTCTCCGCAGATCACCGTGCCCCGCGCGTCCCCAGCTTCCGCGCCGCGAACGCGTGTGAAGAGCGCTCGCCGGCATCAACACATGGCGACCCCGCCGCACTTGACCTGCGTCAGTGCGGCGACACCCGCCGATCCGGATTCTCGTGCCACCTCCCGGGGCAACCGTCGCCAATCCGCCGGTCGGGCCCCGCATCGAGGTGGCAAAGCACCACCACCCACGCCGGGGAATGGGGATGACTCAGCGCATGATCGATCTGGCCTTGTCGATGCTGGCCGCACTGGCCGGCTTGTTGCTGTCGTGGCCGTACTTCCGGCAGTTCCGCTATTGGGCCGTGTCCGAACACATGTGGTGGCTGTATTTTGCGCTCGGCTACGTGTTGGCGGTGTTCGTGTTCCTGGTCTTCATCACCGCCCTGCGCACGCTGTTCACGCATGACGCCCTCGTGAAGTCGGCTGCGCGGGCGCCACGCAACGACGGCAAGGCGGGCAAGCCATGAGCTGCACCGACGAAAAGAACTGCGACCAGGCCCGCCAGCGGCGCCGCGCGCTGGTCATGCTCGGGCTGATGATGCTGGTGTTCATCGTGCTTTCGGGATTTTCGTTCCTGGATTCGCGCGGGCAGGTGACGCCTGACAAGATCAGCTTCGGCAAGTACCACGCCACCGACGGCAAGCGCGTGTTCCAGGCCTACAACTGCATGGACTGCCACACCATGGTCGGCAACGGCGCCTACTTCGCGCCAGACCTGACCAAGGAATACAAGGACGCCGGGCCGGCATGGCTGGCCGCCTTCCTGCCCTCGCCTGGCGGCTGGCCTACCGAGGCCGCGTTGCGCACGCAGTTGGCCAATCCGGACGTCGCCGCCGATGCCGGGGTGAGCACGCTGGAGGCCTACTACGAGAAATTTCCCGGTGCCAGGGATCGGATCGAGCGGCGCGGCGGCGGCAAGAGCCTGATGCCGAACCTGCCCTTCCATGGCGACGAAATCGGGCAGTTGATCGCCTACCTGAAATACACCTCGGCGATGGACACCGAGGGCTGGCCACCCAAGGTCGAAACCGGCAGCCTCGCGCACCGGCTGTCGTTGCTGCATGACCGCGGTGGCGAGGCGGTCGCGCCAGTGACGGCAGTAGCGGAATCCCCGGCCGGTGCCGGTCACGCCGCGGCCGCACCCGCCGACCCGGCAACGCTCGGCCAGCAGGAGGCGCAGAACTACGGTTGCATGGCCTGCCACTCGGCCGGCCACGACCGCCTCGTGGGGCCGGGTTGGGGCGGCCTGTACGGCTCGCAGGTCACCCTGGCCGATGGCAAGTCGGTGACCGCCGATGAGGCCTACCTGACCGAATCCATCCTGTCGCCGAACGCGAAGATCGTCGCCGGTTTTGGCGCGGACGTGATGCCGCAGACCTACCACCAGTTGCTCAAGGACGACGAGGTCAAGGCCATCGTTGCCTACATCCGCAGCCTGGAGAAGCACTGATGGCCATTCAATACCAGACCCAACGGCTGAGCCTGCGCTTCTTCATGCTGATGTTGGTGCTGTTCGTTGGCCAGGTCGGCTTCGGGCTGCTGCTGGCGCTGCAGCATGCCGACCCGACGATCCTCGCCGGCACGCTGAACTTCAACGTGGTGCGCGCCGAGCACCTGAATCTTGGATTGTTGTGGATCCTGGCCGGCTTCATCGGCGCGATCCTGTTCGTCGGGCCGCTGTTGTCGCGCCGCGAGCTGGCCTCGCCGTGGTTGGTCAAGTTCCTGTTCTACGCACTGATCGTGGTGATCGGCTGGAACATCGCCACCCAGGGGCTGGCAATGCGCGGCATCGCCGGCTGGTGGGAGGGCCAACCGTGGCTGCAGCAGGGCCTGGAATACATCGAGGCCGGGCGCGCGGCGCAGGTGGTGATCCTGATCGGCTTTTGCATCTTCGCCTTCGTGGTGCTGCGCACCTTCCCACCCCGCAAGGAGTGGAACGAGATCCACTGGGGCCTGGGCATCGGCGTGGTGGCACTGACCGTGGTATGGCTGTTCGGCATGTTCTACGTGCCGCGCCTGGACCTGCAGGAATACTTTCGCTGGTTCGTCGTCCATTACTGGGTGGAAGGCGTGTGGGAGGTCATCCACATCTCGCTGGTCGGCTTCCTGCTGGTGCTGCTGTTCAAGGTGGACGTCAAGGAAGTCGGCTACGCGGTGTTCTGGGGCGTGACCCTGGTGTGGCTGTCGGGCCTGATCGGCAACGCGCACCACTATTTCTGGATCGGCACGCCGGAGTTCTGGCAGTTCTGGGGTTCGCTGTTTTCCGCGCTCGAACCGTTGCCGCTGGTGTTCTGCTTCTGGCACATCTACCTGGACGCGCACCAGAACCGCAAGCCGATGGAAAACGCGCCGGCGTTCTACTTCATCCTCGGTTCGGTGGTGCTGGAACAGGTCGGCGCCGGCATCCTCGGTTTCTCGATGACCTTCGCGCTGACCAACGTGTGGTCGCACGGCACCTGGATCACGCCGGCGCACGGGCACCTAGCCTTGTTCGGCACCTTCGGCATGCTCGGCATCGCCGCGGCCTACTACGCGGTGCCGGCGGTGCGCGGCGCAGCCGACTTCAACCAGCGCCCGGGCAAGCTGGCGTTCTGGCTGCTGTTTACCTCCATGCTGGGGATTGCACTGGCGTTCGCCCTGGGGGGAACCGAGCAAATCTTCATCAACCGCACGCTGGGGCTGGACTGGTTCGGCGGTGACCTGGACCCGGCATTGAACCTTTACAAGATGCTGCTGCCGATTTTCGCCGTGGTGTTTGCCGTGGGCGTGGGCGTGCTGGTGTTCGACCTCGCCACGCTGGGGCGGCGGGTGCGCAACCACGTGCTGGACGAGGAAGGGTTCGGCGCGTCGATGCCACGCGCGGCGACCGGCTGGAGCCGTCCGCTGGGTGGCCACGAGGCGTCGTTGTGGTTGGTCGCGATGTGGGTGTTCGGACTGATCGTCACCCTGGGATTGCTCAGCTTCAACCTGCCGGTGGTGCGCGTGCATGGCAATCCCACCCTGCCCTGGCTGCTGGCCGGGATCGGCTACCCGGGGTTGTTTCTGGTGACCCTGCTGTTCGTGTGGCGCTTCCTGGCATCGCTGGAAGCGCGTGCGCGTGAAACCACGCAGGCGGTGGACTTGCCGATGGCGGCGCATGCCTGAGACCTTGCCGGCGCGCCAATGGGCGGACGGCTTGCAAGGATGGGCCAATGGTTCGACACGGGTCGGCTCGAACTTCGTTCTCGACCGACCCTGCTCACCACGAACGGGGAAATGGGCGCCTCGAACTTCGTTCTCGACCGACCCTGCGCACCACGAACGGGGAAATGGGCGCCTCGAACTTCGATCTCGACCGACCCTGCGCACCACGAACGGGGAAATGGGCGCCTCGAACTTCGTTCTCGACCGACCCTGCGCACCACGATCAGCATCATCCCGCCGATGCGCGTTTCCCTCTTTTCATGCCCACCACAACCGTTCGTGGTGAGCCTGTCGAACCACGCCGTTCGCGCGGAGCGGCAAGCAACGTTGGGATACGATTGAAGATACGATTGAAGATACGATTGAGGACACCCACGATGCGAGGAGCCCTCCCGCGATATAGGATTTTTCCTACATCGACATCGGCGTTTTTCCGATAGTCCACCTGCGGGCGATCGGCCATTCTGATGCCATGACCCAGGCCCGTTCCTGCCTCATCCATCCCGGCAGTCCCGGCACTTTCCACTGCGTCCAGCGCTGCGTGCGACGCGCTTTCCTGTGCGGACTCGATCGCCTGAGCGGACGTTCGTTCGAACACCGCAAGGATTGGGTAGAACACCGTCTGGCGTTGCTTGCCGAATGTTTCAGCGTCGCCATCCACGCTTTCGCGGTGATGAGCAACCATCTGCATGTCGTGCTCCAGTTCGATCCGGCCTGGCAGGCCGAGTGGACGGATGCCGACGTGGCCGCGCGCTGGGTGCGGCTGTTTCCGCCGAAAGAGGATTCCGAGGAAGCCCGCGCCGCCAAGCGCGAGCGCTTGCTGGCGCAGCCGGAGCGGTTGGCGGTGCTGCGCGCCCGGCTGGCGGATCTGTCGTGGTTCATGAAGTGCCTAGCCGAACCGATCGCCCGCCGCGCCAATGGCGAGGACGACTGCAAGGGGCGATTCTGGGAAGGCCGCTTCAAGGCGCAGGTGCTATGCGATGACCGCGCCCTGCTGGCAGCGATGACCTACGTCGATCTCAACCCGGTACGTGCCGGCATGACCACGCGATTGGAGGATTCCGATCACACCAGCATCAAGGCGCGGCTGGATGGCGTGCAGGACGATGCCATCCGCAAACCATTGGCGCCGGTCCTTGGCAAGCCCCTGGTAGCGTTGCTGCAGGTGACGCTGGGCGACTACCTGGCGTTGGTGGAGTGGACCGGGCAGCAGGTGCGGCCTGCCCCCTCTGTCACGATAGTTGTCCGTTCTTCTGATTCATCCACCTGAGGGGGT
>CAZXGS010000071.1:3957-13014 GCA_964640525.1 uncultured Gammaproteobacteria bacterium | reverse complement strand
GCCACTGGATCATCACCGACGCCAACGGCCGCGTCGAGGAAGTGCGCGGCGAAGGCGTGGTCGGCGAGCAACCCTGGCTGCGCCCCGGCGAGAGTTTCGAATACACCTCCGGCGCGGTGCTGGAGACGAGCGTGGGCACGATGCAGGGCAGCTACGGCATGCTCGCCGACGATGGCACCCGCTTCGAAGCGCCGATCCCGGCCTTCACTCTCGCCGTACCGCGCACCTTGCACTGATGGCCACCTGGGCGATCGGCGACCTCCAGGGTTGCTATGACCCCACGCAGCGGCTGCTCGACAAGATTCGCTTCGACCCGGCGCGCGATCGCCTGTGGTTCTGCGGCGATCTGGTCAATCGCGGCGGGCAGTCGTTGCAGACCTTGCGCCTGATCCATTCGCTGGCGATCCACAGCACCGTCGTGCTCGGCAATCACGATCTGGCGTTGCTGTCGATCGCCCGCCGCACCGAAGCCGAGCAGCGCCGCGTCAACCCCGACCTGCAATCGATCCTGTTCGCGCCCGACCGCGACGACTTGCTGCGCTGGCTGCAGGCGCTGCCGTTGCTGCACGTCGATCGCGGCAACGGCTGGTGCATGCTGCACGCCGGCCTGATGCCCAAGTGGACCATCGCCATCGCCGAACGCCGCGCCGGCGAGGTGCAGGCGCGGCTGCAAGGCCTGGCCGCCGACAAGCTGCTGCGCAACATGTACGGCGACAAGCCCGGCTGGTCGCCCAAGCTGCGCGGCGTCGAGCGCGACCGCGCCATCATCAACGTGTTCACCCGCATGCGTTATTGCACGCCGCACGGGCGCATCGCCTTCGAGACCAAGGGCGCACCCGGCACGCAGGCGATCGGCCTGTACCCGTGGTTCGCCGTCCCCGGGCAGGCCGCGCGCGAACTGCGCATCGTCTGCGGCCACTGGTCGACGCTCGGCCTGATGATCGCCGGCGGCGTGCATGCCATCGACACCGGCTGCGTCTGGGGCGGCCCACTGACTGCGCTCGAACTCGTCCCGCCCGGCGAGGCGCCGCGCATCGTGCAGGTACCCGGGCGCAGCGCTTGAACGGCGCCGAGATGCGCCTGTCAAGCCTTGCCCCAGCCGCCACGGCGGCCTAACCTGCCGGTGATCGCAAGGCCCCGGCATGACCCCGCGCTTCGTCCACCTGCACGTGCACAGCGAGTATTCGCTGCGCGATTCCACCGCTCGCCTGCCGGAAAAGCCCGAATACGGCGATCCGAAAAAGGCCGCGCGCGCCAACCTCGTCAGCCGCGCGGTCGAATTGCAATTGCCGGCGCTGGCGCTGACCGACCTGAGCAACGTGTTCGGGCTGGTGAAGTTCTACCGTGCCAGCGAGAAGATGGGCATCAAGCCGATCGCCGGCGCCGACGTGTTCATCGCCGGCAGCGACGCGCCCAGCCGCCTGACCTTGCTGTGCCAGGATCGCCATGGCTACGCGGCGCTGTCGCGGCTGATCTCGCGCGCCCATCTCGAAGGCCACCGCGGCGATCACGTCGTCATCCGGCCAGAGTGGCTGTACGCCGATGCGCAAGGGCTGTGCCTGCTCGCCGGCCGCGACAGCCACGTCGGCCGGCTGGCGCGCGAAGGGCAGACCGACGCTGCCGAGCGCGCGCTGGCCGAGTTGCAGCGCCATTTCGGCGATCGCCTGTATCTGGAACTCACCCGCACCGGCCGCGCCCACGAGGACAGCTTCAACGCGGCCGCGCTGGAACTGGCCGCGCGCCGCGACCTGCCACTGCTGGCCAGCAACGACGTGCGTTTTCTCGAGCGTGCGGATTTCGACGCCCACGAAGCGCGGACGTGCATCGCCAGCAGCCACGTCCTGCACGATCCGCGCCGGCCGCGCGAGTACAACGCCGAGCAGTACCTGAAGTCGGAAGAGGAAATGTGCGCGCTGTTCGCCGACCTGCCCGAGGCGCTGGAAAACACGGTCGAACTGGCGCGCCGCTGCAACATCGAACTGGAGTTCGGCAAGAACTACCTGCCGGCCTTCCCGGTGCCGGCCGAGCACACCGTCGAGACCTGGCTGCGCCAGCAGGCGCGCGACGGCCTGAACGCGCGGCTGTCCGCGCAGGCGCCGGCCGCCGGCAAGAGCGTTGCCGATTACACGCACCGGCTCGATGTCGAGCTGGATGTCATCGTGCGGATGGATTTCCCCGGCTACTTCCTGATCGTCGCCGACTTCATCCGCTGGGCCAAGGACAACGGCATCCCGGTCGGCCCCGGGCGCGGCTCCGGCGCCGGCTCGCTGGTCGCCTGGGCGCTGGGCATCACCGACCTCGATCCGTTGCGCTACGAGCTGCTGTTCGAGCGCTTCCTCAACCCCGAACGGGTGTCGATGCCCGACTTCGACATCGACTTCTGCATGGAACGGCGCGACGAGGTGATCGCCTACGTCGCCCGCAAATACGGCCACGACCGCGTCAGCCAGATCATCACCTACGGCACGATGGCGGCCAAGGCGGTGATCCGCGACGCCGGCCGCGTGCTCGGCATGCCGCACGGCCAGGTCGACCGGATCGCCAAGATGATCCCGTTGCGCCCGGCCGACCCGCTGTCGCTGGACGACGCGCTCGGCCGCAGCGAGGCGGCGAAGAAAGATCCCGAACGCATCGTCGCCGAATTCCGCGACGCCTACGGGGCCGACGAGGAAGTCCGCGACCTCGTCGACCTCGCCTGCAAGCTCGAGGACCTCGTGCGCAACGCCGGCAAGCACGCCGGCGGCGTGGTGATCGCGCCCGGCCCGCTGACCGATTTCACCGCGCTGTTCGCCGAGCAGGGCAGCCACGGCGCGGTGACGCAATTCGACAAGGACGACATCGAGGCGGTCGGCCTGGTGAAATTCGACTTCCTCGGCCTGCGCACGCTCACCATCATCGACTGGGCGGTGAAGGCCATCGATGCCGTGCTCGCCGCGCAAGGCAAACCGCCGCTGGACATCACCCGCATTCCGCTCGACGACCCGGAAGTGTTCGAACTGTTCCGGCAGGCGCGCACGGTGGCGATCTTCCAGTTCGAAAGTCGCGGCATGCAGCAATTGCTGCGCGAGGCCAAACCTGATCGCTTCGGCGATCTGATCGCGCTCAATGCGCTGTTCCGGCCCGGGCCGATGGAGCTGATCCCGAGCTTTTGCGCGCGCAAGCACGGCAAGGAGATCATCGAATACCCCGACCCGCGCGTCGAGGCCGTCCTGAAAGAGACCTACGGCATCATGGTCTACCAGGAGCAGGTCATGCAGATGGCGCAGATCGTCGGCGGTTATTCGCTCGGCGGCGCCGACCTGCTGCGCCGGGCGATGGGCAAGAAGAAGGTCGAGGAGATGGTCAGGCATCGCGCCATCTTCCGCGAGGGCGCAGCGCGCAATGGCCTGGACGAGAGCAAGGCCGACGCCATCTTCGACCTGATGGAAAAGTTCGCCGGCTACGGCTTCAACAAATCGCACGCCGCCGCCTATTCGCTGGTCGCCTACCAGACGGCGTGGCTCAAGACCCACCACCCGGCGCAGTTCATGGCCGCCACGCTGTCGGCCGACATGGACAGCACCGACAAGCTGGTCGGCCTGCTGCACGATGCCCGTGGCAGTGGTCTGGCGATCCTGCCGCCGCACGTCAACCACTCGCAGTTCCGCTTCGAGGCGCTCGACGGCCGGCAGATCCGCTACGGCCTGGGCGCGGTCAAGGGCGTCGGCCAGGGTGCCTGCGAGGCGATCGTCGCCGAACGCGAACGCGGCGGCCCGTACCGCGATCTGCTCGACTTCTGCACCCGCGTCAATGCCGCCGGCATGAACCGGCGCACCCTTGAAGCGCTGATCAACGCCGGTGCGATGGACGGCCTGGCCAGCAATCGCGCCAGCCTGTTGCTGCAACTGCCCGAGGCCAGCAAAGCCGCCGAGCAAGCCCTGCGCGAGCGCGAGGCCGGGCAGGCCTCGCTGTTCGGCGCCGCGCCCGATGCGTCAGCGCGCACGGCCAGCGCCCGCATCGAACTGCCCGAAACCCATGCCGCACCGCTGGAGGCCGTGCTCGCCGGCGAGCTGGCCAGCCTCGGCCATTACCTGTCCGGGCATCCGCTCGACCCGCATCGCGCCGAATTGCGCGCGCTGACCGACGGCGCCACCCTGGCCAACCTCGAAGCGCTCTGGCGCGCCGGTCGCCCGCAGCGCGGCGAACAACGTTTTCGCAGCGAGACCACTGTCATCCTGGCCGGCATGATCGGCCCGATTCGCCGTCGCGGCGACAGCCAGGCCTTCGTCCGCCTCGAAGATGGCCTCGGCCAGCTCGAAGTCGCCTTCTTCGGCGAAGCTTTCACCGACAACGCCGCCCTGCTCGGCAGCGGCCGCATCATCCTCGTCGAAGGCGGCCTGCGCGAGGACGAATTCAGCGGCGGCTTCTCGCTGCGCGCCAGCCGCGTCTGGGACTACGCGCAAGTGTGCGCGCAGCAAGCACGGCGGCTGGCGCTGACGGTCGACCTGCGCCACCCCGGCGCCCTGCCCCGGGTCGAACAGGAACTGGCCGCCTGCCGCCCCGGCACCACCCCGATCCGCCTGCGCCTGCGCCTGCCCGACTGCTGCGGCGAACTCGACATCGACGGCGCGCAGGCCGTGCGCATCGAGCCCGCCCTGCTCGGCAAGCTGCGCGCACTGCCGGGCGTGAGCGAGGTCGAAGTGAGCCTGAAGCGGCCGACGGCGGCGTGAGATTTCCCACCCGGCAGCGCGCCGGCGATGCCGTTCCAGCCCCGTGCCGCCGCTCACTCCAGGCCGTCGTCGTACGCGTCGCCGGCGCCGAATTCATCGCCGGGGGCATCGTCACCGTAGTACCAGCCGTCTTCTTCCAGACGCGCGAAATCCTCCATCGCGGCAGCGCATTCGGCCGCGATCTCGGCATGGACCTCGGCCGAGGCGTCCTCCTGCGCCTGCCATTCGGCGGCATCCTCGTCGATCTGCCGTTCGAGCATCTCGTGCTGCCATTGCGCCGCATCCATGAGGTCGGACTGGCGGGCCTGGTCGGCTGCGGCGAGCGCAGCGGCCACATTCGCGGACTTGCCATTCATGCGGGTTCTCCTCTGGGTGGACCAGGAATGGGTGGACGAAGAAAAATCGCTCGGGCGCTGGTCCGGCGTGCACACGACCCAGCCATCGGCGCCGCGCCGCACCACCGCGGCGAGGTGGTGCCGGGCAGCCCGTTCCAGCGCATGCCGGCGGGCGGCCGCAAAACTCGGGAACGATGCCGTCAGCGACCCGCCCGCCGTCGACCCGGCCACCTTCGCCGCCGCCATCGCGCGGGCAGCGGCCGGTGCCTCACGGCCGGGCTTGCCGGCAACCGACGGCCTGAGCCAGGGGATGCTCGCCAGGATGCGCTGGCACACGAAGCGGTACGCCCGGTAATCGCGGGCGGCGCTGCGCCGCAAGGCCGGCGTCCGGAATCGCGGCTCCAGGCCGGTGATCGCCCTATTCGCGACGGGCGCGCGGGGATCGCACTCGGCCGCCATCAGCAGACGCGCACGCAGATGCAGGAAGCGCCGAAAATCGCCCAGATCGATGATGTCGGTCATGCCGCCCTCAGGTTTTGCTACCGGGGTCGGTGTGTCCGGGCAGCTGGTCGGAGCTCACTGCCTTCTCCATTTCCAGTCGCAAACGCCGCTTGACTTGTTCGAGGTGGGCCGCCCGCCGTGCCTGCCACGCTTCGTGCCACGTCGGCCGCGGCGGCGGTGCGCCATTCGGGTTGAGCAGGCCGCGCAGCGTCAGCACCGCATCCTTGAGCATCTGGTAGCGCGCCCGCTTGCCGGCACCCTTGCCGGCCAGCCAGCGCGAGCCGACACCGGCGAGCAGGCCGATCCACCATGTCTGGGTGGCGACCATCGCCGCCTTCGCCGCGCCGCCAGCCAGCCCGGCCTTGGCGCCGCGTTCACCGAACTGCGCCGCCGCCATCTCCAGGGTCGATTCGCGATCCATCAGCAGCGACAGCGCGATCACCGCCAGGCTCAGCGTCGAGGGCACGATGCTGATGCCGTGGAACTGGCCCGCCGCGGCCGTCACCGCGTCGTGCATCTGCGCATCCAGCGTCGCCAGCGGCACCCCGCTGTCGACGACGTGATCGGCCACACCCAACGCCGCCAGATGCGCGTACACCTCGTGGGTGGTGGTGATCGGCACGTTCGGATAGCGTTCGAGCGCGTGCTGGACGTAACCGGCCGCATCGGTGGCCTTGGCCTGGATCAGATCGGCGACATGGCCGTTTTGATCAAGCACGCGCAAATCCCACGCCGGCTCGGTGGCGCTTTTGGCCAGCTCGGCATGCCAACCCGGCGGCAGATGGCCACCGGAATTGAGATGGTCAGCCAGCGTCAGCTCGAACATCTTGCCCTTGACGCCATTGACCAGGCCGACGAGCTGGTCGGCGTCCATGTGCTGCACCGCCTGCGCGAAACTCTCGTGCTGCGCCAGCCCCGGATAGGCGAGCGCGAAAGCCTTGTCCACCTCCGGCGGCACCACGCCGGGCGCGCGCACGATCGCACCCAGCGTCACCCCGCCGATCACCAGCGCATCGAGCAGCGCAGCGCGGTCGTGCGCGCGCTGCGCCGCCTTGATCTGCGCCAGCCGCGCATCGGCCCGTTGACCGAGGATCTTGCCGTAGCGATCCAGCTCCATCCGCAGGCAATCGATGTCGTACTCGTGGATCGCCACGCTGTCGAGCACCTCCGACACCATCCCGGTGCCGCCGCTGACCGCGCCGCCCACCGCCCGCCCAGCCGCCGGCGCGACCTTGCAGGTCGCCTCACCGGCGATTTCGACGCCGCGCCCGGCCCATTGCACACCCGAGGCCAAACCGCTCGCCGCCCGCGCCAGCAACCGCGCGCCGTCGTTTTCGGCCGAAGCGGCCTGTCGTTGCGCCGCCGCCGCGATCGCGCCGGCACCGTGCCGGGTGATCGCACCCACGCCTTGCACGGTCTTGCCCACCAGCCACGCACAACCGCGCGCCAGCCCCGCCACCTTGCCCTCATGGCGCTTGACGAACGAAGTCGCCGCATGGGTTGCATCGGCACCGGCCAGCAATGCCTGCTTGCCGGTGCGCAGGCCCTTCGCAAACGTATCCTTGGTGGTCATCGCGCGCTCCCGTTGGGGGGGGCAGGGGACAGAGGGCAGGAAGCAGGAAGCAGGAAGCAGGGGGCAGGAAGCAGGGGGCAGACTACGCCGCGACCGTTGCATCCCGGGGATTGGCAAGCTTGCGTTTCTGATGACAGAGGACAGAAGGCAGTTGCGCAGGATGGGTTGCGCGACGCGCGACCCATCGGTGCCCGGCAAGCGCAGGGCACGCCCGTCAAACCACGGCCGGCATCCCGCAGCGCCTCCGTTCACCCTTCGACAGGCTCAGGGCGAACGGGGCTGAGGGCGTTCGTGATGAGCTTTCCCGTATACCGTTCGTGGTGAGCTTGTCGAACCACGCACGGCATCCCGCACCGCCGCCGTTCACACTTCGACAGGCTCAGGGCGAACGGGGCTGGGTAGGCCGTCGCCATCGCCGGTCAGCGCCAACGCCCCGTCGCCTCAGCGCCGATGAAAGCGCATCAGCCGATGCCCGACCGTGATCACCACCGCGTCTTCCGACAGCACCGCGTACGAGTTCATTTGCGCCTCCCAGCGCGCATAGCCCTTGGCGCCCAGCTCGCGCCGCAGGCGCGCCCGCGAACGCTTGTCGAAAAACGCGCGGATGGTGCCGAAGTTGCCGCGCTGGCGCGTGCCAAAGCGCAACAGCAGCGCCAGCAACGCATCGGGTATGCCCCGCTGGCGCTGGCGGATCGCGGCGTGGTCGGTCATCGGCAGCTGGATCGTCGTCATCGCATCGTCTCCGGGCTGGGTTGGCGAAACCAAGGATGCGCCGATCAAATGGGCAATCGCGGCGCGGCAAGCTTGCGGTTTGGACAACAGCGCGTGGTGGTTGGGGATTTCAAGCGTACAACGATCGGAAAACCGGCCACGAACGACAACCCGGCGTCTACGGACGCAGGCTAGCCGGACGCGAGGCATTCCAGCAGCGCCAGCTCGTGCGGCCATTGCCGCAACTGCGCCAGCGTCAACACCTGGCCTTCCGGCAAGCGCCGCAACAATCGCAGCACCAGCGCCGCATCACCGGGCTCCATCCGCACTTCACGGCGACACGTTTCCACCGGCATGCCCAGCAGCTCCGACAACAAGCGCGCCGACGCCTCGTGGCCGATCGCCGAAACGAAGCCCTCGGCGACGAAGCGCTGCCGCACCCAAGCGTCGCACGGGCCGAAGCGGAACGTCCCGTACTGCGTCAGCACCGGCGAATTGAGCAGATAGAGCACCTGCGGCCCCCGGCAGCGCCATGGCGAAGACCGCATGATCGCCCCTGATCCCCGCACCCACGCGATCGGCAAGCTTGCACCCCACCGGCCCGCCGGCGTTCGCGCGATACCTGGCCACGGTTCGCGGCCTCCAAACCGCCACCTGCCACCACCACCTTGCCCCCATCCTGCGCAACCCTCAGCCCCGTTCGCGCTGAGCCTGTCGAAGGGTGAACGGCGGCGGCGCGGGAGGCCGCCCGTGGTTCGACAGGCTCACCACGAACGGCTTGCGGACAAGCCCACCCCCCTCAGCCCCGTTCGCCCTGAGCCTGTCGAAGGGTGAACGGCACGCCGCCGCACCGCCCGAGGTTCGACAAACCTGTCCTGCGCTTGCCGAACGGCGGCGGCGCGGGATGCCGCCCGTGGTTCGACAGGCTCACCACGAACGGCTTGCGGACAAGCCCACCCCCCTCAGCCCCGTTCGCCCTGAGCCTGTCGAAGGGTGAACGGCACGCCGCCGCACCGCCCGAGGTTCGACAAACCTATCCTGCGCTTGCCGAACGGCGGGCGGCGCGGGATGCCGCTCGTGGTTCGACAAGCTCACCACGAACGGCTTGCGGACAAGCCCACTCCCCCCCTCAGCCCCGTTCGCCCTGAGCCTGTCGAAGGGTGAACGGCACGACGCCGCACCGCCCGAGGTTCGACAAACCTGTCCTGCGCTTGCCGCCTCTGCCTTC
>CAZXGS010000071.1:0-3857 GCA_964640525.1 uncultured Gammaproteobacteria bacterium | reverse complement strand
CGCCGCACCGCCCGAGGTTCGACAAACCTGTCCTGCGCTTGCCGCCTCTGCCTTCTGTCCTCTGCCTTCTGTCCTCTGCCCTCTGTCCTCTGTCCTCTGCCCCGCAAGCTTGCCAATCACGCCATCGCCGCAAAACGCGCGCACGCTTGCCGCCATGGCCGCCATCGCCGCCCCGCTGCTGCTGGCTTACGACGTCTGCACCGCGCAGCGCTTGCGCCGGGTGCATGGCGTGGCGGCGCGGGCGCGGCTGGACGGGCAGAAATCGGCGCACGAAACCGCGCTCGCCGGCATGCGCCTGGAAAACACCCTCGCCGCCATGCGCTTTTACCTCGACGAAGGTCACGATCGCCTGCTGCTGATCCGCCTCGATGGCCGCCAGGCCGCCGAACAGCTCGGCCAGGCACCGGCCTTCGCCGACCCGAACCTGCTCATGGTGATCGCATGAGCGTGCTCTATCTGGATCGCCGCTCGGTCGGCGTCAGCGCCGCTTCCGGCCGCCTGCGCATCGAGCGCGCCGAGGACACGCCGCCGGTGTTCGTGCCGATCGCCGACTTGCAGCACGTCGTGGTCGCCGCCGAAATGGCGATCCCGGTGCGGGTGCTGGCCATGCTCGGCCAGGAAGGCGTCGCCGTCACCGTCGTGCGCCCGCGCCACAACGCCGATGCCTTCGCCCTGCTCGGCCGCCCGCATGCCGATGTCGGCCTGCGCTTGGCGCAATACCGCGCCGTCACCGATGCCGATGCCTGCCTGCGCATCGCTCGCGCCGTGGTCGCTTTCAAGCGCATGGCCCAACGCCACGCCCTGCGCGCGATGGCGCAGCAACGCCCCGATTGCCGCCTGCCGTTGCGCCAGGCCTGGCGCGATCTGAGCGCCGTCGCCCTGGCCCGCGCGGGCGATGCCGATGCCGTGCGCGGTGCCGAAGGCGCGATGGCGCGCGCCTACTATGGCGGGCTGCGCGCGGTGCTGCCCGAATCGCTGGGCTTTCGCTGCCGCCTGCGCCGGCCCGCGCCCGACCCCGTCAACGCCGCCCTGTCGCTGGCCTACAGTCTGCTGCACGGGCGCGCCGCGCAGGCCGCGTGGAGCGCCGGCCTCGACCCGATGCTCGGCTTCCTGCACGCGCCCACCCGTGGCCGCGATTCGCTCGCCTGCGACCTGGCCGAACCGTTGCGCCCGGCGGTCGATCTGATGGTCTGGCGCCTGTTTGCCGAAAAAACCCTGCGCGCCGAGCACTTCCGCCACCAGCGCGGCGCCTGCCAGCTCGACAAGGCCGGCCGCGCCCTGTTCTACCCCGTCTTCGAACACCACGCCCGCCACTGGCAGGTGGTGCTGCGCGGTTACGCCCGCCGCCTGCGCCATCACCTGTGCCCTCGCCCGGAGGCCTGACATGAACGCCGACGACCACCGCTGGCTGCTCGCCTACGACATCCGCGACCGCCGCCGCCTGCAGCGCGTGCACCGCACCGTCGCCGCCGACGCGCTGATGTTGCAGCGCTCGCTGTACCTTTTCCGCGGCAGCGAAACCCGCATGCGGCCATGGCTGGACCGCGTGCGCGAACGCATCGACCCGCGCCACGACGATCTGCGCCTGTATCCGTTGCCGGCGAAGGCGCAGTGGTGGCACTTCGGCAAGCCCTTGTTCCCCGATGGCATGGCGCTGCACGGCTGGATCGACGACCTCGTCCAGATCGCCCCCGGCGCACCGTTTTCCGGGTTTGCTGCGCAGTGACCGCCCGCCGCCAGTACCGGCAACCTCCGGCCGTGCCCGGGCGGCGGCAAGTACTGGCCGGACTTGCAGCGACACGTTCCGCGATGGTGTAGCATCGACCTTGGATATGGAGGGGCGGCACAGCCAACTTCCGGCCCCCTGGGATTCCGCCAAGGGTGTCCGCAAGCGCTTGAAGGACAATGGGATTTCGGGGCGAAGGCTCCATATCCCCGACCCGAACACTTGGGGATTAAGACTGGTCTCTGGCGCTGGCGGCGGTTCAGGGGCCTTCTCCATATCCCCGACCCGAACACTTGGGGATTAAGACACACCATCACCTTGATCTTCATCATCTTGCCGACCTCCATATCCCCGACCCGAACACTTGGGGATTAAGACGCGCAGTTCGAGCCGATGGCCAGCCTCGACTTCTCCATATCCCCGACCCGAACACTTGGGGATTAAGACCCCCTTGCAGGATGCCTTGCAGGGACGTTTGCAGCTCCATATCCCCGACCCGAACACTTGGGGATTAAGACACGATGCCGCCGGACGAACCCGCCGCGCTTCCGCTCCATATCCCCGACCCGAACACTTGGGGATTAAGACGGCGATGCAGGCCGGATACAACGCCGTGCCGGCCTCCATATCCCCGACCCGAACACTTGGGGATTAAGACCCTGCGCCTTGCGCACGTCGAACAGGTCGTTGACTCCATATCCCCGACCCGAACACTTGGGGATTAAGACACACGCGCTTGAGGGCGGCGCGCTGGTCTGGCGTCTCCATATCCCCGACCCGAACACTTGGGGATTAAGACTTGGGCAGGTTGTTGAAATCGGCGTGGCACACCTCTCCATATCCCCGACCCGAACACTTGGGGATTAAGACGCCATCTCGCGCATACTTATACGGATAACCCCTTCTCCATATCCCCGACCCGAACACTTGGGGATTAAGACCACGTCCTCTGGCGCGATGTAGTCAATCGCAAGCCTCCATATCCCCGACCCGAACACTTGGGGATTAAGACATCATGCGAGCCAACCCTGTGACCCCCGTCGCGCCTCCATATCCCCGACCCGAACACTTGGGGATTAAGACGCTACCCACTCGTCTGGGTCAGGCGGGGTCACACCTCCATATCCCCGACCCGAACACTTGGGGATTAAGACCTCACACGCATGTTAGTGCGCGTTTGCATACTTTCTCCATATCCCCGACCCGAACACTTGGGGATTAAGACATCCGCCGTGCGGCGGCTATGTAATATTCCCTCCTCCATATCCCCGACCCGAACACTTGGGGATTAAGACGAGCCTGCGGGCCGCCCCTACAAAATACTCGCCTCCATATCCCCGACCCGAACACTTGGGGATTAAGACACCAGCGTGGCCGCGCTGGCGATCTGGCCAATCTCCATATCCCCGACCCGAACACTTGGGGATTAAGACCCGTCCAACGGGAGCTTATCCCGCCACGTCTGCTCCATATCCCCGACCCGAACACTTGGGGATTAAGACACGTACTGAGGCTTTCCACAGATTACCACCACCTCCATATCCCCGACCCGAACACTTGGGGACTAAGACCGTTTGCCATGGCGCACAAGTCACGCGCCAGCTTCTCCATATCCCCGACCCGAACACTTGGGGATTAAGACGCGCCACCACCGACGCCGCTACGGTGGCTATTTCTCCATATCCCCGACCCGAACACTTGGGGATTCCTGATTAGCCCTGAGGCTCAGCCGGATTATGTCTTTGAACGTCATTCCGGCGCGCTTTTAGCCGGAATCCAGAGGCTTTGCTTCGGTGGTGGTTCCGGTTCGTCATGGAAAGGCACTGGATTCCCGCTTTCGCGGGAATGACGAGCTGAAAGTCATGGCTAATCAGGTGGGGATCAAGACTCGCGCGCGACACGCATCGCGTCTTCGATATCCTCCATATCCCAGACCCGAACACTTGGGGATTCCTGATTAGCCCTGAGGCTCAGCCGGATTATGTCTTTGAACGTCATTCCGGCGCGCTTTTAGCCGGAATCCAGAGGCTTTGCTTCGGTGGTGGTTCCGGTTCGTCATGGGGAAGATCGGGGACACCCAAGTTCCGCACTTCCCGCTCATTTTTTCGAAATCCGCCCAGCCCCGGCCTAG
>CAZXGS010000070.1:0-13264 GCA_964640525.1 uncultured Gammaproteobacteria bacterium | reverse complement strand
CCTCGAGGTTGCCGCCGAGCACGATGTCGGTGCCGCGGCCGGCCATGTTGGTGGCGATGGTCACCGCGCCGGGCCTGCCGGCCTGCGCCACGATCACCGCCTCGCGCTCGTGCTGCTTGGCGTTGAGCACCTCGTGCGGAACCCCGAGCTTGCGCAGGTTTTCGCTGAGCATCTCCGAGGTTTCGATCGAGGTGGTGCCCACCAGCACCGGCTGGCCGCGCTGGTGGCAATCCTTGATGTCCTCGACCACCGCCTTGAACTTGGCCTTCTGCCCGAAGAACACCAGGTCGGCGTTGTCCTTGCGGATCATCGGCCGGTGGGTCGGGATCACGCACACCTCCAGACCGTAGATCTCCTGGAACTCGTAGGCCTCGGTGTCCGCCGTGCCGGTCATGCCGGACAGCTTGGCGTACATGCGGAAGTAGTTCTGGAAGGTGATCGAGGCCAAGGTCTGGTTGTCGCGCTGGACCGGCACCCCTTCCTTGGCCTCGACCGCCTGATGCAGGCCGTCCGACCAGCGCCGGCCGATCATGGTGCGGCCGGTGAATTCGTCGACGATGATCACCTCGCCGTCGCGGACGATGTAATCCACGTCGCGCTGGTAGATGCCGTGCGCGCGCAGGGCCGCATTGAGGTGGTGGACGACCGCGAGGTTGTGGGCGTCGTACAGGCTGTCCTCGGGTCCGAGAATCCCGGCTTGGCGCAGCAGCTCCTCGGCGTGCGACATGCCGGCTTCGGACAGATGGGCCTGTTTGGCCTTCTCGTCCACCCAGAAATCGCCCTCGCCCTCTTCCTCGGTCTGGCGGGTCAGCTTGGGAACGATCCGGTTGACCTTGACGTACAGCTCCGGGGATTCCTCGGCTGGGCCGGAGATGATCAACGGCGTGCGCGCCTCGTCGATCAGGATCGAGTCCACCTCGTCGACGATGGCGAAGTTCAGCCCGCGCTGGAAGCGGCTGTCCATGTCCAGCGCCATGTTGTCGCGCAGGTAGTCGAAGCCGTATTCGTTGTTGGTGCCGTAGGTGATGTCGGCGGCGTAGGCGGACTTCTTGTCCTCGTGCGGCATGTTCGGGTACACCACGCCCACGCTCATCCCCAGCCAGTTGTACAGCCGGCCCATGGTGGCGGCGTCGCGGCGGGCCAAGTAATCGTTCACCGTCACCACGTGCACGCCCTTGCCGGACAGCGCATTGAGGTACACCGGCAGGGTGCCGACCAGGGTCTTGCCCTCGCCGGTGCGCATCTCGGCGATCTTGCCCAGGTGCAGCACCATGCCGCCGACCAGTTGCACGTCGTAGGGACGCAGGCCGAGCACGCGCACCGAGGCCTCGCGCACCACCGCGAAGGCCTCGCACAGGATCTGGTCGAGGGTCTCGCCGCCGGCGAGGCGCTTGCGGAACGCATCGGTGCTGGCCTTCAGCTCGTCGTCGGAGAGCTTCTGCAGCTTTGCTTCAAGCGCGTTGATCTTGACCACGTTCTTCTGCAACTGCTTGAGCAGGCGCTCGTTGCGGCTGCCAAACACGCGGGTGAGGAGGCTGTTGAGCATGGAAATCCGTCGATGGTGGGGCGTGCGCAAGACCCGTTGCGGGCGCGCCAACGCGGGGCCGCGCGTGGCGGCCGGTCGTGCATTCTAACGTGGGGGCGCGTACGTGCGTATCAAGCGGGGGCAACGCGTCCGACAGGCGCAACCGCTTGCTCGCGTGCGGTGCGGACCGCGCGAGGCGGTCGCCGACAGCAACACCGGAACGGGCGAGCCCATGCTTGCCCTGCGCTGCTGCGCGAGCGCGGGGCATCAGGCGGCCGGCTGCGCCGACTGGCCGGTTACCTGCCGATCTGGTTCAGGTAGGGCTGCGGGTTGACCGGGGCGCCATTGAGCCACACCTCGAAGTGCAGGTGCGGGCCGGTGGAGTAGCCGGTGGTGCCGACCTTGGCGATGACGTCGCCGGCGTGGACGAGGTCGCCGACCTTGACCAGCAGCTTGGAGCAGTGGCCGTAACGGGTGGCGTAACCGTTGCCGTGAACGATGTCCACCACGTTGCCGTAACCGCCGTTGTCGTATTCGGCGCGCACCACGATGCCGTCGGCGGCGGCGTGGATCGGGTCACCGATGTGGCCGCTCAGATCCATGCCCTTGTGGAACTCGTGGCCGCCCTTGATCGGGTCGATGCGGCTGCCGAACGGCGCCGAGACGTAACTGTTGGCCAGCGGCATGGAGGAGGGAATCTGCGCGCGATCGAGCTCGCGGTTGGTCAGCAGCGCATCGAGCACGTGCAACTGATCGCCGGCGTGGGTGAAACGGGCGCCCAGCGACTGCATCTGCGTCAGCAGTTCATCGACCGGAATCGGGGTGACCGGACCGTCGCTGCCACCGGTGCCGGGACTGGCACCGAAGTTGAACTCGCCATCGTCGATCTTGCCCATCCGCACCAGTCGCTCACCCAGCGCGTTGAGGCGATTGGCCTGGGCCTGCAGTTCGCCGAGCTTGACCGCCATCGCATTGACCTGGCGCTGCGAGTCGGCACGGATGGCGGCCACCTGGGCCTGCTGTTGCGCCAGTTGCGTGCGCATGTGGCGGACTTGCGCCTGGGCGGCGCCGTCGCGGGCGAAGAAGCCGGCAGTGAAGGTCAACAGCGCCAGCGCGACCAGCGCGCCACCGGCGCCGAGAAAGTACTTGCGATCGCGATGCAGACACAGCAGTTTGGGAGACTTCAGGAACCTCGATACGATGATGACATTCATGCCTGGTCCGTCTGGAAAACGTTTGCAGGGCACAGCCAGGGACCCTTCCGTTCCGCGCACGGCGCTGCAGGCCGTGGCCGAAGCCGGTCTGGGCCCGATCATCGAGCGCGCACGCCATTTGGCGGCGCTGGATGAACGGCTGCGGCAGTGCCTGCCGGAGAACCTGCAACCGCATTGCCGGCTGGGCAATGCGGTTCCCGGAAGGCTGGTGTATCTGGTGGACGCCCCGGTCTGGGGAACCCTGCTGCGGCGGCATGCAGACACCCTGCTGGGCGCCGCGGCCGCGGCCGGGCTGCAGGCCGACGCGCTCACCGTCAAAATCACACCACCGTCCGCACCCGAGGTGGGGACGAAGGCGATCCAACCACTTTCAGAAGCGACCCGCGATGCGCTGCGGTTGACCGCCGAATCCGTGGCCGATCCCGCACTGCGGGCCCAACTGTTGCGGCTGGCATCCCTGGCCTGACCGCCCGGCGAGGAACCCGATCGGGTTCCATCCTGCACCGGGACACGACCCGGCACCCCGACCCGGCGCCGGGGAACGCATCTTACAGGAAAAAGCGGCCAGAGAAAAAGATCAATCAAATCAGTGACTTGCGTCACGAATCTGGAGATCTTGCGGGCGGATCAGACCGCCTGGGCCGGATGGGCGTAGGAGATGGGCGCCTGCGCGGGGTCGTCGAAGGTGACTTCTTCCCATGCCGTGCGGTCGGCAAGCAGGGTGCGCAGCAGCAGGTTGTTGAGCTGGTGGCCGGACTTGAAGCCGTAGAAGGCGCCGATCAGGCTATGGCCGAGCAGGTACAGGTCGCCGATGGCGTCGAGAATCTTGTGCTTGACGAACTCGTCCTCGTAGCGCAGGCCGTCCTCGTTGAGGACGCGGTAGTCGTCGAGCACGATCGCGTTGTCCATGCTGCCGCCGAGCACGAGCTGGCGGTCGCGCAGCATCTCGATGTCCTTCATGAAGCCGAAGGTGCGTGCGCGGCTGACTTCCTTGACGAACGAGGTGGTGGAGAAATCCACTTCGGCCGAGGAGGTCGAGCGGGTGATGATCGGATGGTTGAAGCGGATGGTGAAGCCGACCTTGAAGCCGTCGAAGGGCTCGAAGCGCGCCCACTTGTCGCCGTCTTCCACGCGCACCGGCTTCTTGATGCGGATGAAACGCTTGGCGACGTTCTGCTCCTCGATCCCGGCCGACTGCAGCAGGAACACGTAGGGGCCAGCCGAGCCGTCCATGATCGGCACTTCCGGCGCCGACAGGTCCACGTAGGCGTTGTCGATGCCCAGCCCGGCCATCGCCGAGAGCAGGTGTTCGACGGTCATGATGCGCACGTCGCCTGCGACCAGGGTGGACGACAGGCTGGTGTCGCCGACGTTCTCGGCGCGGGCGCGGATCTCGACCGGCTGGGCGAAGTCCACGCGTCGGAACACGATGCCGGTGTCGGGGGCCGCCGGCCGCAGCGTCATGAACACCTTCTGCCCGGAATGCAAACCCACGCCGGTGGCGCGGATGACATTCTTGAGCGTGCGTTGTTTGATCATGATTGTGCGTTCTCCGTGCCGGAGCGCGACAAGGCGCCGGCGAGCATATCACGCGTTTTACCAATTTCAAACAATTCGACCGCGCCATCGTCCCGAACCAAACCCCAATCGGAACTGAATGGGTTGAATTGTCTCATTCTTGCATGCAATGACGCTCCGTTGACGTAATTCTTCCACGAAACCGGCCATTCGCGGGACGCGCCCGACCGCCGCGCGTCCCGCCAACCGGATCAGCGCGGTCCGGGCGACTGCCCGGATCGCGCCGATGCCCTCAGTCCGCCTGCCGGCGCAGGAACGCCGGGATATCCAGATAAGCGTCCTGGCTGGCGTCCAGTGCGCTGGCCGGTGCCTCGGTGCGCCGGCCGCCGCCAACGCCGCCGCGCAGGCCGCCGAAGCCCGACCCGGAGGCGGTCTCGACGTGATGGTCGCCCAGCGGGAACTCGGCGCGGCCGTTGCTGGCATTGCGCACCAGCTTGACCTGCGGGGCGCGCAGCGAGACGCGCTCGACGGGGCGCTCCTCGCGCTCCGGGGTGCGCACCGACTGCCGTGCCGGCTGGCGGTTCAGGCCGGTGGCCACCACCGTCACCCGCACCTCGTCGGCCATGTCCGGGTCGAGCACGGTGCCCACGATCACGGTGGCGTCCTCGCTGGCGAACTCCTCGATGGTGCGGCCGACCTCGTCGTACTCGCGCATGGTGAAGTCCGGGCCGGCGGTGATGTTGACCAGGATGCCGTTGGCGCCGGTCAGGTTGACGTCGTCCAGCAGCGGGTTGGAGATCGCCATCTCGGCGGCGGTCATCGCACGTTCGGCACCGCTGGCCACGCCCGAGCCCATCATCGCCATGCCCATCTCGCTCATCACCGTGCGCACGTCGGCGAAGTCCACGTTGATCAGGCCCGGGCGCACGATCAGGTCGGCGATGCCCTGCACCGCGCCCAGCAGCACGTCGTTGGCGGCCTTGAACGCCTGCACCATGGTCGCCTCACGGCCGAGCACGTTGATCAGCTTCTCGTTCGGAATGGTGATCAGCGAGTCGCAGTGCTGGGCCAGTTCCTCGATGCCCTTGAGCGCGACCTGCATGCGCCGGCGGCCCTCGAACGGGAACGGCTTGGTCACCACCGCCACGGTCAGGATGCCCAGCTCCTTGGCCAGTTGCGCCACCACCGGCGCGGCGCCGGTACCGGTGCCGCCGCCCATGCCGGCGGTGATGAACACCATGTCGGCGCCGTCGAGTGCCTCGACGATGCGCTCGCGATCCTCCAGCGCGGCCTGCCGGCCGACCTCGGGATTGGCGCCGGCGCCCAGCCCCTTGGTGACGTTGGAGCCGAGCTGCAACTGCAGCTTGGACCCGGCGCCCTTGATCGCCTGCGAGTCGGTGTTGGCGGTGATGAACTCCACGCCTTCCACCGCGCTGTTGACCATGTGCGCGACCGCGTTGCCGCCGCCGCCGCCCACGCCGATGACCTTGATGACCGCGTTGGGAGCGATCTTCTCGATGAGTTCGAAATGTGCCATGTCGTCTTCTCCGTAGGATGTGTGTCGAAAGTGAATGTGGTTGGTGCCGCGCCCTGATCCGTGTGTCCGTTGCCCTGCCTGTCGCCTGTGCCGTTCGCCTGTGCCGTTCGCCTGTGCCGCTCGATCCTTCTGCTGGTCTGTTGGTTGTTCCCTGTCGCCCGTGCCTCGCCCTTGTCGCGTTTTTCGGTACCGCTTCAGAACTGCCCGCGGTACCAGCTGCGCATCTTCGAAATCAGGTTGCCGACCTTGCCGGCCGCCACCACCGGCCGACGCGGGTTCTCGATCTGGCTGCCCCACAGCAACAGCCCGACCCCGGTGGCATGGACCGGGTTGCCGACCACCTCGCCCAGCCCGCCCACGTGCTGCGGAATGCCCATGCGCACCGGCATGTGCAGCATTTCCTCGGCCAGTTCGGCCACGCCTTCCATCTTCGAAGCCCCGCCGGTGAGCACCAGGCCGGCGCGCACGCGCTCCTCGTAACCGGAACGGCGCAACTCGGCCTGCACCATCTCGAACATTTCCTCGTAGCGGTTCTGCACCGCCTCGGCCAGCGCCTGCCGTGCCAGCCGCCGCGCCGGGCGCTCGCCCACGCCGGGCACCTGGATGGATTCCTCGGCGGTGGTCAGCTGCGCCAGCGCACAGGCGTAGCGCACCTTGATGTTTTCCGCCTCCGGGGTCGGCGTGCGCAGCAGGTGGGCAATGTCGTTGGTGACCTGGTCGCCGGCGATCGGCAGCGAGGCGGTGTGGCAGATCGCGCCGTTGACGAACACCGCGATGTCGGTGGTGCCGGCGCCGATGTCCACCAGCACCACGCCCAGTTCCTTCTCGTCGACGGTCAGTACCGCGGTGGCCGAGGCGATCGAGCCCAGGATCAGGTCGTCCACCTGCAGGTTGCAGCGATTGATGCACTTGGTGATGTTCTGCATCGCCGATTGCGCGCCGGTGACCAGGTGCGCGTGCACCTCCAGCCGCACCCCGGACATGCCGACCGGGTTGGGGATGGAATCCTGCGAGTTGTCGATCACGTAGTCCTGGGCGATCGCGTGCAGGATCCTCTGGTCGGCCGGGATCGCCACCGCGCGCGCAGCCTGCAGCACGCTGTCCAGGTCGGCGTAGGTCACCTCGCCGCCCTTGATCGGCACGATGCCCGGCGAGTTGCGGCATTGCGTGTGGCTGCCGGAGATGCTGGCGTACACCGAGCTGATCTCGCAGCCGGCCATCATCTCGGCTTCCTGCACCGCGCGCTGGATCGACTGCACGGTGGACTCGATGTCCACCACCACGCCCTTCTTCAGGCCGCGCGAGTCGTGGGTGCCCAGCCCGACCACCTCGATCGGATTGCCGGGCGAATACTCGCCGACCAGCGCCACCACCTTGGAGGTGCCGACGTCCAGGCCCACGATGAGGGACTTGTCGCCTTTGCGATTCATGTACGCGCCTGTGACTTGCGGATGACCGCCGGGCGCCGTGGCGCACCGGTGGGTTTGACGGGAGTGGGGTCCTGCCAGCTCAGGGCAAAACCATTGGTGTAGCGAAGGTCGGCACGCAGCAGGGTGGAACCCTGGCGGGTGGCGACCAGCCGCGGCAGGAGGTGGGCGAAGCGGCGCAGGCGCGGCAGCGGATCGTTGCGACCGAGCACCAGATCCACGCCATCTCCCAAGTGAACGGTCCAACTGTCGCGCTCGGACAGGCTCACACCCAGCACGTGGCGGCCGCTGCCGGCGAACAGCGGTACGGCCTGGTTGTACAGCGCCACCACGTCGGCGGCGCGGCCGTCGGGGCCATCCAGCGCAGGCAGGTTGTCCAGGCCGTTCCGGGCCGGCGCGGCGAACACCCGGCCGGTCACCGAGAGCAACTTGTCCTTGCCCCAGCGCGCGAACGCACGGCGCTCGGTGAAGTGCACCACCAATTGATCCGGCCAGCGCTTGCGCACCTCCACGTGCTCGATCCATGGCAGCGCCGCCAGTGCATCGCTGATCGGCTCGACCTGGGTGGCGAAAAATCCGCCCTTGACCATCGGCAACACCACGCCGCGCACCTGCGCCGCGGTGACCTGCGCGAACGGCCCGCTGACTTCCAGCCGCCGCATCGGGAACCGATTGCCCGCGTAGCGGCCGCTGACCACCGCCGCCACCGGCAGAACGAGCACCGCGATGGCCAGCACCCAGGCCAGCAGGCGGACCAGGACCTTCATGGCCTGCGCTCCATCGACATCTCCAGGATCCGCCAGCACAAGTCCTCGAACCCGATCCCGACTTGCCTTGCGGCCTTGGGCACCAGCGAGTGACTGGTCATGCCCGGGGCGGTGTTGACCTCCAGCAGGAAGAAATCGCCCTTGCGATCGCGCATCACGTCCACCCGCGCCCAACCCGAGCAGCCGGCGGCCTTGAAGGCCTTCACGGCGAGCTTGCGGATCTTCTCCTCTGGCTCGCCTTCCAGGCCCGGGCAAAGGTACTGGGTGTCCTCGGCAACGTACTTGGCGTGGTAGTCGTAGTAGGCACTCCTGGGCACGATCCGGATCGAGGGCAGCGCGGTTTCGCCAAGGACGGCGACGGTCAGTTCCTGGCCCTCGATCATTTCCTCCATCAGCAGCTCGCCCGGATAGCGTGCTGCGAGCTCCACGGCCGCGTCGAGGTCGGCCTCGGAAAACACCCGGCTGACACCGACGCTCGATCCTTCGCTGGCCGGCTTGACGATCACCGGCAAACCGAGGCGTGCCGCCGCCGCGCGCACATCGTCGCCCACCACGAGACGTGCATAACGCGGCGTCGGCAGCCCCACCGCCATCCAGACCTGTTTGGTGCGAATCTTGTCCAGCGTCAGCGCCGAGCCGAGCACGCCCGACCCGGTGTACGGCACACCAAGCGCTTCCAGCGCTCCCTGCAGAACCCCGTTCTCGCCAACTCCTCCATGGAGGATGTTGAAAACGCGGTCGAACCTGCTTTCACGCAGCGCCTCGAGCAGCGCCGGGAGGCCATCGACGGCCTGCGCGTCCACACCGCGCGCGCGCAACGCCTCGAGCACGTTGCGGCCCGAGTCCAGCGACACCTCGCGCTCGGACGAGCTGCCACCCATGAGCACCGCGACGCGGCCGAAGGCGCGGGGGTCGTCGACGTGACTCATGCGTTGCCTCCTTGCAGGCCGTGTTGCGCCAGTTCCTGGGCGACATGGCCGATGTCGCCGGCGCCCATCAGCAACAGCAGGTCGCCGTCGGCCAGCACGTCGGGCAACAACGCCGGCAAGGCGCGCGCCGCGCCGACCAGCACCGGATCGATGCGGCCGCGCGCGCGGATCGCGCGCGCCAGCGCCTTGGCATCGGCGCCCACGATCGGTGCTTCGCCGGCGGCGTACACATCGGTCAGCAGCACGGCGTCCACGCCCGAGAGCACCTGCGCGAACTCGTCCAGCAGGTCGCGGGTACGCGAGTAGCGGTGCGGCTGGAACGCCACCACCAGGCGCCGCTGCGGCCAGCCGGCGCGGGCACCGTCGAAAACCGCCTGCAGCTCGCGCGGGTGATGGCCGTAGTCGTCCACCAGCAACGCCTTGCCGCGTCCGAAATCCAGCTCGCCAAGCTGGTTGAAGCGGCGCCCGACGCCATGGAATTTTTCCAGCGCACCGGCGATGACCTGCGCCGCGACGCCCAGCTCCCAGCCGATCGCCGCCGCCGCCAGCGCGTTGAGCACGTTGTGGCGGCCGGGCAGATTGAGCGTGACCGCCAGCGGCGCGGCGTCCGGCAGGTGCAGCATGAAGCGGGTGCGTCCGGCCTCCTGCGTCACCGCATCGGCACGCACGTCGGCGTGCCCGGCAAAGCCGTACGACACCACATGGCGCGAGGTGCTCGCCGCCAGCGCCGCGACCTCCGGATCGTCCACACACAGCACCGCCAACCCGTAGAACGGCAGCCGGTGCAGGAACTCGGCGAACGCGCCACGCAGGCGATTGAAGTCGCCACCGTAATTTTCCAGGTGGTCGGCGTCGATGTTGGTGACCACCGCGATGCGCGGGTTCAGGCGCAGGAAGCTGCCATCGCTCTCGTCGGCCTCGGCGACCAGCCAGCGCCCCAGGCCCAGGCGCGCGTTGGCGCCGGCCGAGAGCAGTTGCCCGCCGATCACGAAGGTCGGATCCAGCCCGCCCTCGGACAACACGCTGGCCACCAGCGAGGTGGTGGTGGTCTTGCCGTGGGTGCCGGCGATGGCGATGCCGCGGCGCAGGCGCATCAGCTCGGCCAGCATCTCCGCGCGCGGCACCACCGGGATGCGCTGCGCGTGGGCTGCCTGCAGCTCCGGGTTGTCGGCCTTGATCGCGCTGGAGACGACGATGGCATCGGCGCCGGCGACATTCGCCGCGGCATGTCCGCGATGCACGCGCGCGCCCAGCCCGGTCAGGCGCCGGGCATTCGCCGAGTCGGCGGCATCCGAACCGGTCACCGTGTAGCCAAGGGTCAGCAGCACCTCGGCGATGCCGCTCATGCCCACGCCGCCGATGCCCACGAAGTGGACCTGCGCGGTGATCCGGGCGGCATCCTCGGACAGGAACGGGAGGCGGATCATGCGCGCGCCTCCTCGATGCAGATCCGCGCCACCGTCGCGGTCGCCTGCGGCAGCGCGGCCGCGCGGGCGTGACGGGCCATCGCCAGCAACGCGGTGCGGTCGGGGACGAGCAATTCGGCCAGCGCCTGGCGCAGGCGGTTTTCCAGATCCTCGTGCTGGGGCAGCAGCCGCGCCGCGCCGCGCTCGACCAGGTACTCGGCATTGCGGGTCTGGTGGTCGTCCACCGCCGCCGGGAACGGCACCAGCAGCGCGCCCACGCCGGCCGCGCAGACCTCGGCCAGGGTCATCGCTCCGGCACGGCACACCACCAGGTCGGCCCAGCCATAGGCGGCGGCCATGTCCTGGATGAACGGCTCGATCGAGGCATTCACCCCAGCCTGCGCGTAAGCGGACTCCGCTTCGGCGCGCAGCGCCTGGCCGCACTGGTGACGCACTTCGACCTGGACGCCGTCCAGCGCCGCCAGCGCACGCGGCACGGCGGCATTCAACGCGCGCGCGCCCTGGCTGCCGCCCAGCACGAGCATGCGCAAGGCATGACCACGATCGGCGAAGCGCGCTTCCGGCGTTGGCAACGCGGCGACCTCGGCGCGCACCGGGTTGCCGACCGTCTCGGCAGCGCGCCGGAAGCTGCCAGGGAAGCCGCACAGCACACGGCGCGCGAACCTGGCCAGCACGCGGTTGGTGAAACCCGGCGCACGGTTGGCTTCGTGCACGATCAGCGGCCGCCGCAGCAGCCACGCCGCGATCCCGCCCGGCCCGGCGGCGAAGCCGCCCATGCTCAGCACACTGCGCGGCTGCTGCCGACGCACGATCGCCAGCGCATCGACGACCGCGCGCAGCAGCCGGAACGGCGCCGTGAGCACGGCCAGCGCACCCTTGCCGCGCAGGCCGCCGATCCGCAGGGTGTCGATGGCGATGTGGTGCTGCGGCACCAGCCGCGTTTCCATGCCGCCGGCCGACCCCATCCACACCACCGGCACCTGGCACGCCTGCAGCGCGTGCGCAACCGCGATGCCGGGAAAGATGTGGCCCCCGGTGCCGCCGGCGAGGATCATCACCGGGCCTGCATTCGTGCTGGCGGGGTTGGAACTCACGCCTTCTCCCCGATCCGCGGCTCGATGCGCTCGCGCGGCGCGGCGTGGCGCGCGGCCGCGGCCTGGCGCCCACGCCCATCGGCGAAGGGTGCGTCCACCGGCGTCGATGCCAGCGTGGGCTCGGCCACCTGCACGCCCTCGCGTGCGCGGGTCATCTGCCGCTGCGCACGATCGACCTCGTAGCTGACCCGCAGCAGCAGGCCGATCACCGCCACCGAGGTCAGCACCGAGGAGCCGCCGTAGGAAATCATCGGCAGGGTCAGACCCTTGGTCGGCAGCAGGCCCAGGTTCACGCCCACCGACACCAGCGCCTGCAGCGAAAACCACAGGCCGATGCCGAACGCGCAGTTGGCGGCAAACTGGCGACCCAGCGCCGCCGCGCGCAGGCCAAGCTGCATGCAGCGGGCGAAGAATGCCGCGTACAACAACACCACCGCCAGCACGCCGAAGAAGCCCAGCTCCTCGGCGATCACCGCGAGGATGAAATCGGTGTTGGCCTCGGGCAGGTAAAACAGTTTCTGCACGCTGGCGCCCAAGCCAACCCCGAACCACTCGCCGCGCCCGATCGCAATCAAGGCCTGACTGAGCTGGAAGCCGTCCTTGAACGGGTCCAGCCACGGGTTCAGGAACGAGGTCAGGCGGCGCACGCGGTAGGCCTCGGACATCGCCACCACGCCCAGCACCGGCAGGCCCAGCACCACCGGCCCGAGCAGCCGCGGAAGGCTGGCGCCGGCCAGGATCAGCATGCCGCCGGTCACCGCCAGGATCAGCGAGGCCGAGCCGAAATCCGGCTGGGCCAGCAACATCGCCACCAGCGCCACCGCGATGCCGACTGGCTTGAGCATCGGCCACCAGCGCTGCGCGATGTCCTCGCGGTAGCGGGCCAGGTAGCTGGCCAGCCAGATGATCAGCATTGGCTTGACCGCCTCGACCGCCTGGAAGTTGGACACCCCCAGGTTCAACCAGCGCTTGGCGCCGTTGATCGTGCGTCCGACGCCCGGCAGGTACACCGCGGCCAGCAGCACGAAGCACAGGATCAGCAGGAAGCGGCTGCGCTGCTCCAGCCACTTCAGTTCGATGCGCATCAGCATGAAGGCGCCGACCACGCCGCACAGCACGAAGGTGGCGTGGCGGTACAGGTAGTAGAACGGCCCGAGCTTCATCCCCTCGGAGATCGCGATCGAGCTGGAAGCGACCATGACGATGCCGAAGCCGGCGATCAGGATCGCGATCACCGCCAGCACCGGGTCGTAGCGGCCACGGATGGACTCCACCCGCAACGCCTGCCCGACGCCTTGAGCGGGCAGCGTCCCGTTGCCCACGCGTGGGGCCTGGCGGGCACCGCGGTCGGGCAGGCCGGCCAGGGTCTGGCCGGTGGAAATGATCGGCGGGTGACGCGTGGGCATGTTCATCAGCGCACCTTCAGGGTGGCCAGACCGACGAGGACCAACATCACCGAGATGATCCAGAAGCGCACGATCACGCGCGGCTCCGGCCACCCCTTGAGTTCGAAGTGGTGGTGGATCGGCGCCATCCGGAACACCCGCTTGCCGGTGGCCTTGAAACTGGCGACCTGGATCATCACCGACAGCGTTTCGATCACGAACACGCCGCCCATCAGCGCCAGCACCAGCTCCTGGCGCACCACTACCGCCACCGTGGCCAGCGCCGCGCCCAGCGCGAGCGCGCCGATGTCGCCCATGAACACCATCGCCGGGTAGGTGTTGAACCACAGGAAGCCCAGCCCCGCGCCGGCGATCGCCGCACACACGATCACCATCTCGCCGGCGCCGGGGATCGCCGGGATCTGCAGGTAGCGGGCGAAC
>CAZXGS010000069.1:0-14227 GCA_964640525.1 uncultured Gammaproteobacteria bacterium | reverse complement strand
CGGCACATGTACTCGATCGCATCCTGGTCGCCGAGCCAGTCGCCGCCCTTGACGGTGTCGTAGAAATGCCAGCGCCAGTCGTCCTCGCTCATGTTGCCCAGCGCCGCGGAAATGCCGCCCTGCGCGGCCACGGTGTGCGAGCGGGTCGGAAACACCTTGGTGATGCAGGCCGTGTCCAGACCCTTGGAGGCCAGCCCGAAAGTCGCGCGCAGGCCGGCGCCGCCGGCGCCGACCACGACCATGTCGAATTGGTGTTCGGTGATCTTGTACGCGTTCGTCATGGGATTTCGATCGGAAAGGGCAAGGAGCGTGGCATCAAGCGGCGAACACGCAGCGGGCGATGCCGAACACGCCGGCCAGGGCGCCGGCCACGCAGGCGAAGCTCACCAGCACCTGCAGGGTCAGTTCGACCCAGCGGGTATGGACGTAATCCTCGATCACCACCTGCAGGCCGAGCTTGGCGTGCCAGAACAGCGCCAGCACGAAGAACAGCAGCGGCAGCGCGTAGCGCGGGTTGGCGACGATCGCCTGGACGGTCGCCTGATCGGCGCCGAGCAGGCTGACCAGCAGCCACAGGAACCACGGCGTCAGCAGCGCCAGCGCCACCGCGGTCAGGCGCTGCACCCACCAATGGTGGACGCCATCCTGCGCCGAGCCCCAACCGCGGGCCCGCGCCAGCGGGGTGCGCATCGACTTGTCCATATCCTGCGCGCTCATGGCGTGCCCCCGTGCGTCAACGCCAGCGCCCACAGGCCGGCCGTGAGCGCGAACGAGAGCACCACCACCGCCCAGCCGGAAGCGTAGAACTGCTTGATCTCGAAGCCCTTGCCGGCGTCCCAAAACAGATGGCGGATGCCGTTGCACAGGTGGTAGAGCAGGCACCAACTGAAGGCGGCCAGCACCAGCTTGCCGGGCAGCGAGCCGGCGAGGTCGGTGAACTGGCTCCAGCGCTGCGCGCTGGCGCGGATCGCCAGCAGCCACCACGCCACCCCGAACGCACCGACCGCCAGCACGATGCCGGTGGCGCGGTGCAGGATCGACAGCACGGTGGTGATCTGCGGTCGATAGACCTGCAGGTGCGGCGAGAGCGGACGTTGCGGTGTGGCCATCGTGGGGTGCCGGTCGGGGCGCGCGTGCCGCGCCGCCGGCGGGCGGCTTGGCGTTCGTGCGCGAAATCAGAAATCAATGCAGCGGCCGTTCTTCTCCCAATCGCCGTAGCGGGTGGGTTCCGGACCGTCGCGACCACCGATCTCGCGCTGCGCACCGCCTGCCGTCGCTGGCGTGGTGACGACGGCGGATTCGATGTCCAGGGCAGCGACGGCCACGTCTTCCGGCGTCGGCGGAAGGCCGTCGGCATCATTCGTGGTCGGGGATTGCCCTATCATCGCAAGGCTCGAATGGATCATCGAAGTGTAAGGCCCGAGGACATGACAGACAAGCAAGACGCGCCCGCGGAGGGTTTTGCCCTGCCCGGCTGGCAGGTGCTGGAGGTGGTCGGTGTGGATGCCACCGCGTTTCTCCAGGCACAGACGATGAACGACCTGCGGCCGCTGGAAGTCGGGCAGTGGCAATGGAATGGCTGGCTCAATCCGAAGGGGCGGCTGATCGCGCTGTTCGCCTTGGCGGCCATGGATGCGCAGCGCTGGTGGTTGATCGTGCCGGACCTGCCGGCCGCCGACCTGGCCGAGCGCCTGCGGCGGTTCGTGTTCCGCGCCAAGGTCAAGCTGCGGGTGCGCGAGGACCTCGTTGCGCGCGGTGTCTTCGATGTGCATGCGCATGCGCAAGGCGCCGCATTCCATCGCACCGTCGAGGGCGAACACGAATGCGTGAGCCTGGACATGGGCGATGGCCACACGCCACGCACGCTGTGCATCGGCAGCCGCGAGGCCGGCCCTGCCGCACCGGTTGCCATGGGCGAGGACGGCGCGCAGCGCTGGGCTGCGTTCGACCTCGCCCATGGCCTGCCGCGGTTGTCCGCCGACCAGGTCGAGAGCTGGACGCCGCAGATGCTCTCGCTGGAGCGCCTGCGCGCGTTCAGCGTGAAGAAAGGGTGCTATCCCGGCCAGGAGATCGTCGCGCGCACCCACTTCCTCGGCCAGACCAAGCGCGCACTGGCACGGGTGACGGCGGACGGCTTGCGGCCGGGAACGGAGGTCCTCGCCGGCGATCGCGCGCTGGGCCACATCGTCACCGCCTGCGGTGCGGAAGGGCTGGCGGTGCTGGCAGCCGATCGCGCAACGGATACGTGGACCTGCGCGGGAATGCCCTGCCGGCAGCAACCCTTGCTGGAAGGATTGGCACGCTGATGGCCTGCCTGCCGCGACGGAAGACACGCCAGCACGCAAAGCCGCACGCCTGCGTTGCGCGAGGCCTGCCTGCCATCATCACCATCCCCTTGCGATCGCATCGACCGGGAGAATTGCCATGAAGACCTGCCTGCTCGCTGCCGTCGGCATGACGGCGGCGCTGTCCGCAAACGCCGCCCTGCCGCCGAAGTACCAGAATGAGAAGGACCTGCGGGTGATGGTCGCCTTCGCACAGGAGCACCCGCGGATCATGCAATCCCTCCAGTCCATCGACCTGCAGCACTTCCTGATCCGATTCGGAGACGGCTGCCAGGTCGAGTTCGGGCGCGCCTACACCCCCAAACCAAGGGGCTGGGTCGGGCCAGCCGATCCGCTGGAATACAAGCGCAGCAACTGCCCGATCCAGTAGCGGCCTCGCCCGCGAGCCGCAGGCGCCCTCCCCCGCCGCGACCGGCAAGTGATTCGCATGGTTTGCGCGCACCACCGGCGCTGCGCGCCGGCGGGGTTTGCCGGTAGAGTGCGCCGACCCCGTGCACGCGAGCGCCACCGCGCCCAGCGCACGGGAATGGGAATGGGGATGGGGACCGCCATGCGCAAACTGCTGCTCCTGCTGCCCTTCGCCGGCACCCTGTGGGTGCCGCTGTACAACCGCGTCGAGCCGGCGCTGTGGGGCTTTCCGTTCTTCTACTGGTACCTGTTCGCCTGGCTGCTGGCGTTGCCGCCGCTGATCTGGCTGGCCGACCGCGGGCGGCGCGCATGATCCACTGGACCGCGTGGACGGTGTTCGCCGCGTTCTTCGCGCTGGTGACCGTGCTGGGCTTCGCCGGAGCGCGCTGGAAGGCCGGCGACCTGGATCAGTTGCACGAATGGGGCTTGGCCGGGCGCCGCTTCGGCACGGTCATCACCTGGTTCCTGCTCGGCGGCGACCTCTACACCGCCTACACCATCGTCGCGGTGCCGGCGCTGGTGTACGGGGTCGGGGCGTTCGGCTTCTTCGCCATGCCCTACACCATCGTCGCCTTCCCGTTGTTCTTCCTCGCCCTGCCGCGGCTGTGGAACGTCTGCCACCGGCACGGCTGGCTGACTTCCTCGGACTTCGTCGAGGGCCGCTACGGCGATCGCACGCTGGCGCTGGCGATCGCGCTGACCGGGGTGCTGGCGACCATGCCCTACATCGCCCTGCAACTGGTCGGCATGCAGGTGGTGTTCGAGGCGATGGGTTTCGGCGGCCTGCACGGCGGCGCCGAGATCGCGCTGACGGTGGCGTTCGTGATCCTCGCCCTGTACACGTACTCCAGCGGCCTGCGCGCGCCGGCCCTGATTGCCTTCGTCAAGGACACGATGCTGTACGTGTTCGTGATCGCCGCGGTGGTAGTAATCCCGGCCCAGCACGGCGGCTACGGCGCGGTGTTCGCCGCCGCCGGCAAAGCCTTTGCCGCCAAGGGCGGCGCCACCGGGTTGCTGCTTCACGACGGTCAGGGCTTGCCCTTTGCGACCCTCGCGCTGGGCTCGGCGTTCGCGCTGTTCCTGTACCCGCACGCGATCACCGGCACCCTGGCGGCGTCGAGCGCAAGGATCATCCGCCGCAACGCCATGCTGCTGCCGGCCTACAGCGTCGCGCTGGGGCTGATCGCGCTGATGGGCTACATGGCCATCGCCGCCCACGTCGAGGCCAAGGGCACCGCGATCGTGCCCGCACTGATTCTGAAATCCTTCCCGGAAGGCTTTGCCGGCTTCTGCTTCGCGGCGATCGCGCTGGGCGCGCTGGTGCCGGCGGCGATCATGTCGATCGGCGCGGCCAACCTGGTCACCCGCAACATCTGGCGGCCGTGGGTCGAACCGGACATGGATGCCAAGCGCGAGGCGAGTGTGGCCAAGGTCACCTCGCTGGTGGTGAAGTTCGGTGCGCTGGTGTTCGTGATGTTCCTGCCGCTGGAATACGCCATCAACCTGCAATTGCTGGGCGGGATCTGGATGCTGCAGGCGGTGCCGGCGGTGATGTTGGGCCTGTACACGCGCTGGTTGCGACCGCGCGGCCTGCTCGCCGGCTGGGCGGTCGGCATGCTGCTGGGCACGGCCTTGAGCTGGGCGCAGGGCTTCAAGCCGATCTGCGCGGTACCGGGGATCGGCCACCTGTACATCGGGCTGGTGGCGCTCGCGCCCAACCTGGCGGTGGCCGCTCTCGTCACCGCGATCGCCGATGCCGGCAAGTTCGTGCGCAACCGCGATGCGACCGTGGCGCCGGACTACGAGGACACCTGACCACGCCGGCCTGCTGACGCGGTAAGGTGCAAGCACCCGCGGCGCCGGCCGAACACGCCGCTGCCGCAACGCACATGCCGGGTGGGTAGCGCATGCACGAGCCGATCGCGAGCCGATTCGTTTTCGTCGACGACATCGCCATCGCGCGCCTGTCGGGCCAGTTCAATGCGCGCGAGCCGGTGATCTGGATCGGCGAATGCCTGGCCTGGGCGAGGCTGCAGCAGCATCGGAAAACCCTGGTTTCGGTCATCGATGCCCAGGGCTTCCGCACACCCAGCCTGGCCTTGCGGGTGGAGATGGTGCGGGAGTGGGCCGCAGCGGCTGGCGACCGCATGCATCTGGCAATCGTTTGCCGGGCGGAATTCATCGACCCGCAAAAATTCGGCGTGCGCGTGGCAGCCGGTTTTGGCCTGCATGCCGAGGTGTTCACCGCCGAAGAACCGGCGCTGGAATGGCTGCGCAGGCAAGCCTGAGCCAGCGCCGATTTCAGGCGACGGCGCCCGCCTCGCAGTCGAAATGCAGCAGCAGATCGCCATTGAGCGCCGCGCCCTTGCCCAGGCTGATCGTGCCGGACTTGCGCAGGTGCACCTCGTCGCGGCTCAGGCGCAGTTCGTCGTCGGCCCCGAGCTTGACCCAGGTGCCGTTGGTGGAGCGGTCGGACAGCACGAAATGGCCGCGCTTGAACTCGATGGTGGCGTGGTTGCGGCTGACCCAGTCGGCGACCACGGTCAGCTTGTTGTTGGCCTCGCGGCCCAGGGTGAGCGGGTCGGACTCCGGGGTCATCTCGATGACCTGGTCCTTGAAGCGAACCACCAGCCGGGTCGGCTCGATGGCATCGGCGGACATCGTGCGCACGGCGCGCTGCACCGTGGTCATGCCCGAGGTGTCCTCCTGCCAGATCACGTCCACGATCTCGATCGGCAGCAGCTTGCCGCTGACCCGCGCGCGGCCGAGGCTGCGCACGCTGATCGGCGGGCCAGTGAGCTCGCGCAGCGAGGAGGCGGTGGTGACGATCTGCTCGCGCTTGGCCAGCGAGGTCATGCGCGCAGCCACGTTGACCACGTCACCAAACACGTCGTTGTCCTCGAACAGACCCTCGCCATGGTGCAGGCCGATGCGCACCGCCAGGTTGTCGGTCACGAAGGCGATGTCGCGCGCCATCTTGCGCTGCATGTCGCAGGCCGCCAGCACGCCCTGCAGGGCGCTGCGGAAGGTGCACATGATTTCGTCGCCGATGGTCTTGATGACGCGCCCGCCGTGCGACTGGCAGATCTCCGTCAGGGCATTCAGGACGTTGGCGATCAAGCGGCGCGCCTCGACGTCGCCGCGCTGCTCGAACAGGCGAGTGCTGCCGCTGACGTCGGCGAACAGGATGGTGCAGGGTTGGGTGGCGGCCATGTGTGAATGATAGGGCAGCTTGGGATCGGGGTCACCTCTGAAGCGAACGGCGGTCGTGGCCATGACCGGGCATTGCCTCCGAAACACCACCGTGCGCCAGCGCATGGCGAGCCGAAACGCGCCATGCACTATCATCGCGGGTTTGGATCCACCACCCGTCTCAGGCGCGGTGGCGCGCCGCCAATCTCCCTGCCCCGAGGAACCCCCATGCTCCCCAACTTCAAGCCGCTCGCCCTGTCCGTGATGCTCGCCTGCGGCGCCTTTTCGCCGCTGGCGCTCGCCGTCGACCAGACCAGTGCGGCCACCGCCCGCGCCGACGTCACCCGCGCCACCCTGGACAACGGCCTGCGGGTGGTGATCGTGCGCGACCGGCTGGCGCCGATGGTGACCACCCAGGTCACCTACCTCGGCGGCGGCTACGAGACGCCCGCGGGCTTGCCCGGCACCGCGCACGCGCTGGAACACATGATGTTCCGCGACAGCCGCGGCATGACAGGCGCCCAGCTCAACGAGATGACCGGCAAGATGGGCGCCGACAACAACGCCTTCACCACCAGCGATGCGACCCAGTACTACTTCGTCGCGCCCTCGCAATACCTGGACATCCTGCTGCACATCGAGTCGGCGCGCATGCGCGGCGCACTGCTGACCGCCAAGGACTGGGCGGCTGAGAAAGGCGCGATCGAGCAGGAGGTCTCGCGCGACATTTCCGACCCCGGATACCTGGCCTTCACCGATGCCGAGCGCATCCTGTTCGCTGGCACCGGCTACGCCGAGGACGCACTGGGCACCCGGCCCTCGTTCGACAAGACCACCGACAAGGACCTGCGCGCGTTCTACGACGCCTGGTACCAACCCAACAATGCGATCTTCGTGATCGTGGGTGACGTCGATCCACAGGCGACACTGGCGCAGGTCAAGGCCCTGTTCGGCACGATCCCCTCGCGCCCGATGCCCGCGCGTGCACCGATCACGCTGCAGCCGTTTGCGGCGAGCACGATCTCCCGCACCACGCCGGACGCCACCGGTTCGGTGCAGTTTCTGTACCGCCTGCCCGGCCAGCGCTCGAAGGACGCCGCGGCCGCGCAGTTGCTGATGGACGCGCTGGCCAACGCGCGCAGTGGCCTGTCGGAGCTGGCCGCCAAGGGCAAGGTGCTCAACGCCTATGCAGGCGCGCAGAGCTTCAGCAACGCCGGCATGGGTTTCGTTGCGGTCGGTTTTCCGAAGGGCGGCGACGCCAAGGCCGCGCAGGCAGCGATGGAAGGGCAGATCCAGGAGATCCTGAAGAACGGCGTGCCAGCCGACCTGATCGAAGCGGCGCGGCGTGCGGAGTTGGCGCAGTTCGAATTCAACAAGAACAGCGCGGTCAGCCAGGCCAGCGCGTGGTCGCAGGCGCTGGCGTGGCAGGGGCTGGACTCGCCGGAGCAGGCTGAACAGCAGATCCGCGACGTCAGCGTCGAGGACGTCAACCGCGTCGCCCGCGAATGGCTCAAGCCCGACGCCAGGGTGACCGTGGTCCTCACCCCCGATCCGAACGGCAAGCGTCCGCCGAACAGCCAAGGCTTCGGCGGCAGCGAGAAGTTCGGCGGCGATGACAAGCTCGATGTGCCGCTGCCCACATGGGCCGCCACATCGCTCTCGCGACTCGACATGCCGCACTGGACACTGGCGCCGACCAGGATGACGCTGGCCAACGGCATGACCCTGATCGTGCAACCCGAATCGGTCAGCAAGACCGTCACCGTGGTCGGCCACATCGACCAGGACGCCAAGTTGCAGGAGCCGGCTGGTCAGGAAGGCGTGGATCGCCTGATCGACACCCTGTTCGACTACGGCACCACCACGCTCGACCGCACCGCCTTCCACAAGGCGCTGGACGACATCGCCGCGACCGAGTCGGGCGGCAGCGACTTCGAACTGGCCGTGCCTAGCGGCGACTTCGAGCGCGGCATGCAGTTGCTGGCCGACAACGAACTCCACCCTGCCCTGCCTGCCGAAGCCTTCACGGTGCAGCAGCAGACCCTGGCGCAGACCCTGGCAGGCGAAATGCAATCGCCGATGTACAAGATGTTCCGCGCATTGCGCAAGGGCCTGCTGCCCGCCGGCGATGCAGATCTGCGCGAGGCGACCCCGGCCACCGTCGGCAAGCTCAGCCTGGGCGATGCCAAGGCCTACTATGACAGCACCTTCCGTCCCGACATGACCACCCTGGTGGTGGTCGGCGACGTGACCCCGGAGCAGGCCAAGGACGTGGTCGAGAAATATTTCGGCGGCTGGAAAGCGAACGGGCCCAAGCCAAACGTGATTCGACCGAAGGTGCCGGTCAATCCACCCAGCTACACCGTGGTGCCCAATGCCTATGCCTCGCAGGACCAGGTCTTGCTCGCGCAGACGCTGGAGATGGACTTGTCGAATCCGGATCGCTATGCGTTCCAGCTCGGCAACGACGTGCTCGGCGGCAACGGCTTCGCCTCCCGGCTGATGACCGACATCCGGGTCAAGCATGGGTATGCCTACGGCGCCGGCTCGGGCGCACAGTTCGAGCGTTCGCGTTCGGTGTTCTACGTCCAGTACGGCAGCGATCCGGGCAAGGTGGCACCAGTGGACGCGCTGATCATGAAGAACATCAAATCGATGCAGGACACCCCGGTATCGAAGAGCGAACTGGACAATGCCCGCCAGTACGAAATCCGCTCGATCCCGGTGAGCGTTTCCAGCGTCAACCGCATCGCCCGCGAGTTGCTGGGTTGGAGCTGGCAGGGCCTGCCGCTGGACGAGCCGATGGTGGCGGCGCAGCACTATCTGGACATGAGCTCGCAGCAGGTGCAGGACGCCTTCCGCAAGTACATCAAGCCCGACCACTTCGTGCAGGTGTTGCAGGGGCCGGCGCCGAAGCAGCACTGAGGCGCCCATGCCTACCCTTCTCCCTCCGGGAGAAGGTGGCGCGGAGCGCCGGATGAGGGAAAGCGCCGAGTCGGCACCTGGATCCACCTGCCAACGCGGGCAGCGATCTTTCCCTCACCCGCCCCCCGCCTTCGCGGGGGCAGGCTCTTCGGGCACCCTCTCCCAAAGGGAGAGGGGTTTCATTCCGGTTACACCATCTCGCTTGCCGCGGCGACGATGTCCGCCTCGCCCGGCAGCACCAGCAGCGCGGCGCCGGCGAGCGGGGTGTAGGTGTCCACGCCCACGACCCGGCGCAGGGGCTTGGCGCCATGGCCTGCCTCCACGATGGCGGTGATGATGCCCTCGCCCACACCGGCACTGCGGCGGCCTTCATCGACCACGAGGATACGCGCGCAGTCACCCGCGTGGCGCGCGATCGCCGCCTCGTTCAAAGGCTGCAACCAGCGCAGATCGACCACGCGCACTTTCTGGCCGTGCTTTTCCTCGATCTGTTTCACCGCGCGCAGGCTCATCGGCACGCCGTTGCCGTAGGTGAAGATCACCAGGTCGGTCGCTTCGGGCGCGTACACGCGCTCGGCGCCCAGTTCCATCGTCTCGCCCGGCGCCGGGTACGCGAACTGCCACTGGCCGTCGCCCGGCGCGTGCAGGTCCTTGGTCATGTACAAGGCGATCGGTTCCAGAAACGCGCACACCCGGCCGTCCACCTTCACCAGCGCCGCCAAGGTGCGCAGCATCGTCGCCGCATCGTCGCCACGACTTGGGCAACCCACCACCAGACCGGGGATGTCGCGCAGGGCGGTGATCGAGTTGTCGTTGTGGAAGTGGCCGCCGAAACCGCGCTGGTATCCCAGCGAGGCGATCCGCATCAGGATCGGGTTGCGGTACTGGCCGTTGCTGAAGAACTGCAGCGAGCACGCCTCGCCGCGGATCTGGTCGCAGGCGTTGTGGAAATAGGCCAGGTACTGGATCTCGGGGATCGGCAGCATCCCCATATTGGCGTAGCCCTGCGCCAGGCCGAGGATCATGGTCTCGTCGAGCAGGGTGTTGAACACGCGGGCGTTCTTGAACGCCTTGTGCAAGCCCTTGGTCACCGTGTAGACGCCGCCCTTCTGCGCCACGTCCTCGCCGAACAGCAGCGACTCGGGGTACTTGCAGAACAGGTCGTGGAGGGCGTTGTTGATCAGCAGGGCGAGGTGGCGCGGCGGCAGGTTCTCCGGCAACTTCGCCTCGCTGCCGAACACGGCCAGACGCTTGTCCGCGAAGTCGGCGCGCTGCGCTTCGGCCTGCACCGCGGCCGGCGTGTACGGCGCCAGCGGCGCGATGACGTCGGCCAGTTCGGTGAGCTTGGGTCGGTGGTCGGCTTGATCGGCGGCGGCGAAGCACTTGCCGCGGATCGCCTCGTAGTGCGCCAGCAGCGACTGTTTCGTGAACAGTCCCGACTCCAGCGCGATCGCCGCCGAGCGCAGCAGCGGATCGCCGGCTTCCACCTTCATCAATTCCTCGAAGCTGCGCCACTCGATCTCGAAGTCGGTGCCGGCGTGGCCCATGATCCGCGTCGTGCGCAGGTGCAGGAAGGTCGGTCGGCGCGCGGTGCGGCAGTGGTGGACGGCGCGCGCGACCTGCTCGTAACCGGCGGCGAGGTCCAGGCCATCGGCGTAGAAGTAATCGAGGTCGCGGCGCTCGCCGAAATTGCGCTCGATCCAGCCGCCCGGGGTCTTGACCGAGATGCCGATGCCGTTGTCCTCGCACACGAACAGCACCGGCGCCGGCAGCTTCTGGTAGGCGGTCCAGCCGGCGGTGTTGAACGCGGTCTGCGCGGTGGCATGGTTACTGGAGGCATCGCCAAACGAGCTGATCGCGATCGAATCCTCCGGAATCGGCAACGCGTGGCCGATGCGCCGCGCCTGCTCGATCGCCACCGCGGTGCCCAATGCCTTGGGCAGGTGCGAGGCGATGGTCGATGTCTGCGGCAGCACCCACAGCGGCTTGCTACCCCAGACCTTGTGGCGACCACCCGACGCAGGATCATCCTTCGACGCGGCGAAGCTCAGCGCCGAATCCATGATCGGATCCATCCCCGGCAGCTTGCGGAAGCGCTCGGCCATGAACGCGCCGGAACGGTAATGCAGGAACGCCGGATCGGTATGGCGCGTCAGCCGCGCCACCATCGCGTTGCCCTCGTGACCCGAGGAACCGATGGTGTAGAAGACCTTGTTCTTGACCCGCAGCACGCGCGCCATCAGGTCGAGGTGGCGGCTGATCAGCTGCGACTCGAACAGGTCGAGGAAATCGCGCGCGCTGCACAGGCTGCCCTCGAGCACCGGCTCGTCGGCTGCCGGGCGCGGCTGCACGGCGCCGTGCCACTGCTGCACGAACTCGACGAAGTTCTCGTCGCACACTTGCGCGCGGTTGACGTTCTTGTGGCGGGCGGGAATGGGCTGGGCGACGGCGTTCATGCGATAGGTGTCGTTGGATGGGCGGGGTTATTTCGACTGTGCGATCAAGGCGATGTTCTCCGGCGCATACGGCGGCATCAGCACGAAGTCCGGCAGCGCCTTGATGCGATCGATCCACGCAACTACATGCGGGTACGCCGCCAGATGGAAACCGCCGTCCTCGGCGACGTGGGTGTAGCCGAACAGGGCGATGTCGGCTATCCCGTAGTCGGCGCCACTGAACCAGTCGTGGGTGGACAGATGGGTTTCCATCACCGCCAGCGCCTGGTTGCCGCGCTCGCGCAGCTTGGGCAAGTCGGCGCGGCGCGGCGAGTCCAGCGGCGTCCAGCCGCAGATGAAGCGCGCCACCGCCACGCAGGGCTCGTGGCTGTACTGCTCGAAGAACATCCAACTCAGCGTCTGCGCGCGCTGCCAGGCGTCGCCGGCGAAATATTTCGTGCCATCGGCCAGCCAGCACAGGATGGCGTCGGACTCGGCCAACGTGCGGCCGTCCTCGAGTTCGATCATCGGCGCCTTGCCGTTGGGATTCTTCGCCAGGTACTCGGGCGTGCGGGTGGCGCCGCCGAGGATGTCCATCTCCACCCAGCGAAATTCGCGGCCGAGGTGGGTGAGCAGCATCCGCAGCTTGTGCGAGTTGCCGGAAGGCGAGTAGCCGTACACGGTGATCATGCGAACTTCTCCAGTCCACGATGGGCGAGCCACTGCTCGCGGGTCTGTCCCCACACGTCCACCAGGTGATCCTGGAACGGTGCGGGCATGTACGTTTGCCGCAGGATGCGTGAGCCCAGGCGCTGGGCGACGTTCCGCGAGGCGATGTTGGCTGGGTCGATGCAGTGGATCATGTCCGCCCAACCAAGGTGAGAGAACGCCCAGTCGGCGGCGGCCGTGGCGCCTTCGGTGGCGTAGCCCCTGCCCCAGGCACGGCGATGCAGGATCCAGCCGATCTCGTTGCCGGGCCAGCCATCGGGTTTCCACGGGCCCAGGCATCCCATCCATTTGCCGCTGGATTTTTCCACCACCGAAAACATCGCGAAGCCCTGGATCAGCCACGCCCCCGGTCCCTGCAGGAACTTGCGCCACGCCATCGAGCGCAGCAGCGGCCCGCCGAGATGGCGGGTGACTTCGGCATCCGCATAGGTTTCGGCATACGCATCGAAATCCTCGCGCCGCGGCAGGCGCAGGATCAGGCGCTGCGTTTCGATGCGGATGTCATCGATCTTCAAGACCTTGCTCCTGAAGCCCCTCTCCCGTCGGGAGAGGGGTTGGGGTGAGGGGCCGGCCCGCACCGAATTCAACGTGCTCGCATCGACCCATCATCCAGCGCTGCGCGCCACCTTCTCCCGGAGGGAGCAGGGAATGCGGCGTCAGAACGCGTTGATGCCGGTCAGCTCGCGGCCGATCACCAACTGGTGCACGGTCTGCGTGCCCTCGTAGGTGATCACCGATTCCAGATTCAACGCATGGCGGATCGCGCAGTGCTCGGTGGTGATACCCGCGCCACCGAGGATGTCGCGGGTCTCGCGGGCGATGTCCAGCGCCATCCGGCAGTTGTTCCACTTCGCCAGCGAGACGTGGGTCGGCTGCATCGTGCCGGCGTCCTTGTGGCGGCCGAGCTGGAGCGAGAGCAGCTGGGCCAGGGTGATCTGCCGCGCCATCTCGGCCAGCTTGACCTGCACCGCCTGGTTGGCGGTGAGCGGGCGACCGAACAGGATGCGCTCGGCGCCGTACTTCAACGCTTCGTTCAGGCACGCCTGCGCCGCACCGATCGGACCCCAGGTGATGCCGTAGCGGGCTTGGGTGAGGCAGCCCAGCGGGCCCTTGAGGCCCTTCACGTTCGGCAGCCGGTTGGCTTCGGGAACCCGCACGCCATCGAAGAACAGCGCTGAGGTCACCGACGCGCGCAAGCTCATCTTCTTGTGGACTTCCTGGGCGGTGAAGCCGGTCATGCCGCGCTCGACGAGGAAGCCCTGGATGCCATCGTCGGTCTGCGCCCACACGATCGCCACGTCGGCAAGGTTGCCGTTGGTGATCCACATCTTGCCGCCGTTGAGGATCCAGTCGCCGCTGGCGTCACGCTTGGCATGGGTCTTCATGTTGGCCGGGTCAGAGCCGCCGTGCGGCTCGGTCAGGCCGAAGCAGCCGATGATCTCGCCGCGCGCCATGCCGGGCAGCCAGCGCTGGCGCTGCTCCTCGGAGCCGTAGGCGAAGATCGGGTACATGCACAGCGAGGACTGCACGCTGACGAAACTGCGGATGCCCGAATCGCCGCGTTCGAGTTCCTGGCAGATCAGCCCGTAGCTGACGCCGTTGAGCCCGGCGCAGCCGTACTTCTCCGGCAGCGAGGAACCCAACAGACCGAGGCCGGCGATCTCGGCGACCAGCTCGCGCGGGAAGCGCGCCTGATCGAAGCAATCGCCGATGATCGGCAGCACGCGCTCGTCGGTGAAGCGCGCCACGGTGTCCTGCACCGCGCGCTCCTCCTCGCTGAGCAGGGAACGGATGTCGTACAGGTCGAGCGGATTGAGGGGCATGGGACGGGAACCGGCGTTCGCGGAATGAAGGGAAACATCGAGGGAAACCAGGCCATTGCAGCCAGCCCGGCATTTTAGCCGCTGGGGTGCGGCCGCGTAACCCCTTGCGCAGGCAACCATCGTGCCGGCGAAAAGCATCCCGCCAACCCGCTGGTGGTGAGCTTGTCGAACGATGCTTTTTCCACATTCACGGTGCGCCCTTCGACAAGCTCAGGGCGAACGGATCGAGGGAACACCGTTCGTGGTGAGCCAGCCTGCCCTGAGCCTGTCGAAGGGAACCACGCGCAGCACGCTCTCCATGAACCCATGCGATACGTCGTTGATTCGTCGTGCCTTCCTTTTGTCCTCGCGAGCGCAGCGAAGCGATCCA
>CAZXGS010000068.1:0-14378 GCA_964640525.1 uncultured Gammaproteobacteria bacterium | reverse complement strand
TGCTGCCCCCACTGGTTCCACATCTGGATCAGCGCGCCGATGTAGGCGCGCGCGTTCTGCTGCGTCCAGCGTCCGGAATCGAACAAGCGCTGGATGCCGTTCTGGCAAACGAAGTCCGTCAAGTCTGCGCTGTTCAGCCAGCTCACGACGTTGACGATGGTGTCGCCATAGCTGCTGCCAAACTGCTGATCAGGCACGTTGTAGAGCAGGCACTCGATGGCGTGGGACGACGCCGTGCCGCTCTGGATCAGCCCGTTGTCCTCCATCCAGCCACGGGCAATCTTGAAGATGCGAACGGTCGGCTTGTACCACTGGTTCGTCCGTCCGTGCTTAGCCACGCCGTTGTCGTAGGACTGTTTCGGAAAGCTGATGCATGCCTGAGCCTTGTTCACATCCCACAGCCAGATGCCATCGACGTGGGTGGCATCAGCCAGCAAGCCCTGCGGCGGAAGGTAGAGCCGATATTCGAGACAGGGAACGACATCGGCGGGGATGTTGTTGGTCGTCCGTGGAATCTTGATGCTCTTGCCGCCTTCGGTGACGTTGTGTGTGGGAAAGGCTCCGCGGATGGCAGCCGAGACATCGCGGCGAAAATCGGTGAGCGTGTAGGTGGCATCCACATGCCCCGACTTGACCAAGGCCTTGTTTGACTCGTCGAGGTAGCTGTAGTCCGGCTTAAACGTCTCCTTCAACATCGCGACCACGTCCACATCACTGTCCCCGTAAATGTTCGTGCTGTTGCGATAGGAGCCTTGCAGGAAAACGTCGAAATTTCGGCGTTGCAGCGCAGTGTCGTTCTGAAGCGCGGTGCGAATGCGCTCGTAGAGCGCGGTGGCGGATGCCGTCGCACCTTGACGCGACCACGTTTCCAGTTGGTTTTCAGGGATGGCCATGTCTCCTCCTCACTCCGACGCGCTGCTGACGATGTCGCTGTAGCCGATCACCACGCTGCCCCGCGCCTTGGCGATCAGGTTGGCAAACGGGTCTTGCACCCGGAACAGCCGGGGCTGGTTGCCGCCGCAATCGAACACCGCGTACAGCCAATACTTGTCGCGCAAGTTGCAGGCACGCGCCCATTCGTTCTCGGTCAGTTCGATTTCACCGACGCCGACGCGGCCCTTGACCTCGATGCCGCGCTCTTCCAGCACTTCGCCATCGCGTCGCGTGGAAAGCAGGTCAAAGCCTGGGTAGTCGTTGAGGCCGGACAACTTGGCCTTGGGCGGCGTTGAGACATCGCGCACGTCGGCGCCGCGTGCGGCTTCGAAGGCAATGGCAACTTCCATTGCAATGCGTTCAACCTCGATGTCGCGCGCCTTGATGTCTTCCGGGCTCTGAGAAGGCTGCACCAGTGCCGTGGCCAGAATCTCGACCGTGCCCGGCTGGATCAGGTCTACTTCGCGCCGCGCTTGCAGCAGCGCCTGCGTGCGGCGCTCAACCACCGTGCGCTGCTGTTGCTTGATGCGCTCCAGTTCGACACCGGCGGCGCGGTTGCCCTCGCGCGCCTTGTCGGTGTAACGCTTGCGAGCGGCGGCGAGTTCGGATTCCTGATAGTCGAAGGCGCGCTTGAGGTAGTCCTCGGTTTCCTCCAGGCGGTTGGCCGCGTTCATGCGCTGAAGCTCGCCGAGCTTGGTGGCCACTTCCTGTTGCAGGTGTTCCTGCGCGGCCAAGCGCCATGTGTCGCTTTGGGAGAGGAAGACCACACTGCCAGGGTTGGTCTTGGTGGTTTCCTTCAACAGCAGCAGATGCTCGACGGGTGCTTCGACCAAGCGGCCATCGGCAAACTGCTTCAGACCCACCAGCTTCTGCTCAATGAGTTCCCGACTGTGGAAGGCTGGCACGCCCGGGTCGACACCGCGCACGACCGTCACGCGCGCCACATGCAGCAAGTACGGAGCCGTGGCGCTGACATCGGTGAAGATTGCGCCGCGCAGGGCGGCGTGACGGGCGTGTTCTATTGCCAGAGCGGACAGGTGTTCGAACACCGGCTCGCCGGGATGCAGGAAAACGGCGTCTCGCTTGTCGTCGGGGCGGTACACCGTAAAGCGGTTGCGGGTCGATTCCGGGTAGGCGTCGAGCAGAGGAAGCATCGACTCCAGCACGCCCCGCTTGCGTGGGCGCAGGAAAAACTGGCTTCCCAAGTCGCCGACGAGATCGACGCCGATCACAGGTGCCGCGTGTTCCAGATAGCGGCGGACGTAGCCGGGCAACAGGCGGCGCAGTTCTTCGATGGCCATTGCATCGCGCAGCTTGGGCAGATCGGCCATCACCTCGCCGCCCTTGCCGTAGATGGAATCCTCGCGTGCTGCGATGGCGCGGACCTGCTCCACCGTGAGTTCGCCTGCGAGGTCAAGCGCCTCCTTGTCGGCCTCGTTGTCTGATTCGACGGCACGCTGGATGTATTCGGTGATGGACATGCCCTCGAAGATGCGACCGACCACGTCGAAGACCTTGTCCGAACCGAGCTGCTTGCGGATTTCCTCCAGCTTGTCGAGCAGGGTCTTGATGACCTTGCCTTCGCGCGTCTTGCCCGCGACGAGATTGACGATGGCGACACGGTCGCGCTTCTGGCCGTAGCGGTGGATGCGGCCCATGCGCTGTTCCAGCCGCGCTGGGTTCCACGGCACGTCGTAGTTGAAGAGGATTCCGCAGAACTGAAGGTTGATGCCTTCGGCGGCGGCGTCGGTGCCGATGAAGAAACGCGCACCCTTGCCCCCGCCATTGTGTGGCGCGCGAAAACGCTCGACCTGGGCATCGCGCTCCTCGAAGCCCAAGCCGCCGTGGATGTAGGCCACCTGACCGGCGTACCCCATACCTTCGAGCCGCCGCGTCAGGAAGTCGAGCGTGTCGCGGTGCTCGGTGTAGATGATGACCTTCTCGTTGCGGTACTGCGGCGAGCGCAGCAGGGCGGCCATGCGCTCGAACTTGGATTCACGCCCGCTGTTGTGGACGGCTTCTGCAAGGGCGATGAGTTCCTGCACTTGGCTGCGTTCGACCAGCAGTTCGGCAAGGCTGGTGGCGATGAATGCACCCAAGGCCTCGGCTTCACTTTCCTCGTGTTCTTCGTCCTTGCCCGCGACGGTGCTTTCCTCATCCGCCGTCTTACTGGCCAGCACATCGACCAGACGACCCTCGCGGACTTTCCGGTTGAGTTTTTCCTGTTGGGCGCGCAGTTCTTCTTCAGGGATGCGGCCGGACTGGATGTCGTCGATGAGACCGTTGAGCTTGTTGAAGCGGTTGCGAAAGGAGCACAGCAGCGCCCACGTACTGCTGGCCAGTCGCCGCTGAAACACCGTCATCGCAAAGCGGGCTGCTTGACGGTTCAACAGGCGAGCCTGGTTGTAGTAGTGGCGGATGTAGGCTGTGGTGCGGTCGTAGAGCGCCTGTTCGCTAATCTCGCCGTGGCTCAGGTCGTAGCTGACGGTGTCGCACAGGCGTTCCGCATACAGCGGCTTGCCGCGCAGATCGACCATTTCTTCCTTGACGCGGCGGATGAAGTAACGCTCGCGCGACTCGCGTGGGAATTTGGCGAAGGCGGTTTCGGTGCTGAAGATTTCGGGTTCGAGCAAGCGCCAAAGGCAGTAGTACGGGTACTCCTTGCCCATGTGCGGCGTGGCCGTGAGCAGCAGCAGGTGTTGAGCCGCCCACGGCAGACGCCAGTCGTCGGGCAGCTCGCGGACACCGGCAATAGCTTCGGCCAAGCGATAGCGGTCGGTGGGGCGAAACGAGCCGTCGAGGTCGCGGTTGGCCGAGAGCTTGTGGGCTTCGTCGAATACCACGAGGTCGTAGGGCTGGACGGCGGCATCACGCAGGCACTGGAAGAGTCGCGCCGCACGCAGGCTGTCGATGCTTACCACGACGAGGTCGCTATCGGGGCCGACGAAGGGGTTGCCATCCTTCGTGTCCGAGCCGACAACGATCTTGAATTGAAGCTGGAACAGCTTCTTGAGCTCGCGGTACCAGTTGCCTACCAAACCTGCGGGCGCGACCACCATCACACGCCGGATCGTGCGGCGTGAAAGGCATTCGCGGATGTACAGGCCCGTCATGATGGTCTTGCCCGCGCCCGCGTCGTCCGCCAGCAGGAAGCGCAGACGGGATTGCGGCAGCATCCGCTGATAGACCGCGATGCGCTGGTGCGGGAGCGGGTCGATCTCGCTGATCTCAGTGGCGAACGCCGGGTTGAACAGGTGGCCGTAGGACAGGCGCTCGCCTTCGACCAGCACCCGCAAGGCGTTAGCGTCACCGAGGAAGTCGAGCTTCGTTGTATCGGCCAGCGCCTCGGCCAGATTGGGTGAGGCTGCCGTGCTTTGCGGGGTAGAGAACCGCTGCTCGTGCTCTGCGCGCAGCTCCTTGAGCTTGGTCTGACCCATCGCCGACGGCTTGGACTGCCCGTTCTCCCACCGGTTGAGCGTGACAAACGAGACCCCGAGCCGTTCTGCGAACTGCTGCTGGGTGAGTTCAAGCTCCTTGCGGAGCTGGCGGATTTGCTCTGGAATCATGTCGTCGCGTGCCATTTATTTGACTTTATATCACACGATATAAACGCGCGCAAGATGGCGCTACAGCTTGGCTTTTCAGGAGACCGATAGCCTTATCTGGACATCACAGAACTTCGAAAGGACGAGCACCGTGACCCAGAAAGAAATCCCCCTGACTGACGCACAACTTGCCGTAGCGCTGAAGGCCGCCGCCAGGCCCGGTCGAATCTTGGAGCCGCTGCCGCACCGGATCAAAGGCGCTGCGTGGCAGGCTGTAGTAGATGCGCTGGTGGCGCGCGGCTACGCGACCAAGTGCTTTTTCCCATCCCACGTCGAGTACGTGCTGACGGACTCGGGGATGGCGATGGCGAGTCTTCAGGACTGCGCCGACGACTCGACGCCTTGACACGGCCAAATCATCGAATCCACGCCCTCAAGGCCAATGCGTTACTATCTGGATCAGAAAACGGACGCGGGTTCGGTTCCGTGTTCCACCACCATTTACCCAAAGCCCAACCCTATCCGGTTGGGCTTTTTTTCGTCCGTTCCCCCAGCGTTGGCGCGGTTCTGCGCGCCTGCCTCTTGAGCGCCGCCCTTGCGCGGGTGGTCGTCTAGGGGCCTTTCCCCGCCGATTTCACTCTCTGTTCTCTGTCCGTCTATTGAGCGGCTTACCCTCGTAGTCCTGCAGGGACGCGGGTTTACGGGCACCGGTTGCGTTGTTCGACTGGTCAGGGCTAGCGACCGAGCGTGATCGTCTGAATTTGCAGCACTAACGGCAGGTCGTGTCCCGCCATTTGGTGGTGCAGAGGTCATCGGTGGTCTCGGGTTAGGGTTGGGTTACGACACCTGATCCCATCCGAGGAACCACCGATGACCGATGACATGATGCAACTGCAGGGGCTGCTGGAAAACAGCGCGGACGCCGATGACGTCCATCTTGGTCTCCTTCCGAATGAGTTGGCAGGAGTCCATGAAGGCGCTGTTCCGCCGGCGAGCCAAGCGAAATCCGTGCGCCAACTGATTCATCGCATCATTTGCGGCGAATGCGGCGATCAATCTCCGCAAGGCAGCCAACCCCACAAGATTGGGTGCAAATGGGTGCCTTAATGGTTGCGCCTCGAAATTGGGTGTAAATGGGTGTAGCATTGGTTCATGCTGAAAACCGACACCCTTCAGATCACCCCGGAGATTCTGAGCCTCATCGCCAGGATTGACGAGTTCAAGGGCGCCTGGCGCGCCTTGGGCACCCTCGCGCCCGATCGCCTGTCGGCGCTGCGGCGTGTGGCCACCATCGAGAGCATCGGCTCCTCGACCCGCATCGAGGGCAGCAAACTGTCCGACCGGGAAGTGGAGCTGCTGCTGTCCAACCTGGAGATCAAGTCCTTTGCCACCCGCGACGAGCAGGAGGTGGCCGGCTACGCCGAGCTGATGGATCTGGTCTTCGCGTCCTGGCAGGACATCCCGTTCACCGAGAACCACATCAAGCAGTTGCACCAAATCCTGTTGCGCTACAGCGAAAAGGACACCTGGCATCGCGGCAACTACAAGACCAACTCGAACAGCGTCGCTGCCTTCGATGAAACCGGCGCGCAGATCGGCATCGTGTTTCAGACAGTGTCGCCCTTCGACACGCCCCGCTTGATGACGGAACTGGTGGTCTGGGTGAACCAGGAGCGTGAGACAGCCCGTCTGCATCCGCTGCTGATCATTGCCCTGTGCATCGTGGTGTTCCTTGAGATCCACCCCTTCCAGGACGGCAACGGGCGGCTCTCTCGCGTGCTGACCACGCTGCTGCTCCTGCAGGCCGGGTACGCCTATGTGCCTTACAGCTCGCTGGAAAGCGTGGTCGAGCAGAGCAAGGAAGCGTACTACTTGGCGCTGCGCCAGACGCAAGGCACCATTCGCACCGAGACACCGAACTGGCAGCCGTGGCTGATGTTCTTCCTGCGCTCGCTGGCTGAACAGGTGCGGCGGCTGGAGAAGAAGGTCGAGCGCGAGAAGATCGTGCTGGCGGCCATGCCGGAGCTGCAGCTGCAGATCGTCGAGTTCGCCCGGGAGCACGGGCGCGTCACCATCGGCGAGGCCATCAAGCTGACCGGGGCCAGCCGCAACACGCTCAAGCAGCATTTCCGCGCACTGGTTGAGCGCGGCACGCTGGACCAGTATGGCAGTGGTCGTGGAGTTTGGTACGGCCTGCACTGAGCGACTGCGGGACACGGGTTCGATTCCGGTTTCCGGAATTGAACTGGCTCCGGAAAGCAGACGAGGTTGAGGCCGCACATCGGCAACCAATCAGGGCGAAAAACCCGTTTGATCGTCCACGGCCACAAAGCGTACCGGCAGGCTTTTCGATCCGGTTCGCACGAGTTCGCAGCAGCCCGCAGCGCTTCGATTCCGTACTTTCAATAGTCGTTTGGTGCGGGGCAACATCCCACCCCCAATACTTGAAAACCCAACCCTTATCGGTTGGGTTTTTTTCGCCCGCAGCGCCAGTGTTGGCGCGGTTTCCGGCCTTGGCCTCGTGGGCGCCAGCCATCCGTATGGCTGAACAGCTTGTGCCAGGCCGGCCCTTCACCATCGAGCCGCCAGCGTCGCAGGGTCTTGAGGCTGACCTGCCAGGGTTTGGCGAGGTGCTTTTCGGTCATCACGGGGTAGTGCATCTTTTTCTCCTGAACAGATGACCCCATGACAACGCTGTTCACTGTAGAAGCCAAGCTCGGCGTTCAGTGTGTGCCCGCGCCGTCGATCTCGGGTGGCAACGGCTGAGCGAGATCGACTTCGACGTCACCGACGAGTGCTCGAATGCGGTCGAGAAGCTCGGCTGGCACGGGTCGAAGGATGTCGGGGTGGTGGTGGATGTCATCAGCGAGTGCATCGAGCATCGTCCGCACTTTATCCTCCGGGGGAACGCAAGACTTCGGCTTCATGGCTTGACCGTATTCAGCCGCAGCATCAGCGTCATCGGATGGAGCGGCGATGCCTGAAAACCGTAGTGCTCGTAGAACTCTTTGGCGCGGTCGTGCAGCGCGTGTACCAGCAGGGCCCGAACACCGGTGTTCTGCGAAACCGTCACCGCCCGACTCACTGCGTCCTGCAGCAGCGCCCCGCCCAACTTGAGCCCTTGGGCACGGTGATCGACCGCCAATCGGGCGAGAACCATCACCGGAACCGGGTTCGGCATATTGCGGCGCACGGCGCTGGTGGCGGCCTGGTGCGAGACAGCGCCCGCCGCCATGGCGTAGTAGCCGAACACGCACTGATCCAGATCGGTCACGACGAAGGTGCGGCTGGCTCCGCTCAACTGGTTGGCCAGGGCGCGGCGTTTGAGCCATTCATCGAGTACCGCCTCGCCACAAGCAAAGTCATCCAGTCGATGGGCCGTGGCCAGCGGCTGCGGCGAACTGAGCTGCAAGCTCATGCCGCGCCGGTGCCCCAAGGCGCCTTGACGGCCATAAGGCGCTCAAGCCCAGGGTTGGGGCCGGGCGGCGCGTCGAGCATCTCTGTGAATTGCTTGAACTTGTCGGCGTCCAGACTGAAGAACACCTGATCAAGCACAACCGCCTGCGCCCTTTCGCAAGCAGCCTCCAGCATGAAGTCAGAACGGTTCTTGCCCAGCAGGCTGGCGGCGTGGTCGATCAAGTCCCGCTGTTCGGGCAGCGCCCGCAGATTGATGGCGGCGTCACGCATTGGATTCTCCTATTCATGCATACACAACAGATACACGTATTGTGGTGTAACGTGTAGCTGTTGTCAATACGGGTCGCGCTTGGTGCTGCAGGTTGGGTTGCCGGTTGGCAGGCGATTTCAGGCTGCGAACCTGCTGATCGGGACTGTTTCTGTTCGGACGAATGTCCGCGAAAACGGCCAAATTATCCAAAATCGGGACTGCGTTCTTGCGGACGGACTCCTGTTCAGATGATGGACGCGGGTTCGGTTCCGTATTCCGCCACCATACACAAGGGCTCGGGTTTTCTCCGGGCCCTTTTTCTTTGCGCGATTCCCCGCGTGGCGCGGGGTTCTGGCCACCGGTGCTGCGGGTGGCCACCAGCCGAAACGCCCTAAATCGGCCGCTTTCTCGGCCAGAGCCGTCTCCATTCTCGGTTTGGCCTACGGGTAGGGCAGATGGCGATCTTGCAAGATCAACCACTTACGTACGCATGGTCGCTGTCAACCAGGGCCGCCGGTCAGGCATCGAACGCCGCCAGAGCATCATCAGTGCTTGCTTGGCTGTATCGCATTCGAGATACATGTTTGAGGGAACGGAGGATTCAATCATGGCCCATTCCACGATGCTGCACGTCCGGGTGGACGACGAAATCAAGACGCAAGCCAGCGAGGCGCTCGCAGCCATGGGGCTGTCCGTGTCCGACGCTGTTCGCATCTTGCTCAAGCGCGTGGTCAATGACCCAGCGCTTGTGTTGGCGTTGAAGGTGCCCAGCGCCCAGGCCCGTGAGGCAATGATCGAGGCCCGCGCCATGGCCAAGGCCCGTGCTGCCCGATTTGACTCTGCCGATGCCCTGTTCGATGACCTCGAAAACGCAAGTTTCGGCGCAAGCCAACAAGCTCGCCAGCAACAAGCGGGCAGCGCCGCCCAAGGCGTGTGATTACAGCTCGCATCGTGCACCCGGCAGCGCCGGCGGAGCGACCGCCGGAATCCACCCGCGCCTGATCATCGCCGGGCCCCGGTTGCATCTTCGGGTGCTGATCGTTGCCGAATCCTTGACGCAGTTGGCAGTCGAAACCGTTGACCGGTGCTAGGTTTTGGCTGCGTTCGTATCGATGGGGGAGAGGGGCGCATCGTCGTGCCATGACGGCGATGCGCCCCGCGACGGGGTGCGCAGCGCCATCGCGTCGCCGGCTTGCCGGGCCATCGGGCTGTTCCCGCAGCATGGCAAATGGTCACCAATCCGTGCAGGAGAGCGTGATGGCTATGGCTCGGCGAGATTCCAGGGCGCGTTCAGGTCTGCGGCTGCTGTGTGCGGCGATCATCTTCGGCTTCGGCTGCAATGTCGCGCTCGGGCAATCGGCCGGGTCCAACGAAGGCGGGTCGGTGCCGCAGCCGGTGCCCGAGTTCCCGGCCAACAACTGGTGGAATACCGACATCAGCCAGGCGCCGGTCGATCCGAAATCGGCCAGCTACATCGGCTTCATCAACAACGGCGGCACCCGCCGCCTGCATCCGGACTTCGGCGGCAACGCATCCTATGGCGGTGCCTATGCGGTGTACGGCTTTCCTTATGTCGTCGTCGACGGTATCGCCGGCGCTGGCAAGAGCCCGCCGCCGTTGCAGGCCGTGCAGTTCGGTTACGCCGACCAAAGCGATGGCGTCGACCACGCGAGCGGAACCGCTTTTCCGTTCTATCCGATTCCCGCGCAGGCCACCACGACGCCGCGCTGGGTGGAATGCGGGGCGCCGGCAACCGTCGATCAACGCGACGACTGCGACCGCCACCTGCTGGTGATCGACCGCGATCACAAATACCTGTACGAGCTGTGGAACGTCTGGTACGACGCGGCTCATGCGCAGTGGTACGCCGGTTCGGGCGCGTTTTTCGACATGACCAGGAACGCCCGCCGCCCCAATGGCTGGACTTCGGCCGACGCTGCCGGGTTGGCGATCTTCCCCGGTCTGGTGCGCTACGACGAGGTCTACAACGCCTACGGCACCAGCGTCGGCCAGATTCGCCATGCCTTCCGGGTGACGGTGCGAGCGAGCAATGGTTTCGTCTATCCGGCCTCGCATCGCGCCGGCGCGACCGCCGGCGCCTTGCCGATGGGCGCGCGGCTGCGCTTGAAGGCGAGCGTGGACATCACCGGTTATCCGGCGCCGATGCGCAAGATCTTCCAGGCGATGAAGACCTACGGCTTGATCGTCGCCGACAACGGCTCGGACATGTATGTCAGCGGCACCTACGATACGAACTGGGACAACGACGTCCTCAATCCGGCCTTCAACGGCCTGAAGGCCAGCGACTTCGAGGTGATCGCGCTCGGCTGGCGGCCGCCGCTGAGCAACGTGACGGTGGCACCGGCGCGGGTGGTGGGCGGCAACGGCGTCAATGCGACGGTCAGCCTGCTCAATCCGGCGCCCGCTGGCGGCGCGGTGGTCGCCCTGGCCGGGTCGGACGCGTCGCTGGTGGTGCCGGCGTCGGTGACGGTGCCGGCCGGTTCGAAGACGGCGGTGATCGCGGTCGCCACCCAGGGCGTCGCCACGGCGAAGGTGGCGTCCATCACCGGCACTTGGGGCGGCGCCGTTTCCCGCGCGACGGTCACCTTGATCCCGCCGCCGGTGCTGACTTCGCTGACGGTCAATCCGGCGAGTGTGAGCGCAGGCGCTTCGGCGACCGGCTCGGTCGGCCTGGATGAGGCAACGGCCGGTGCCGTCACCGTTGCGTTGTCCAGTTCCGATACCGGGGTGGCGACGGTGCCGGTGCAAGTGGTGGTGCGCAATGGTGCATCGTCGGCCAATTTCACGGTGCGTGCACGCAACCTCACCACGACGCGAACGACGACGATATCGGCAACGTGGGCCGGGGTGACGCGCAACGTGGTGGTGACCGTCAACCCGTGAGCGGCGGTTGCGCCGCGCCGGCTGCGCGGCTGGGTCGGGTGCCGGCGGCTGCGACCGCCGTCAGCTCGCCGGCGAACTGGCGGCCGGCTGCTGCGGATCGATGCCGTGTGCGCGCAAGATCGCATCGATCCGCGTCCTGACGTGTTCCTGATCCTCCGTCGCCGCCACCGCGCTGATGTGGTCGGCCTGGCCGGCGAACACCACCCATAGATCCTCGTGGTCGACCTGGTCGAGGATCAGCATCGTCAGGTCGCGCTGGAGTTCGTCGAGCATGCCGTCCAGTTCGGCGCGGGTTTTGGGCATGGGCCACCTTGCCTGCGGCGGGGTGGCCGGCAGCATACCCAAAACGCCGGCGTGACGGGTGGCCCGGCGTGGCTCGCACTTGCTGCCGCCGCGCCCGGATTTCGCTATGCTGCGCGGGCTATACAGGGGGTAGTACCGTGGTCAGGACTCGCAGCGAACTCGACAGCATCCTGGACGAACTGGAACAGGAATTGCCGGGGCTCTTGAAAGACACGCAAGATCCCGAAGATTTCCTGATGGCGTTCACCGCCTTGTCGGACGCGATCGAAGACAGCGTCGAGGCGGACGATTTGCCTTACGTGCGCCAGCGCATCGACGAGATGCTCGGCCGCCACGGCGTGCAGTTGTCCTGAGGCAGCGCCAGCGCCGCGATCAGTACAGGCCCGGCTCGCCGGGCGGGCGGCGCTTGAAGCGACGGTGGATCCACAGATATTGCGCCGGCGCTTGGCGCACCATCGCTTCGATCGCGGCGTTGACGCGGCCGCTGTCGGCGGCGGCATCGGCCGACGGAAAATCCGCCAGCGGCGCGGCGATGCGCAGCCGGTAGCGATCGCCCTGGCGATGGTGGAAGAACGGCAGCACCGCGCAGCCAGTGAGCCGCGCCAACTGGTGGGTGGCGGTGATGGTCGCCGCCGGGATCCCGAAGAAGGGTGCGAACACGGTGTCTTTGCCGCGCATGTCCTGGTCGGGCGCATACCACAGCACGCCGCCGCGCTTGAGATGGCGGACGGCGCCGCGCAGCTCGTGCTGCTGGAACATCGCCGCCGCATAACGCATGCGTCCGCGCCGTACCGCCCATTCCATCACCGCGCCGTCATGCCGGCGATACATGCCGGCCAGGGGGACGTGATCGCACAGCAAGCGGCCGCAGATTTCCAGATTCAGAAAATGCCCCGACACCAGCAGCACGCCGCGCCCGTGCGCCATTGCCGCTTGCAGGTGTTCCAGACCGTCGATGCGCATCGTGCGCCGCAACGGCGCGATCGAGCCCCACCATGCGCGCGCGAATTCGAACAGGCCGACACCGAGGGCGGCGAAATGTTCACGCAGCAGCGCCTTGCGTGCCGGTTCGTCCCATTCGGGAAAGCACAGCGCGAGATTGATCCGCGCCGCCCGCCGTCGCGAACGGGCCACCGCATACGCCAGCCAGCCGATGCCGCGGCCGAGCCCGCGCTGCACGCGCCACGGCAGCTGCCCGGCCAGCCAGGCAATGCCGATGCCGACCCAGCCGGCCCAGTGGCGAGGAGCGAATGAGGGTCGCGAGGGGGCGTGCATCGGTGGATTTTATCGGTATTGGCGGCAGCGAGCCGGTTTTGCCGCACCCGAATCGACCGCGCACGCCGCCGCCCGGCTATCCTTCGCGCCATGCCCGTCTCGCTCTGGCAACGAATGCTGCGTGGCGCGTATGCCTGCGTGATGTACGCACTGGTGCCGGCGATGCTCTATCACCTGGTCTGGCGCGGGCTGCGCGATCGCGATTACTTCCGCCGCTGGAGCGAACGCTTCGGCTGGTACGGCGCTGCCCCGTTGCCGGCCACGATCTGGGTGCATGCGGTGTCGGTCGGCGAGGTGATCGCCGCCGCGCCGCTGGTCGATGCACTGCGCGCACGTCATCCCGACGCCGCCTTTCTCGTCACCACCGGCACGCCGACCGGGGCGGCGCAGGTGGCCGCGCGCTGGCAAGGGGCGGTGAGGCATCTGTACCTGCCCTACGACCTGCGCGGGGCGGTGCGGCGGTTTGTGGCGCATGCGCGGCCGCGCATCGCCATCATCATGGAAACCGAAGTGTGGCCAAATCTGTACGTCGAGGCGGCACGGGCGCGCATTCCCGTGCTGCTGGTCAATGCGCGCGTGTCGGAACGGTCGCTGCGCGGCTATCGCGCCGTGGGCGCGTTGATCCGCCTGGCGTTGGCGCGGGTCGATGCGATCGCGGCGCAAGCGCAGGCCGACGCCGACCGCTACATCCGCGCCGGCGCACCTGCAGATTGCGTGCGCGTGGTCGGCAACATCAAGTACGACTTGCGCCTGCCCGGCGGCCTGCATGCGCTGGCCGGCGAGCGCCGCGCGTGCTGGGGCGCGGCGCGTCCGGTGTGGATCGCGGCGAGCACGCACGAAGGCGAGGAGGAGTTCGTCGTCGCCGCGCACCAGCGCTTGCGCGAGCAGATCCCGGGCTTGCTGCTGCTGTGGGCGCCGCGGCATCCGGCACGCTTCGCCGCTGCCATCGCCGCCTGTCGCCGGCATGGCTGGAGCACGCGTGCGCGCAGTTCCGGGGCGATGGCCGATGCGCAGACGACCAAGGTGTACGAGTCGGCGGGCAGCCCGCCCGCCTATCTCGACCAGCCGGAGTTCCAGAAATTCGTCAACGAGGACAGCGCGCGGCTGATCGCGGCGGTCAAGAAGATCGGCAAGGTCGAGTAATCCACGCCGTTATTCCGGGGCGCGAGCCAAAGCTCGCGAACCCGGAATCCAGAAATGCCCGGGAGTGTATCTGGATTCCGGATAACCGCTTCGCGGTTTCCGCAATGACAGAATTCAAATGCCCACCACGATCCGCGAATTGCCCATGCCGTGCTGCTTGACGAGCATGAACAGTTCGCGCGCCGCGGAAGTCGGCAGCCGCACGCAGCCATGCGATGCGGGGCGGCCGAGCGCGCGCGTCTCGCTGGTGCCGTGCACGGCGAAGCCGTAGTGGAAGAAGATCGCGTAGGGCATCGGCGCGTTGTTATAGACGCGCGAATACCAGCTGCGCTCGAGCCGCTGCGGGCGGAACGTGCCGCGCGGCGTCGCGTAAGGCGCGCGCGCCGTCGAGACCGGCCAGGTGTAGCGCGGAAAGCCATCGACATAGACGGTCATGGTCTGCTGCGAGACGCTGATCCGCGCTAGCACGTCGGCTTTGGCGTCGGCCAGCGAAAGAGCCAAAAGGCCGATCGCGATCGCGAGAATTTTACGCATACGCATTCTCCCTCTCCCGCGCGGATTGAAGCCGGGAAGCCGGATCGGCGCAAGCGCGAAGGAAAATATGCGGC
>CAZXGS010000067.1:0-15282 GCA_964640525.1 uncultured Gammaproteobacteria bacterium | reverse complement strand
CTACTACGAGAAGCTGTTCAACTTCCGCGAGATCCGCTACTTCGACATCAAGGGCGCCAAGACCGGCCTGGTATCCAAGGCGATGACCGCGCCGGATGGCATCGTGCGCATCCCGCTCAACGAAAGCTCGGATCCGAAATCGCAGATCAACGAATACCTGGATGCCTACAAGGGCGAAGGGATCCAGCACATCGCCTGCTTCACCGACGACATCTACGGCACGGTGGAGGCGATGCACGCGGCCGGGGTGGAATTCCTCGACACCCCCGACACCTATTTCGACGTGGTGGACCTGCGCATCCCGAACAACGGCGAGGACGTGCCGCGGCTGCGCAAGAACAAGATCCTCATCGACGCCGACCCGGAGACCAAGCAGCGCAAGCTGCTGCAGATCTTCACCCAGAACTGCATCGGCCCGATCTTCTTCGAGATCATCCAGCGCAAGGGCAATGAAGGTTTCGGCGAGGGCAACTTCCAGGCCCTGTTCGAATCCATCGAGCGCGACCAGATGAAGCGCGGGGTGCTTTGAGCTGCGACTGACGAACGCACCCGACGACTGCAAGCCCCTCTCCCGCCGGGAGAGGGGTTGGGGTGAGGGGCCACATGCCGAAACACCTTCGACCCGCGAACGCCACGCTCGTTCTCGAACGATTCCGCGAACTGCGTCAGGCGTCCACGGATGCCGAGCAGGAACTGTGGTTCCACCTGCGCTCGCGCAGATTGAACGGGCTGAAGTTCAGGCGTCAGCACCCGGTGCCACCGTACACGGTCGATTTCTTCTGCGATCGCGCGCGGCTGGTGGTCGAACTGGACGGATCGCAGCATGACGAAACCGTTGATGCGGCCCGTACCCGATGCCTCGAGGCGCAGGGACTCAGGGTGCTGCGGTTCTGGAACGACGATGTCTTGAAAAATACCGAGGCCGTGCTCGAGGCGATCTTGAACGCCATCGGCGATCGGCCCCTCACCCCAACCCCTCTCCCGATGGGAGAGGGGCTTGCAAGCAAAGGCAGGTAAACGCATGTTCACGCACATCGGCACCGATTACATGACCGGCTTCGGCAACGAATTCGCCACCGAGGCCCTGCCCGGCACCTTGCCGGTCGGCCGCAACTCGCCGCAGGTGGCCGCGCACGGGCTGTACGCCGAGCAGCTCACCGGCACCGCATTCACCGCGCCGCGCCACGCCAATCGCCGCAGCTGGCTGTACCGAATCCGGCCGGCGGCGGTGCACGGGGAGTTTTCGGCGCTGCCCCATCCGCGCTTCCACAACCGCTTCGAGGAAGCCCCGACGCCGCCCAGCCAGTTGCGCTGGAGCCCGCGTCCGCTGCCCACCGAGCCGACCGATTTCATCGACGGCCTGTTCACCGTGGCCGGCAATGGCAGCCCGGCCGCGCAGAACGGGATCGGCATCCACCTGTACGCCACCAATGCGTCGATGCGCGGGCGCTTCTTCTACGACGCCGACGGCGAGTTGCTGATCGTGCCGCAGCAAGGGCGCCTGCACATCGCCACCGAACTGGGCGTGCTCGAGGTCGAGCCGCAACAGATCGCGGTGATCCCGCGCGGCGTCCGCTTCCGCGTCGAACTGCCCGACGGCAGCGCCAGCGGCTACGAGAGCGAGAACTGCGGCGCCCCGTTCAAGCTGCCCGACCTGGGTCCGATCGGCAGCAACGGGCTGGCCAATCCGCGCGATTTCGAGTACCCGGTCGCCGCGTTCGAGGACGTCGAGGGCGACTTCCATCTGGACGCCAAGTTCCAGGGCCACCTGTGGCGGGCGCCGATCGGGCACAGCCCGCTGGACGTGGTTGGCTGGCACGGCAACGATGCGCCCTACCGCTACGACCTGCGCCGCTTCAATACCATCGGCTCGATCAGCTTCGACCACCCCGACCCGTCGATCTTCCTCGTCCTGCACTCGCCGTCCGACACCCCCGGCACCAGCAACGTGGACTTCGCGATCTTCCCGCCGCGCTGGCTGGTCGCGCAGGACACCTTCCGGCCGCCGTGGTTCCACCGCAACATCGCCAGCGAATTCATGGGCCTGGTGCATGGCGTGTACGACGCCAAGGCGGAAGGGTTCGCGCCCGGCGGTTGCTCTCTGCACAACTGCATGACCGGCCACGGCCCGGACGCGGCGACTTTCGAGAAAGCCAGCAAGGCGGACCTGAGCAAGCCGGACGTCATCACCGACACCATGGCGATCATGTTCGAGACCCGCGCGGTGATCCACCCGACGGTGCAGGCGATGGCCTCACCCGAGCGCCAGCGCGACTACATCGCCTGCTGGCAGGGGCTGCGGAAGAACTTCACGTTGCCGGGCTGAGCATCGTGCGACCAGCGGTGCGAATCTGGTCACGAACGGCACGCGGCTTGAATTAACCTGATGCCATTCGAAGCTGGCGCGTGGGCGATGCGGCGACTGTTGATCCCGTGGATTGTGCTTTGCCTGGCTGGCTGCGGCCCGTCGCCAAGCCAGCAGGAGGCCGCCCAGGATGCGGCATCGGCAGCCTCTGCCGCGGCCGAGGCCAGCGCCGCCGCCGCCCGCCTTGGTCAGGATGCGGTCGTCGGCTTCGACGGTTACGGGCCCATGCATTTCGGCATGGATCGCAAGGCGGCCGAGCAGGCCATCGGTGACACCTTTGCCGGCCAGGATCAGGTCGGCAACTGTCTGGAGCTGGCGCGCGCGCAGGATCCTGACGTCAACTACCTGTTCCTTGGCGGCAAGCTGCAACGCATCGACGTGGCGGCGGATGATGTCGTGGCCGACGGTGGTGGCAAGGTCGGCATGACCATCGACGACCTGCACCGGCTTTATGCCGGCCGTTACACCGAGATGCCAAGCAAGGAAATTCCCGGCGGCCAAGACCTGCGACTGATCGACGCGAGCGGCAACGGGATCGTCTTTCGCATCGACGGCGACGGCCAGGTCACGGCATTCCGCGCCGCGATCGCCGCGACCCTCGATCGTCCCGAGGGCTGCCCGCAGTGATCCTGCACGAGGCGACCGCCAACGATGGATGCGCGCCAGGCCGTCCGGGTCGAACCGGCGCGCCACAGGTGCAACTCAATAGTCCATCCCGATCTTGCGGAAGCCCTTGGCCAGCACCCAGAGCGGCCCGATCAGCAGGTAAATGAGGTCGGTGAAGAAGCTCGGCTTCTTGCCTTCGATCTTGTGGCCAATGAACTGGCCGATCCAGGCAATGACGAAAACCGCGACCGCCGTCCACAGCAGCGCATCGCCACCGAAGCGCAACCGGATCAGTTCGCTGATGCCGCCGAATGCCGCAAACACCACCAGCATGCCCAGCGCCAGCTTGCGCGACAGCCGCCAGTAGAAGATCCAGGTGAAAAACATCGCCGCCGCCGCCCACATGCCGGGCCGACCGATGGCCTCGGAAACCGGAATGCACCACAACAATGCGATCACCGACCACAGGATCGCCGGCACGCAGACCACGTGGATCTTCTGGTTGGTCGCGTTCTGGTGATCACCGGAATAGTGGTCGAACCAGGTGCCGATCGGAGTCATGGTTGCACCTTGGGAGCGGAAGTCCTGCCTGGCGAAGCGAGGCGCCGTGCGTGCGCATCACCCCAGATGCCATGCTCTCACGATTCACGCCTCACGAATCACGCCACGACCATCCCCGCCAGCCGCTGCAACGCCTCGGCATACTTCGCCCGCGTCGCCTCGATGATCGGTGCCGGGACGTGCGGGCCGGGCGCGGTCTTGTTCCAGTCCAGCGTCTCGAGGTAGTCACGCACGAACTGCTTGTCGTAACTGGGCGGACTGCAATCCACCGCGTAAGTATCCGCCGGCCAGAAGCGCGAGGAATCCGGGGTCAGCATCTCGTCCATGACCCGCAGGCGGCCATTCTCGTCGGTGCCGAATTCGAGCTTGGTGTCGGCGATCAGGATGCCGCGCTGCGCGGCGTAGTCGGCGGCGTACCGGTAGATCGACAGGGTGGCCGCGCGCACTTGTTCGGCGAGGTCGGCGCCGATGGTGGCGACCACGGCGTCGAAGCCGATGTTCTCGTCGTGCGCGCCGACCGCGGCCTTGGTGGAGGGCGTGAAGATCGGCTCGGCCAGTTGCTGGGCCTGGCGCAGGCCGTCGGGAAGACGGATCCCGCTGACCCTGCCGGTACGCTGGTAATCCTTCCAGCCGCTGCCGATGAGGTAACCGCGCGCAATCGCCTCGATCGGGACAGGCTTGAGCTTTTTGGCCACCACCGCACGTTTCGCGTACAGGGCCAGATCCGTGCCGGCCGGCAACACCTGCGCAACGTCGCGGCCGGTCAGGTGGTTGGGCATCAGGTGGGCGGTCTTGGCAAACCAGAAGTTGCTGATTTGGCACAGCATCTCGCCTTTGCCGGGAATCGGGTCGGGCAACACCACATCGAACGCGGACAGGCGGTCGCTGGCCACGATCAACAACTCGTTGCCCGGCAGGGCATAGACATCGCGCACCTTGCCGCGGTGGATCAGGTCCAGGCCGGGCAGTTCGGATTGCGACAACGTGGTGGCCATGGACCGGCTCCGCGGAAAAGGCGGTCATTGTAGCGGGACGGGCGTGGTTCGACAGGCTCACCACGGACGGAACCTCCGACAGGCTCACCACGGACGGAACCTCCGACAGGCACACCACGGACGGAACCTCCGACAGGCCTGTCCCGAGCCGCGTCGAAGGGCTCACCACGCGCGGTCATCTCGCGACGTTCCAGCCGCTGGGCCGGGTAGAATCCGCGCATCGCCTGACGCCGGAACACCGATGCCCGACTGCCTCATCGCACCCTCGATCCTTTCGGCCGATTTCGCGCGGCTGGGCGAGGAAGTCAACGCCGTTCTGAAAGCCGGCGCCGACTGGATTCACTTCGACGTGATGGACAACCACTACGTCCCCAACCTCACCATCGGCCCGTTGCTGTGTTCGGCGCTGCGCAAGCATGGCGTGACCGCGCCGATCGACGTTCACTTGATGGTGAAACCCGTCGATCGCATCGTCCCGGATTTCGCCAAGGCCGGCGCAACGTCGATCAGCTTCCATCCCGAAGCCAGCGAGCACATCGACCGGACCATCCACCTGATCAAGGACTCCGGTTGCAAGGCCGGCCTCGTGTTCAATCCGGCCACGCCGCTGGATCACCTGGACTTCGTCCTCGACCAGCTCGACATCGTGCTGATCATGTCGGTCAATCCCGGCTTCGGCGGCCAGAGCTTCATCCCGATGGCGCTGGAGAAGATTCGCCGCGTTCGCGAGCGCATCGACGCCAGCGGCCGCGACATCCGGCTGGAAGTCGATGGCGGGGTGAAGGCAGACAATATCGGCGCCATCGCCGCCGCCGGCGCGGACACCTTCGTGGCCGGCTCGGCGATCTTCGGCGCGAAGGACTACGCGGCAGAAATCGCGGCGATGCGGGCAGCGGTGGCAGGTAGCGCGGGGCGCGATCGGGCCTGATGCTTCCCTCACCCGCCGCGCCTGCGGCGCGTCGGCCTCTCCCGGAGGGAGACGCGAAGACCTGCTTTTCCCTTCCCCCACCGGGGGAAGGTGCCCGCAGGGCGGATGAGGGCGGACCTCCATAGCGCGGACACCCCCCTGTCCCTACACGAGGCAAAGACCTCCTCAGACGCCTTCCAAGCCTTCCCTCACCCGCCACGCCTGCGGCGCGTCGGCCGTGCACTGGCATACTCGCCATCCTTGCCCGCGACGCCTTGCTGCCGTGATCGATCAAGCCACCTTCGACGCCCTCGCCGCCGCCGGCCACAACCGCATCCCGGTGGTGCGCGAGGTGCTTTCCGACCTCGACACCCCGCTGTCGGTGTACCTCAAGCTGGCCGACGGCCCGCACACCTACCTGTTCGAATCGGTCCAGGGCGGCGAGACCTGGGGTCGCTACTCGATCATCGGCCTGCCGGCGAAGCGCACCTACATCTTCCGGGGCCACGATCTGGAAGTCCGCGACCACGGAGAACGGGTCGAGTCGCGCACGCTGGCCGATCCCCTCGCCGAGGTCGAGGTGCTGCGCGCGCAATTCCAGGTTCCGCGGATGCCCGAGCTGCCGGCTTTCACCGGCGGCCTGGTCGGCTACTTCGGTTTCGAGACCGTCGGCTGGATCGAGCCGCGGCTCGCGGCGGGCAGCGACAAACCCGATCCGCTGGGCACCCCCGACGCGCTGCTGATGCTCTCGGAGGAAGTGGCGGTGTTCGACAACCTCAAGGGCCGGCTGTACCTGATCGTGCACGCCGACCCTGCGCAGCCGCAGGCGTACGCGCGTGCGCGGCGACGACTGGATGAACTCGTGCACCGCCTGCGTCACTCCGGGCGCAGCTACCCGGATGGGCTGGCGCCAGCGCTGCTGGCCGAATCCGACTTCGTCTCCGGCTTCACCGAGGACGGCTACAAGGCCGCAGTGCGCACCGCGCAGGAAGCGATCCGCGCGGGCGAGGTGTTCCAGGTCGTGCTTTCGCAACGCCTGTCGGTGCCGTTCCGGGCCCGTCCGGTGGACGTGTACCGCGCCCTGCGCGCACTCAACCCGTCGCCCTACATGTATTTTCTCGACCTGGACGGCACCCAGGTGGTGGGCTCCTCACCGGAGATCCTCGTCCGATTGACCCGGGACGAGAAAGGCGCGGGCACGGTCACCGTGCGCCCGATCGCCGGCACCCGCCCGCGCGGCAAGACGCCGGCTGAAGACCTGGCCCTGGAGGCCGACCTGCTGGCCGACCCCAAGGAACGCGCCGAGCACCTGATGCTGATCGACCTGGGGCGCAACGATGTCGGCCGAGTCAGCGTGCCGGGCAGCGTCCAGGTCGGCGAGCAGTTCGTGATCGAGCGTTACTCGCATGTCATGCACATCGTCAGCGAAGTCACCGGCACGCTGCGTGCGGGGCTGAGCTATGCCGACGTGCTCAAGGCCGCGTTCCCCGCCGGCACCGTCAGCGGTGCGCCCAAGATCCGTGCGCTGGAGCTGATCGGCGAACTGGAACCGATCCGCCGCAACATCTACGCCGGGGCGATCGGCTACATCGGCTGGTGGGGCGATGGCGACACCGCCATCGCGATCCGCACCGCGGTCATCCACGACGGCCGCCTGCATGTCCAGGCCGGCGCCGGCATCGTGTACGACTCCGACCCGCAAAAAGAATGGGAGGAGACGATGAACAAGGGCCGGGCGTTGTTTCGGGCGGTGGCGCAGGCGGCGCAGGGGCTGTGATGCGCTGCGCATCATCGCTTTCCAAACGTTGCGTGAACGGCCGCAAGTGGTTAAATTTTCCGTCATGATCCGGCAAGCCGGCCGACCACGGCAGGCTTACATCATGTCGCCACGCCCGGATCGACACAGAATTCCTGGCGACAACGCAAAACCACCCAACCTTCTGGAGTTGACCATGATCCGCAATGTCCTGATCGCCCTTGCCCTGACCGCCTTCGCCGGCACCGCGTTCGCCCAGGATGCCGCTTCGCCGGCCGCCGACGCTGGCTCGGCTGCTGCCCCGGCCGCTTCCACCGCCGCCGCTCCGGCCAAGCACCACGCCAAGAAGCACCACGCCAAGAAGCACCACCACGCCGCCAAGAAGGCTCCGGCCGCCTCGGCCGCTTCGGAAGCCGCTTCCAGCGCTTCGGGCGCGTAATTCGGGCCACGATCGCGTTTCCACGCGATCGTGCAGCTTGAAGCAACACCCACACCGCGCCGGTTCGCCGGCGCGGTGTTTTTTTGCACGGACGCGGCCGCACCGCGCGATACCCGCCGACCGACCATGCGCCCTTCATTGCCGTCCGGCCGGAGTCGCGCGCCATGAAACCCGTCAACCTGCCCACCACCGAACCCGCGTCGCGGTATCCTTCCGGCGCCACGCAGGGAGTCCGGATGCGCATTCTCATCGTCGAAGACGACCCCCACACCGTTGCCTTCATCGCCAAGGGCCTGGGCGAGGACGGCCACACCATCGACCAGGCCGAGAATGGTCGCGATGGACTGTTCCTGGCCACCACCGAGACCTACGACGCGATCGTCCTCGACCGCATGCTTCCGGCGGTGGACGGCCTGACCGTGCTGCGCACGCTGCGCGGTGCCGGCAACACCACCCCGGTGCTGCTGCTGACCGCGCTGGGCGACGTCGATCACCGCGTCGAGGGCTTGCGCGCCGGCGCCGACGACTACCTGGTCAAGCCCTTCGCCTACGCCGAACTGTCGGCACGGATCGACAGCCTGCTGCGGCGCCGCCAGACCCCCGGCAGCGAATCCACCGAGCTGCGCGTGGGCGACCTGGAACTGAACCTGCTCACCCGCGAGGCGAAGCGCGCCGGCAAGACGATCGAACTGCAGCCGCGCGAATTCCGCCTGCTCGAATACCTGATGCGCCAGGCCGAACGCGTGGTCACTCGCACGATGTTGCTGGAGGCCGTGTGGGACTACCACTTCGACCCGCAGACCAACGTGATCGACGTGCACATCAGCCGGCTGCGGCAGAAGATCGACCGCGGACACGCCAGGCCCCTGCTGCACACGGTCCGCGGCGCCGGCTACCGCCTGGGCGTGCGTGAATAGATTCACCGGCCTGCTCACCGCGCGCTCGACCAGCACGCGGCTCGCGCTGGCGGTGGGCGGATTGTTCCTGCTGTCGTATCTGCTGCTGGGTTCGGGGCTGTTCTTCGCGGTCTCGGCAATCTTTGCCCAGGACCTGCACGAGGTGATCCGTCTGGACAGCGCCGACCTCGTCGAGCTGTACCGCGAATCCGGCCATGCCGGCCTGCGCAGCGAGATCGCCGACCGCACCGCCGCGCCCGAGGACGACAACGCGGTGTACGAACTGCTCGACACCGCCGGCAATCCGGCGACCGGACAGTTCGCCAGCCTCCCGGCCTGGGTGCGCAGCGCCGGCGGCTGGGTCGAGTTCGACGAACGCAATCCGCAGGGCGGCACGGTACGGGTGGTCGCCAAGCTGCAAAAGCTCTCCGACGGCACCACCCTGCTGACCGGCCGCCGCAGCCTGAACCAGGCACGCTTCGAGGCGCTGGTGCGCCACACCTCGCTGCTGGCCTTGCTGGCGGCCACCGTGCTCGGCGGCCTGATCGGCTGGATCACCGCGCGCATGGTCGCCAGGCGGCTGGAATCGACCTACGACATCACCCGCCGGGTCGGCGCCGGCGAGCTGGCGCTGCGCATCCCCGAGGACGACAGCGGCGATTCCTTCGACCGCCTTGCCAAACGCATCAACGGCATGCTCGACCGCATCCAGGAACTGCTCGACGGCGTGCGCCACGCCACCGACCACATCGCCCACGACCTGCGCACGCCGCTCACCCGCCTGCGCAACCGGCTGGAGGACATGCGCGACCGCCAGGCCAGCCTGCATCGGCTCGCCGCCGACCAGGTAGCGGGAGAACTGGAGGAGGCCATCGCCGAGACCGACCAGTTGCTGGCCACCTTCGGCGCCCTGCTGCGGCTGACCCGCATCGAGGCACAGACCGCACAGGCCGACGATCCACTGCTGGACCTGGAGCCCGTGGTGCAGGACGCCGCCGAGCTGTACGCACCGATCGCTGCCGAGCGCGACATCACGTTGGACGTTCGCACCCTGCCCTGCACCCAGCGCGGCGACGCCGACCAACTGTTCCAACTGGTCGCCAACCTGCTCGACAACGCGCTCAAGTACGCCGCGCGCGGGACGCGGGTGAGCGTGGAGCTGACCGCCGACGCCCACTTCGCGATCGTGGTGGTCGGCGACCATGGCGCCGGCATTCCGTCTGCCGACCGCGAGAGGGTGTTCGACCGCTTCGTGCGGCTGGAGGAACACCGCGGCTCGGCCGGCAGCGGGCTGGGCCTGAGCCTGGTGCGCGCCATCGCCCATCGCCACGGCGGCACCGTCAGTCTCGAAGACAACGCGCCTGGCTTGCGCGTGGTGGTGCGGCTGGCGCGCGGCTGAAGCCGGGCCCGGCCGCCAGGCCACGCAGCACGCTCCGGTGCCGGCTGGGCCGGCTGCGCTGAGAGCAGCGGCACACGCGCCGTCGCCGCCGTCGCCGCCGACGCGGCAGCGGGTTGGCGTGGAAGCGCACCGCGCATATCCCTGCGCCACCGATCGCCGTCCCCGTTATCATGGGCGGTCGTGCCTCCTGCCAACACCATGACCTTGCCTGCCCAATTTCCCGTCCACGACTGGGAGCTGTGTTTCGACGAACGCACCTACGACAAGGGCATGGACTACGCCCTGGACGGTCGCGTGTCCAATCTTGCAGCGCTGGATTCCAGCGGATGCCACTGGTCGGCGACGGTGCGCGGCAGTCATCGCACCAGCTACCGCTGCAGCGCGAAATTGACGCCGGGCGAAGGGCGCACCAAGCCGCGACTCGTCTCCTCCTGCAGTTGCCCGGTGGGCTCGGCCTGCAAACACGTGGTCGCGATGCTAAGCGATGCGCAATGGCAAGTGGCCGGCGCGATCGCCTCCGCCGATGCTGCCTCGATGCCCGAGCCGCACGCTGCAGCCCCGAGATCCTCGACCACGTCGATACACGACCTGGCGCGTGCGCCGAACCACGCACCGACCGCATTCGCGCCCCCCGCCGAACCCGACCCGCTGCGTTCGTGGAAAGACTGGCTGGCCGCAACCGACGTACCCTCGGCCAGCCCCGAGGTCGCCGAGCACGTCGCCCTGCTGGTGCGTTCCAGCGGCTACGGCGACCCGCCGGACCTGTTGGCCGCATTGGTCCATTACCGCATCGGCAAACGCGGACAACCGATCGCACCGAAGAACATCGCCAGCGCTCTCCACCAACCGTTTCCGGCGCCTGCAGGCGGCTGGGACGACGATGACGCCACCGCGGCACTGATGCTGGTCGAGCGCCATACCGCGCGCGTCGGGCCACTGTTCTATACCTGCATACGCGGGCGGGCGCTGGAGCGCGCTTTCGAGCGCCTGCTGCAGCGCTTCCCGGTGTACCAGGAAAGCCTCGCCCAACCGCTGCAGGTGGGCTCGCGACGAACCCTGCAGATGCGCTGGATCGAGCGCAGCGATGGATCCCAGCGCCTGACCTGCACCGACGCCGAAGGCCGCCAGCCGCCGCTGCTGCGCGGCGAGGAACTTTGGTACTTGGACGCGGATCAACGCGAAATCGGGCGCATCGCCGGCGGCCGCGAAATCTTCGAACGCGTGCGCCGCGCACCGCCGCTGGCGGCCGAACACAGCCAAGCCCTGCGCGAGTTGCTGCGCGCGCACGCCGGCGACCTGCCCCTGCCCGCGCAACGCAAGCCGCCGCGCCGGATCCAGACCCGGCCAACGCCGGTGCTGCGGATGCACCATCTGCGCCCACGTGGCACGCACGTCTACACGCTGGACCCGGAAGTGCCGATCGCGCTGGCCGTGCTGAGCTTCGAATACGCCGGCATCCGGGTACTGCCCGGCATCCGCGGCAACAGCGTGCGCACGATGTCCGGCGAGGAACTGCTGGAAATCGTGCGCGACGATGTCGGCGAACTCGCCTGGCTGGAACACCTGACCCAGCACGGCCTCAGGCCGGTCTCGGCGCTCGGCTGGCCGTGGTCGAATGCGTTCAGTGACGAGGCCCCGGGCGCGTGGATGCGCGTGGACGGCAAGCCGGCGCGCGTGCAGCCGGCAACCGCGTGGCACGACATGTTGCGTGCGCTGGCCAGCGCCGGCGTCATCCTCGAATACGAACCGGGCTTCCCCAAGCCGCTGCGCGAAATCGATGCCGGCGCGCTGGACGTGGAACTCACCGAATCGGGCCAGCAGTGGTTCGACCTGAGCCTGGGCGTGGACATCGAGGGCCAGCGCATGGACTTGCTGCCGATCCTGCGCAGCGCCCTTGCCGATCCGCGCTTCCCGCTGGTCGCGCGCAAGGACGAGGCCGCCGATGCGAGCTGGCGGGTGGAGATCGACGACGAGCGTGCCTTGCGCCTGCCGCTGGCGACCTTGCGCCGCTTGATCACGCCACTGCTGGAATGGCTGCAGGGCGAGGGCGCCGTGCGCCTGCACCGCAGCCAGGGCGCGCTGGTCGATGCGTTCGCCGGCAGCATGCACTGGCGCGGCAACGAGACCCTGCGGCGACGCCTGCTCGACCTGTCCAAACGCCCGCCCGCCACCGATCCGCCCAAGGATTTCCACGCCACCTTGCGCCCTTACCAGCGCGAGGGCCTGGCATGGCTGAACCTGCTCGGCGAGGCCGGCCTGGGCGGCATCCTCGCCGACGACATGGGCCTGGGCAAGACCGTGCAGGTCCTCGCCCACCTGCTGTCGGAAGGCCAGCGCCGCGGCCAGCCGCTGCGCACGCTGGTGGTCGCGCCGACCAGCCTGATGGGCAACTGGCGCGAGGAAGCCGAGCGCTTCGCGCCCGCGCTGCGCCCCTTGATCCTGCAGGGCCCCGACCGCGGCGATCGCTACCAGGACATCACCGAGCACGACCTCGTGCTCACCACCTACCCGCTGCTGGCGCGCGACCGCGAGCGCCTGCTCGAACACGACTTCGACCTGCTGGTGCTCGACGAGGCGCAGGCGATCAAGAACGCCCGCAGCGTGGCCGCGCAGGTGGTGCGCGAGATCCGCGCGCAGCGCCGCCTGGCGATGACCGGCACCCCGCTGGAAAACCACCTGGGCGAGTTGTGGGCGCAGTTCGACGCAGTCGAACCTGGCCTGCTGGGCAACGACCGCAGCTTCACCCGCCTGTACCGCACGCCGATCGAAAAACACGGCGACACCGACCGCCAGTTGCGCCTGAACCGCCGCATCGCCCCGCTGCTGTTGCGTCGGCGCAAGGACGAGGTGCTGCGCGACCTGCCCCCCAAGACCGAGATCGTCCGCCACCTCGACCTGGAGGGCGGCCAGCGCGAGCTCTACGAGACCCTGCGCCTGGCGCAGAACAAGCGCGTGCGCGAGGCAATCGCCGAGCGCGGCCTGGCGCGCAGCGGCATCGTCGTGCTCGACGCCCTGCTCAAGCTGCGCCAATGCTGCTGCGACCCGCGCCTGCTGAAGCTTCCAGCGGCGCGCAAGGTCAAGGAGACCGCCAAACTCGACGCCCTTTGCGAACTGCTGGCAACGCTGCGCGACGAGGGTCGCCATGTCCTGCTGTTCTCCCAGTTCACCTCCATGCTCGACCTGATTGAGCCGGCGCTGGACAAGCTAGGCATTGCCTTCACGCGCCTGGATGGCGACACCCCCGGCGAGGAACGGCTGGGCATCGTGCGTTCGTTCCAGCGCAAGGAAGTGCCATTGATGCTGATCAGCCTAAAGGCCGGCGGGGTCGGCCTGAACCTGACCGCGGCCGACACCGTGATCCACTACGACCCGTGGTGGAATCCAGCGGTGGAGAACCAGGCCACCGACCGCGCCCACCGCATCGGCCAGGACAAGCCGGTGTTCGTGTACAAGCTGATCTGCACCGGCACCGTCGAGGACAAGATCCTCGCCCTGCAGCAACGCAAGTCCGCGCTCGCCGCGGCGGTGCTGGAAGGCGGCCGCAGCACCGCGCCGAAGTTCAGCGAAGCCGACCTGGTGGAGTTGTTCGGGCCGCTGGGTTGACCCGCCCGTCGTCCATTGCGCCCACGACACCGACCACGGCCTTGCCCTCGCCCTTTGGACCGGCAGGCAAGATGCGGGCTGGATCACGGGGAAACCGGAGGCGCGGATGGCCAGGGTGAAGCTTGCCGAGATGCAAGCGGTAACTGACCGGCGTTCCATCGGCCCGCAACTTCGCTCCACGCTTCCTCCCCACAGTCGGTCGCCCTTCCGCAGTTGCGCTTCGCTTCACTCGCCGTGATCAGCTTGTGAGAGGACTTGCACCTCCAAGAGTGCGCCCGTGCCGGGCGCACGAAAAAACCCCAACCGAGAACGGTTGGGGTTTCGTTATTGGTGGTGCTGAGGCGACCGCACACGGCCTATCAAGGATTCGGCCACTTATTTTTGCCGATTTTTGACGCGCATGAGCGGGAGTTGGCCTTGACAGCCTTCGCAGGTGGCGATTGTTTTACGGCTGCCTTGGTGGCCACATCCGCGCGGTGTGCACCAGGGCCAGAATCCATACGGAGTTGTCCTGCACCTCGTAGACCAGTCGGTAGCTTTCGTGCGTGATGAGTTCGCGCGTACCCGCAATCAGTCCTGCCTTGCCAAGGTGCGGATGCTCGGCCAAGCGGCCTGCCGCTTCAGCGAACAGCTCATCCATCCGGATGGCCGCGAGCGGGTTGTCCTGGCTGATGTAGTCAATGATGTCGGCGCGGTCTTGCTCGGCAGCGGAGGCCCAGACGACCTTCATGCCCCTGCGCCGCCAGCCTTGGCCAGCAACTGCGCGCGGCGTGCTGCGAAGCGTGCCTCGACCTCATCCGCGCTGGTGTAGTCACCGGCCCGGATTTGCTCCCGCGCATCCGCGACCTTGCCACGCAGGAATTCCTCGTACTCGCGCGATTGGCGCTGGCGCTGCACGAATTCACGCATCAATTCACGCAGGATCTGCGAAGCCGGGCGATGGCTGGCCTCAGCCTCGGCCATGAACTCAGCGCGCAGCTCTGGCTCGAGCTTCATGGTGAAAACGGCTTCTTTGGACATGGTGTGCCTCCTAACGTCTTGCGTACCGACCAAGTATATACGTCGTCAGTATTTAAGTCATCCGTGACAGGCTGGACACCTGCTCAAGAATCGCTTGCCAGCGTCGGGCATCAGCGCCTTCATCGTGCCATTTCAATGGAGGTAACGATGAGCGAACAATTCCTTTCTGAGGTCGATCTGGCCGCCCGCTGGGCGATGAGCAGCAAAACCCTGACGCGCTGGCGTGGTCAGCGGCGCGGGCCGCCCTACATCAAGCTGGGCGGCGCAGTGCGCTACGCCATGAGCGACGTGCTCGAGTTCGAGCGCAACGGCCTGCGCAAGCCCGTTCCCAAGGCCGCGCCCGAGGTGGTCGTGCCGCAAGACCACGGGCCGCAGCTGACCGTCCGTGACGTGGTGGTAGGCCTGAATCTCGGAGATTGCGGCGGTGGCGCTACTGAGGAGACAGCTCAACCGTCCTCTGACGCGTCGCCCCTGATGGGCAAAGAATGGGTGTAATTGGGCGTCCGAATGGGTGTCTGGCTGCGGACGCGGGTTCAATTCCCAAACGCGGAATTGAACCGTTGTGGACTCTAGGCTCGGCTTTCACAGGCGCGCTCACGGTTTTGGTTGTGCAACTCTATGTTGCAGAGCATAATATCATCAGTTTGATGATGTGAAGCGCCTAGCAATGAACAAATATAAGGCTCTTCGTGAAAGCGTGTGGGTGATTTGAGGCGTCCAAACCGACGCAAACCC
>CAZXGS010000066.1:0-15608 GCA_964640525.1 uncultured Gammaproteobacteria bacterium | reverse complement strand
CCGCAGAAAATCCGTTCGTGGTGAGCCTGTCGAACCACACCCCACCCACCCCGCAGAAAATCCGTTCGTGGTGAGCCTGTCGAACCACACCCCACCCACCCCGCAGAAAATCCGTTCGTGGTGAGCCTGTCGAACCACACCCCACCCACCCCGCAACAATCCGTTCGTGGTGAGCCTGTCGAACCACACCCCACGCATCCATACCCCCATGAAGCAACCCACCCTCCTCCTGCTCGCCCTGCTCTGCAGCGCCTGCGCCACCACGGCGCCGTCGCCCACCGCCTCCACGCAAACCACCCACGCCTCCGCACCGCCATCCACGCACGCTACCGACTCCCGCGTCCGCATCCCCGCCAGCGCCGAGCAGGCCAGCCTGGTCGAGGGCCGCGTGCCGCCCGGCAGCGCACTGCGCTACGGCACGCGTGCCGTCCGCATCGGCGCCGACGGCAGTTTCGTGGTCGCAGTGTCGCGCACCCAGACCGGCACCCTCGTACTCGATCTGACCTTGCCCGATGGCGACGCGCGCAAACTGGCCATCGCCATCGTCCCGCGCAGCTTCCACGTCGAACGCATCAACGGGGTGCCGAAGAACACCGTCAATCCACCTCCGGAGATCGCCGCGCGGATTGCCCGCGAAGAGGCTCAGGTGAATGCGGTGCGCACCCGCGACGACGACCGCGAGGATTACCTCACCGCGTTCATCTGGCCGGCCCACGGCCGCATCAGCGGCCTGTTCGGCAACCAGCGGATCTACAACGGCAGCCCCGGCGCGGCACACTCGGGGGTGGACATCGCCGCCGCCAAGGGCACGCCGGTCCATGCCCCGGCCGGCGGCATCGTCACCTTCGCGCAGGACCTGTACCTCACCGGCAACACCGTACTGATCGATCACGGCCACGGCGTGAGTTCGAACTTCCTGCATCTGAGCCGGGTCGACGTCACGGTTGGCGAGCGCGTCAGCCAAGGTCAGGTGATCGGCCTGGTCGGCATGAGCGGCCGCGCCACCGGCCCGCACCTGCACTGGGGCATGAACTGGTTCGACGTACGCATCGACCCGGAGACGATGGTGCCGCCGCCGGCCAAGTAGGCCCGGACGCGACACCTGCCGGTTCCACGACGTGGACTGCAGGCGTGCAGGTCGCAGCGCCGACCGCTCGAGCTTGTGGTCGGACGCCGCAGCACCTTCTCTGGCGCCTGCGACCGCCGATCATTTCTTCTGCTTCCTGGCGCTCGTGCTGCACCGCGTGATGCGGCAGAGACTCAAGGGCAAAGACGTGGCCCATTCACTCGATGCCGCTCTGAAAATCCTGAAGGCCATCCAACGCCATCAAGCGAAGATCGGCGTACAAGCGCTGAAGGGCATCAATTCTTCAACGCCACCTTCACGCAAGCCGCGCGGCGGCCCGCCGAATGGCGGGGCATGCATCGAAATGGATCCCGGCGTGCGCCACGATGACGGATCCTGGCGCTGGGCCGCGAATGGGGTTCAGCCCCGGATCTCCCGGCAGCCGAGGAGGTCCGGACGCTGGCGCTCCAGCCACGACGCGGCCGCGGCGACGCGCTCCGTCAGGGTTCCCGAGACCAGCAGGAAGGGCCGCCCGCACGTGCGACGCCAGTCGAGGTAGAACGCATGCTGGCGGTCGCGGAAGCGTTCGCACTGGCGGGTGCCGTCCTGTTCGAAGGCGATGTCCGGCGCGCACAGCAGGTACAGGTCGTAATCCCGTTGCGCGTGGCCGGCCAGCTCCGGAGCGACGGCGGCGAACAGCTCGCGGCTGTACCAGGCCGTGGTCAGCGCAGTGGTGTCGCAGAACAGCCAGCACCGCGCATCGCGGCCGCGCTCGCGTTCGCGTTCGATCTGGCATGCGGCGATCCGCGGCATGTCGGCGGGTTGCAGCTGGCCGCCGCGCGCGATCCACAGCTCGCGGCCGTATTCGGGGGCCCAGGTGGTGGCGTAGTGGTCGGCCAGGGCCTGGGCCAGGGTGGTCTTGCCGCTCGACTCGCCGCCGAGGATCGCCACCCGCGGGACGAGGTCGGCGTACACCGAAGGCGGCAGCAGGTCGCGGTGCGCGCACGGGTCGCTGCGCACCCGGGTACCGCTGGCCGGCACGGTGGCGCGGGCGCGGTCGACGCAGACATGGCGGACGCCGGTTGTAGAGCCGGCGTGCGCACGGAAACGGTCGTCGAGCACGGCGGCGAGACCGTCGCCGTAGTCCTCGCTGGTGAACACCGCCGCGACCGGCCCGCCGAGGAAGGCCAGGCACACCCAGGCGACGAAGTCGCGGTGCTCGTGGTCCGCGGCGTCGTTGGTCGGCAGCGTGCGTGGCGGCAGGCCATGCGCCGCGCACAGCGCGGCCAGTCGGGCATCGTCGAGCACCAGCCGGCGGCAGCGCGGATACAGATCGGCCAGCCAGCGTTCGCGCAGCGCCGGGCCGCAGTGCGCGAACTCCGGGTTCGTGTAGCTGAGCACGAGCAGTTCGTCGCATTGCTCCTGCGCGGCGTCGAGCAGGACCTGGTGGCCGCGGTGCAGCGGGCAGAACTTGCCGACCACCAGGCCACGCGGAAAGCGCCGGCTCACGTCGGCTCCGGTTGCGCGCGCCGCGTCGCGTCCGGCGCCGCCAGCCGCCACCAGTGCCGCCACGACACCGCCGCGTTGATCCAGTACGCCGCGTACAGCACCGCGGTCAGGTACAGGCCGCGACTGGCGTAAAGCGGCACCGCGATGGAATTGACCAGTAGCCAGAACGGCCAGCTCTCCACCCGCCTGCGCATCAGCAGCAGTTGCGCGATCACGCTGAAGGCGAGAACAGCCGAGTCGGCGAACGGGGCGTAGGCATGGGTGAAGCGATGGAGCAAGGCGCCGTAGGCGACGGTCGCGACGGCGCCGATCAAGGCCGACCACGCCAGCGTGGCCGGTGCCGAGGACGCCACCGCCAGCGCGTCGCCGCGCCGGCCGTGCCGCCACTGCCACCAGCCCAGCGCGCTGGTGCCGAGGAAAAACCCCTGCAGCACGACGTCGGCGTACAGCCGGGTCTGCGCGAACACCACCGCGAACAGCGCGCAGCCGACGATCCCGGTCCACCACGTGTGCACGCTGTTGCGCCCGGCGAGCAGGATCGAGACGGTGGTGATGCCGTTGGCCGCCAGTTCCAGCGGGGCCATCATGCGCACGCACCTGCCAGGTCGGAGGCGTACTGGATCGTCTTGTCCTCGGTTGTCAGCGTGCGCAGCGCGATCGGCTGGTCGCCGAACAGGGCCTGCAAGGCGGCCAGCGCCGGCGCGGCGAGCCGCTGTTCGGACGCGGCCAAGGCCAGGGTGAGCGCGCCGTCGGCGCCCTGCTGGAAGCGGTAGCGCGACAACGGCACGTGCCGCAACGCGTGGGTCACGTCGATGTTGTTGAACCAGTCGCCCGCGCGGTTGCGAAAGCGCAGCGGGGCGCGGCCTTCCAGACTCAGCAGCGCGGGTTCGCCGTCCAGCCGCAGCGCCGCGAAGTCGCCGGTGCGGTAGCGCAGCAGCGGCAGGCAGAAGTTGAAGCCGCCGCTCACCGTGATCTCGCCGCGTTCGCCCGGTGGCAGCGGGCGACCGTCGGGGTCGAGGATCTCCACGTGCAGGTGCGGCTGCAGCAGGACATGGCCGCCGGCGGCGGTGTCGAACACCGCGACCGGGCCGACCTCGTTGAGCGAATACACGTCCAGCACCGGGCAGCCGAAGCGCGCCGCGAGCCGTTCGCGCAGCGCCGGGGAAAGCATCATCGACACCGAAACCAGCGCCTTCGGTCGAGCGTTCAGCGGCAGCTCCAGCAGGGCCGCGAAGGAGATCGGGTCGCCGGCGAACACTTCGGCGTCGAGCGCGTCGAGGTAGCGCGCACGATCATCCGGGTCACGCCAGTCGTCGGGATGCAGGTTGATCTTGGCCAGCCCCGACTCGTCCATCAGCGGCGTCACCGAGACATAGGTGAAACACTCGCGCTGGTGGCCGAGCAGGACCACGCCGACCTGGCCGCTGCGATGGCTCAGTTCGATGCCGAAGCGGCGCAGCGCGCGCTTGTGGAAGGCCAGGTAACGCGCGGCGACGACCGGGTGCGAGGCGATCAGCAGCGGCTGGCCGGTGGTGCCGGTGGTGCGGAAATTGATGAAGCGATCGAGCGGGAGGTCGTCGGGCACGAAGCGCGCGATGTCGGCGGCGAGATCGCCGCGGTCGATCGTGGGCAGGTCCTCGAAACGCCGCGGCGGCGCGCCGAGCGCGCGGTAGTACGGCACCTGCGCATGGCAGTGGGCGATGAAATCCGGCAGCCACGCCGGCGTCTGCCCGTGGCGCCAACCGATGGTCGCGGCCAGCGTCTCGCGTTCGAACGCGCGCAAGCCGGGCAGGTCGTCCGCGCGCAGCTTGTGCCCGCTGCGATTGCGAAAGATCGGCGCGGCCGGGTGTTCGCGCAGGAACGCCAGCATGCGTCGGCCGGGCTGCCCGAGCAGCGGGAAGCGTTCGTCCTCGGCCTCATCGTCGATCATTCGCGAGTCCACTTGTCGGCCGATTCTTCGGCGGCCTTCTTCGCCAGCGCCTCGCGGATCGCGCGCGCGCGTTGCTCGGCGGCGCGGCTGGCCGCGATCAGGCGCCGGCGTTCGTTCACGCTCAAGCTGGACAGACGGTCGGTCGCCTGGGCGAGGGTCTCGCCGGCGGGCCGGAAGTCCAGCCGCGCAAGCACCACGCGCACCAGTTCCTCGCGGCGGTCGGGGTCCTGCACGAACGTCTCGGCCGAGCTGCCGGTGGCCAGTTCGACGATCGTCGCGTCCAGCACGCGCAGCAGGTCGGCCTGGGCGATCCGCGCAGCGAGGAACCAATCGTCGGCCAGCAGCCAGCAGGCGACCAGCGCCAACCGCAGGCGGTTGCGGTCGGCCGCCGTGTCGGCGGAACAAAAGCGCGCGAGCTCCGCGGCGCCGACGCGTGCGCCGTGGCGCAGCAGCAGGTCGTTGACGACCGCGGCCACCGCGACCTGGCCGCGTTGGCCGATGCGCGGTTCGTCGAGGAAATCCGGCGGCGTTTCCAGCAGCCGGCGGGTCAGCGATTCGAGGGCGGGGCCAGGGTGTTGCATGGTTGCCTCAGGTCAAGGCCCCTCTCCCGCCGGGAGATGGGTTGGGATGAGGGGCCGGGGGTGCGCAAACACCGTGTCGTGGATTGGCCGTTGGTGGCCGTGGCGGATCGGATTCGAATGGCCCCTCATCCGGCACTTTGTGCCACCTGCTCCCGTTGGGAGAAGGGCAAGCCAGCGTCGTGGCGAACTTGGCGTGCAACTGGGTCGAGGGACAATCGTCGCAGACGCGCGCCGGCGCGGAACGGCGGGCTTCGCGAAAACGGGTCGGCAGTGCGAGCACGGCGGCGGCATCGTGCAGTTCGGCCACCGGCACGCCCCAGTGCGCTCCGGTGAAGGCGCAGGGTGCGACGCGGCCGGCCTCGTCGACGAACAGGAAGCGTCCGCCGGGCGCACAGTCGGCGACCGGCAGGGACTGCCCGAGCGCGCTGGCCTCGATGCGGTCGAGGTAGGCCGGGTTCGCGCACAGGCGCACGCCGCGGGCCGCCAGCCGCGCCTGCAGGTCAGGCAGCAGCGCGCGCAACGCGACGACGTCGCAGGGCCGCAAGCGATGCGAGGGGAAGAACTCGGGACGGTCGCGCCCACCGAGTTGGTTGATGGTGATCTCGTCGATCCCCCAATCGCACAGTTCCTCGCCGAGGGCGCGGAAGCCATCGAGGTTGTCGCGCATCAGCACCGTGTTGACGCGCAGCTTCAATGTACCGCCGGCGGCCTCGCGCGCACGCACGATGGCCAGGACGGCCTCGCGCAGCCGCGCCCAGCCGCCCGGACAACCACGGATCGCTTCGTGGAACGGCGCCAGTCCATCCACGCTGATCGTCAATTCCGACAACACCGCGAGCACGCCCTCGCGCACCGCCGGCAGATGCAGGGTCGAGCCGTTGGTGGTCGCGCTCACCGCGATGCCCGGTTGCTCGCGCAGCCACCGCGAGGTCTCGCGCCACGGCTCCCACAACAGCGGCTCGCCGCCGAGCCAGCTGACCAGCACGCGCTCGCCGGTCATCCGCGCGTACTCGCCCAGCACCGCACCGAAGCGCCGCACCAGCGCCGGATCCGCGTCGCGGCGCATGCCGGGCAGCCGACGGTCGAAGGCGCAGAACGCGCAGGCGTAGTTGCAGCGGTCGGTGACGCGCCAGAGCACGATCATGCCGGCTGCTCCTGCGGCGCCGGCGCGTCCTGGCCGTAGTGGGCACGGCTGAAGGCGCGAGCGAAGGCGAGCAGGTCCTCCATCCGTTCGATCGCGTGGATGGCCCAGCCTTGCTCGCTGCGGGCGCGCAGCAGGTCGGTCGCGTAGTAGGACTTCATCGGCGGCCGGTCCCACTGCGACGGGATGTTGAGCGCCATGGTGCCGCCGGCGCGGCCGGCCGCCAGCGCCCGCGCGGCGATGTCCCAGCCGCTGTTGCCGCGCTCGTCGGCGGCGAACATCGTGGTGATGCCGTCGTCGGAGATCATCAAGATGTGCACCGGGCGGTCGTTCGGGCCGCGGCGGGCAAAGGTCTCGCGCAGGCGGTGGATCGGGAACGCGGTGGCGCCGCCGAAGTAGCCGGTGAGCACCGCCAGGATCGCGTGCTCGTCGCGGACGAAACCGGGCGTGTGCAACTCCTGCCGGGTGCCGCTCCACAGCGTGGCCTGCACCGCGGCGCCCACCCGCAGCGCCGACAGCGCGATCACCGCACCGGCCAGCGCCAGCCACGAGGTGTGTTGCTGCGGGTTGGGCATCGAGCCGGAACTGTCCACGTACAGATCGAGGTCGACCGGCACGCGGTCGCGCGTGCGCGCCGGCTCGCGGCCGTACAGGCGGCGCACCGTGGTGACGCCGGGGATCACCTTCGGCGACTGCATCAGGGTCTGCATCCAGTCCAGTTCGTCGAGCGGATCGCCGATGTCCCAAGGCTGCAGGCCTTCGAGTTGCCGCTCCGGCGATTCCGGGTTCGGCCGGGTCGGGAAGCGCACCAGGTGCGGCAGCGCGCGCTGCCGGTAGTAGCGCACCGCGATCTCGTGGTCGGACATCGACAGCCCCGCGGCGCGCAGGATCTCGCCGTACTGGAACGGTTCGCGCGCCTGGCCCTGGCCCTGCCGCGGTGCGGTGATTTCGGCAGGTTCGGCGTTGCCTTCCGCGCCGGTGATGCGCGGATCCTCGACCGGATGGAGGACACCGTCGCGCTCGTCGGGCTCCTCGTCGATGCCGCCGCTGGGTTCGCAGCCGGCCGCCGCGTCGCGGGTGTCCAGGATCGACTGGAGCGGCGCATCCTCGCCGCCATCCTTGACCAGCCAGGGCAACAGCAGCGAGGCGAAACGGCCCGCCGCGGCGAGCCAGTCGCCGGCGTAGACGCGCACCAGGCGCGCGCCGAGCCAGGCGTCGGCCGCCATCGCCTCGTCGCCCAGCGGCCCGCCGATCTCGCCGGCAGCGAGCGTCCACAACTGCTCGTAGATCCCCATGTACAGCGTCCACACCGCGCCGGCCTTGGCGGCGTCGCCGGCCGGTCGCGCCTTCGCCATGCGCCGGTAGATGTCGGCCATGCGCAGGCCGCACTGGCGCTGCAGGCGGTCGTTGATCAGCAGGTCGGTGTAGAGGTTGGCGACCAGCGGCGCGTGGCGTTCGAGCGTGGGCAGGGCGCGGCGGATGCGCGCCAGCAGGCGGAACTGGTCGCTGGCGTTGGCCGGCGCCAGCACGTGGTGGCCGACCTCGTGGGCGAGGATCTCGACCGCGTAGTCCTGCAGGTGCAGGCATTCGACCGCTTCCAGGTCGATCACCACGCTCTGGTCGGCGAGCCGGATCATGGCGAAGCTGCCGCACAGGCCTTCCTTCGCCGCCTCGACCTGGCTGGCGCACAGGCGCGGATCGTGCAGGCGGGTGTAGCGGCTCCATGCCGCCAGCGCCTGCGGCCACGCCGCATGCCAGCGCTCGGGCAGGCTTGCCAGGGCAGTGCTCATGCGCGCGGCACCAGGCGGATCGCGTGAGTCCAGGGCGAGCTGACCGCGAGCGTGTGGGTGCTGGCGGCGATCGCGAGACCGTCGGCGGGCAGGTCCAGGTCGATGCGGCGCGGGCCGACGGTCAGGCAGGTGCCATCGAGGCGGAACGGCGGACCGGCGAGCGTGGAGGCGGCCTGGTCGAACTCGGCGGCGTCGGCGGGAAGCAGCACCGCGCCGCAGGCATCGGCGCGCAGCAGGAAGGTTCGATCCGCGCTGCGCACCAGCAGGCCCAGGGAATCGGCGCGAACCTCCGGCGGCGCGGCGAAGCGGCCACCGAAGCCGCTGAAGCTGCCGAACGCGATGCCGCGCTGCACGGCCTCGCGGCGGGCCGGATCCGGCGACCACCACGGGTCCGCGCGCAGGGCGTCGCGGACCTGCGGCCACTGCGCGGCCGGCGCGGCACCGACCGCGAGCAGCGCCGTGGCGGCGGGCAAGGCGTCGGCACAGGCCAGCGCGCCGTCGCGAAAATGCGCCAGGCCCGCGCGCCAGGCCAACACTTGGCCGAGCGCGCGCAGGCTGGCGTTGGAATCGGCGTGGCTCGCCAGCGCGGCCATGCCGGCGATCCACGCGTCCACCCGCGCGCCGGGCACGCCGCCCAGGTGCACGATGGCGTTGCTCAGCGTGCCCAGCACCTCGAACGGATCGGCGGCGATGCGCGGCGCGAGGCCCGGCGCCAGCGCCAGCCAGGCGCGATCGAGCGCGTCGGAGCGTGCGCCCGGCCCGGCCAGCCCTTGCGCCACCAGCTCCAGCGCGATGTCGAACGCCGCGACCACCACCGCCCCGGTGCGCCCGGGCGCGAGCGCATCCACGCACTGCGCCAGCGGATCGATCGCCGTCCGCACGAAGCCGGCAAATGCCGGGGCGTCGAAGCTCGGCTGCCGGCGCCGCACCTCGGCCACGCGCGCGTTGAAGTGGTCGCGACCGGCGGCGAGCAGGCCGGCCAGCAGGGGCGAGACGGGCGGCGGGCCGGCGTCCATCCTCGCCTCAGCGCGCGCGCAGCCAGTGCAGGTAATTGGTGTAGCGCTGGTGCAGGTACTTGAGCTTGAGCAGGTCGTCGTAGAGGTGGCCGTAGAGCTTGCGACCCTTGACGCGCTCCTCGACCAGGCGCTCGATCTTCGCCAGCCGCGCGCGCACCTCGCTCTCGCCCAGCCCATCCAGGCCGGCCGCGAACTCGGCCGCGAGCGTGCCGACCGCGTCGTTGCGGTCGAGGTCGAGGCGGTCGTACTCGGCGCAGGACAGGTCGAACAGGTGGCGCAGCCAGCTCAGCCGGTCGGTCCGGTAGGCGGCGTTCTCGGGCAAGGCGAAAAACGGCGCGTCGAGGTCGGGCTGCAGCTTGTCGTTGAGCACGAACGGCAGCACCTGGCGCAGGTCGTCGAGCGCGAGCGTGCGCTCGCCACGAAAGTAGGCCAGCGCCTTGGCGTACACCAGCAGGGTCATCAGGTTGCGCACCGACAGCCCGTTGCGGGTCTGGCAGCCCAAGTCCTTGAGGCGGTCGCGGCCGTTGTCGGCGGCCACCACCTGCGCCCAGTCGATGCCCGCCAGCCGTGCGGTGTCCTTGGTAAGGTACTCGAACTGCACGCCGGCCGGTTCGAGCAGTTCGAACTGGCTGGCGAAGAACTCCAGCCGTCGCCGCACCGCGGCCGGCACCTCGACCGCGCGGATCTCGACCACGAGGCGATCGGACTCCTCCTGGCTGAACACGATCTCGCGCGGCACCACCTCCTCGGGTCGCACGTTCTCCTCGATCCGCAGCAGCAGCTCGTCGAGGAAGCGCGGGTTGAACGCCAGCGCCTGCACGATCACGTCGATGCGATCGCGCAAGGCTTCGATCACCTGGTAGGTGCCGCCGCCGCGGTCGTCGTTGGCGGTCAGGTACCACGCCGATTCCGGGCACTCGAAGACGTGGTTGAGGATCTCGGCGTAGTTGTCGCCCATCACCGTAAGCAGGGCGCTCTGGGTGCGCGTGGGGATGCGGTTGTACTCGTCGACGATCTTCACCCGCATCCCCAGCCACGCACGCCAGGCGATGCGGATGGCGTCCATGCTCTGCGCGCCGACCAGGTCGGCCGGCAGCGGGTTGCCGAGCAGGTCGGCGATGGTCATCTGCGGATGGCCGTGCTGCATCGCGCGGCGTACCTCGCGCACCGGGTAGCCGGCGAGCACGCCCATCAGGATCGCGCTGGCGGTCTTGCCGCGGCCGGGGCCGCCGACCAGCAGGCACTTGCGGCGGGTGGCGAAGGTCAGCAGCGGCAACAGCACGAAGCTGGAATAGCTTTGCGCCGAGGGCAGGACCAGCGGACGCTTGCTGTCGCCGACCGCGTAGCGGGGCGCGGCGCCGTCGTGGTATTCGATGTCGTAGTGCGGACTGATGATCGCGTGGTTGACGATCCAGAAATACGCCTGGCGCAGCTTCTCGTCGAGCGGGTGCGCCGACGCGGCGGCGCCGGCATCGACCCCGATCGGGCCCTGGTAGAGTTCGGCGACGTCGAACTGCCGGCTCGGCGCGGCCGGCCTGGGGTTGGTCGGTGCCCGCGAGATGCGCTTGAACAGGTCGAACGGCGGCATCGTGCGGGATTCCCTGCGGCCTGCGGCTGTGGCGCCCGAGTATAGCGTGGCGGCTTGCGCGACCCGGCTTCGCCTGCGCAGCGCAAATCAAACGCACCGGGATGGCCGCCCGCCGGGGCATGCGGGATGGATTCAGGGTTTCGACGACCCCCCCGCACGCAGCGCCCCGACCACCATCGCCGCGACCACCACTGCGCCCAGCCCCAACACGATCCACAGCATCCAGCTGCCGACGTCGTGCGTATCCCAGCCGTGCAGGGCCGCCGGGCCGGCGGAGAGTTGGCGGGCGCCATGACCGATCACCGGCGGTGTCCATTGCGGGCCGTCGTGGGCACGCAACGAGGCGACCAGTGCCGCGAGCGGGAAGGCGCCGCGCTGCGCGCGCCGGCTGCCGGCGACGATCGTGTACGGCGCGCGGCCGTGGGTCAGCACGATCCAGGTCTCCGGACGGTAATCCAGGCGCAACGTCGGCGGGCTGGCGATCGCCGCATCGGCCGGCGCCTGCAGGCGCCATTGCTGCCAACGGCCGCCGGCGATGGCGAGCGGATCGGCCGTCACCTCCACACCCTGGCTGCGCAGGCGGTAGGCGGTGAGCGCGCCGAGCGACAGCCAGTCCTGCTGGCCATCGGCGCGCGCGGCCACCGTGAAGGTGGCCACCGTGTTGTCCTGCGCCGGTTCGACCGCGACCCGTTCGACCGCGATCCGCAGCGGGAGCCGGTAGTAGAAAACATTCCCGTCGCGTCGATCCAACACCGCCTGCACCGACAACCGCGGCGGTTCCGGGCCGGCACCGCCCACGCGTTGGCGCACGCCGATGATCGGCAGCGGTTGGCTGGCGTGCAGGCGAAGGTACGTCGCGTGGCGCGGGGTGAACTCGACGGTCCGGTGCAACAGACGGGCAGCGCCATGACGGAAGCTGGCCAGCGGTTCGCCGGCGACCACCGGCTGCCAGGTCCGCAGGTCGTCGCTGGAGTCGATCGCAATGTCGGCGGCGAAGTCCGCCGCGTCGTTGGCGAACGTGAATTCCACGCCGGCAACCTGCAAGGACCCGCCGCGCACGTCGATGAGCAGATCCTGCACACCGGCGGTCGCGGCATCGGTGCGCGTCGCGGTCAGGCTGGAGTCGAGATGAAGCGAGCCGTCGGGCGCGCGGGTCACGTGCAATTGCAGATCGCCGGGGCCACCAGCGGCCGGCGCGGGCGGCAACGCGAACCACACCGCCTCGCGCCAGGTCTGGTTCGGCACGTCCGGCCGCGGCGGCAGCGGCCCGAACGCCAGCTCCTCGCCATCGGCGTTGAAGGCGGCAAGATCGGCCATGTCGGTGCGGGTGACCTGATCGTAGATGCCACCGTCGAGGACGACTGCCCAAGCGCCCTCGCGGTCGACGGCCAGCGGCCAGGCGCTGGCGAAGTCGCGCGGCGTCGCGGCGGCGACGACGCCACTCAGCAGCAGGCCGGCACACAGGGCCAGGATCTTCATGCGGTGGGCTCCTCGGGAACCGGGTCGGTCGCCTTCGGCGGCGCCGGCGCCAGATAGCCCACACCCATCATCAGCAGGCCGACCACCACGAACGAGGCGATGCCCGGCAGGTCGCCCATGTAGTGGCGATCGACCGCGATCAGCTTGAGCAGGACCACGCCCATCAGCAGCGCGCCGCCCATCCACAGCCGGCGCTGGCCGCACCGCGAGCCGGTGATCCACGCGGCCACGCCGACCAGGCTCCAGACCACGGTCAACGCCATCTGGCTTACCGCCGAGTCGAACACCGCCAGCGACCACGGTTCGCCGTGCAGGTGGTGGACCGCGCGCAGCGTGACCGAGGTCAGCAAGGCGAAGCCAACCAGCGGCCAGGCCTTGCGCAGGGGTTGCGTGGTGCCCTCGCAGCCTCCGTACAACATGGCAGCCACCGCCAGCAGCGACAGTTCCAGCGGATTGATCACCGGCACCCAGGCCAGCGGCCGCGCCGAGCCTTCGGCGAACAGGCCGAGCAGGAAATACAGGACGCCGATCACCGCGGCCGGCGCGAACCAGCCGGCGCGGTAACCGGCAAACGGCTCGGCGCGCGGCCATGCCAGCAAGCCGGGGCGACGCCACAGGCCGTAGCTGGCCAGCAGCAGCGGCGCGAGCGCCAGCGCGGCATGCCAGCCCGCACCCAGGTGCCATGCGCTGTGGGCGAGGTGGCCAGCTTGCATGCAGGCGGCCAGCACCAGCGTCCACAACGCCAGCAGGTGGGTTGCCGCCAGGCTGCGCGAGGCTGCGCCGCGCTCGTTCCACAGCGCCCAGCCGACGGCGAGGGCGTACGCCGCCCACGCCCCGAGGTTCGCCGGTGCCAGCGGGCCGTTGGCGTGGCCGCCGTGCGCGAGCAAGGCCGGCAGCGCGAGCAGCGCGCACACCGCGATCATCCTTCGCATCCGCGGCCATGCCAGCCACGCGCCGACGGCCGCCGCCACGGCGATGCTGCCCGCCAGGTAAACCATCGCGAAGCGCCAGCCGCCGATCGCGCGCTGTGCGGCCAGGTCGATCTGGGTGCCGCCGGCAAACAGCCACCAGCACGCGGCCCACGCGAACAGCAGCGCCGGCAGCAGGCGGATCGGCTTCCAGCGGTCGTGGACGAAGGCCAGGGCGAAGCCGGCCACGCCGATCAGCAGCGCGCCCAGCGCGGTCGGGTTGAGCAGCAGCCAGCGCGCGGCATCGTGTGGACGGTCGCCGTCGGCAAGCCCGACCACGTACGCGCCGGCCGCCAGCGCTTGCAGTGCCAGCCCGGCCAGCCACGGGAAGCGGCGACCCTGGCGGATGCCGAGCCAAGCCGCGCCCGCGCCTTCCAGCGCCCACACCGACGCCGTGGTGCCGGCGGAAAACGCCAGCGGCACCGCCAGGGTGGCGAAGGCCAGCGCCATCACCGCATAGGCCTCGGTCAACAGGCGTTGCTCGGGGCGACGGCGCAGCCAGCGCACCAGGCCCGCGTAGATTGCCGCCACCGCCAGTGCGCTGTACGCCAGCGCAAGGCGGTCGTCCTTGAGCAAGCCGGCCTGCAACGGGAACGCCAGCAGCGGGGTGCCGAACACCAGGGTGCCGTCCACCCACGGCCGGCGGTGCTCGGTCTGGCGCAGCACGTACAGCAGGCCGATGGCGAGGTAGAAGGCGAAGAACAGGATCAGGAAAGGTTCCACGCTGGCGAACAGCTCCGGCCGGTAGAACTGCACGCCCCAGGCAGTGCCGACCCCGAAGGTGAAGAAGAAACCAATCAGGTTGAGCAGCCGCCAGCTGCGCTTCCACGACACCGCGAACACCGCCGCATTGAGCACCGCGTAGTAGCTGAACAAGGCGACGTGGTCGTGGCTGCCGGTGGCGATCAGCACCGGCGCGAGGTAGCCGCCGAGGAAGCCCAGCGCCGCCAGCGCGATGGCGTCCTGCAGCACCGCCAGCAAGGCCGAGCCAGCGACCAGCACGACCACCAGCGCAAATGCCGCCATTGGCGGCAGCAAGCCGTACAGACGGTAGGCGGCGAACACCGTCATCAGCAACACGCCCAGGCCACCGCCTTGCAGGCTCAGGCCGAACACCGGGCGCAATGCGCGCTGACGCCAGCCGATGGCCAGCCCGACGATGCCGGTGGCGGCGATCAGGGCCAGCCGCACCTCGATCGGAACGGTCAGGTAGCCCTGCTCGGCGGCGTAGCGCAGCGCCGCGGCGATGCCGACGAAGAACACCAGCACGCCGACCTTGACCGGGACGTTGCCCTCGGTGAACCAGCGCGTGATCGTGGCGACCAAGCGGTCGACAATGCCGGGTTGGCGCGGCGGCCGCGCTGGGGTGCCCTCACGGGGGCGCGGCGGGGGTTGCAGCAACGGCGGCGGCGCGCTCGCGCGATGCGCGATTGCCGGAGTGGCGGACTCCGCCGCGGACGGCGCTGCCGACGCCGGCGCCCGGACCGACGCCGCTTCCGGCATGGCGGCGGGCTGCGGCGCGCGGGGCTGCGCGGCGGCCGATGCGGCTTCGGCTGCCGACGGGGTGGGTGAGGGTGCGGTCGTAGCCGGCGCCACCGCATCCTGCGGCCATGCGGCCTGCTGCGGCTCGCCGGTTGCCGCGGTGCTGGCGGCCGGGCGCGTCACCATCATCGGTGGCAGCCGCGACGACGTTTCCGTGACCTGCGTCCGCAGCGCCTGCAGGGACTTCTCCAGCACATCCACCCGCAGCCGCAGGCGCATGGTCGCGCTCAGCAGGAACATCGCGAAGAAGCCCGACACCAGACCCAGCAACCAGTGCTCGTCCGAGATCGCCAGCCCGAAGAAGGCGCCGATCAGCCCGAGTATCCAGTTCATGCTGCCGATCCTCGACACGTGGAGGTCGTGCCCACTCTGGCATGAAAACCGGGATCGCAAGCACCCCGCACGCGGGGTGGATGGCGCGGCGACCGCAGGGATAGCCGGACGCTACGGGAGGACCGCGACGGCCGAAGGATTCATCCGGGCCGGATGGATCCCGGCTTGCGCCGGGATGACGCGCGAGGTGCGAATCCGGCTACACCTGGCCTGCGCGGCGTACGCATGAGCAGGCCCCTCCCGCGTCGTTCCGGCGCAAGGCGGGACCTATTGGACTGGTGCGGACCATCCTCACCCAGCCGCTGCAGGACCGCGTCGCAATGGATCCCGCCTTGCGCCGGGATGACGGCATCGCGGACGGGCGCTTGCGCGAGTGGCTTTCCCCGCGGCCGCCCTACTTCTTCTTCGGCGCGATCATCATGATCATCTGCCGGCCTTCCAGCCGTGGTCGCGACTCGACGACGACCTCGTCGGCCAAGTCGGTCTCGATCCGCTTGGCCATCTCCAGGCCGAGCTCCTGATGGGCCATCTCGCGGCCCTTGAAGCGGATGTTGACCTTGACCTTGTCGCCGTCCTCGAGAAAGCGGCGCAGGTTGCGCAGTTTGATGGCGTAGTCGCCATCGTCGGTGGTCGGGCGGAACTTGAGTTCCTTGATCTCGACGATC
>CAZXGS010000065.1:0-15846 GCA_964640525.1 uncultured Gammaproteobacteria bacterium | reverse complement strand
AGCCGTAGGCGAGCTGCGCATAGCCGCCGATCATGTGGGTGGGCTTGACGACGACGCGGGTCACGGAGTTGTGGATGCCGCCGCGCGTGCCGGTGATCTCGGATCCCGGCACGTTCACGATGCGCTCCTGCGCGTGGTACATCATCGCCATGCCACTCATCACGCGCTGGCTGACGACCGCGCGCGCGGCGATCGCACCGTTCACGTTGAACAGCTCGATCCAGTCGTTGTCCTCGATGCCGGCCTCGCGCGCATCCACCTCGCTGATCCACACTATCGGCCCGCCGCGCGACAGCGTCTGCATGATCAGGTTGTCGCTGTAGGTGCTGTGGATGCCCCACTTCTGGTGCGGGGTGATCCAGTTGAGCACGATCTCCTTGTGGCCGTTGGGCTTGGCGCCGAGGATCGGGGTGATGGTCTTGGTGTCCACCGGCGGGCGGTAGGACATGAAGCCCTCGCCGAAGTCCACCATCCACTCGTGGTCCATGTAGAACTGCTGGCGCCCGGTGATCGTGCGCCACGGGATCAGCTCATGGACGTTGGTGTAGCCGGCGTTGTAGCTGACGTGCTCGTCCTCGAGCCCCGACCAGGTCGGCGAGGAGATGATCTTGCGCGGCTGCGCCTGGATGTCGCGGAAGCGGATCGCCTCGTGTTCCTTGCCCTCGGCAAGATGGGTGTGGCTGCGGCCGGTGAACTCGCCCAGCGACTCCCACGCCTTCACCGCGACGTGGCCATTGGTCTCCGGTGCCAGATGCAGAACCACCTCGCAGGCGTCGATCGCCGATTCGATCCGCGGCCGACCCTGGCTGATGCCTTCCTCGGTCACGGAGTGATTGAGCTTGCCGAGGAAGGCGACCTCGTCGCGGGTGTCCCAGTTCATCCCCTTGCCGCCGTTGCCGAACTTGTCCAGCAACGGGCCGAGCGAGGTGAACTTCTTGTACAGGTTGGGGTAGTCGCGCTCGACCACCGCGATCGAGGGCATGGTCTTGCCGGGGATCGGCTCGCACTCGCCCTTCTTCCAGTCGCGCACGTCCAGCGGCATCGACAGCTCGTTCGGGGTGTCGTGCAGGGTCGGGGAGAGCACCACGTCCTTGACCACGCCCAGCACGCCCGGCGCCATCGCGCTGACCGTGCGCGCGATGCCCTTGAAGATGTCCCAGTCGCTGCGCGCTTCCCACGCCGGATCCACCGCCTTGGACAGCGGGTGGATGAACGGGTGCATGTCGGAGGTGTTGAGGTCGTTCTTCTCGTACCAGGTCGCGGTCGGCAGCACCACGTCCGAGTACAGCGCGGTGGTGCACATGCGGAAATCGAGGGTGACCAGCAGGTCGAGCTTGCCCTCATGCGGCTGGTCGTGCCAGACGATTTCCTCCGGCTTGGCCGCGCCGGTCCCGCCCAGATCCTTGCCCTGCAGGCCGTGGCGGGTGCCGAGCATGTGCCGCAGCATGTACTCGTGGCCCTTGCCCGAGGAACCGAGCAGGTTGGAGCGCCAGACGAACATGTTGCGCGGGAAATTCTGCGGCGCGTCGGGGTCGGCCAGCGCGAAGTCGAGCGTGCCGGCCTTGAGCTGCGCCACCACGTAGTCGGCCGGCGCCATCCCGGCCTGCTCGGCATCGCGCGCCACCTGCAGCGGATTGCGGTTCAACTGCGGCGCGCATGGCAGCCAGCCCATGCGAATCGCGCGCAGGTTGAGGTCGGCCATCGAGCCGCTGTATTTCTTCGGATCGGCCAGCGGCGAGAGCAGTTCCTTGACCAGCACCTTCTCGTAGCGCCACTGGTCGGTGTTGAAGTAGTAATACGAGGTGCCGTTCATCTGCCTCGGCGGGCGCGTCCAGTCCAGCGCGAACGTCAGCGGCAGCCAGCCGGTCTGCGGGCGCAGCTTTTCCTGGCCGACGTAGTGCGACCAGCCGCCGCCGGTCTGGCCCACGCAGCCGCACATGACCAGCATGTTGATCAGGCCGCGGTAGTTCATGTCGTTGTGGTACCAGTGGTTCATGCCGGCGCCGACGATGATCATGCTGCGACCGCGGGTCTTGTCGGCGGTGCGGGCGAATTCACGCGCGATCTCGATCGCATCCGCGCGCGGCACGCCGGTAATCGTTTCCTGCCACGCCGGCGTGCCGGGCACGTTGTCGTCGTAGCTCCTGGCGACATTGCCGCCGCCGAAACCGCGATCGATGCCGTACTGCGCGAGCAGCAGGTCGTAGACGGTGGCGACCGCCCATTCCTTGCCGTCGGCGAGCTTGAGCTTGCGCACCGGGATATTGCGTTCGAGGATCTCGTCGAATTTCGCGGCGGTCCAGCGGTCGTGCTCGATGCCGCCGAAGTACGGGAAGCTCACGCTCGCGATGGCGTCGCTGAAATCCTTGAACGACAGGCGCAGGCGCGTGGCCTGGCCGGCGCTGTTCTTCTGCTCGATGTTCCACTTGCCCTTTTCGCCCCAGCGGAAGCCGACCGAACCGTTCGGCACCGTGACCGTGGCGGTGGCCTCGTCGTAAGCGAGCGTCTTCCATTCCGGATTGTTCGCCTCGCCCAGGCCGCCCAGATCGCTCGCGCGCAGGAAGCGCTCCGGCACCAGGCGTCCGTCGGCGCGCTGTTCCAGGCGTACCAGCAGCGGCATGTCGGAGTACTGCCGGCAATAGTCGGTGAAGTATTGCGACGGCTTGTCGACGTGGAATTCCTTCAGGATCACGTGGCCGAACGCGAATGCGAGCGCCGCGTCCGTGCCCTGCTTGGGATGCAACCAGTGGTCGCACAGCTTGGCGACTTCGGAATAATCCGGCGTTATCGCCACCGTCTTGGTGCCGTTGTAGCGCGCCTCGGTGAAGAAATGCGCGTCCGGCGTGCGCGTCTGCGGCACGTTCGAGCCCCAGGCGATCAGATAGCGGCTGTTGTACCAGTCTGCCGATTCGGGCACGTCGGTCTGCTCGCCCCACACCTGCGGCGAGGACGGCGGCAGGTCGCAGTACCAGTCGTAGAACGACAGGCACACCCCGCCCAGCAACGACAGGTAACGCGCACCGGAGGCGTAGGAGATCATCGACATCGCCGGGATCGGCGAAAACCCGGCGATGCGATCGGGGCCGAAGGTCTTGACCGTGTACAGGTTGGCCGCGGCGATGATCTCGTTGGCCTCGTCCCAGTGCACCCGCACGAACCCGCCCATGCCGCGCTTGGGTTTGTACTGCGCGGTCTTGGCCGGGTCTTCGATGATGCTGCCCCAGGCATCCACCGGCGCCTTGTCCTTGCGCGCCTCGCGCCACAGCCGCAGCAACTGGCTGCGCACCAGCGGGTACTTCAGGCGGTTGGCGCTGTACAGGTACCAGGAGTAGCTGGCCCCGCGCGGGCAGCCGCGCGGCTCGTGGTTGGGCAGGTCGGGGCGGGTGCGCGGGTAGTCGGTCTGCTGGGTTTCCCAGGTGACCAGGCCGTTCTTGACGTACACCTTCCAGCTGCACGAGCCGGTGCAGTTCACCCCGTGGGTGGAGCGCACGATCTTGTCGTACTGCCATCGCCGCCGGTAGCTGTCCTCCCAGGAACGGTCCTGGGTGCGGGTGACACCATGGCCGTCGGCGAAATCCTCGTCGGCGGTCTTGAAGAAGTTGAGGCGATCGAGGAAGTAGCTCATGGTGGATCGGCTCGAGTCGAAGGATGGAAGTCGGCGTCGCGGGCCCCCGCATCGTGATGGCGGGCGAGCAAGCGGATGCTGATCTGGGTCAAGTCGATGCCGCCTTGCCGGCGCGATCGACGTGTGGCCATGAAGCGCAGAGTATTGCGCTGCATGGTGGGCATGTCCATGTGAAAAGTAGCTTGCGCGCGAATGCGGTGCCTTTGCCGACGCTGTCGCGCGCCTGCCTGCTCATCCTCCGATCGAGGCCAGGTGCGGGGTCAGGCCGGTAAGGCCATGATGCAGACCGTGGCCTGCGGCCTTCAGGCCGAGCTGGCCGAGCAGGTGCGCTTCCAGCACGTCGGCGTCGACGTCGGACTGCAGCAGTGGGCGCAGCGGGATGCCGAGGTTGCCGAACAGGCACAGGCGCAGGTCGCCGCGTGCGGTGACGCGCAGACGGTTGCAGCCGGCGCAGAAGTCCTTCGAGTACGGCGCGATGATGCCGATCCGGCCGCGGTAATCCGGGTGCGCGTACTCGCGTGCCGGCCCGGCGGTGGGGCTGCGCGGTTGCAGGCTCCAGCCCTGCGCGCAGAGGCGCTCCTCCAGCGCCTGCGCGCGCAGGTGGTGGCGCTCGAAATAATCGCGGTTGGTGCCGGTGCGCATCAACTCGATGAAGCGCAACGCCAGCGGCCGCTCGCGCAGGTAGTCAAGCCACGCCGGAAAACCCTCGTCGTTGAGCCCGCGCAGCAGCACCGCATTGAGCTTGACGACCGGGAAGCCATCGGCCAGTGCCGCGTCGATCCCGGCAAGGATATCGGGCAGGCGATCGTGGCCGGTGATGTGCGCGAAGCGCTCGCGATCAAGCGTGTCCACGCTGATGTTGAGCGCGTTCAGCCCGGCGTCCTGCCAGCGTCGGCGGTGCTTGCGCAACAGGCAGCCATTGGTGGTCATGGCCACCGTCTGCAGGTCCGGGATCGCCGCGGCGGCAGCGATGATCGACGGCAGGTCCTTGCGCAGGGTCGGCTCGCCGCCGGTCAGGCGCAACTTGCGCAGGCCCACCCTGGCGAACGCCCGCAGCAGGCGCTCGATTTCCTCCAGCCGCAGCGGCGCCGGCGTACCCGGCGCGGCGTGGTAACCGTTGGGCAGGCAATAACTGCAACTGAAGTTGCAGGCCTCGATAACCGACAGGCGCAAGTAGGGAAAGCGGCGGCCAAAGCGGTCGACCAGCTCGGTCATGGGAGCGTTCCTCGCGGCTGTGCTCCATCGTAAGCCCGCCGGCCCGTTGCGTCCTTGAGCCAAGTCAATGCGGATCCGCGCGCCGGTGCGCGCCGCTTCCTGATCCAGGTCAAGGACGCGGCCTCGCGTGGCGGCGAGCATGCGCGCTGCGCCGACGCGGAGGTCGCATGGATCTGGTGTGCCCGGCCGGCAATCTGCCGGCGTTGATGGCGGCGATCGACAACGGCGCCGATGCGGTCTATGCCGGCTTTCGCGATCAGACCAATGCGCGGGCCTTCCCCGGCCTGAATTTCGGCGAGGACGACCTGCGCCGTGGCGTCCAGTATGCGCACAGCCGCGGGCGCAAGGTGTATCTGGCGCTCAACACCTACCCGGAGAGCGTGCGTCTGCCGATGTGGCAGGCGGCGGTGGATCGTGCCGCCGAACTTGGCGCGGATGCCATCATCGCCGCCGACCTGGCGGTGCTCGACTACGCCGCGCGCCGCCATCCGACGCTGGCGCGTCACTTGTCGGTGCAGGGCTCGGCGACCACCCGCGCGGCGTTGCGTTACTACGTCGAGCGCTTCGGCATCGCGCGCGCGGTGCTGCCGCGCGTGCTGGCGATCCAGCAGGTCGAGCGGCTGTGCGAGAACCCGCCGGTGGCGCTGGAGGTGTTTGCCTTCGGCAGCCTGTGCATCATGGTCGAGGGCCGTTGCCAGTTGTCCAGCTACGTCACCGGCGCCTCGCCGAACCGGCACGGGGTGTGCTCGCCGGCGAAGTTCGTGCGCTGGGAAGAAGGCGACGATGGCGCGCGCACCGTGCGCCTGAACGGGGTGATGATGGATCGCTATGCGCCCGGCGAAGCGGCCGGCTACCCGACCGTGTGCAAGGGCCGCTTCGCGGTCGGCGGCGAGGTGTTCCACGCGCTCGAGGAGCCGACCAGCCTGAACACGCTGGACCTTCTGCCCCGCCTGCACGCCGCCGGGGTGGCCGCGGTCAAGATCGAGGGCCGGCAGCGCGGGGTGGCTTACGTATCCACGGTCGCGCGGACCTGGCGCCAGGCGATCGACACGCTGGTACGCGAGGGCAGCGACTGGCGAGCGCGCGCGCAGTGGCAGGACGCGCTGTCGGCGCACGCCGAGGGCCACCAGACCACGCTCGGTCCCTACCACCGCGCCTGGCACTGAGAGCCTGTGAAAAAATCGCCCACCTGCTGCGGACGCCACCGAACGCCTCTGGCGGCGGCCCGCTGCGCGAAAACTGTGGTCATTTGGTTCACCAAACTCCCTTGTTTTCACGCAACGCGCCTTGCCAGAGACGCCCGGCGGCGCCCACGTGACGGCGCTCGAATTTTTTCACGGGCGCGGAGGACTACCCAATGCGATTGAGCCTGGGGCCGCTGCAATACTTCTGGCCGCGCCAGCGTGTGCTGGACTTCTACGCGCAGGTGCTGGACTGGCCGCTGGACATCGTCTATCTGGGCGAGACCGTATGCAGCAAGCGCCGTGAGTTGCGCACCGGCGACTGGATCGAACTGGCCGGGCAGGTCGCGACCAGCGGGCGCGAAGCCGTGCTCTCGACGCTGGTGCTTCTGGAAGCCGAGTCCGAACTGGGCGCCTTGCAGCGGCTGGCCGACAACGGCCGTTTCCGGGTCGAGGCCAACGACATGTCCGCGGTGCAGGTGTGCCGCGAACGCGGCCTGCCGTTCGTCTGCGGCCCGGCGGTGAACGTGTACAACGCCCGCGACCTGGAACTGCTGCGCGAGGACGGCCTGTGCCGGCTGGTGCTGGGCGTGGAGCAGGGGCAGCGGCTGGTGGACGAATTGCGCGCGGCCACCCGCGCCGGCGGGCAGGACATGCCCGAGCTGGAGATCACCGCCTGGGGCCGGCTGCCGCTGGCGTACTCGGCGCGCTGCTTCACCGCGCGGGCGCACGACGTGCCCAAGGACCAGTGCGGCTTCCGCTGCATCGAGCATCCCGAGGGCATGCCGCTGGACACCCGCGAGGGACAGCCGTTCCTGCGCATCAACGGCATCCAGATCCAGGGCCACGCGATCACCGACATGGCCCCCGAGTTGCCTGAATTGCAGGCCGCAGGCATCGACATCCTGCGCCTGTATCCGCAGCCCGAGGGCATGGCGGATGTGGTCGCGCGCTTCCGCCGGGCGCTTGCTTCGGGCGCGCCACCGCCGCGTGTCGGCGCGCGCAACGGTTACTGGCGTGACACGGCGGGGATGGAGGAAGTGGCGACCGCGACCTGAGGCCGCCGCTCAGACCCTGGCAAACACCAGGCTGGCATTGGTGCCGCCGAAGCCGAAGCTGTTGGACATCACGATCGCGGCCTGCGATTGCACGGTCTCGCGCAGGATCGGGAAGTCGGCCACGTGCGGGTCGAGCGCGTCGATGTGCGCCGAGCCGGCGAGGAAGCCGTCGCGCAGCATCAGCAGGCTGTAGATCGCCTCGTGGACGCTGGCCGCGCCCAGCGAGTGGCCGGTCAGCGCCTTGGTCGAGGACAGCGGCGGGACGTCGGCGCCGAACGCCTTGCGCACCGCGTTGAGTTCCACCACGTCGCCCAGTGGGGTGGCGGTGCCGTGGGTGTTGAGGTAGTCCACCGGACCGGGCAGGTTCGCCATGGCCATCTGCATGCAGCGCACTGCGCCCTCGCCGGAGGGCGCGACCATGTCGGCGCCATCGGAGGTAACGCCGTAGCCGACCAGTTCGGCGTGGATGTGCGCGCCGCGCGCGCGCGCGTGCTCGTAGTCCTCCAGCACCAGCATGCCGCCACCGCCGGCGATCACGAAGCCGTCGCGGTTGGCGTCGTAGGGCCGCGAGGCCACGGCCGGGGTGTGGTTGTAGCCGGTCGACAGCGCACCCATCGCATCGAACTGGCAGGTCATGCCCCAATGCAGCTCCTCGCCGCCGCCGGCGAACACGATGTCCTGCGCGCCGTGGCGGATCAGGTCGGCGGCAGCGCCGATGCAGTGCGCGGAGGTCGCGCACGCGGCGGCAATGGAGTAGCTCAGGCCGAGGATGCCGAACGCGGTGGCCAGGCTGGCCGAGACCGTCGAGCACATCGTCCGCGGCACCATGAACGGGCCGACCTTGCGCACGCCCTTGCTGCGCAACAGGTCGCCGGTCTCGATCTGCCATTGCGGCGAGGCGCCGCCGGAACCGGCGATCACGCCGGTACGCGGATGGCGGACTTGTTCCTGGCTCAGCCCGGCGTCGGCGATCGCCGAGCGCATCGCCAGGTAGGCATAGGCGGCGGCATCGCCCATGAAGCGGCGCAGGCGGCGGTCGATGCTCGCGTCCAGATCGACCTCCGGCGCACCGGCGACCTGGCTGCGCAGGCCGCGCGCGGCGTATTCGGGGATGGCGCGGATGCCGCTGCGCAGCTCCTGCAGGGCGCGCGAGACGGTATCCGCCACATCGCCAAGGCAGGACACGATCCCCATTCCAGTCACCACCACGCGACGCATCAGAAATTCTCCGTCGTCTGGAACAGGCCCACCCGCAGGTCCTTGGCGGTATAGATCAGGCGATCGTCGACGAAAGTACGGCCGTCGGCGATCACCAGCTTCAAGCGCCCGCGCACCACCCGGCTGACGTCGATCACGTAGCGTACCTTGCTGGCGCTGGGCAGCACCTGGCCGGTGAACTTGACCTCGCCCACGCCCAGCGCGCGGCCGCGCCCGGCCTCGCCAAGCCACGGCAAGAAGAAGCCGGCCAGTTGCCACATCGCATCCAGCCCCAGGCAGCCGGGCATTACCGGGTCGCCCTCGAAGTGGCAGCCGAAGAACCACAGGTCCGGATGGATATCCAACTCGGCTTCGAGCAGGCCCTTGCCGCTGGCGCCGCCGTGTTCTTCAACCCGGGTGATGCGGTCGAACATCAGCATTGGCGGGGCGGGCAGGCGCGCGTTGCCCGCCCCGAACAGGTGGCCTTGGGCGCAGGCGCGCAGCTGCTCGGCATCGAGCGAAACGGGACGTTGCATGGTGGCCGTCGCAGGGAAGGGCGCGCAGGATGGGCTTGCGATGCTCACCCGTGCCTTGATCGGCGTCAAGCCTTGCGTGCGATCCGGCCGGCTCGCCGGGCTGGCGGGCATCACCGGACACACGCGCGGGATGCCGCGCGGAACGATCATGCGCACGGGCCGGGGCCGGCCAGCAAGGCTCATGGGAACATCGCGCACTGCAGGGGGCCACGGCATGAGCGCAAGCATCGTTGCCCAAGGAATGGTGGCGACAACGCGGCGATGGAGAACCGGAACCACGGCCTCGTGGGCCAAACGATCCACGGCGTGTGCTGCGGGACGCGCGAGCAGGCCCTCGATCGCGTTTTGGAGTCCATCGAGGTCGACTACAATCGCCACCGGCGCCGCTCGAGGTCAGGTCGACCTCGGCCCGGAGCCGTTCGAGCCATCCCGTGTCGCTCATGCGGGTGTCCGCCAAACGGGGGCAGGATCAACGAAAGAGGCGGCGATGACGACGGACAACAAGCCTCCCGCGAAAACGTCGCGCAATGGCGCCGTCGCTTTGCTACCCCGCTTGTCGAGCACCGCGCGGATCGAAAGCCTCGGCGCCTGCCCGGAATCGGCGCGGTGAAGCGCACACCGTCAGTCGCCAGCGAGCCTGCGTCCGCGTTGGATGCCGGGGCCAAGCCGCCGGCGTTCGACGCCGCCGCGCTGGCCAATGCCGCCACCCGCGCCCTGCGCGCCTACGATCCCGGTCACGACCTGCCCACGCTGCGTCGGCGCTTCGGCGTGGAGATCGCCGAACTGGGCTCGAACGAGAATCCGCTCGGCCCCAGCCCGTGCGCGCTGGAGGCGATCCGTGCTGCGCTGGAGGGCGTGTCGCGCTACCCGGATCCAAAGGGGGGCGCGCTCAAGGCGGCGCTGGCTGCACGGCACGGCTGCGATGCGGCGCAGATCGCGCTCGGCAACGGTTCGCACGAGCTGCTGATGCTGATCGCGCAGTGCTTCGCGGATGCCGCGACGTCGGTGGTGCATGCCGAATTCGGCTTTGCGGTGTTTGCGATCGCCACCGCGGCCGCGGGAGCGCGCGCGATCCGGGTGCCGGCGTTGCCGCGCGACCACGCGACGATACCGCGCGGGCACGATCTGCCGGCAATGGCGGCAGCGGTCGGTGCCGACACGCGCATCGTGTACCTGGCCAACCCGAACAACCCCACCGGCACCTGGTTCGACGACGGCGCGCTGGATGCCTTCATGGCGCAGGTGCCAACGACCACGCTGGTGGTCATCGACGAGGCCTATGCCGAGTACGTGACCGCACCTGGCCTGAGCAGCGCGTTGCGCCTGCTGCCGCGGCATCCGAACCTGATCCTCACCCGCACCTTTTCCAAGGCGCACGCACTGGCGGGGCTGCGTGTGGGTTATGCGATTTCCTCGGCGCAGGTGATCGACGTGCTCGAACGCCTGCGCGAGTCGTTCAACGTCAACGCGCTGGCGCTGGCTGCCGCCGAGGCGGCGCTGGCCGACTTTCAGCATGTCGCTGCAGCACGCGAGTGGAATCTCGCCGAGCGCGAATGGCTGACCGCGCGGCTGCGCGCGCGCGGGTTGCGCGTGCTGCCTTCACAGACCAATTTCGTGCTGGTCGAGTTCGGCGCTGACGCGGCGGCGGTCGAACACGCCTTGTTCACCCGCGGCGTGATCGTGCGCCCGATGGGTGGCTACGGCCTTGGCGACTGCTTGCGCGTGAGCGTCGGAACCCGTGCCGAGAACCAGCGCCTGCTGGATGCGCTGCCGTGACGCCAGCCCGCATCGACTGGATCGCCGCGCCGGGCGCAGCGCTGTCGGGTGCCGTTTGCGTGCCCGGCGACAAGTCGATTTCGCATCGTGCGTTGATGCTGGCGGCGATTGCCGACGGCGACTCGCGGGTGACCGGTTTCCTCGAAGGCGAGGACACCCTGAGCACCGCCGCCGTGCTGCGCCAGCTCGGGGTGCGCATCGACGCGCCGGCGGACGGTGAGCGCATCGTCCATGGCGTCGGCCTGCACGGCCTGCGGGGCAGCGCGGTGCCGCTGGACTGCGGCAACGCCGGCACCGGCATGCGCCTGCTGTGCGGGGTGCTGGCAGGGCAGGGCTTCGACAGCACCCTGATCGGCGACGCGTCGCTGTCGCGCCGGCCGATGCGCCGCGTCATCGAACCGTTGGCAGCCATGGGCGCGGCCATCGACGCACGCGACGGCGGCCTGCCGCCGCTGCAGGTTCGCGGTGGGCGCAGGCTGCGTGGAATCGACTTCACGCCGCCGGTGGCCAGCGCGCAGGTCAAGTCGGCGGTGCTGCTGGCCGGTTTGTACGCGCAGGGCAGGACGCGGGTGCACGAACCGCAGCCGACGCGTGATTACACCGAGTCCATGCTGGCCGCGTTCGGCGGGCCGATCCACTACCGCGCCGGCAGCGCCGAACTGGACGGCGGCCAACGTCTGCGCGCAACCGACATCGCGGTACCCGGCGATTTTTCTTCCGCGGCTTTCCTGCTGGTTGCGGCCAGCATCGTGCCCGGCTCCGACCTGCTGATCCGCGACGTCGGCATGCACCCGCGGCGTACCGGCCTGCTCGAGGTGCTGCGCGCGATGGGCGCGGACATCGTGGTCGGTCCGGCACGCCTTCAGGGTGGCCAGCAGGTCGCTGATCTGCGCGTGCGCGCCGCGCGGCTGGCGGGGATCGAGGTGCCGGGCCCGTGCGTGCCGGACATGATCGACGAGTTCCCGGCGCTGTTCGTCGCTGCGGCGTTTGCCGGTGGGGATACCGTGGTGCGTGGGGCAGCCGAGTTGCGGGTCAAGGAATCCGATCGTATCGCCGGCATGGCTGCCGGGCTGCGTGCGCTGGGCGTGGGCGTGGAGGAGACCGCCGACGGCGCGTGCATCCACGGGCTGGGGGCGCATGGCCGCCTGCGTGCGGGCGCGGTGGACAGCCACGGCGACCATCGGTTGGCGATGGCGCTGGCGGTGGCAGCGCAGCGGGCGGACGGCGAGGTTCGCATCGGCGACTGTGCCAACGTCGCCACTTCGTTCCCGGGCTTCATGGCGCTGGCCACGGCCCACGGCATGGGATTGCGGGTGCTGGCTTGATGGTGCCGGCGCGGCGCGGGCGTGGCTGTCTCAGGCAAGGTTCGCCATCGCACTCACGTCCCGTCGAGTTTGAAGTCCACCGGAATCTCCAGCGTGCTGGCGACCGGCTGGCCGTCGTGGATCGCCGGCTGGTAGCGCCATTCGCGCACCGCATCCTGCGCGGCACGATCGAGTTCGGCCGAGCCGCTGCCTTGCGCGATCTGCACGTCCACCACGTTGCCCATCGCATCGATGGACACGGTCAATCGCACCGTGCCTTCGATGCCCTCGCGCAGGGCCCGGCGCGGGTACCGCGGCGGTGATTGTTCGCTCACCCGCGGGCCATGGTCGGCGACGCCATCCGCCGGCGTCGTTGCAGCCTGTCCGACCCGGGTTTCGGCGCCCGCATCGGCTTCCGGTTCCGTTGGCGCAGGCGGCGCGACGGGTTCGGCGGCGACCACGTGCGGCGCGTCCGGCGCCGGGGTGGTCGGTGGCGGCAGGTCGAAGCGCCCGTCGACCGCAGGCACCGGCAGCGCGCGTCGCATCGGCACAGGGCTGAGCTCCGTGTCGAATCCGGTGCCGGCCGCCGGGACGTGCAACGGATGGCGGCGCAACCACAGCACGCTGGCGATCGCACCGGCAACCAGCGCAAGCACGAACAACAGCGTCGGTTTCACCCAGCCGCGCGTCGCGCGCAGGCGGGAAGGCGGGCGATGGGGCGGTGGCGAGGCGGGCATGGCGGGCTAGGGTGGCCCGAGCCGGGCCAGGATGGCAACTGTGACCGCGTTTGCGGGGTGATCGTTCCAGTCGCGATAATGACGGATTGAAAGACACCCGGAGCGTTGCATGCTTGATCCCGCCCTTCTTCGCGGACAGATCTCCCAGACCGCACAACACTTGAAAGCCCGCGGGTTCGATCTGCCGGTCGCGGACCTGGAACGCCTGGAAGCCGAGCGCAAGGCGATCCAGGTGCGCACGCAGGAACTGCAGAACCTGCGCAACAGCCGCAGCAAGGCGATCGGCATGGCCAAGGGCAGGGGCGAGGACGTGGCCCCGCTGATGGCCGAGGTTGCCGGCATCGGCGAAGAGTTGAAGTCCAGTGAAGTCAGGCTGGATGCGATCCGCGCGCAAATCGACGCCATCGCCCTTGGTGTGCCCAACCTGCCCGACGCCTCGGTGCCGCAGGGCAGCGATGAAACCGGCAACGTCGAACGGCATCGCTGGGGCAGCCCTCGCGCGTTCGACTTCGCGGTCAAGGACCACGTGGAACTGGGAAGCCGCCACGGCTGGCTGGATGGCGAGGCCGGCGCCAAGCTGTCCGGTTCCCGCTTCACCGTGCTGCGCGGATCGTTGGCACGCCTGCACCGCGCGCTGGCGCAGTTCATGCTCGACCTGCATGCCGGCGAACACGGATATCTGGAAATCAATGCGCCGTTGCTGGTCAATGCCGAGTCGATGCGCGGTACCGGGCAGTTGCCGAAGTTCGAGGAGGATTTGTTCGCGACCGCGGTTGACGAGGGTGAGGCAGCCAGCAAGCGCTACCTGATCCCGACCTCCGAAGTGTCGATGACCAACATCGTCCGCGACCAGATCATGGACGATGCCAGCCTGCCGTTGCGCATGACCGCGCACACGCCGTGCTTCCGCGCCGAGGCAGGCGCTGCCGGTCGCGACACCCGCGGCATGATTCGCCAGCACCAGTTCGAAAAGGTCGAACTGGTCAGCATCGCGCGCCCGGAGCAGAGCGACGTCGAACACGAGCGCATGACCCGCTGCGCGGAGACCGTGCTGGAGAAGCTCGGCCTGCCTTACCGCCGCATGCTGCTGTGCACCGGCGACATGGGCTTCTCGGCGCGCAAGACCTTCGACCTGGAAGTGTGGCTGCCTTCCCAGGACGCGTATCGCGAAATCAGCTCGTGCTCGAACTGCGGCGACTTCCAGGCGCGGCGGATGCAGGCGCGCTGGCGCAACCCGGCCACCGGAAAGCCCGAACTGGTGCACACCCTCAACGGCTCGGGCGTCGCGGTGGGCCGTGCGCTGATCGCGGTGATGGAAAACCATCAGCAAGCCGATGGCTCGATCGCGGTGCCCGAGGTCCTGCGGCCGTACATGGGTGGGCTCGAAAGAATCGAGTGATCCATTGTCCATTCGTGGCCCGGCGGTGGCGGGCCGAGGAAGTGGCATGTGGTGAAGCAGGAAGGGGCTGTCGTGGTGTGTCCAGAACCGCCGTTCGTGATGCGCTTGGGAAATGGTTGTTCGAGGTGATGCTGTGGAAAGGCCGTTCGTGGTGAGCTTGGGCAAGGCCGTTCGCGGTGAGCATGGGCAAGGCCGATCGCGGTGAGCTTGTGAAAGGCCCTTCGTGGTGAACCTTGGAAAAGCCGCTCGTGGTGAGCATTGAATGATTCGTTCGTGGTGAGCCCTTCGACAACGCTCAGGACAGGCCTGTCGAACCACGATTCGATGGAATCATGGCAAGGAAGGCCTTTCGACGAGACCCGGACCAACGCTGCGAGGCGTTCCGTTCACGGAGCCCTCGTTGCCCGCCGCGCGAATCCAGCATCTGCAACGAGGTGACCCATGCAAGACCTGAATGACCTGTACTACTTCGCGATGGTGGTAGAACACGGCGGTTTCGCCGCCGCCGAGCGCGCGCTTGGCATCCCGAAGTCGCGCCTGAGCCGGCGCATCGTCCAGTTGGAAACCGACATGGGCGTGCGTCTGCTGCAACGCTCCACGCGCCGTTTCGCTGTCACCGAGGTAGGACAGAACGTGCATCGCCACGCGCAGGCGATGCTGTCGGAGGCGCAGGCCGCGCGCGAGGCGGTCGAGCGGCTGAGCGCCGAGCCGCGTGGTCTGGTCAAGGTCGGCTGCCCGGTCTCGCTGGCGCAACAACAACTGGCCTGTCTGCTCCCGGACTTCCTGCATGCCCACCCGCAGGTACGGCTGCAACTGCAGGTCAGCAACCGTCGCGTGGACGTCATCAACGAAGGCTTCGACGTCGCCCTGCGCGTGCGCACCCGGCTCAACGACGACGGCAGCTTGGCGATGCGCAGCTTCGGGCAGATCCGCGAGTTGCTGGTCGCCAGTCCCGCCTACCTGGACAGCCATGGCCGCCCGACCGCGCCAAGGGAACTGGAATCCCACGCCACCTTGAGCATGAGCGAGCACGAGGCGATGCAGCGCTGGGAGCTGCACGGCGCCGGGCACGAAACGGTGCTGGTGGACATCCAGCCGCGGCTGATGGCGCACGATTTCCCGATGCTGATGGAGATCGCCACCCGCGGCCACGGCATCGCATTGCTGCCGGAAACGGTGTGTGCCGAGGCGATCCGCAGCGGGCGCCTGGAGCCCGTGCTGCCCGACTGGTCGTTGCCGCAAGGCATCTGCCACGCCGTGTTTCCGTCGCGCCGGGGCCTGCTGCCGGCGGTACGGGTGTTCATCGACTTCCTCGCCGAGCGCCTGCCGCCCCTGCTGGAAGCCTCCAGCAGCGGTTGCCGCAAGTCGCGCGAAGAATCCGCCAAGGCGGCCGCGGCCAAGCCCGTCGTGCGACGCGCCACCGGCAAGGCACTGGCCTAGCCCGGCGTGCGACAATCGCGAACGGCGGAAGTGCATCCGAGCGGTTCAAGGCACCGGTCTTGACCGGATCGTCTGGAACGATCCGGAACGACCGCAGGTCGGCCCCGCAGGGGCGCAGGGCAGGATGCCCGGAGTCAAACCGGCGTCGGGTGTGCGATGACGACGGAAGTGTGGCCGAGCGGTTCAAGGCACCGGTCTTGACCGGATCGTCTGGAACGATCCGGAACGACCGCAGGTCGGCCCCGCAGGGGCGCAGGGCAGGATGCCCGGAGTCAAACCGGCGTCGGGTGTGCGATGACGACGGAAGTGTGGCCGAGCGGTTCAAGGCACCGGTCTTGACCGGATCGTCTGGAACGATCCGGAACGACCGCAGGTCGG
>CAZXGS010000064.1:0-16554 GCA_964640525.1 uncultured Gammaproteobacteria bacterium | reverse complement strand
GCCCGTCGTCATCGCAGATCACGTAGGTGCGGTTGCCGTGCAGCACGCCAGGGCGTCCGGCGGCCAGCGAAGCGGCGTGACGGCCGCTTGCGATCCCCTCGCCGGCGGCCTCGGCGCCGACGATGCGCACCTGCGCATCGTTGAGGAAGGCGTGGAACAGGCCGATCGCGTTGCTGCCGCCGCCGACGCAGGCGGTGATCGCGTCCGGCAGCCGGCCGTATTCCTCGATCATCTGCACGCGCGCCTCGCGCCCGACCACGGCATTGAAGTCGCGCACCAGCAGCGGGTACGGATGCGGGCCGGCGACGGTGCCGATGATGTAGAAGGTGTCGTGGACGTTGCTCACCCAGTCGCGCATCGCCTCGTTGAGCGCGTCCTTGAGCGTCTGCGATCCGGAGGTGACCGGCACCACCCTGGCGCCGAGCAGTTTCATCCGATAGACGTTGATCGCCTGGCGCTGCATGTCCACCGCGCCCATGTACACCACGCACTCCAGCCCCAGCCGCGCGGCCACGGTGGCCGCGGCGACGCCGTGCTGGCCGGCACCGGTCTCGGCGATGATCCGGGTCTTGCCCATCGCCCGCGCCAGCATGGCCTGGCCGATCGTATTGTTGATCTTGTGTGCGCCGGTGTGGTTGAGGTCCTCGCGCTTGAGCAGGATGCGCGCGCCACCGACGTGCGCGGCAAGCCGCGCCGCCTCGTAGATCGGGCTGGGGCGGCCGACGTAGTGCTTGTAGTCGCGTGCCAGTTCGGCCTGGAACTGCGGGTCGTCCTTGCAGCGACGATACGCCGCCTCCAGTTGCGCCAGCGGTTCGATCAGGGTTTCAGCGACGTAGATGCCGCCGTAGTCGCCGAAATGCCCGCGCGCGTCGGGCCAGGCGTGAAAGTCGATGCCGTCGGTGTCGCTCATGAAATCGCTCGCATGCGGTTCAGTCCAGGGTGACTGCGCTGGCATCCGCCGCGTGCACGGCCGCGACGAAGGCGCGCATCTGCTGTGGATCCTTGGCGCCGGGTGCGGACTCGATCCCGCTGGACACGTCGACGCCCCACGGGTGGGCGGTGCGCACGGCGTGCTCCACGTTGCCCGCATCCAGGCCGCCGGCCAGCAACCAGGGCCGATCGATGCGCGAGGCGGAAAGCAGGCGCCAATCGAAGCGTTCGCCGCTGCCGCCCATCGCGCCCGGCGCATGGCCATCGAACACGAATCCACGCGCCGAAGGATAACGCGCCAGCCGCTCCGGCAAGGCGGCGACGTCGACACCACGCATCGGCATGGCCTTGAGGAACGGCAGGCCGAACGAGGCACAGAAACCGTCCGCTTCATCGCCGTGGAACTGCAGCAGGTCCGGCTTGACCGCGGTGAGGATGGCCTGCACGTCAGCGCGCGCCTGATCCATCAGCAGCGCAACCACCCGCGTGGATGCAGCACAGGCGTCGCGCAGGGACCGTCCGCGCACCACATCGAGTCGTCGCGGACTGCGCGGCGCAAACACCAACCCGACCATGTCCACGCCCAGCGCCTGCGCCAGTTCGACATCGGCGACGCAGGTCATGCCGCAAAACTTGATTCGCGTCCGCTGCGTCGCTGCGGCATCCTCGCTCTGGCTCACAGCGTGACCTCCGCCGGCAGGCCCCAAGGCGCCGGATAACGCGGGCCGACGAAACACAGGCCCTGCGGCGGCGCGGTCGGCCCGGCCACGGTGCGGTCACGGCCGACCAGCAATTCGCCCATCCATCCTTCCTCGCGCTCGCCACGACCGATCGGCAGCAACGAACCCACGATGTTGCGCACCATGTGGTGCAGGAAGGCGTTGGCCTGCACCTGGATCTCCACGATGTCGCCGTCGCGGCGCACCTGGACGCGCTGCATGCAGCGCATGGCGTGGGTGGCCTGGCATTGCGAGGAGCGGAATGCGCTGAAGTCGTTCTCGCCCAGCAACGCCTGCGCGGCACGCTGCATCGCCGCCACGTCCAGCGGCACGCGTTCCCAGCTCAGGTAGCTGCGCTGCAGCGACGGGCGCATCGCGCGATTGAGGATGCGGTACCGGTAGCATCGCGCGCGCGCGCTGTGGCGGGCACTGAAGTCATCGGCCACCGGCGCCGCCCACAGCACCGTGATGGCGTGCGGCAGGCGCGAGTTGGCGCCCAGCACCCAACCGCGCGCAGGGCGCTCGGCCGCGGTATCGAAATGCACCACCTGGCATTGCGCGTGCACGCCCGCGTCGGTGCGGCCTGCGCATTGCACCTGGATCGGCGCGTTGGCCACGAAACCCAGCGCCGCCTCGACTTCGGCCTGCACGCTCGCGCCGTGCCCCAGCCGTTGCCAGCCGAGGAAGCCGCTGCCGTCGTATTCGATGCCGAGCGCGATCCGCATGGACGCCAATGGCGCCGGGCCAGCCGGCGCCCCGGGATTGCCTAGCTGTTGTCGAGCATGTCGAGCAGGCGGAAGGCTTGCTCCTGCTGCGCGGCATTGCCGTCGATCAACGCCGCTTCCAGCATGCTGCGCGCGCTGTCCAGGTCGCCGTTTTCGATGTAGGCCTGCGCCGCGTCGATACGCAACGGCACCGTCCAGCGGCCGTCCGGCGGACTGGGAATCGCTTGCGGCGCACTTTCAGGCATCGGCGCGGCAACCGGAGCGGCAACCGGAGCGGCAGGCGCATCCTCGGCGAAGCCATGGGTGATGACCGGTTCCACCTCCGGTTCGTGGGCGGCCGGCTCCGGCTCGCGCCAGGTCCCGGCGCCCACCACGAACACCGGCTGCTCGGCGGTGACCCTGGCGTGGTCGTCGTGATCTTCGTGCCCGTGCGGGCCCGAATCGGCCAACACTTCCGCCGGTTCCGGATCCTCGTGTTCGGTGGCGTCTTCCTGCGTTGGTGCGCTCGCATGGCTTGCCGCGACCGCCGCCGCCGAAGCTTGCGGCGCCGCGGCTGGCCCGGAAGCACCCGACCACGCGGCGGGCCCGCGTGCGGGAAGGTCGAAATTGCGTCGGCGCGGCGGCGGCGCCGCCTTCTTCGGCCGCCGCAGCATCAGGCCAAGCAGCCCACCGAAGAGGATCAGGCCAGCACCGATCAGCACATAGACCTGCTGATACCAGGGCGATTCCGGCTCGCGCGGCGGCGCCGGCGGTGCATGCGCGAGCTTCGGCTTGGGTGACGATGCCACCGCGGCCGAGGGCGAGGCGACGGATGCCGTGGACGCGGCGGCCGATGCCGCGGCCAGCGTCGTCGACGCGGCAGGGCTGGCCGCCGACGCGCTCGCCGGCGATGCCGCGCTTGCCGACCCCGCCGCGGCTGCGGTCGCTGCGGCGTCCTTCTTCTCCAGTTCGGCCAGCCGCTGCTGCAGCGCGGCGAGCTGGCTGTCCTTGAGGCCGATCATCTTCTGGCTGTCGGCCTTGATCTTTTCCAGGTCGGCGACATGCGCCTTCAGATCCTTGATTTGCGCCTGCCGCGAGGCAAGGTCTTCCTTGGCCTGGGCCAGCTCCGCGTGCACCTCGCTGCCCGAACCGCCCTCGGCCGAGCCCGACTGGCCGTGGCCACCGGCCCGCCCGGCGGGCGGAAGAATCTGCAGTCGCGCGCCCTTGGGCCCAGCCGCTTGCGCAACCCCGCCTGACCTGGGTCGCGCGGCGGTTGTCGAGGCGTTGGTCGTGCCGCCTGCATGGGTGCCCGCGGGCGCAGCCGCCGCGGCGGCTTCGCCGGGCTGCAATTGCGGCGTCGGCGCGATCCCGCGCCGCCAGCTCTCGACCTGCTCATGCACCAGCGCATTCGCTTCGGCGGCCGTAATCGCCCGCATCGCGTCAGCGTCCGGCACGTGCAACACCGCGCCGGCCTTGAGGCGGTTGATGTTGTTGTCGATGAAGGCATTCGGATTGGCGCGCTGCAGCGCGATCATGACCCGGTTGACCGAGGTGCCCGATGCATCGACCTGCCCGGCAATCTGCGACAGCGTCTGCCCGTGCGCGACGGTGATCTCGCCTGCGGCTGCCGGGGCTGCAGGTGCTGCCGGCGTTGCCGGGGACGGCACGGGTTCGGGCGCGGCAGCGGTTTCCGGAGGCGGCGCCGGCAACGGCAACGGCGGTGCGGCTTCGGCGTAAGGTTCAGGTGCCGGCTCCGGCGCCGGCGGCGGAACCGTTGCGACCGGTTCGGGTGCAGGCGGTGCGGCCGGTGTCGTTGCCGACGGCGGCGTACCGGTTGCCGCGACTGCGGCGCCCGGCGTGGATTCCTTCGGTGTCGCGGTACCGGCGCTTGCGGGGCCGGGATGCTGCTCGGGTTCCACCGCGCCGACTTGCGGCGGGCTCACCGTCGGCGCAGGCATCGGCGTGGAGGCCACCGTCGGCGCGGAGATCGAAACGTGCGGGACTTCGGCCACGTGCGGTGGCGTCAGCATGGCGGTGTACTCGCGCACCATCTTGCCGTTGCCCCACTCGGCTTCCAGCAGGAAGCTGACGTAGGGGTCGGTCATTTTCTGTGGCGTGGTGACCAGCACCACCGCCTCGCCGCGCGCGTTGCGGGTGACCTTGAAGCTCAGGTTCGCCGACATCTCGTGCGGTCGCTGCAGGCCGACACGTTCGAACTCCTCCGGCGAGGCCATGTGCACGACCAGATCGTCGGCTTGCCCGCTGTAGTCGAGGTTCAGGGGGATCTCCGCCACGAACGGTTCGTTGAGCTTGGACTTGACCTCGATCGCGCCCATCCCCACCGCCTGCGCCTGCGCGGCGACCAGCGCGCCGGCCACCGCCGCCGCGATGACTCCCGGTCGCAACCGGAGAAATTTTGCAGATTCCAAACGCATGCCCTACCCCGAATGATGACGACACGCCCCTGCGCCGATGCGAATCGACCTCAGGACAGCGTGGCAAGTTGGCGCTAGCTATACGCTTGTGCCAGCCATTCCGCAATCTGGACGGCGTTGAGCGCCGCGCCCTTGCGGATGTTGTCCGACACGATCCAAAGGTCCAGTCCGCGCGGGTGCGAGATGTCCTCGCGGATCCGGCCGACCCAGGTCGGATCCGTTCCGGCGGCGTGGGTGACCGGCGTCGGATAACCGCCGCCGCGCGGCTCGTCCACCACCTCCACGCCGGGCGCCTGCTCCAGCAATGCGCGCGCCTGCGCCGCGGTGATCTTCTGCCGCGTCTCCAGGTGCACCGCCTCGGAATGGCCGTACACCACCGGCACCCGCACCACGGTCGCGTTCACCTGGATCGACGCGTCACCGAGGATCTTGCGGGTTTCCCAGACCAGCTTCATCTCCTCGGTGGTGTAGCCGTTGTCGAGGAAGTCGCCGCCGTGCGGGATCACGTTGCGCGCGATCTGCACCGGATAGACCTCCGCCCGCGCCTGCCCGCCATTGGCCAGCGCCGCATCCTGCCGCTGCAATTCCTCGATCGCCTTCTGGCCGGTGCCCGAGACCGACTGGTAGGTAGCGACGTTGATCCGCTCGATGCCGACCGCACGATGGATCGGCGCCAGCGCCACCAGCATCTGCATGGTCGAGCAGTTCGGATTGGCGATGATGCCGCGCGGACGATGCGCGATCTGCTGCGGATTGACTTCGGAAACCACCAGCGGCACGTCGGCCTCGTGACGGAACGCGGAGGAGTTGTCGATCACCACCGCGCCCGCGGCGGCGAACTTCGGCGCGTAGTGTTTCGAGATCGCCCCGCCGGCGGAGAACAGCGCGATGTCGATGCCAGCCGGATCGAAGCCGGCCAGGTCCTGCACGACGAGATCGCGCTGCCCGCAGCGGACCGTCTTGCCCGCCGATTTCGCACTGGCGAGCGCGACGACCGTGTTGACCGGGAACCGGCGCTCGGCCAGCACCGACAGCATCACCTGCCCGACCGCGCCGGTGGCGCCGACGACCGCGACGTTGAATGTCCTGCCCATGTTCCGTAAGACCCTCTGCCGTTGGTCCGTTGAAAGGTTCATGCGCCATCGCCGGGAAGGCGCGGGCTCACCGCTCCCACGTCCCCGCACTGCGCACGGTGGCGCAACGCCTGGTCCATCAGCACCAGGGCGACCATCGCCTCGCAGATCGGGGTGGCGCGAACGCCCACGCACGGGTCATGGCGGCCGGTGGTGACGACCTGCACCGCGTTGCCGTATTCGTCCACGCCGTCCACCGGCAGGCGCAGGCTGGAGGTCGGCTTGAATGCAACCGAGCATCGCAGCGTCTGGCCGCTGGAGATGCCGCCGAGGATGCCCCCGGCATGATTGGATGCGAAACCCTGTGGGGTCATCGCGTCGCGGTGGACGCTGCCGCGTTGCGCCACCGCGGCGAAGCCGTCGCCGATCTCCACGCCCTTGACCGCGTTGATCGACATCAGCGCCGCGGCCAGCTCCGCATCGAGCTTGCCGTAGACCGGCTCGCCCCAGCCTGGCGGCACGCCGGTGGCGAACACATCGACCCGCGCGCCGACCGAGTCGCCGGATTTGCGCAAGGCATCCATGGACTGCTCGATCGCATCGACCTGCGCGGCGACCGGCCAGAAAAACGGGTTGGACTCGACCACGGCCCAGTCGATCGTGCGCGCCTCCATGCGCTCACGCGCGATGCCCTGGGGCACCAGCTCGCCGATTCCGGTCATGCAGCCGCGCACCTGAACGCCATGCCGCTCGGCCAGCCACTGCTTGGCGATCACCGCCGCGGCCACCCGCATCGTGGTCTCGCGTGCCGAGGCGCGCCCGCCGCCGCGCGGGTCGCGGATGCCGTACTTGTGCCAGTAGGTGTAGTCCGCATGTCCGGGGCGGAACTGCGCGGCGATCTTCGCGTAGTCACGGCTGCGCGCGTCGGTGTTGCGGATCAGCAGCGCGATCGGTGTCCCGGTGGTGCGGCCCGCGTACACGCCGGAGAGGATCTCGACCGCGTCGGCCTCGTGGCGCTGCGAGGTGTGGCGCGAGCGCCCGGTCGCGCGGCGTGCCAGATCGTGCGCGAAATCTTCCGGCGCGATGGCGATGCCCGGCGGGCAGCCATCGACCACGCAGCCGATCGCCGGCCCGTGGCTCTCGCCGAAGGTGGTCACGCGCAGCAGGTGGCCGAAGGTGTTCACCGCAATTTCCGCTCGCCATCCCGGCGCAAACCGTGATCCATTGGGACGTCGCCTTTTGCTGCCGCCATGCCCGCGTGAATGCGGTCCAGATCGAGTTGGATTCCGGCATGCGCCGGGATGACGGCTTCAACGCGCATCGGCCAGCTCACGGATGCGTTCGCGGTGGTTGAGCAATTCCTCGCGTCCGATCACGAACACCCCCATCTGGCCGACGCGGAACTCGATCCAGTCGAACGGGACATCGGGCAGGATTTCCACCAGCGCGCGTTCGCTCTCGCCAACCTCGACGATCAGCATGCCGCCGGGGTTCAGGTGCGCCGGCGCATCGCGCAGGATCTTCAGGGCAAGGTCGAGCCCGTCCTCGCCGGCAATCAGCCCCAGTTCGGGCTCATGCGCATACTCGGCGGGCAACGCGGCGACTTCCTCGCGGGTGACATAGGGAGGGTTGCTTACGATCAGGTCGTAGCGGCATCCCCCCAGCCCAGCGAACAGGTCGGACGGCAGCAGACGCAGGTTGCCGGCATGCAGGCGCAGCGCATTCTCCTGCGCCAGGGCCAGCGCGTCCGCTGACACGTCCACCGCATCCACCTCCCAGTCCGGGTGGTAGTGCGCCATCGCGATGCCGATGCAGCCCGAGCCGGTGCACAGGTCGAGCGCACGCCGCACCTGCAGCTCGCCAAGCCACGGCTGGAAGCCGGCCTCGATCAATTCGGCGATCGGCGAGCGCGGAACCAGCGCACGCGGGTCGGTTCGGAAGCTCAGCCCGGCGAACCACGCCTCGCCAGTGAGGTACGCGGCGGGGCGGCGTTCGGCGATGCGGCGCTCGAACAGGTCCAGGACCGCCACCTTCTCATCGGCGGTCAGCCGCGACTGCCCGTACACCGGATTCAGGTCGTGCGGCAGGTGCAGGACATGCAGCACCAACTGGGTCGCCTCGTCCAGCGCGTTGTCGTAGCTGTGGCCGAAGGTCAGGCCGGCCGCGTTGAAGCGGCTGGCGCCAAAGCGGATGAAGTCGATGATGGTGAACAGTTCGGCGCTCATGCAGGCGTGCGGAACGGCGGGCGGGACGGCGGCCGGCCAGTATAGCGAGCCTGCCCGGTATAATCGGCCGATGAACCAGGCATCCGGATTTACCGTGCGTGGGCGCAGCGCCCAGGTGCGCGGCGCGGCGCGCCACGCGACCTTGTACATCCTCGCCGCGGCGCTGGCCGCCGGGCTTGGGCTGTGGGCCGCGGAGCGCCATTTCGCGCCACCTCCGCCCGCCCCGCCGATGCAGGCGGTCACCCTGCTCCCGGCGCCGCGCGCGCTGACGCCGTTCACCCTGCGCACCGCGAACGATGCGCCGATCACGCCGGCGTGGTTCCAGGGCCACTGGACGCTGGTTTATCTGGGCTACACGCACTGCCCGGACGTGTGCCCGACCACGCTGCAGATGCTCGGGGTGGCCTCGCGCGCCTGGTCCACGCTGCCGCAGGCCAGGCGTCCGCGCATCCTGTTCGTCTCGGTGGACCCGGGCCGCGATTCTCCCGAGCACACCGCGCAGTACGCGCACTATTTCGGCAAGGACATCACCGGCGCGACCGCCGACGCGGCGACGCTGCAGAAGTTCGCGCACGCCCTGGGCGTGGTCTATTTCGTCAAGCCCTCGGCCAAGGCCAGCGACTACCAGGTCGATCATTCGGCCGCGGTGCCGGTGCTGGATCCCCAAGGTCACATGGCCGGCCTGATCACGCCCGCCCCACCGCCGGCACAGCCATTCGATCCAAAGGCGATCGGAGCCGACCTGCAGACCCTGGCCCGGTGGCGATGAAGCTGACACCTGCGGTCGCGCTGCAGTACCTGCTGCCGCACCGCCTGCTGTCGCGGCTGGCGTTGTTTGCGGCGCGCTGCCGCTGGCGGCGCTGGAAGGACGCGCTGATCGCCACCGTCATCCAGCGCTTTGGCGTGGACATGGACGAAGCCGCGCAATCCGATCCGCGCGCCTACCCGAGCTTCGGGGCGTTCTTCACCCGTGCGCTCAAGCCCGGCGCGCGCGTTGCCGATGCGGATCCGCGCGCGCTGCTGATGCCGGCCGACGGGCGCATCAGCCAACTCGGGCGCATCGAGGCCGGGCGCATTTTCCAGGCCAAGGACCAGACGTACACGGTGGCCGAACTGCTTGGCGATGCCGACGCTGCCGCAGCGTTCGCGGACGGCTGGTTCGCCACCATCTACCTGTCGCCGCGCGACTACCATCGCGTGCACATGCCCTGGAGCGGCGTGCTGCGTGAGACCTTGCACGTGCCCGGGCGCATCTTCAGCGTGGCACCGTTCGCGGTGGCGGCGATTCCGCGCCTGTTCGCACGCAACGAGCGGCTGGTGTGCCATTTCGACACCGACTTCGGACCGATGTGCCAGGTGATGGTCGGCGCGATCCTGGTCTCGGGCGTGGAGACGGTGTGGGGCGGAATCGAAATTCCGCGATACGCCTCGCGCATCGTCCGCAAGGACTGGCGCGGCAAGGGCATCCGCATCGAGCGCTTCGCGGAGATGGCGCGCTTCAACTACGGCTCGACGGTGATCGTGCTGTTGCCGCGGGCTTGCGCCGGCCTGGATGCGTCGCTCTCCCCCGGGCAGGCGGTGCGGCTGGGGCAACGGCTGGGGCGAGCCTAGGCCTGCGCTGCCGCCAGCGCTGCGGTGTGGCTGGTGACCATTCCCAGCAGGCGGGCGCGATCCACGAGGATCCGTTGGTTTGCCGCAGCGAATTTCCGCCGCAGGTGGCCCAGGTGCCACTCCAGCACGGCAGGGGTGAGTTCCAGTGCGGTCGCGATCGCCGGCTCCGGCACGCCCTCATGCAACAGGCCGAGAATCCGTGCCTCACGCGCGGTCAACAGGCCGGCAACCCCGGCCCCACCGCGCGCCACATCGCCCGCCTCGGCGCCTGCCGCGGCACGCGGCAATCCCTTGCGCTCGGCCTTGGCGGTCGCGCGCAACTCAAGCGCCATTTCCATGGCCAGGGGATGGCTGTCGAGCAGCAACCGACGTATGCCGCCCAACTTGCCCTGGCTGAGCGCCTCGCGCAGCAGCCGAAGCGCCAGCGGGGCGCCGCGCTGCCGCGCCACCACGGCCCGCAGCACCTGCACCACCAGCAACTCGCGCCCGCGACCGAGGTCGGACGCCAGCGCATGGGCGGTCAACAGGTGGCGCTCCACCGCCTCCAGTTCCCCGCGTTCGAGCAGGGCATAGGAGCGCGCGATCGCCGAGAGCAGATCGTAGTGCGGGCGGAACACGGCGCTGGCCGAATCGGCAAAGGCAGCCGCCAAGGCCTCCAATTCGGCATCCAGCGCGTCCACCTGCGTCCGCTGCCCGGCCAGGGCATGGATACGGATGCGTTCGACCAGCGCGTGCAGTTGCAATCGCGGCCAGCGACGCGCCACGGCGTGCCCGTGCAGTTCCGCCAGGATCCGCAAGGCCTGATCGGGGTCGCCCTGCTGCAGAGCGCACAACGCCATCGTTCGCCACGCGCACGCGATGACATCCGGGATCGCGGTGGCCAGGATCACGTCCAGGCGCCCGGCGAGCATCGCCATCGCATGGTCGGGCTGGTTGCGATCCAGGCACGCCGCCGCCATGACGGCCCCGAACATGCCGGCCATGGCGCTGCGCCGGCCCTCGACCATTTCGGCATGCGCCAAGGCCGGGCGCAGCACCGCCTCGGCACGATCCGGGTAGCCGTCCCACAGGTGGCTCAACGCGATCATCAGGCGCCCGACCGCCGGGCCCAGCGCCGGCGAATGCCGGTAGCCGGTCGGCGACAGTCGCGGCTGCAGTTCACGCAGGCGTTCGGTCTTGCCGGTATGCAGCAGCCACGCCGAGGTGCAATTGATGTAGGCGACCGCGTAGCCGGAGGCATCGATGATCGTTGCGTCCTCCGGCCATCGCGCCAGCAGTCCGGGAATCAGGCCCAGGCGATCGCCGTAGCCGGCGGCCGAAGACGCCGCCAGCGCGGCGGCAAACCCGGTCGCCGCATCCAGCGCAGGATTGGCCAGCAACGGGCGGATGTCGGCCAGTGCCTGCGAATTCCGCTCGGTGCATGCCAGGATCCAGTCACACGCCACACGCAGCGGCACATCCTGCGCGAGTTCGGCTTCCGGAATGCGGCCCAGCTCCTCGCGCGCCTCCAGCAATCGCCCGTCCGCCTTCAGGCGCCAGAGCAGTTGCGCGAATTGGGTTCGCGCCATCGCCGCATCCCCCGCCGCGACGGCGTGACGGGCCGCGTCCGCATGTCGCCCCTGGCGGGCATACCAGGCGCTGGCGCGCCGGTGCAGTGCCCTGCGTTCGGCATCAGGCAGGCGTGCAAACCGCGCCAGCAGCGCACCACGCGCCAGCGGGTGCAGGCAGCCCCAGTCCTTGCTCTGGCCGACCACGAACAGCGCGGTATCGAGCATCGCCCGCGCCAGCAACGCCTTGGTGCGACCCTCGCCGACCACCGCCTCGCACAGCTCGGCATTCATGTGGTCCAGGATCGCGACCCGACTCAGGAAACCCAGCAGATCCCCGGGAAGCCGCTCCAGCAAGGCTTCCAGGTAGCGCGTGTGCGGAGGCCCGCGCAACCACACCACGGCTTCCACTGCACGCGGCGAATGCTCCATGCCCTGTTCGATCGCGGAGGCGGCCAGTTGCAGCCCCATCGGCCAGCCCGCGCAGGCCTCGTGCAGGCGCAGCACCTCCTCGGCGTCGATCCGGTCGCGCAGGCGCCGCAGCAGGATTGCACCGGATTCGGACGGTTGCAGGAGCAGGTCGTCGATGCCGACCCGATACGCGGCGGGTGTCGGGTCGATCGTCGTGTCCCATGCCAACGGCTCCGCCGATGCCAGCACGAGGTGCAGATTCGGTGGCGCGTTGTGGATCAAATAGGCCAGCGAGCCGCTGACCGTCTCGGCGGGCAGCAGTTCGCAGGCATCGAGCATCAGCACGACCACCGAACGCACCCGCGCAATGGCCGCGAGCAGGCGGGTCAGGCCTTCGCCCTGCCAGTCCGGCTTGGCCGCGTGGCGCGAGGCCAGCGCATCGGATCGGGTACGCCCGGAGGCATGCTGCAACGCATGCGCAAGCGCGACCCGGAAGCGCGCCGGACGATCGCGGCAATCGGTGGTCAGCCATGCCACCAGCGCGCCCTGCTCCAGCCACAGCCGACGCCATTGCAGCATCGCCGTGGACTTGCCTGAGCCGTCGGGCGCGATGAGCAGGCTCAGTGGCTGCTGGCGCGCCTCGAGCCAGGCGCGGTGCAGGTGCTCACGCCGAATCGTCGCCCGTGGGGCGCGCGGCGGCGTCGCCTTGAGCAGGAATTCAGGCTCTGGAATGCTCGCTTGCACGCTGCTCCGATCCGGTGCCCTCCGGCACGCTGCCTACACATGGCCGAACCCAGCATGCGGGCAGGCCATGGCTGGATTCAGTGATGGAGTCGCCGGAACCGCGACGGCACGGGCGTCGGCGCCACGGCGCCGGAACTTCCCGCACGACCCGTCCGCAGCCCTGGCGACAGGATCCGGGGAGTTCTCCCAGCCATGCGCGGACGCCAGGTCGCCGCCCTGCCTCAGAACGGCTGTTGCAGGGCCTCGCACAGCACGTCGGCTGGCGACGGGGTGAACACGTGTTCCTCGCCGTCCTTGGACGCGCCGGGAGCGAGCGTGTAGGCGATGGTCTGGCCCTGGTTGATCTTCTCGGCGAAAGCATCCAGCACGCCTTGGGAAATCCACCGATCCAGTTCGGTCGGGTGGCCGTTGTAGTGCTTGGCGTGCTCGGCCAGAAAGCGATCCAACCCCGCACGACCATCGGCCGTGAGCGCGGTGACCCACACGGTGCTCGCAGGCGGAAGTTCGGACGCGGGGGTCAGGTTGCTGCTCATGATGGATTCCTAAGTTCTATGGAAAGCCACCCGCCGACTGGTACCGGCAGGCGGGCGTGGCGCGACTGTGGATTGACACGACCTGCGATCACCGCCGCGACCAGCGACGATATCGAAGATGATAACGCGAGAAGCCCTCGCAAGCGGAACCGCTTGCGCAAGGTCTGCACAATATGTGACCGAATGGCGCGAAATTCCCGTCAGGCCGTGGCCATCGGTCGCGAGGTCTGCAGCACACCGGCGATCTTGGCCTCGATGCTGGCCAGATCCGGCACCACGCAGTCGTCGTTGTGGAAGGTCGCCTCGGAGTAGATCCCCTCGGGCAACCAGGCATCGCGCGCCGAACGTTCGCTCAGCTCACCGTCCACGATGGTGATCAGGCGCGGGAAGCCCTGGGTCAGGATCGCGAAATACGGCATCTTGGCGTGATTTCCCACGCCCTTGAGCACCGCGACCTTGGCGCCCAGCGCGGCGCCTTCCTCGGGCCAGCCCACCATCTCCGAATAGGACACGATCGGCAGGCCCCAACCGCGCCAGCGCACGCGCCCAAGCAGCCATGCCGGGGCATCCGGAACCGGTTCCGGGTTGGAGTAGGTGATGACTTCAGCCACTGTGGCGTTGGGAAGCATCAGCTTGCCGCCGCTGACGGAGATCAAGACTCCGCGGATGTCCTTGGTGGCGTTGGTCATGACGTGGAACCCCGTGGATTGTCTTCGCGGCCGCGTGGACACGAGGGACTCGCGCCGAACCGGAAGATGTTCATTTTGCGGACACGCTTTGGGCCGCGCGCTCGGCAAGATTGCCAGGCGACCCCGATGCCATCCCCTGCCTTTCCAGCGCGTCGGCCGCTGCACCGTCGAAACAGGTCGCCGAGGTCTGCACCAGGACGGTTCCGCCGTTGGCCTTGTGGTTACGCGCGAACTCCACGATCATCGGCTCGGCGCCGCTGAGGACGACCAAGACCGTGCGCGGGTGCTTGAGCGCGGGTGCCAGCGCGTGGCTCGGGCTCGGGCTGCCTTCGCGGGCCACCCAGTCGCCGTCGCCGTGGATGCCCATGCGCGCGGCCATCACGCCCACTTCCCCGGCGCGCACCACTTGCCCCGCCTGCGCGAGGTAGACCGGCAAACCACCCGACTTGGCCAACTGCTGGGCCAGCCGATCGTATTTGCCGGCGTCCAGATGCTGCCAGAGCAGGATCGGAACGCCCAGACCGGCCGGAAGGCCGCCGATGAACTGGCGCACCGCATCCGGGCCGCCCAAGCCGGCGATCACGGCAATCACGCCCTTGGCCGGCAAGGTGGGGAGCTTGTGCTGTTCCTCAGGGCGGGCCGGCTTCTCGACCGCCGCAACTTCCAGCGGTTCCAGCGAGAGATGGCTGACATCGAACGCGGGCTTTGCTTCGACCTTGGGCGTCGCGGCCGGGGCGGTCAGATCCACGTCCTCGCCCAACAGCGAGAACTCGACCCCAGCAGCGGCTTTGGGTGCAGGCGCCGATGCAGCGGCCGACGCGCCTGCGTTGCCCGCCACCGGCGCTTGCGCGCGGCCGCTGAGCAGCTCATCCAGGCTGGGCGCGGCCTCGCTGGTGCGTGCCTGCGCGGCCTGGAAGCTGGCATTGAGTGCCATCACCGCGGCGTCTTCATCCGGCGCTGCGCCGTCGCCGCCTGCCGATTGCGGCAGGCGTTCGGCACCCGGGTTCACCGGCGGCAGCAGGACATCGTCCCTGCCCAGCACCTTGGCCGCCAGATGGCGCGCCCAGCGGGCGAGGTCCCAGCCGTTGAGGTGCCGTGTCACATCGGCATCGTCGAAGATGACCGTGGACGCGGGGTCGTCGAACAGCGGCTGCCAGCGATCCATTCGACCCGAGTCGGTGCCCTCGTCGATGCTGACCAGCCACACGTCAGGCTTCTGTTGGCGCAGGTTGTCGGGGTCGAGCTGGTCGAAGTCGCCCACCGCCAGCATGTGTGCGCCCAACTCGTCCAGCGCCTTGCGCAACTGTTGCTGCGCTTCGCCGGCAGCGCCGAGGATCACTACGCGGGGATTCGTGTCAGCCATCGTGGTGCACCGGTGTGAGCAGTTCGAACACGTTGCGCATCAATTCTGCTTCCTGGTAGGGCTTGCCGAGATAACGGTTGACGCCGATCTCGAATGCGCGCTGGCGATGCTTTTCGCCCGAACGCGAGGTGATCATGATGATCGGCACTTCGCGCAGACGCGGGTCGTTGCGCATGTGGGTGGCCAGTTCGTAGCCGTCCATGCGCGGCATCTCGATGTCCAGCAGCATGACGTCGGGGATGACATCGACCATCTTCTCGATCGCGTCCACGCCGTCCTTCGCCGCCAGGACTTCCAGGTTGTTGCGTTCCAGCACGCGGCCGGTGACCTTGCGCATGGTGATCGAATCGTCCACCACCATGACCAGCGGGGTACGCCGAACCTCCGGCGCCGCCTCGACCACGACCTCTTCCGGCGCCTCCGCCAGAGCCATGGCGCGACGCACCAGCGGCGCCACGTCCAGGATCATCATCACGCCACCATCGCCCATGATGGTGGCACCGAAGATGCCCGGGATGGAGCTGACCTGCGGTCCTACCGGCTTGACCACGATCTCGCGGCTGCCCAGCACCTCGTCCACGCAGATCGCGGCGCGGGTATCACCCGAACGCGACAGCAGCAGCGGCATCTGCAGGCTGTTGGGGGCCTTGGCTGGCGCCTGACCGAGCAGCTTGCCCATGTCGTGGATCGCGAACTCGTCGCCACCGTAGGCAAACGACGGGTTGGCGGATGCCAATTGCTTTTCGAGTTCGTCGCGGGCGATGCGGCCCACACCCTGCACCGATGCGATCGGCACCGCAAAGCTGGTCTCGCCGATCTTGACGATCGCCGCCTGGGTGACCGCGAGGGTAAACGGCAGGCGGATCGTGACCGTGGTGCCCTTGCCGGCCACCGAGTCGAGCTGCAGGGAGCCGCCGAGCTGGCGGATCTCGTTGTGCACCACGTCCATGCCCACGCCGCGGCCGGCGAGGCGACTGACGGTGTCGGCGGTGGAGAAACCGCTTTCGAGGATGAACGCGTATAGCGCGTGGTCGCTGACGTGCGCATCGGGCTTGAGCAGGCCGCGTTCGATGGCCTTGTTGCGAATCGCGTCGCGGTTCAGGCCGCGACCGTCGTCGGTCACGTGCATCACCACTTCCGACCCTTCGCGACGCATGCTGACGGTGACCGTGCCCTCCTCCGGCTTGCCGGCAGCCACGCGATCGGCGGGCGGTTCCAGGCCATGCACGGCCGAATTGCGCAGCATGTGTTCCAGCGGCGCAGTCATGCGGTCGAGCACATTGCGATCCATCTCGCCCTGTGCGCCTTCGACCTTGAGCTGGATCAGCTTGGAGGTCTCGGTGGCGGCCTGGCGGATCACGCGACGCAGGCGCGGCACCAGCGCATCGAACGGCACCATGCGCGTGCGCATCAGGCCGTCCTGCAGGTCCGAGCTCACCCGCGACTGCTGCAGCAGCAGGGTCTCGTACTGGCGGGTGACCTCGTCCAGCGAAGCGTGCAGGCTGGTCATGTCCGAGGCCGACTCGGACAGCGCGCGGGTCAGCTGCTGCTGGGTCGAGAAGCGGTCGAG
>CAZXGS010000063.1:0-16788 GCA_964640525.1 uncultured Gammaproteobacteria bacterium | reverse complement strand
CGCGGCATGCCCGAGTGGCAGCGCGCGATGAAGCTGTGCAGGAAGGCGGCGCGGGTCGGTTTCGACTGGCCGGGGCCGGAGCCGGTGATCGCCAAGCTGCACGAGGAGATCGAGGAGGCGCGCGCCGAGTTTGCCGCGGTTGCCGCAGCGCCCGGTGATGCCGCCGCGCAGGCCAGGCTGGAGGACGAGATCGGCGATGTGCTGTTCGTGTGTGCCAATCTGGCGCGGCATGCGCACGTGGACCCGGGCACCGCGCTGCGCCATGCCAACGCCAAGTTCGAACGCCGTTTCCGCGCCATGGAGGCGCTGGCGCGCGCCGACGGCACGCCACTGGAAACCTTGTCGCTGGATGCTCAGGATAGCTACTGGAACCGCGCCAAGGCGCAAGAGCGTCGGCAGGCCGGGTGACCGCCGCAGTTTGATCGGAGGATTCGTTGCATGCGCAGACGGTTCGACAGCTTCAGCGACTTCTACCCTCATTACCTGGGTGAGCATGCCAACGCCACGTCGCGGCGGCTGCATTTCATCGGCAGTTGCGGGGTGCTGCTGCTGTTGGTGATGTCCCTGGTCACCCGCAGCTACGCCTGGCTGGTGCTGATGCCGATCTGCGGCTACGGGTTCGCCTGGGCCGGGCATTTCTTTTTCGAGAAGAACAAGCCGGCGACGTTCACGCACCCGTTGTGGTCGCTGATGGGCGACTGGGTGATGTTCAAGGACATCCTTACCGGCAAGATCCGGTTCTGAATCGCCTGCTTGCAATCGCCATGAACCCCTGGAGCCTGTTGATCGCCATGATCCTGCCCATCGCCGCCACCGCGGCATCCAACGCGCCCGTCCAGGCGGCGTCGGATCCTGTCAAGCCCGTCACCGCGCTGGTCATCCACGGCGGCGCCGGCACCATCGGCCGCGGCCAGCTCACGCCGGAGAAGGAGGCGGCGATCCGCGCCGGCCTGAACCGTGCGCTGGATGCCGGCAATGCGGTACTGGCCGCCGGCGGCAGTGCGCGCGACGCGGTCACCGCCGCGGTGATCGTGCTGGAGGACGATCCCCACTTCAACGCCGGCAAGGGCGCGGTGTTCAACCACGAGGGCGTCAATGAACTCGACGCGTCGATCATGGACGGCCACACGCTGGAAGCTGGCGCCGTTGCGGGCATCCATCGGGTCAAGAATCCGATCCTGCTCGCGCGCGCGGTGATGGAGCGTTCGCCGCACGTGATGCTGGTCGGCGATGGCGCCGAGGCGTTCGGCAAGACCGTCCCTGGGATCGAATTCGTCGATCCGAAGTACTTCTGGACGCCAGAGCGTTGGCAGCAACTGCAGGCGGCCAAGGCCGAGGAGGCGTTGGGTGCGGCCAAGGCGCCGAGCGCCCATTTCGGCACCGTCGGCGCGGTGGCGCTCGACGCCCACGGCCACCTCGCCGCGGCGACCTCCACCGGCGGCATGACCAACAAGCGCTGGGGTCGCGTGGGCGACTCGCCGATCATTGGTGCGGGCACCTACGCGATTGCCGACTGCGCGGTTTCGGCGACCGGCTGGGGCGAGTTCTTCATCCGCCTCAACGTCGCCTCGGACATCTGCGCGCGCGTGGCCTACCGCGGCGACAGCCTGCAGGCGGCCGCGGACGACGTGGTGATGCGGCGGCTGCCCTCGCTCACGCTCAACGGTGAGCACGGCGACGGCGGAGTGATTGCCATCGACGCGCGCGGGCAGATCGCGATGCCGTTCAACACCGAGGGCATGTACCGCGGCTGGGTCAAGCCGGACGGCTCGCGCGGCACGGCGATCTTCAGCGACGGTGCGAATTAGCACGTCACGCCGGTGGCCGCATGCAGGCAGGGCTTGCTACCATGCTGGGCTTTCACCCAAGCCGCAATGCCATGATCGAGACCAACCCCATCCGCGCGCGGATCGCCGACCTTCGAGCCCGACTCACGTCGCTCCGGGGGTATCTTTGACTTCGACACCAAGGTCGAACGTCTGGAAGAGGTAAGCCGCGAACTGGAAGACCCGGGCATCTGGAACACCCCGGACAAGGCGCAGGCGCTGGGCAAGGAACGCGCATCGCTCGACAAGGTCGTCGGTGGCGTGCGCACGATCACCGAGGGGCTGGACGGCGCCGCCGAATTGCTCGATCTGGCCGAGGCCGAGGCCGACGACGCCACTGCGCAGGCGGTCGCCGAGGATGTGGAGGCGCAGGCGCGCCACGTCGAGCAGCTCGAGTTCCGGCGCATGTTCGCCGGCCCGATGGATGGGGCCAATGCTTTCGTGGACATCCAAGCCGGCGCCGGTGGAACCGAGGCCCAGGACTGGGCCGAGATGCTGCTGCGCATGTACCTGCGCTGGTGCGAGGCCAAGGGCTGGAAGACCGAACTTCTCGAGGCCAGTGCGGGCGAAGTCGCGGGCCTGAAGTCGGCCAGCTTCGCGGTGCAGGGCGATCATGCCTACGGCTGGCTGAAGACCGAGATCGGCGTCCACCGGCTGGTGCGCAAATCGCCGTTCGACTCCGACAACCGTCGCCACACCAGTTTCACCTCGGTGTTCGTCGCGCCCGAAGTCGATGACGACATCGACATCGAGATCAACCCGGCCGACCTGAAGACCGACGTGTACCGGTCCTCCGGCGCCGGCGGCCAGCACGTCAACAAGACCGAGTCGGCGGTGCGCATCACCCACGTGCCCAGTGGCGTGGTCGTGGCCTGCCAGACCGAGCGCAGCCAGCACGCCAACCGCGACCGCGCGATGAAGATGCTCAAGGCCAAGCTGTACGAGCTGGAGATCCAGAAGCGCAATGCGGAAAAGGAAAAGGTGGAGGCAACGAAGTCCGACATCGGCTGGGGCAGCCAGATCCGCAATTACGTGCTGGACCAGTCGCGGATCAAGGACCTGCGCACCGGGATCGAACGTAGCGACACCCAGAAGGTGCTGGATGGCGATCTGGACGTGTTCATCGAGGCGAGCCTGAAGGCGGGGCTGGAGGCGGGGGCGAAGCGGACGGATGCACGGGAATGAGGAGCAGCAGCAGGGACGAGGGGCGAGGGACGAGTCGCGAGAGCGCGCGGGTGCGCTTTTATCGTGACCTGTTGGCCTGGCAAAAAGCGATGGTTCTGGTGGAATCCGTCTATGCATTGGTTGGACACCTTCCCGCAGACGAACGATTTGGCCTTGCGTCGCAACTGCGGCGTGCAGCAATCTCGATCCCGTCGAACATCGCCGAGGGCCATGCGCGTGAAGCAACAAAAGAATTTGCTCGTTATGTAGCCATAAGCCGCGGCTCGCTGGCAGAGGTGGAAACACAACTCGAGCTGGCGGTGCGTCTGAAGATGCTGAGTTCCGAAGCGACTACGCAGATCCTCGCCGATTGCGACGAGCTCGGACGAATCCTGCGCGGACTGCGAAAATCGCTCGACCTGAAACTTGCGCCCCCGCACCGCTGACGATCGCGCGCCTCTCGCCTCTCGCCCCTCGTCCCTCGTCCCTCGTCCCTCGTCCCTCGTCCCTCGTCCCTCGTCCCTCGCTCCTCGCCCCTCCATGATCGACGAAACCGCCATTCCCGCCGAAAACGCACCCCCGCCCGACACCAACAAGCTCATCGCCGAGCGCCGCGCCAAGCTGCAGACGCTACGCGGGCAGGGCATCGCGTTCCCGAACGATTTTCGACGCGAGGACGAAGCAGGCGACTTGCAGGTCGAATTTGCCGATGCCGATCGCTGGAACGTGCAAGCGCTCGAAGCCTCCGCGCGGCGGGTCAAACTCGCCGGCCGATTGATGGCCAAGCGGATCATGGGCAAGGCCAGCTTCGCGCAGATCCAGGACGTCGGCGGCCGCATCCAGTTGTTCCTGCAGGGCAGCACGCTGGGCGATGCCTACGAGGCGTTCAAGGGCTGGGATGTCGGCGACATCGTCGGCGCGCAAGGCGTGCTGATGCGCACCCGCACCGGTGAGTTGTCGGTGAAGTGCGACGGCCTGCGCCTGCTGACCAAGGCGCTGCGGCCGTTGCCGGACAAGTGGCATGGGCTGGCCGACGTCGAGCAGCGCTACCGGCAGCGCTACGTCGATCTGATCGTCAACCCCGAGGCGCGCGAGGTGTTCGTCAAACGCTCGCAGATCGTCGCCGCGATCCGTCGCTGGATGGATGCGCGACGCTTCCTCGAAGTCGAAACGCCGATGATGCACTACATCCCCGGCGGCGCCACCGCGCGCCCGTTCGTCACCCACCACAACGCCCTCGACCTCGACCTCTACCTGCGGGTGGCGCCGGAGCTGTACCTCAAGCGGCTGGTCGTCGGCGGCTTCGAGCGCGTGTACGAGATCAACCGCAACTTCCGCAACGAGGGCGTATCGACCCGGCACAATCCCGAGTTCACCATGCTGGAGTCTTACGAAGCCTACGCGACGTACAACGAGGTGATGGACATGACCGAGGCGATGATCCGCGATGTGGCGCTCGCGGCCATCGGCACGACGTCGCTGCATTGGGATGGCGCCGACATCGACCTGCAGCCGGCGTTCCGGCGCTGGAAGCTGGAGGAAGCGGTGCGCGAGCTGAACCCGGACATCTCGGTGGCCGATTGCCGCGATCGCGGCGCGCTGGCGGCGCATTGCGCGCGCCTGAAGATCCACGTCAAGGACGGTTACGGCTGGGGCAAGCTGCTGCTGGAGATCTTCGAGAAGACCGTCGAAAGCAAACTCGTCCAGCCGACCTTCATCACCCATTACCCGGTGGAAGTTTCACCATTGGCGCGCGAGTCCGATACCGAGCCGGGCATCACCGACCGCTTCGAACTGTTCGTCGGCGGCAAGGAACTGGCGAACGGGTTCTCCGAGTTGAACGATCCCGAGGATCAGGCCGCGCGTTTCCAGGCGCAGGTCGATGCCAAGGCGGGCGGCGACGACGAGGCCATGCATTTCGATGCCGACTACATCCGCGCCCTGGAAGTGGGCCTGCCGCCGACCGGCGGCATGGGCATGGGCATCGACCGGCTGGTGATGCTGCTCACCGGTTCGGTGTCGATCCGCGACGTGCTGCTGTTCCCGTACATGCGGCCTGAAGCCTGACGCGGGCGGCTGAAGCGATGTGGCCAGGAATCTGCCGGGTTCGGTAGCCGCGCTGGCCTGACGCGATTGCGCCGGGCCGTGGGCTATGTGAGTCTTGTGCATCACGGTTCGCGGACGCCGGGGAGGCATGCGCCGGGCGAGTGCCGTGCCAGCGGAGGTGGCGATGCGCCTGAATCTGCGCAAGAAGCTCGTTCTGTGGCTGCTGGTCGCCAGCGTGCTGGTGGGCGCGGCGACGCTGCTGGTCATGCGTTCGATCCTGGATCGCATCGAACTCGATCTGACCCGCAAGGCGGCGGCGGATTACGTGGTCGCCCGCAGCGAACAGGCGGCGGCGCGGATGCAGGCCGACATCGTCCTCGCGCGCAGGATGGCCGCGTCCAAGCTGGTCATCAGCTGGGTCGCCCATCCCGACGATCCGGCCACGGTAGCGCCAGCGCTGGAGGCACTGCGCGGCTACATCGCCTTGTTCTCTGATCGCAACGTCTTCATCGCGTCGCGGGCATCCGGCCACCTGTATTACCTCGACAACGTCGCACTCGACCGCGCCGGCGGATCCGCGCCGCCGCCGACGCAGACCTTGTCAGCCAGCGATCCAGACGACGACTGGTTTTTCGGTACCCTCAAGCAGGCGGTTGCTTACCAGCTCAACGTCGATCACAACGAAAAGCTCGGTTTCACCCGGCTGTGGGTCAACGTGACGATGCGCCAGGATGGCAAGGGGATCGGTGTCGTCGGCACCGGCATCGACTTGCCCCGTTATGCCGTGTCCTTGCTGGACAGCCATCACCCCGGCGCGCTCGGCATGTTTCTCGACGCCAACGGCGCCATCGTCGGGCACCCGAATGCGTCGCGCATCGCGCACAACTCGCTGATCGACGCCGCTCCCGGTTCACGCACCATCTGGGGCCAGATTCCCGACCCCGATCAGCGCGCAGCCCTGAAGCAGGCGATGCGCTCGGTGTCCGCCTCCGGTGGCGAAGGCAGTCAAACCGTCGTCATCGATCTGGACGGTGCGCGACGCATCGTCGCGGTCACCTACCTGCCGGTGCTTCACTGGTATGCCGTCGCGGCTTTCGATGCCGCCAATGGCACCGCGGTCGGCCACTACTTGCCGTTGATCGCGGCGATGTTCGCCGGCACGGTGGTGTTCCTCGTGGTGTTGCTGGTGACGGGAAGCCGCCTCGTCATCGCGCCGGTCCACGAACTGGTGGACGCGACCCGCCGGGTGGGCGAAGGCGACTACACGGTACGCCTGCCGGAGGGCCGCGACGACGAAATCGGCGAATTGATGGCCGCGTTCAACCGCATGATCGAGCGCGTCGATCGCGCGCAGCGCGCCGAACTGGACGCCACCGAGCGCTGGTACCGGGAAATCCTGGAATCGGCGCCCGATGGCCTGCTGGTGGTCGATGAGCATGGCGCGATCGTGCTCGCCAACCAGCAGATCGACGCGATCTTCGGTTATGCAGACGGCGAACTGCTCGGCCGTGAAATCGAATGCCTCGTGCCGGCCGAGGTGCAGGCCCGGCATGCGCGGCTGCGCGACGAATTCGTCCGCAGCGCCGTACGGCGTCGCCATTCGCTGGATCGGCACGGCATCCGCGGCGTGCGCAAGGACGGCAGCGAGATTCCGCTGGAAATCGGGCTGTCGAAGCTGCCGGCTTTCGGCGTGCACGACGCCAGCATCTGCGCCACGGTGCGCGACATCACCGCTCGCCGGCAGGCCGAGGATGCACTCGCGGCGCTCGAGGAGCGCAGTCGGCTGATCCTGGCATCGGTGGCCGATGGCATCGTCGGCCAGGACGTCGATGGGAACATCGTGTTTGCCAATGCTGCCGCATTGCGCATGTTCGGCTACACCGAGCAGGAGATGATCGGGCAATCCCTGCATCGAATCGCGCATCACAGTCGCGCCGATGGCAGCGTGTATCCGCTCGAGGAGTGCCCGATTCACCGAACCGGCAAGGACGGCATCCAGCGCACGATCGACGACGAGGTGTTCTGGCGCAAGGATGGGAGTTGCTTCCCAACGGAATATTCGGCCACGCCATTCCGCAAGGAGGGCGTCATCGCCGGCATGGTGGTCGTCTTTCGCGACATCACCGAGCGCAAGCGCTCCAGAGAACAGCTCCTGCACCTGAATTTCCTGCATGACCAGGCGCTCGCGCTGACCAAGACCGGCTACTGGCACATCAAGCTGGACGGTTCGCAGACCTACCTGTCCTCGCCACGCTTGGTGGAAATCTGCGGTGATCCGCAGGAAAGCGGTCTGCGTTACGGGCTGCGCGATCACTGGCTGGTCTGCATCCGCTCGGGCGACCCGGACTCCGCGCAGTGTGCGCTGGACAACTTCCGGGCCGCGCTCGAAGGTCGCGCGCCGTCGCATGATGCGATCCATGCCTGGCGGCGGCCCAGCGACGGCAGGGTGATCTGGTTGCATTCCTTCGGCACGATCATGCGCGACGCCGACGGCAAGGCGACCGACGTCTATGGCGTCAGCCAGGACATCACCGAATACGTGATGGCGCAGCGGGAGTTGGCCGCCGAGCGCGAGCACCTGCAGAAGCTGCTGGACACCAGTCCGATCAACATCGCGTTCTCCTCCGGCGACGTGGTGCGGTTCGCGAACCAGAAGTTCGTCGAGACCTTCGGGATCGGAGAGGGCGATGATGCGCGGGTGCTGTACGCGGATCCTGCCGCTCGCGAGCGCATGCTCGAACGGGTCGGTCGCGAGGGCATCGCCCGCGAACAGGATGTCCGGATGTTCCTGCGCGATGGCAGCATCGGCGACCTGGTGGCGACCTACCTGCCCATCCGCCATGCAGGTCAGGACGGGATCCTCGGCTGGCTGGTGGACATCAGCAGCCGAAAACGGGCCGAAGTCGAGTTGTTGCGCGCCAAGGAGATCGCCGAGGAGGCGACCCGCGCCAAGAGCGACTTCCTCGCCAACATGAGCCACGAAATCCGCACCCCGATGAACGCGATCATCGGCATGTCCCACCTCGCCCTGCAGACCGGACTCGACCGCCGCCAACGCAATTACATCGAGAAGGTCCACCACGCCGCGGAGAACCTGCTCGACATCATCAACGACATCCTCGACTTTTCGAAGATCGAGGCGGGCCGGCTGTCGATGGAAACGACCGCGTTCCGCCTCGAGGACGTGATGGACAACGTCGCCAACATGGTCGGCATGCGGGCCGAACAGCGCGGCCTGGAATTGCTGTTCGATGTCGGCGCGGATGTGCCCAACGGCCTGCTCGGCGACCCGTTGCGTCTCGGTCAGGTGCTCATCAATCTCGGCAGCAATGCGGCCAAGTTCACCGAGCGCGGCGAGATCCTGATGCGGATCGAGAAGGTCGGCGAGGAAGCGGGCTATGCCGAGCTGCATTTCCAGGTTCGCGACACCGGCATCGGCATGAGCCCCGAGCAGGTGGCGCGCCTGTTCCGGCCGTTCACCCAGGCCGACAGCTCGACCACGCGCAAGTACGGTGGCACCGGCCTGGGGCTGGTGATTTCGCGCAACCTGATCGAAATGATGGGCGGCCGGATCCGGGTCGAGAGCGAGCCGGGCAAGGGTTCGACGTTCGAGTTCAACGTATGGCTCGGTGTGCAGGCGGTGGCGCCCACGGCGCGCCGCAGTTTCCAGTTGGAGGAGCTGCAGGGCCTGCGCGTGCTGGTGGTCGACGACAGCGTGGTCGCGCGCGAGATCCTCGCGGCGATGGTCGGCCATCTCGGGATGCAGGTGGACGCCGCCGGCGACGGCCAGCAGGCGCTGGAGATGACTGCCAGCGCCGAGCAGGCAGGCAGGCCCTACAGCTTGCTGCTGGTGGACTGGAAGATGCCGGTCATGGACGGCTTGCAGACGCTGCGGCAATTGCAGGCCGACCGTCCCCCGGAAGCGGTGCCGGCGGCGATCATGGTGACCGCGTTCGGTCGCGAGGACGCGTTCCAGGTGGCGTCCGGGGAAGGCGTGCGGCTCGAGTCGGTGCTGACCAAGCCGGTGACGCCGTCGAGCCTGCTCGACGCGATCGGCGAGGTGCTGGGGTGCGGTGCGCCGTCGCTGGCCGGCGTGCGCGCACGCGGCGGGTTCGCGGGACCGTCGGGGCAGGGCCTGCGCGGCGCCCGCGTGCTGCTGGTCGAAGACAACGAGGTCAATCAGGAACTGGCGAAGGAATTGCTGACGCAGGCCGGCATCGAGGTCGTCATCGCCGGGCATGGGCAGGAGGCGCTCGACATCCTGAAAACGGACACGCGCTTCGACGGCGTGCTGATGGATTGCCAGATGCCGGTGATGGACGGCTATCAGGCGACCGCAGCGATACGCGCACGCCCGGAACTGGCGGAGCTGCCGATCATCGCGATGACCGCCAACGCGATGGCCGGCGATCGCGAGAAGGTGATCGCCGCCGGCATGCAGGACCACATCGCCAAGCCGCTGAACGTGAACGGGATGTTTGCCACGATGGCGCGCTGGATCAAGCCGTCGGCGGCGCCGGAGACCCTTGCCAGGGCGCAACCCGCAGGCAGGGCGGTACGTGGCTTGCCGGATCTGCCGGGGATCGACACCCGCGCCGGCTTGGCAACGGCCATGGGCAATGAGGTGCTCTATCGGCGCCTGCTGGCGATGTTCCGGGCCAACCAGCACGACTTCGCGGCCCGTTTCCGGGATGCCGCCCAGGCGGCGGATGCGTCGGCACAGGCGCGAGTCGCGCACACACTCAAGGGGGTCGCCGCAACCCTCGGCGCGGCGGCGCTTGCCGCGGCCGCGGAGGCGCTCGAACGCGCCTGCCTCGACCGCGCCACCCCGGACCGGATCGACGAATCGTTGCGCTTGACCCAGCTGGAGCTCGATCCGGTACTCGCCGGCCTGGCCAGCCTCGACGCAAGTCCGGAGCTACAGGCAGCGCCGGCGGGCGCCGACCCGAGCCGATCGCAGGCACTGTCCGCGCGCTTGCGCAGCCTGCTGGCCGAAGGCGATGCGGAGGCCACCGAGGTACTCGACGAACTGGTCCGGTTGACCGCGGGCACGCCGCACGCCGCCGCGATCGGCCGGGTCGCCAGTGCCGTGGCGGTGTTCGATTTCGAGGCGGCGCTGCAGGCACTGGACGCCGTGCGTTGGGCGTGACAAGACAGCGGTACGGCGGCAGTCGTACACTCGGGAACGCAGCGATCAAGACACCAATGGATGGGAGAGAGCTCCATGATCGACACGGACAGCCAGGCCGTCGTGCTGGTGATCGACGACACCGCCGAGAACCTCACTCTGGTCAGCGAGGTACTGCGCGGTGAATTCAAGGTCAAGGTCGCGCCCAGCGGTGCGCGCGGGCTGCAACTCGCGCAGGCATCGCCGCCGGATCTGATCCTGCTCGACATCATGATGCCGGAGATGGATGGCTATGCGGTGATGGAACAGCTGCAGGCCGATTCGCGCACGCGCGACGTGCCGGTGATCTTTCTGACCGCGATGAGCGCGGTCGAGGACGAACGCCGCGGGCTGGACCTGGGCGCGGTCGATTACGTCACCAAGCCGATCAGCCCGCCGATCCTGGAAGCGCGCGTGCGCAACCACCTGCAGCTCAAGGCGGCGCGCGATTTCATGAAGTACAAGAGCGAATTCCTCGAACGCGAAGTGCAAAAACGCACGCGCGAGATCAGCCGCATCCAGGAAGTCACCATCGGCGCGCTGGCCTCGCTGGCCGAGACCCGCGACAACGAGACCGGCAACCACATCCGGCGCACCCAGCACTACGTGAAGCTGCTGGCCCAACGGCTCGCCCGCCACCCGCGTTTCGCCGCGACCCTGACCCCGGAGACGATCGACCTGCTGTACCTGTCGGCGCCGCTGCACGACATCGGCAAGGTCGGCATCCCCGACCGCATCCTGCTCAAGCCGGGCAAATTGACCCCGGACGAGTACGAGATCATGAAGACGCACGCCACCCTCGGCGGCGATGCGATCGCGCACGCGGAGCTGGCGATCGGAACGGAGGTGGGTTTCCTGCGCATCGCCAAGGAAATCGCCTACGGCCACCAGGAGCGCTGGAACGGAAGTGGCTATCCGCAGGGCCTGCGCGGCGACGACATCCCGGTTTCGGCGCGGCTGATGGCGGTCGCGGACGTGTACGACGCCCTGATCAGTCGGCGCATCTACAAGCCCGCCATGAGCCACGAGGATGCGACGAAGGAGATCCGCGCCGGTCGCGGGGTGCTGTTCGATCCGGACATCGTCGATGCGTTCTTCGCCTGCGAGGACCAGATCCGCGCGATCGCCCGCCGCTTCAGCGACACCCAGGGCGACTTCGTGCAGCACGCCGAGCGGGTCATCCGCGATCTGGGTGCCGATCAGATCGAGTCCTGACTTCGCGACGATCGGCGTCCCCATCCCGTGATCGGGGCAGGCGTTTGCAGAGAAACGTCGGTGTCGCCGAAGGTTTTTCGAAGTGCGGTCTCGAGGTCCGGATTGCCTGCCTCGGCAAGGCTGAGTCGCGCAGGTCAGCGACCGAACTCCGTTCGTGGTGAGCAGGATCGGTCGAGAACGAAGTTCGAGCCGATCCGTGTCGAACCACATGCGCTCATTGTCGAATCCCTCGGATTGCGGGCAAGACACGCCCGGTGCGCATCGGTGGGTGGGGTCAGGGTTGCAGCCGCTCGTGGTTCGACAGGCCTGTCCTGAGCATGTCGAAGGGCTCACAACGAAAGGGGTGGCTTGACATGCCTGTCCTGAGCATGTCGAAGGGCTCACCACGAACGGGGTGAATCGACAGGCCTGTACCGAGCGTGGCGAAGGGCGTACGACAAGCGGGGTGGTTCGACAGGCATGTCCTGAGCGTGCCGAAGGGCTCATCACGAACGGGCTTCGCTTCGCCGGGCTTCACCCGCCCCTGGTTCGCTCGAATCCATCCAATTGAATTTCAGGGTGGGCCCAATCGTTTCTTGCAAGCTTCTCGACCCGGTGACCGGGGCAGGATGCTCCTCGGGAGGCGCGATCCTGTGGCGATCGCCCGGCCGGCGTCGTATGCTCGGTTTGCAGATGGCACGAAAAGGACTCGGTGGATGCCATGAACGTCTTGATCGTGGACGACCAGCAATCCTCCCGCGACCTGCTGCGGGCCATCCTGAAGCCGCTGTCGGGCTTGTCCATCGCCGATTACGAGAGCGCCGCCGAGGCGCTGGATTCGACCGACCGCTTCCGTCCCGACCTGGTGCTGCTCGATTACCGCATGCCCGGCATGGACGGGCTGGAATTCGCCCGGCGCTTCCGCGCCCCGCTCGATCGTCGCGACGTGCCGATCGTGCTGGTCACCGTTGTCGATGACGAGCCGGTGCGCCAGGCCGCGCTGGAGGCCGGGATCATCGATTTCGTCACCAAGCCGATCAAGCCGCGGGAGATGCGCGCGCGCTGCCAGAACTTGCTGCAACTGCGCCAGTTCAGCGAGAGCAACCGGCAACGCGCGCTGTCGCTGGAGCAGCGCCTGCTCACCAGCATGCACGAGGTGGCCGAGCGCGAACGCGAGACCCTGATCCGGCTGGCGCGCGCCATCGAGTACCGCGACCGCGGGACGTGCGCCTCGCTCGAACGGATGGCGCATTTTGCCGGCTACATCGCCGAGCGGATGGGCATGAACGACGATGACGTGCACCTGCTCGAAATGGCGGCGCCGCTGCACGATCTGGGCAAGATCGCGATACCCGACGAGATCTTGCGCAAGCGCGGACCGTTGACCGACGACGAAGTGGCGATCATGCGCCGGCATCCGGAGATCGGTCATGAACTGCTTCGGGACAGCTCCAATCGCTTCATCCTCGCCAGCGCGGTGATCGCGCTGCGGCATCACGAGCGCTACGACGGCAGCGGCTACCCGGATGGCCTGGTCGGCGAGCAGATCCCGCTCATGGCGCGGATCGTCGCGATTGCCGACGTGCTCGACGCCCTGCTGTCGGCGCGCCCCTACAAGGAAGCCTGGCCGCTGGACAAGGCGCTTGGCTACATCCGCGAGCAGCGCGGCTGGCACTTCGATCCATCCTGCGTGGATGCGTTGTTGCGCGATGGCGCGGAGCCGATCGCGGAGGTGTGCGCGCGCTACGCGAGCGTGGAACGCAAGGGCGTTTGCTGAGCGGCGGGCGATCCCGTGACCTCCTTCCTGCACGAAGCCCGCGAACGCCTGCGGCGGCGGCAGGACAGCGAGCACCAGCAGATCGTGGTGCGGCTGGTCATCACGGTGCTGTTCTTCGCCTACGTGTTCATCACCGATGCCAGCGTGCCGCGTTCACATGGCCAACTCGCGTTGCTGTATGCGGTGGCCACCGTCGAACTCATCAGCAGCCTGGTGCTGATGGCGCAGGTCATCGCCAACCCCGGCCCGTCGAACCTGCGGCGCTGGATCGGCATGCTGCTCGACTACAGTTCGATCGCCGTCCTGATGGTCGTGGATGGCGAGCGCACCGCCTTGCTGTACGTGGTGCTGATGTGGGTGACGATCGGCAACGGCCTGCGCTACGGCGAGTCGTTCCTGCGCCTGGCGGTCGCGCATGCGACGGTCGCGTTTGCGCTGGTGCTGGTGTTCACGCCGTATTGGAAGGTCAATCACTACCTCGGCTGGGGCCTGTGGGTCGGCTTGATCGCGATTCCGATGTATCTGGCGAGCCTGTTGCGCGCCTTGAATCGCGCGATCGCCGAGGCGCGCAGCGCGAACGCCGCCAAGACGCGCTTCGTGGCGACCATGAGCCACGAGCTGCGATCGCCCCTGAACGGCATCATCGGGATGTCCGAGGTGCTCACCAGCACCCGGCTGAGCCCCGAGCAGCGCGAATGCGCCGACGTGATCCAGACCTCGGCACAGGCGCTGTTGCTGGTGGTCGAGGACGTGCTCAACTTCGCGGCGATCGAGGCCGGCAAACTGCAGCGGCGGGACGGCGTGTTCCGGCTGCACGACGTGGTGCGCAAGGTACGCACGGTGCTGTTGCCGCTGGCGGCATCCAAGGGCCTGCAACTGGAGGTGCGCAGCGGCGACGGGATTCCCGACTGGATGGTCGGCGATTCCGGGCACCTGACCCAGATCCTGCTCAATCTGATGAACAACGCACTCAAGTTCACCGACAGCGGATCGGTGAGTCTGGAGGTTTGCGCGGCCGGCTGCGTCGAGGATGGGGCGAGGACGCTGCGCTTTTCGGTCCGCGATACCGGGATCGGCATTCCGGCTGCCGATCGCGAGCGCATCTTCAAGCCGTTCGAGCAACTCGACAGCGGCCCGGCGCGCCGGCACGCCGGCACGGGCCTCGGGATCACCATCACCAAGACCCTGGTGGACATGCTCGACGGCCGCATCGGCGTGGAAGACAACCCCGGTGGCGGCACCCATTTCTGGGTGGAGCTGCCGTTCCGGTTGGCAGACGACACCCACCGCGCTGCCAGCGCCGATGCCGGGCAGGTTGACGCGTCGGCGGAGGAAGCATCCACGGGCGCCCAGGTCATCGCGATGGGCAACCCGCTGGTGCGCCACCGCGCACGCGTACGCTCGCTGCGCCTGCTGGTGGCCGACGACCTGGCCTCCAACCGCACCGTGCTGCACCGGCTGCTGGAGCGCGCCGGCCACCAGGTGACGCTCGCCTGCAATGGCGAACAGGCGCTGGATGCGCTGGCTGCGGGCGAATGGGACGCCGCCATCCTCGACCTGCACATGCCCGACATCAGCGGGCTGGACGTGATCAAGCAGGTGCGGGTGATGCAGGCCGGTGGGCAGCCGCGCACGCCGATCGTCGTGCTCAGTGCCGACGTGACCGTGGAAACCGTGCGCGAGGTCGAGGCCAATGGCGCCTTCGCCTTCCTGAGCAAACCGGTGGTGATCGAACGTCTGCTCGATTGCCTGGCGCGCATCGCCGGGTCCGACGGCAAGCCGGCGCCGTCGCCGGCCATCGACATGGACGAGACGCCACAGGGCGGCGTGCTGCAGGACCTGCTGGACATGGATGTCGGCATGGATGCGGTGCGCGAGTTGCTCGACAAGAGCCTGCGCGATGCGTCCCGATGCCTTGCGCAGTTCGAACAAGCCGGTTCCGCGCGACGCTGGGAAGAAGTCCGCGAGGCGCTGCACGCGCTCAAGGGCATCGCGGCGAATCTGGGTGCGTTGAAGATCGCGGCGCGCTGTGCGGCCGGGATGCGCGAAACCGACGCGGCGCTGGCGACGAGCTGGCGTCGCGAACTGGGCGAACTCGGCCGCTTGCTCGAGGCAGCGTCGATCGCGTTGAACTACCGGCTGGGCCAGGCGACCGGCGGCAAACCGCCAGCGGCCGACGGCGCGTCGGTGGACACGCCGCCGGCGTAGCGCTGCGGGTTCAGGACGCTGGCGCCAGCGCGGGTGTCGCAGCGGGCCCGATATGCGCGCGCTTGTCCTGTGCCTTGACCAGCCGTTCCATCGTGCGCAACGACTTCTCGCCGAGCTGGAGCGCGGTATCGACCCAGATCTCGGTGATCCGCATCAGTTCGTCGATACCGACGGCAGAGCGGTCGTGCATGACCGCGTGCATCGCGTTGCACGCATGCGGGATGCGGCGGTTGTTGCGGATCACCTCGTGGACCGCGCGCACGCCTTCCCCGCGCGGTGCCAGCACATCGACGAGCCCCATCTTGTGGAGTTCCTCGGCGGAATGGATGCGGCCATCGAGCATCAGCTTTTCCGCGGTGCGCGGGCAGACCCGCTCGCACAGGAAGCTGTAGGCACCCATGCCCGGGAACAGATCGAACAGCACCTCGGGCAGGCCCATGCCGACGCCTTCCTCGGCGACGATGGTGTGGCAGCTCAGCGCGGCCTCGAAACCGCCGCCGAGGGCGTCGCCCTGGACCAATGCAATGGTATGGGCATGGCCGCCCAAGCCGTCGTGGAACGCATGCACGCCTTGCACGCAGCGCCGCGCATAGTCGAGCAGGCCGGCGCGGTCGCGGCGGCGGATGGCGTCGCAGAACAGGGCAAGATCGCCGCCGAGATTGAAGCTGTCGGCGCACGAGGCCAGCACGACGTGGGCCAGTCCGCCGGGCGCATTGCGCGATTCGACCTCCAGCCGACGCGCGAGGACCTTCTGGTAGTCGCGGATGTCGTCGATCAGCTCGGGGCGGAAGCAGGCGCGGGCCGGGCGGTGCGCGAGGTCGGCGTGCATCGACAGCCAGTACACGGCGGCGTCTGGCTGTTCCTCGATCCGCAAGGTCGGGCGGGTGAAACGCGGGGTGAGAAGTTCGACGGGAGGCATGGCGATGGTCCTCGGACAGGTGGTCGGCCACAGGAGCGCACGGCGGTCGAGAGGGTCCTGGAATGGGCGCTCGGGCCGATTCTTGCGCGATGCGACGGGCTCCACAATCCCGGCCCGCACGAAGGCCGAAGGCCCGCACGCGGCGGGCCTCCGGATGCATTCGGCCTGGACGCGCGCCGCGCTACTTCGGCGCGTCGCGCAACTCGCGGCGAAGGATCTTGCCGACGTTGGTCTTGGGCAGTTCGGTGCGGAACTCGACGATCCGCGGTTGCTTGTAGCCGGTCAGGTTTTCCTTGCAGAACGCCTTGATCGCATCGGCGCTCAGGTTCGGATCCTTCTTCACGATCACCACCTTGACCGCCTCGCCGGATTTTTCGTCCGGCACGCCGACCGCGGCCACCTCCATCACCCCGGGCATCTGCGCGATCACGTCCTCGATCTCGTTCGGGTACACGTTGAAGCCGGAGACCAGGATCATGTCCTTCTT
>CAZXGS010000062.1:0-16850 GCA_964640525.1 uncultured Gammaproteobacteria bacterium | reverse complement strand
AAGGAACCGGCCTTTTGCTTGCATGGCTCCTGCAACAGGTCATCGCCAGGGTCTTGTTGAAAGGCAAAGGCCGGTTCCGCAAGGAACCGGCCTTTTGCTTGCATGGCTCCTGCAACAGGTCATCGCCAGGGTCTTTGTCCGAAGGCCGGTTCCGCAAGGGGCCGGCCTTCTTCTTTGCAGCCCCGCAGGGGCTGCAACAGGTCATCGCCAGGGTCTATATCCGAAGGCCGGTTCCGCAAGGGGCCGGCCTTCATCCCGGTCGCCGCGGCGACGCGTTGGCGTCGTTGTTCATCGTGTCCGTGGCCGTCATTGCGTCGCAGGGCTTCCGAACCGCATCGACAGATCCACCGCCTGTACGTGCTTGGTCAGGGATCCGATCGAAATGCAGTCCACGCCGGTTTCCGCAAGAGCACGCACGCCGTCCAGGCCGACGCCGCCGGATACCTCCAGCGGCACCTTGCCCGCGGCACGGCGCACCGCCTCGCGCAGGTCGGCATGGCTGAATTCATCGACGAGGATGCGATCCGGGCTTGCGGCCAGCGCTTGGTCGAGTTCCCCGAGGGTTTCCACTTCCACGATCAACGGCAGCCCGGGGTGGACGGTGCGGGCGCGCGATATCGCCGCCGCAATTGAACCGGCGGCGAGGATGTGGTTTTCCTTGAGCATCATTGCGTCGTGCAGGCCAAGGCGATGGTTGTGACCGCCGCCGGCGCGCACCGCGTACTTCTGCGCCATGCGCAGGCCGGGCAGGGTCTTGCGGGTGTCGAGGATGCGTGCTGCGGTGCCGCGCACGGCGGCGACGAAACGTGCGGTGCTGGTGGCGGTTGCCGACAGCGTTTGCAGGAAGTTCAGCGCGGTGCGCTCGCCGCTGAGCAGGGCGCGGGTGCCGCCGTGCAGAAGGCATACCACCGTTCCAGCTTGGACCTGCTGGCCCTCGGCAATGCGCCAGTGAACTTGTGCCTGCGCATCCAGGGCGCGGAAAGTGGCGTCGAACCATGGTCGGCCGGCGATCACCGCGTCGTCCTGCTTGCACACGACGTAGGCATTCGCCGGTTCGTCGGCGAGCAGGTCGGCGGTCACGTCGCCGGGGCCCAGGTCTTCGTCCAGCGCGCGTGCGACGTCATGGGCCACGAGTTCGGGCCGGATCGAAACGTTTCGGGAGTCCATCAGCGTAGTTTAAGCGATGCCGGCTGCGGGCACGACAGACGCACCAACGCGGCCGCGCAAAAGCCGTGTCGACGCGGTCCTGTCGATGGGTGATGCCGAAGCGGCACCACTGCGGGCATGCCGCGTCAACGCTTGGCCGCGGCGCTCAGGCGCTCTTGGCCTGATCGGGCTTGCTGGCCTGGTTGAGTGCGCTGGACAGGGCGCGATGCAGCACGTGCCCGTCGCCGTCCACGATCGAGGCCAGGCCCTGTTCGATGGCATGCGCCAGATCTTCCGGGCGCTGCTCGCGGATCTTCAGGCCGTTGCGGTTGACGAACAGGCAACGTCCGGAATACGGGCTGACCCAAGACAGCTTGGCGCGCTCGTCGCCCCGTGTCGGGTCGGCGAAGGAGAACCATGTGCCGGGGCGCAGGTTGCGCACCCGTGCCAGCACTTCCGGATTGACGTTCTGTGGCAGCGGTTGTTCTTCGACGCTGCCGGGGTCGGCGCTGAGCGCGCCGGGTGCGCTGCCGGCGGGCCGCTGTGCTTCGATGAAGGCCGGTGCCGGCACGTCGCCGACGCGATAGTGGACGTACTGCTGCAATTCGCCGGCCAATTGGCGGATTTCGTCGTCTTGGTAGGCCACCGTTGCAAGGCCCTGGCGAAGCTGGTTCTCCATGATCGGCAGCATCGCGCGCATGCGCAGTTGCTCGACCCGGCTGGTGCCCGCCGTCGCGCACCACACCATGGACTCGGCGAAACCAAGCGCGTCGCGGTACACGGACGAGTCCGGGCCTTGGCGCAACCACAGCAACACCAGGTAATTCATCCACGGGCGGGTGATCAGGTAGCGCACCCAAGACGGAACGTCGGCTTCGCCGATCGTCTGCACCAAGGCCTGATTGACTTGGCGGCGCGCTTGCCACAGGCGCTCGCGGCCCGCGTGGGCTTCCACCGCGCGCTGTTCGGCCAGCTCAGAGCGCCGCCGTTGCTGCTCCAGTTGCGTGCGCAGTTGGGCCACGACCTGTTCGGCGTCGGGCGCGTTGGCATGACTGGCGATCTTGTGCAGCGAATACTGCAGGTCATTGAGGCCGCGCGCGTCCGGATCCACGCTCGGGCACCAGCCCACCGCGTTCTCGGCGACGAGGTCGAACAACTGGCGCAAGGGGTGATCGTTTTCGGCAATCAGCCCGGGGTGGTGCAACGAGGCGCGCATCACCGGCAGCATCAGGGACTGCATCACCGGTTGCATCGGTTTGGGAATGGCGTCATCGCCGGCCACCGCGTCGAACACCCGGCCGACGATGTCGACCGTCGCCGCCAGTTGCGGTGGTGCTTGCCGGACTGCGCTGGCTTCGCGCAGTTCATCCAGGATCCGCCGCGCGAGCATGCGCGGGGACAGTTGCGGCTGGTCGGCGAGCGGGCGCTGGGCCAGGTCGGTGACGACTTGATCGATGGCCGCCAGATCCTGTTCCGTGGTCGGTATCGGCAGCGGCTGGGCTGTCAGCGCCGAGGCTGTCTGCTGGATCAGCATGTCGCGCAGGGCGGTGAGCACCTCGCGTTCGTCCACGGCCAGCACGGTGGCGGCGTGCGAGCCGGGTTGGACGTGGAGCGTGAGCGTGTCCTGTGCAGGCGCTGCCGGTGGCGTTGCGACGTGATGATGGGAGGCGCGTCCGCGTGCATGGCCGAGCATCGGCAGCACGCCGGCCGCGGCGAGGCGGACGTTGATCTCGGCGTAGGCCGGTTCCAGCGCCGTCAGCACCTGGCGCTCGAAGATCTTGAACAGGATCAGCCGCGGCTGCAGGCCGATGTCCAGCAGGTCCGATGCTTCGGCAAACGCCCTGCACAGGCGCTGCGGGCCGAACGGGTTGCGTGCCGCGTCCACCGCACTGATGCCCAGCAGCCAGGCGACCCTCTGGTCGAAGGCATGCAGCAGGTGCGACAGGCGCTGTGCCACGCGCGCCGCCATGCCATCGATGGCCAGGCCTACTTCCAGGTCCTCCGGATCCACGAGCGTCAGTGCGCCGTCGGCGGCGACCGAAGCCCTGGCCTCATCGGCGTGCTGGCCAAGCAGGGCGAGGAAACGCTCCTGCACCGCGGCGCGCTGGCGGCGGCACTCGCGCAGCGCATCGAACAGGTGTTGCTGGGTCTGACCGGACTGCGCGCGTTCGCCGAGGTCGAACAGGGAATCATCCAGGGCGTCGAACATCGCCACCAGAGGTTCGCGCAAGCGCGCCTGCAAGGCACCGGTCAATTCGCCGAGGATGCGTGCGACCGTGGCTGCGGGCAATGGACGTGTGGTGTCGTCGCTCATGGGCACACCATGCGGATGGGGCGCTCTCGCGTTCACCGTCCGCCACCTGGGGAGTGGTCCCAAGCTAAGCCGTTCACGCCGGGAAATCTGTGATTTGCCCGGAAGAAATGGACTCGTCGTTGAGCAGAACCGGGATGCCGTCCTCAATTCGGTAGACCAGCTTGCGATCGCGGGTGATCAGACCCTCGCGCAGCGGTTGCGCTTGCACGCTGCCATCGGCACGCCGCAGACTGCCGGTGGCGACCGCGCGATTGATCGCCGCCAGCTCCGGCGACTGCAGCATCGCCAGTGGCTGGTGGGTCGCAGGACAGCACAGGATGTCGAGCAATCGGCGATCCATCGGTTCTCCGCGTCGCCCGCGGGCGGTGACGAGCGCGGGGCGTCTGCGATTCTGTCTTGCTCCTGAAGCATTTACAACATATTTTTTACTTCTGTTGGCAGCCGCGGAAGCACTCACTCATGAACCCCTCCAGCACTGGCCCGCGCGTGGGCATCGTCATGGGCTCGCGTTCGGACTGGGACACCATGCAGCACGCCAGCGCGCGCCTGGAATCGCTGGGCATCGTCCACGAGGTTCGCGTGGTGTCGGCGCACCGCACGCCGGACCTGTTGTTCCAGTATGCCGAGCAGGCCGCCGGTCGCGGGCTGCGGGCGATCATCGCCGGCGCCGGTGGGGCTGCGCACCTGCCGGGCATGCTGGCGGCCAAGACCGCATTGCCGATCCTGGGCGTGCCAGTGCAGTCCAAGGCGCTGAGCGGGCTGGACTCGCTGCTGTCGATCGTGCAGATGCCGGCGGGCATACCGGTGGCCACGTTTGCCATCGGTGCGGCTGGCGCCGCCAATGCGGCGTTGTTCGCCGCGGCGCTGCTGGCGCATGAGGATGCCGCGGTGCATGCAGCGCTGGAGGCGTTTCGCGGCAGCCAAACGCGTGACGTGCTCGCCGATGCCGACCCGCGCCTGCCGGTCGGCGCCAGCGGACGGGCGTCGCGATGACCACCGTTGGCGTCCTCGGCGGCGGCCAACTCGCGCGCATGCTGGCGCTCGCCGGCGCGCCGCTGGGCCTGCGCCTGCTGGTGCTCGACAGCGCGGCCGATGCCTGCGCCGGCCAGTTCGCGCCGATGCTGCATGCCGATTACCAGGACCTGGCCGCGCTGGAGCAATTCGCGCAGAAGGTGGACGTGGCCACCTTCGATTTCGAGAACGTGCCGGCGACCAGCGCGCAATGGCTGGCGCAGCGGGTGCCGGTGTTTCCCAATCCACGCGCGCTGGCGGTGGCGCAGGATCGGCTGGCGGAAAAATCCTTGTTCCGCGAGTTGGGTATCCCGGTGCCGAAATTTGCCGACATCCCCGACCGTGCCGCGCTGGATGCCGCCATCGCGCGCATCGGCACGCCGTGCATCCTCAAGACCCGGCGCCTGGGTTATGACGGCAAGGGGCAGTTCCGCTTGCCCGCCGCCGCGGGCGAGGCGGCGGTGCTGGCGGCGGCGGACGCCGCATGGCAGGCGCTGGGCGCGCAGGCCGCCGGCGTGGGGTTGATCCTGGAAGCCTTCGTGCCGTTCCAGCGCGAGATCTCGGTGGTGGCGGTGCGCTCGCGCGAGGGCGAGTTCCGCGCCTGGCCACTGACCGAGAACTGGCACGAGCACGGCATCCTCTCGGCCAGCCTGGCGCCGGCGACGCTGGACGCCGCAACTGCCGACCAAGCCATCGCGCACGCCCGCGCGGTGGCGCAGGCGCTGGACTACGTGGGCGTGTTCGCGCTGGAGCTGTTCTTGCGCGATGGCCGGTTGCTCGCCAACGAAATGGCCCCGCGCGTGCACAACTCCGGGCACTGGACCATCGAGGGTGCGCGGACCTCGCAGTTCGCCAACCACCTGCGCGCGGTGCTCGGCCTGCCACTGGGCTGCACGCGGATGCTTGGCCACGCCTGCATGCTCAACTGGATCGGGCAGTTGCCTGACGCCCGCGCGGTGCTCGCCGACCCGTGCGGCCACTGGCACGATTACGGCAAGTCGCCACGCGCCGGGCGCAAGGTTGGCCACGCCACCTTGCGTGCCGACACGGCCGACGAGTTGGCGCAGGCGCTGCAGCGCGTCGGCGATGCGCTCGGGCGTCAGGCGCAGGTCGCGCCGGTGGTGGCGCGCCTGATGCATCGGCAGGCCTGATCGAGGATCCCGCTGCATCGCGTTCGCGATGGCAGGCGGGGCGGTCGCCCGCCGCCGCGGACGCGTGAACGCTCGATCGCGTAAAATCGGCGGTTTGCTCCAAGAACCGCCGCAATGACTCCACCGCCCGATCCATCCGTTGTCCATCCCAGCGTGCGCACCGAGGGCAGCACCGACGCCCTGCCGGTGTCGCCCGCGCTGGGCATGGTGCTGGATGCGGCGCATATGCCGCGGCGCTCGACCCTGGTCACCAAGCGCATCCTGCTGATCAGCCTGTACGCGATGGTGATCGCGGTGGCTGCTGCTTTCATCGCGCGCTTGCTGACGGCGCTGATCGGGGTGGTCACCAATTTCGCGTTCTACGGCCGCTGGGGCACCGACCTGGCTTCGCCGGCGGGGCATCATCTGGGGGCGTGGGTGATCGCGGTGCCGGTGATCGGCGGTCTGATCGTGGGCGTGATCGCGCGTTACGGCTCGCAGGCGATCCGTGGCCACGGCATTCCCGAGGCGATGGAGCAGGTGCTGCTCAATGAGAGCAGGATCAAGCCGATCATCACCTTCCTCAAGCCGGTGGCTTCGGCCATTGCCATCGGCACCGGTGGCCCGTTCGGCGCCGAGGGTCCGATCATCGCCACCGGCGGTGCGATGGGCTCGTTCCTCGGCCAGGTGCTGCGGGTCACCGCGGTCGAGCGCAAGGCGTTGCTCGCTGCGGGGGCCGCGGCCGGCATGGCGGCGGTGTTCGGCTCGCCGGTGTCGGCGGTGGTGCTGGCGGTGGAATTGCTGTTGTTCGAGCTGCGCCCGCGCACCCTGATCCCGGTGACCCTGGCGGCCACCACAGCCACCGGCGTGCGCTATGCACTGGTCGGCTCGGCGCCGATCTTCCCGATGCACGGCATCGTCGAGCCCGGCGGTGCGGCGCTGGCCTGCTACATCGGACTGGGCGCGCTGATCGGGCTGGTCGCGGTGGCGGTGACCTGGGCCGTGTACGCGATCGAGGATGCCTTCGAGAAGCTGCCGGTGCACTGGATGTGGTGGCCGGCAATCGGCGGCATCGCGGTGGGCGTGGTCGGCTACTTCGCGCCGCTCACCCTGGGGGTGGGCTACACCAACATCGAGGCCATCGTGGATGGCCAACTGAGCCTGGCGGCGCTGCTGTTCCTGTGCGGCATGAAGTTCGTGTCGTGGTCGATCGCGCTGGGTAGCGGCACCTCCGGCGGCACCCTGGCACCGCTGTTCACCATCGGTGGCGCGCTGGGTGCGGCGATCGGGATCGGAATCGCCGGATTTGCGCCAGGTCTGGGCATCGACCCCCGGATCGCCGGCCTGGTCGGCATGGCGGCGATTTTCGCCGGCTCCTCGCGGGCGATGCTGGCCTCGGTGGTGTTCGCGTTCGAGACCACCCAGCAACCGTTCGGCCTGCTGCCGTTGCTTGGCGGCTGCGGCGCGGCCTACTTGATCTCGTGCCTGACCATGCGCAACACCATCATGACCGAGAAGATCGCCCGCCGCGGCGTGCGCGTGCCCAGCGAATACGCCGCCGATTACCTCGAACAGGTCACGGTCGGTGTGGCCTGCACGCGCGAGCTGGTGACATTGCGCACCTCGCAGATGCTGCGCGAGGTCCGCGACTGGCTCAACTCCGGCAGCCCCGAATCGACCCACCAGGGTTTCCCGGTGATCGATGCCGACGGCAAGGTGGTCGGCGTGCTGACCCGGCGCAATCTGTTCAACCCGCACGCCGACCCGGAGGCACCGATCGGTGGCCTGATCCAGCGCGCGCCGCTGGTGGTGCGCGAGGATCACTCGCTGCGCGAGGCCGCCGACCACATGGTGCGCGCCAACGTCGGCCGCGTGATCGTGGTCGGCAAACAGCCGCCGCACGCGCTGATCGGCATCATCACCCGTGGCGACCTGCTGGCTGCGCACGGCCGCCGCCTGCGCGAGGCCAGCGACGCCAAGCGCCACCTCAAGGTCAGCCGGCGCGGATCGGACTGAGGCGGCGCGGGCTGGCAACTTGCGCCGATCATTCCAGCGGCGCGAAGGTGGCGGTGAAGTGGCGCAGTTGCCCGGGTTCGGACACGATGCGGTAGCCGCGCAGGTTCCTCGCCCCTGCGGCGACCTGCTGGCAGACCTCGATGACGTAGTCGATGTGGCTCTGGGTGTAGGTGCGGCGCGGGATCGCCAGTCGCACCAGGTCCATCGTCGCCGCGTGCTCGCTGCCGTCCGCGTGGCGCCCGAACATCACCGTGCCGATCTCGCAGCCGCGCACGCCGCCGGTCTCGTACAGCGCCACCGCCAGCGCCTGTCCGGGGTACTGCAGCGGCGGGATGTGCGGCAGCAGCGCGCGTGCGTCCAGATACACCGCGTGGCCGCCGATCGGACGCATCACCGGGATTCCCGACGCCACCAGCGCGTCGCCCAGGTAGGCGGTGGAGCGGATGCGGTAACGCAGGTAATCGTGGTCCACCGCTTCCTTCAGGCCCTGTGCCAGCGCCTCCAGGTCGCGTCCGGCCAGACCGCCGTAGGTGGGGAAGCCCTCGGTGAGGATCAACAGGGTGCGGCACTGCTCGGCCAGGGCGTCGTCGTTGAGCGCCAGCCAGCCGCCGATATTGCCCATCGGGTCCTTCTTCGCACTCATCGTCATGCCATCGGCCAGCGCCGCCATGTCGCGCACGATGTCTGCCACCGCGCGGTCTTGCTGGCCGGGTTCGCGTTCGCGGATGAACCAGGCGTTCTCGGCGAACCGGCAGGCGTCGAGGAACAGCGGCACGCCATGCCGGCGGCACAGCGCGCTGGTGTCGCGCAGGTTGGCCAGACTCACCGGTTGCCCGCCGCCGGAATTGTTGGTGATGGTGACGAACACCGCCGGCACGTGGCCGGCATGCGTGGTCAGGAACGCCTCCAGGGCCGCGATGTCCATGTTGCCCTTGAACGGATGCAGGCTGGAGGGATCACGGCCCTCGGCGATCACCAGGTCCACCGCCTGCGCGCCGGTGTATTCGATGTTGGCGCGGGTGGTATCGAAGTGGGTGTTGCTGGGGATGGCGCGGCCGGCGCCGCCGAGCGCGGTGAAGATGATCTTCTCCGCCGCGCGGCCCTGGTGGGTGGGGATGACGTGCTTGAACGGAAACAAGTCCTGCACCGCGTCGCGGAAGATCGTGAACGAGGGGCTGCCGGCGTAGGACTCGTCGCCGTGCTGGATCGCCGCCCACTGGTCGCGGCTCATCGCGCCGGTGCCCGAGTCGGTGAGCAGGTCGATCATCACGTCCTGCGCGTGCAGGTTGAACAGGTTATAGCCGGCCGCGGCCACGGCGTCGCGGCGCTGCTGCGGCGTGGTCATGCGCAGCGGCGCCACCGAGTGGATGCGGAAGGGTTCGATGATGGTGCGGAAGGCCACGGCGGGCTCCGGGGTCGATGCGGGCAGTCGGCGATGATGCAGGCTGCGTGGCGTCGGGCGCCTTAACCTGGGTCAAGGATTGCGCATTGCCGGCGCGGCGGCTGGGCCAGGAAGCGGTTGCCGTCACGCTCGGCGCGGGCGCGATCTCGGGGCGCGTGCGCTGGTCGCGTGGCGGAGGCGAAGCCATTTCCGCCCAAGGCCGCGACGGATTGGCCAAGGGCTCGGGGACGCACGGGAAGCATCCGAACCGGCGTCAAGAACGTCTTGCCTTCTGCGCTGCGGGTTCGTGGTTGCGCGGTTCTCAGTGTGCCGCCGCGCACTTCCAGGCATGCGGGCGTGCCGCGCCGGCGAGCGCCGCCACCAGCGAGCCATCGGCCTTCGCGGTGGCCAGGCGGTCGGCCGCGGCATACAGGATCCGTTCTTCCTTGGGATTGTGGACGCGCAGCAGCGCGAACAGTTCGCGGCATGCATCGCGCAGCGCGTCCAGCGGTTGGCCTGTGGCACAGGCTGCGTCCAACTCGCGCAGCAGCGGCCACATCAGACCGTGCTCGCGCTGCATCACGAACACCGGCATCCCCAGGCCGGCCTGCTGCAGCGGTGGAATCAGGATGGCTTCCTCGGCGTACAGGTGCAGATCCAGCAGGGCCAGGGATTCGGCCAGGCCGACGTGGCTGCCGTGGCCGTCGATCACCGCCTGCACGCCGGCGTCGATCCGGCGATGCTGGTCTTCGAGCACGTGGCTGGGCAGGGATGTGTCCATCGGCGTGGCGGATGTCCTGCTGTCCGGGTCAGCGCCGGCTCAAAGCCTGTGAAAAATTAGAACGCCGTCACGAGGGCGCTGCCTGGCGTCTCTGGCAAGGAGCGTTGCGTGAAAACAAGGGAGTTTGGTGAACCAAATGACCGCAGTTTTCGCGCAGCGGGCCGCCGCCAGAGGCGTTCGGCGGCGTCCGCAGCAGGTGGGCGATTCTTTCACAGGCTCTCAGCCTTCGAGCATCTGTGCGAGGTAATTCTGCTCGCCCACGCGCTCGACCAGCGACAGTTGGGTTTCCAGCCAGTCGATGTGCTCTTCTTCCGAGGCGAGGATTTCGGTGCACAACTGGCGGGTGACGATGTCGCCCAGCGACTCGCAGCAGACGATGGCCTCGCGCAGCAGCGGCGCGGCCTCCAGCTCCAGTGCCAGGTCGCAGCGAAGGATCTCCACCGGGGTTTCGCCGATCTTGAGCTTGCCCAGTGCCTGGAAGTTGGGCAGTCCTTCAAGAAACAGGATGCGCTCGGCCAGGCGGTCGGCGTGCTTCATCTCGTCGATGGATTCGTGGTGCTCGTGCTCGGCCAGCGCCTTCAGGCCCCAGTTCTTCAGCATCTTGGCGTGCAGGAAGTACTGGTTGATCGCGGTGAGCTCGTTGAACAGCGCCTTGTTGAGGAATCCGATGATCTTGGGGTCGCCTTTCATGCCAGTCCTGCCGGTGCGGGATGACCCACTATAGCCGCTGGACGGCGCAGCGGGGCAGGTGCAGTGCTTGCCGCGGTCAGGCGGCCTGCGCGTGGATCGGCAGGGTGCGGAGCATCGAAGCGCGGGTGTCCTCGATCAGCTCGCCGACCAGTTCCACGCAGGAACCGCAGCACGAACCGGCGCCGGTGCGCATGGTCATCTCGGTCACGGAACTGCAGCCGGCCTGCGCCGCTTCGCGGATCTGGCGATCGGTGATCCCGTTGCAGATGCACACGTACATGGATGGCAGCCCGGGCGCTGGATGATGATGCGATTTGATAGCAAATGAGAATTAAAGTCAATAGCGTTGTTTCACCGCGTACTGCACGCGAACGGCAGGCAGGCGTGCAGCCACGAAGAGGCCGGAAGCCACGGGCCGGCGAGGGTGAGTGCGGCGCTGGCCAGCAGGATCACGCCGGCAAGCCGGCGCGCACCGGGGCGGGCGGTGATGCCGGCGAAGCGTTGCGCGCCGAACGCCGCCAGCAGCATCGAGGGCAGGGTGCCCAGGCCGAACGCAGCCATCGTCAATGCGCCGCGCAAAGCGTCCGCCTGCACCGTGGCGATCAGCAGCACCGTGTAGACGAAGCCGCAGGGCATCCACCCCCACAACATGCCGAACGCGATCGCGCGCGGCAGGTTGGTGACCGGCAGCAGGCGGCGGCCGAGCGGGGCGATCGAACGCCACAGGCGCTGGCCTAGCCCGGCGTCGGGCTCGCGCAGGCGTCCGAACGCGACCAGTGCGCCCAGCAGCAACGCGGCGGCGGACAGTGCACGCAAGCTGCGTCGAACCATCTCCACGTCGAGCACGCCAACCAGCGCGCCCATGCCGCCGGCAAGCAGCAGGCCAGCCAGCGCATAGGAACCGGCGCGGCCAAGCTGGTAGGCGACCAGCAGCAGCGGGCGCGGGCGTCCGTCGGCGCGCTTGGCGGTGGCGATGCCCAGTGCCGCGGAAATCCCGCCGCACATCGCCAGGCAGTGTCCGCTTGCGGCAAGGCCCAGCAGCACGGCCGCGGCCAGCGTGAGAGTGTCGTTCAACCCGGCGCGTCCGGCGGGTCGGGCGTGGCCGAAATCTGCGGTTCGGCGGGTTCCGGGGTCGCGGCATCCGCCGGCTGCGGCGGCGCGTCCAGCAGCGGCAGCAGCGCAGGTGTGTCCATGTCGTCGAACTGGTCGTGTTCGACCGCCCAGAAGAACGCGATGCCTGCCCCGATCAGCAGCAGGATCGACAGCGGGATCATGACCACGAGGATGTTCATGCCGGTGCAGGCGTCCGCGTCGGGCTCGGTGCCGTCGCGGGCGGCGCGAGCGACGGTGGGTTGCGGCCGATGCGCAACGAGTTCAGGACCACGCCCAGCGAACTGGCCGACATCCCGATCGCGGCCAGCCACGGCGGTATCCAGCCCAGCGCGCCCAGCGGCACCACGGCCAGATTATAGGCCAGCGCCCAGTGCTGGTTCTGGCGCAGCGTGCGCAGGGTCTGTTGCGCCAGCGCACGCGCGCTGGCCAGTGCCGACAGATGCGCGGCGCCGAGCACGATGTCGCCGGCGGCCTGCGCCAGTTCGGCCCCCGAGGCCAGCGCAACCGCGACGTCCGCGCCGGCCAGCACCGGCGCATCGTTGACGCCATCGCCCACCGCCAGCACGCGCGCGCCGCTTTCGCGCAGTGCCTGCAGGCGCGCCAGCTTGGCCGCCGGAGTCATGCGCGCGTGCCATGCGTGGATGCCCAGTTGCGCGGCCACCGCCTCGACCTTTGTCGTGGCATCGCCGCTGGCCAGTTCGATGGCCAGTCCATCGGCACGCAGGGCATCCAGCGTCGCACGCGCATCGGCGCGCACAACCTCGCGCAGTTCGAACTCGGCCAGCAACCTGCCGTCCTCGGCCAGCACCACGCCCGCGTGGGCGGCCTCGCTCGCGTCCGCGCCCAGCGCGAACGCCGCGCTGCCCAGCCGCAGCCGCCGGCCTGCGACGCAGCCCTGGATGCCGCCGCCGGCCACCGATGCCAGTTCCGTCGCCGCGCCTGGCGCCGAATCGCCGGCGGCCTGCCGCAGCGCCAGCGAGGCGGGGTGCCGGCTGCCGGTCGCCAGCGCCGCGGCCAGCGCCAGCGCAGCCTGCGGATCGGCGGCGTGGATGGCGCCCAATTCGAGCCGGGCTTCGGTCAAGGTGCCGGTCTTGTCGAACACGGCGTGGGTGGCCAGGGCGAGTTGTTCGATGGCGTCGGTGCGGGTCACGAACACGCCCTGCGCGGCCAGCGCCGCCAGCGCCCGGGTCATCGCCGCCGGCACCGCCAGCGCGAAGGCACACGGACAGGACACCACCAGCACCGCGAGGGTGGCGGTGAGCGCGCGCGCGGGATCGACCAGGCTCCAGCCGATCGCGCAGACCAGTGCCAGGGTCAGGATGCGGGCGACGAAGCGTGCCGCGGCGCGCTCGCCGGCGCAGGCCAGCCGCGGTCGCTGGCTTTGCGCGCGCTCGACCAGCGCCGCGATGCCTGCCAGCGCCGTGTCGGCGCCCACGCGGGTGACCCGGATCCGCGCCGGGCCCTCCAGCAGCAAGCTGCCGCCGACGATCGCCTCGCCACGGCGCTTGTCCACCGGTGCCGACTCGCCGCTGAGCAGCGCTTCATCGACACGGCAGGTCGCACTGTCCAGGACCCCATCGGCCGGCACCCGCTCGCCCTGCGCCACCTGGATCTGCTCGCCGGCGACCAGTTCCAGCACGCCCACGCGCTCGATGCCGCCATCGCCGCGCACCCGCTCGGCGATCGCCGGCGCCAGCCGCGCCAGTGCGTCCACGAGGTCGCCGGCGCGATGCCGCGCGCGCATCTCCAGGTAGCGCCCGACCGCGAGGAAGAAAACGAACATGCTGACCGAGTCGAAATACACCTCGCCGCCGCCGTGCAGCGCCTGCACGATGCTGGCGCCGTAGATCAGCGCGATCGCCAGCGCCACCGGCACGTCCATGCCCAGTGCGCGTGCGCGCAGCCCGCGCCAGGCGCCGGCAAAGAACGGGCGGCCGGCGTAGAACACCACCGGCGTGGCCACCAGCAGGCCAAGCCAGCGCATCAGTTCGCGGGTGGCCGGATCGATCGCATCGAAGGCGCCGAAGTAGATCGCGCTGGCGTACATCATCGCCTGCATGGCGCCAAACCCGGCCACCACCAGTCGCTTGAGCGCGGCGCGCGACTCGCGCCGGCGACGGTCGTCGAGGGCGGCGGCGTCCAGCGGCCTGGCGAGGTAGCCGGCGCGCGCGAGTGCACTCAGCAGTGCCGGCAGTTCGATCCGGCGCCGATCCCACACCACGCGCACACGTCCGGAGGCGGCATTGGCCTGCACCTGCAGCACGCCGTCCAGCGCGCCCAGCGCGCGCTCGATCAGCCACACGCAGGCGGCGCAGCGGATGCCATCGACCAGCAGCACGGTTTCGGCACGGTGCGCGTCCAGCGCGCGTACCACATGCCGTGCCAACTCCGGGCGCAGCCAGGCCTGCGCGTTCCTGGCGCCAGCCTCGGCGTCGGGCGCGCGCAGCGAGGGTGCGCTGCGGATCCGGTAATAGTCGGCCAGGCCGAGGTGGTCGATCCACTCGGCGGCGGCGCGGCAGCCCTGGCAACACACCGGATGGGCGATGCCGCCCACGACGGCCTGCGGCGGGTCGGGGGGCAAGGGTTCGCCGCAATGCCAGCAACGGCTCATGGTGAACGCGGTGATCGGCCTGGATGCGAGCCCGTTGACGACGCTCGGTCTGGCGATGAGCTGGGCGAGGCCTGCGATGACGGCACCGGCCGCGTCAGCGGGACGTCCATGACGTGGTGACCGGTCGCTGGCAGCGCCGGGTCGGCGTAACGCTCGGCGATCACGATCAGCCAGACGCAACCGGCGATGGACGCGGCGAACACGGCGATGCCCCACCACGCCACCGCCTGCGTCCACCAGCCTGCGGGGCGCTTGCGATCCTCAATGGTCGGCGGCTGGCGCACCGTGCGACATCAGGTAAACGTAAGCGGCGATCGCGCGCGCCTTGGCCTCGCCAAGCCGCTTGCGCCAACTCGGCATGATCCCGCCGCGCCCGCCATTGATGGTGGTTTCCACCGTCGTCAGGTCGCCGCCGTAGAGCCAGACATGATCGGACAAATTGGGTGCGCCCATCGCCGGGTTGCCCTTGCCCTCCGGCCCGTGGCAGGCCGCGCAGACCGTGAACAGTTCCTTGCCGTCTGCCGCCTTGGCCTTGTCGTGCGGCGATCCGGACAGGCTGAGCACGTAGTTGGCCAGTTTGGCCACACCGTCGGCGTCGAACTGCGAGCCCCACGCCGGCATCGCGCCCTGGCGGCCATCGAGGATGCTGGTGAGGATGGCGTTGCCGTCGCCGCCGTAGAGCCAGTCGCCGTCGGTCAGGTTGGGTGCACCCAGCAACGGGTTGCCGCGGGCGTTGCGTCCGTGGCAGGCGGCGCAATTGTCGCGGAACAGTTCCTGGCCCAGCGCCACCACCTCGTCGTCGTGCGCCAGTTGCTCGATCGGGCGCTTGGCGATGCGCTGCATCAGCGGCCGCAGCAGCGCGTCGTTGGCAGCAGTCTCGCGCGCCAGCTCGCCGTGCGCGGTCCAGTTCAGCGATCCCTTGCGGGCGCCGAAGCCGGGATAGCGATAGAGGTAGATGAAGGCGGCAATGAACATGGTGAACGACAACACGATCCACCAGCGCGGCAGCCGTGCCAGGCCCTCGCGCAGGGCGCCGTGCGCCCAGACGTGGCCGGTGGTGCCGTCGGGAAGCACCGGGATCCTGGCGTGTGGCGCCCACAGGAACAGGAAGAAGGTCAGCCCGAGGTTGAACACCACCAGCGCGACGACCCACCACGACCAGAACGCGCTCATCGCGGGTCCTCCCTCGGCGAGGCCGGTTCGTCTTCCATCGGCAGCCGCGCCAGTTCATCGAACGTGCGCCGGTGGTAGGGACGCCACGCCCAGATCCAGATGCCGATGAACACCACCATCATGGCGATGATGAAACCGCCGGCGATCGGGCCCCAGATCGGGTTCATGGCGCGCCCCCGTCACTGGCCGGCGAGGCCTTGGAAGGGGCCGGGGACTTCGGTTCGTTGTCGATCCCCAACCCCTGCAGGTAGGCCACCAGCGCATCCATCTCGGTCTTGCCTTCCACCGCCTTGGGCGCGCCGTCGATGTCGGCCTGGGTGTAGGGATCGCCCAGGCGGCGCAGCACGCGCATGCGCTTTTGCAGATCCTTGCCATCCACCAGTGCCAGCGACAGCCACGGGTAGGCGGGCATGTTCGACTGCGGCACCACCTGGCGCGGGTCCATCAGGTGCACGTGCTGCCACAGGTCCGAATACTTGCCGCCGACCCGTGCCAGGTCCGGGCCGGTGCGCTTGGAGCCCCACTGGAACGGGCGGTCGTACACCGACTCGCTGGCGGTGGTGTAGTGGCCGTAGCGCTGGGTCTCGAAGCGCAGCGCGCGGATCATCTGCGAGTGGCACAGGTAGCAGCCCTCGCGCACGTAGATGTCGCGTCCGGCCAGCCGCAGCGGCGCGTAGGGCTTCACCCCCAGCGCCGGTTGCACCTTGTTGGCCTCCATGAACAGTGGCGTGATTTCCGCCAGCCCGCCCAGCGAAACCATGATCGCGGTGGCGATGCCCAGGGTCCAGGCGTGCTTTTCGATGAACTCGAAGTGGCGGTAGGCCATGGCCGGGTCCTCAACCGCGGGCCGGACTGGCGTCCGGGGCGTGCTGGTGCTCCGGTGGGGGCACCGGGATCGGGATCGGCGAGATGATCGGCTGGCGCGCGTCGGCGGCGGTGTACCACAGGTTCCAGGCCATCACCCACATGCCCAGCCAGACCAGCACGCCGCCCGCCCAGCGCATGATGTAGAACGGCTTGATCGCGATCAGGCTGTCGAGGAAGGAGTAGGTGAGGGTGCCGTCCGGGCTGGTGGCGCGCCACATCGTGCCCTCGGTGACCCCGGCCGCCCACATCGCGATGACGTACAGCAAGGTGCCGCTCATGTGCAGCCAGAAGTGCACCTCCATGCCCTTCTTCGAGTACATCGCCGGCTGCCCCAGCGCGCGCGGCGCCATCGCGTACAGCGAGCCGATGGTGATCATCGCCACCCAGCCCAGCGAGCCGGAATGGACGTGGGCGACCGTCCAGTCGGTGTAATGGGAGAGCGAGTTGACGGTCTTGACCGCCATCAGCGAGCCCTCGAAGGTCGCCGCGGCGTAGAACACCAGCGACATCACCATGAACTTGGCTGCCGGGTCGTCCTTCATCAGGTGCCAGGAGCCGTTGAAGGTGAGCAGGCCGTTGGCCGCCGAACCCCAGCTTGGCATCAGCAGCACCAGCGA
>CAZXGS010000061.1:0-17261 GCA_964640525.1 uncultured Gammaproteobacteria bacterium | reverse complement strand
TGCTGGCGCTGGTGGTGGTCTTGCCGACGCCGCCCTTGCCGGAGGTGACGACGAGGACTTCGGCCAAGCGCTTGCGCTCGACCTTCGGCGTCGCCGGCGCGACGGCCATGGCCAGGTCCGCGGCGGCCTCGACCACGGCGGCGTCGGACGGCGTTCCGGGGGTGCTGCTGGAGGACTGGATGGGATCCATGATCGTGGTCTCGGTTTCGGTGGTCATCAGTTCAATTCCTCGATATGTAATTTGTCGCCCTGCAACCACACTTGAACGGCCTTGCCGACCAGGCTGGCCGGGATTTCGTCGAGCACCTTGTAGTTTCCCGCCACGGCCACCAGTTCGGCGTGGAACTCGCGACAGAAGATGCGCGCGTCGGTATTGCCCTGGGCGCCGGCGAGCGCGCGTCCGCGCAGCGGCCCATAGATGTGCACCGATCCGTCGGCGATGACTTCCGCGCCGGCGCCGACCGCCGCGCACACGGTGAGGTCGCGTTGTTGCGCATACACGCGCTGCCCGGAGCGCACCGGCGCGGTGTGCAGGATGCCGGGCGCGGCGACGCTGGTCGGTGCAGGGGCTGCGGCCACGGGTTCAGGCGCGCGCGGCTCGGGTTCGACGGGCGCCGGGGCGAAGGCGGCGGGCTCGGCGCGCGGTGCGGGCTCGGCGGCACGCTCGACCACCCGTTCCAGGACGCGCTCGACCACTGCGGCGGGGTCGTTGCCGCGCTCGTACTGGGCGCGGAACTTGGCCAGCAGCGGCATGCCGATCTCGCGGGAGAGTCTTTCGACGTCGCTGGTGCCCAGCGCCAGCGCCACCGGCAACACGCCCGCATCCTTCAAGCCCTGGACCAGCGCACGCGCCGTGGCCGGATCCGGACAGCGGCTTAGCGAGCCGAAGTCGAGCACCACCGCGGCGCGTTCGAACAGCTTGGGCGCACGCAGCACGCGCTCGCGCATCTCCGCCACGAGGCGGTCGACGTCGAGCGTGCGGATGCGCAGGTTGGCGATGCCGACCTGGCCGATCTTCAGCTCGCCGGCCTGTTCGTAATCGGGAACCGGTGCCGCCATGTCAGGATCCCGTGGCAAGTCGTGGAGTGGAGGATGGATCGATGTCGCGCGCGTTCAGCCAGCCCAGGTCGGGCAGGCTGCCGCCGTCCTTGAGGTAGGTCTGCGCGACCCATGGAAAGCTGCACAGGTCCTTGACCAGGTAGGAGGCGCGCAGGCCGGTGCCGGGCATCACCTGCTGGCCCAGCTCGCGGAAACCGAAACTGCCGTGAAACAGCAGGGCGGGGTCGTTGCCGCGGGTGATGAACACCTCGCAGGCCAGCCGCGGCGAACGCACCTCGGCGAAACTTTGCACGTCGGCGTAGAAGATCCGCCCCAGCCCCTCGCCGCGATGCGCACCGGCGATCACGATGCGGTCGATGTAGACGAAATCGGCGCAGTGCTCGCGGAACCAGAGGAAGTTCGGACTGTCGTAGTCGGCCTGCGCGGTGAGGGCGATCAGGAAGCCGGCGACCTTGCCTGCCACCTCGGCAACCCGGAAGTAGGCGGCGTGGCGCCAGAAGAAGTCGAGGCGGTCGGGGCCGATCGGAAGGATCGGCGCGCCGGCGGCATTGTTCAGGGCCAGCACCTGATCCAACTCGTGCGCGCGCACGTCGCGTACGACGATCCTCATGCTTCCCCCGTCTTCATCCGGCCTGCCTCCCCGCGGAAACGGCCTGGCGCCGCGCGTCGCCGATCTTGGATACCGTATTATGCACCTTTTGGCGCTCTGATGCACAACATCTTGTGGTCGATACGCTGTGGCGGCTGGCATGACTTTGGGCCCGTCCGCGTCCGCCGGTGACCCCGTAGGATGCCCGAATGTTCAACCGCATCAGCCCCACCCAACTGCTGCGCTACGCCGGCCTGTTCACCTGGGCAATGGTGGGCATACCGCTGTTGCTGGCCTCCGCAGGTGCGCCGAGCCCGAACGCCGCAGAGCGCGCAGCGGCGGCCCTGAATTTCCGCTGGTGGCTGGTCGCCTACCAGGCTTTCGGGATCGGTTACTGGCTGGTCACCCGTTCACTGGGCGTGCGCCGTCCGCGCTGGTACGACGCGTTCTTGCTGGTGGTGTTGACCGCGGCGGCAATCGCGGTGTGCCACTTCAGCGGCAGCGGGCTGGGCGGCATCCTGCTGCTGGTGTTGGCCGGGGTGCTGCCGTGGCTGCTGCCGCTGGTGGTCGGCATCCCGTGGCTGATCCTGCAGCACCTGGCGCTGATTCCGATCTTCATGCTGCAGGGCTTCAAGCCCGGTGAGGCGCTGCTGCAGGCGATGCTGTTCGTGGGCTACTCGAGTTTCACCTTCATCACCGCGCTGGTCGCCCGCCACCAGGCCAACGCTCGCGAGGAACAGCGTCGGCTGAACAGTGAATTGCGTGCCACCCGGGCCCTGCTGGCCGAGAGCACGCGCTTGTCCGAGCGCATGCGCATTTCGCGCGATCTGCACGATCTGCTCGGCCACCACCTGACTGCGCTCAGCCTCAACCTGGAAGTGGCAGGCCACCTCGCCGAAGGCCGCGCGCAGGAACACGTGCGCCAGGCCCACACCCTGGCCAGGCTGCTGCTGACCGACGTGCGCGAGGCGGTGAGCCAGTTGCGCGAGAAGGACACGGTGGACATGGGCACCGCACTGCGCACCCTGGCCGAAGGCGTGCTGGCCCCCGCGATCCACCTGCAGATGCCCGAACCGTTTCGGGTCGACGACCCGGATCATGCCAACGTGCTGTTGCGCTGCACGCAGGAAATCATCACCAACGCCGTGCGTCACGCACGGGCCGACCATTTGTGGCTGGAGTTCAAGCTTGGCGGCGACGGAATCCAGGTGAATGCGCGCGACGATGGTCTGGGTACCGGCCAGCTTGCGCCGGGCAACGGGCTTCGCGGCATGCGCGAGCGCCTGCAGCAGCACGGCGGCAACGTCACCTTCCACACCGCGGCCGGTGCCGGCTTCGCGTTGACCCTGACCCTGCCCATGGCCAAGCTGCCGTGAGATGCTTGTCCGTATCCTTGGAGAAACCCGCATGATCCGCGTGTTCCTGGTGGACGACCAGACCCTGGTGCGGCAGGGCATCCGCTCGCTGCTGGCGCTGGCGGCGGGCATCGAGGTGGTCGGCGAGGCTGCCGATGGACGCCAGGCGATCGAGGTGATCCCGCAGGTCCGGCCCGACGTGGTGCTGATGGACATGCGCATGCCCAGCATGTCCGGCCTGGACGCGCTGCGCGCGCTAGGCGAAGCCGGCACCCTGCCGCCGACGATCATTTTGACCACCTTCGACGACGATGACCTGGTGCTGGCCGGGATCAAGGCCGGGGCGCGCGGCTACCTGCTCAAGGACGTCTCGCTGGAACACCTCGTGGGCGCGATCCAGACTGTCGCCGAGGGCGGCTCGCTGGTGCAGCCGGTGGTTACCCAGCGCCTGTTGTCGGGGCTGGAGCACATGAACAACGCCTTCGTCAGCCTGGATCGACCGGATCCGCTGACCGAACGCGAAACCGAGATCATGCGCCTGATGGCCGGCGGCTTCTCCAACCGCGAGATCGCCGCCTCGCTGCATGTGGCCGAGGGCACGGTCAAGAACCACGTGTCCTCGATCCTGTCCAAGCTGGGCGTGCGCGACCGTACCCGGGCGGTGCTCAAGGCGTTCGAACTGGGGCTGATCTGAACGCGTCCGGTATCGGCATCGGACGTTCCTGTCCGTGGCGCCGCCGGTCTGGCCCGCCGCAATTGCCACTGCCAATGCGCTGCGCAGCCCGGGCGATGAGCCCGACTCTCGGGGACCGGGGGTGACTACGCGTTGCTGCGGTTCCCTGCTACGATTGCGCCCTTGCGCACGCGCGGCCGTGGACGTCGCCGTTGTGCGTTCGGCTGCCTCCGTGGGAGGGCGGCCGGCACCCTTTCCTGGAGACCGCGAATGATCCGTCTTGTCGAATTCCTGATCGCCGTCGTGATCGTGGTGGTGATCTTCGTCGTGGTCGGATTGTTCCTGCCGAGCCAGCGACACGTGGTCGAGACCGTCGAAACCGGCCGCCCGCTGCCGGTCGTGTACGACCTGCTTTCGGGTTTCCAGCGCTTCAAGGACTGGTCGCCGTACAGGGGCTCGCAGTTCAGCCTGTCCGGCCCGGACAGCGGCAAGGGTGCGCAGGTCGATTACGTGTCGCGCGATCCGGTGGTCGGCAGCGGCAACTGGCACATCACCAGCGTGGAGCCGAACAAGTCGATCACCATCGCGGTGACCAACAACGATTACGGTCACGACAAGACCATGACCTTCACCTTCGAGCGCGTGGGCAACCAGCGCCAGGCGGTCAAGGTCAGCCTGGCCTATGACGTGGACTACGGGATGAACCTGTTCGGTCGCTATGCCGGCCTTTACGTCACCCGCAGCATCGGCGACCCGATGAAGGCAAGTCTGACCACGCTGGGCAACATGCTGGCGGCGATTCCGAAGTACGACTACACCCAGCTCACGGTCATGCCCAAGGTGGTCAAGGTGCCCGGCGTGAACCTGCTGATGGCCCCGACCGACGCCAAGCGCGCCAACGACGCCGTGCAGTCGGCGATGACCACGCAGGAGAAGTGGCTCGACCAGGTGATGGAGAAGAACGGCCTGGTTGCGGCCGGCCCGCTGCGGGTGATCACCGAGGAGTTCGGCGCCGACGACTACAAGTTCGATCTGGCGATCCCGGTCAAGAAGAAGGGTGAAGCCGATGCGCCCGCCGATGCCGTGCCGCCGCAGCTCAACGTGACCATCGACAAGGCCGGCGGCAATCCGGTCAAGTACGTGCAGATGCCGGCGATGAGCGCGGTCACCACGATGTACGACGGGCACATGGCGCAGTTGCCGGCGATCCGCGAGGCGATGAAGGCGTGGGCGGTGGTGCACGCGGTGGCGCTGGGCGACCACCCGTACGAGGACTACACCAAGGGCATCGTCACCTCGTTCACGACGGACGGCCACTTCACCCTGTTCTGGCCGCTGAAGACGGCCGACGCGGCCAAGAAGTAAGGCTGGAAGGAATCAGGTTGCCTCGCGTGGCGCGTTCGCGTCGGTGGGACGGCGTCGCTTTGCCAGCGCGCGGCGAAGCGGAACTTCCCTCGCATGCGCAGGTCGCACCCGGCGGCCGTCGATGGCCGTTGCGTGCCACGGCCTTGCAGGCGACCGATTCCACATGATCCAGACCCGTCAACTGAGCAAGCGCTACGGTCTCTTCACCGCGGTCGATGGCATCGACTTCAGCGTCGGGCCGGGCGAGGTGCTGGGCTTCCTGGGGCCCAACGGTGCGGGCAAGTCCACCACCATGCGCATGCTCGCCGGATTCCTGGCGCCCAGCAGCGGCAGCGCCAGCGTGTGCGGGCATGACGTGGTGGCCGATCCTTTGGCGGCGCGACGCAGCCTGGGCTACCTGCCCGAGGGCGCGCCCAGCTACGGCGAGATGCGCGTGCGTGCGTTCCTGGCGTTCGTCGCGGCTGCGCATCGACTGGACGCGACGACGCGCGCGCGCCGGATCGACGAAGTGGTCGGACGCCTGGCGCTGGAGTCGGTGCTTGGCCAGCGCATCGACACGCTGTCCAAGGGCTTCCGCCGACGGGTGGCGCTCGCCGCCGCGATCGTCCACGACCCGCCGGTGTGGCTGCTCGACGAGCCGACCGATGGCCTGGATCCGAACCAGAAGCACGATGTGCGTCGGCTGATCGGCGACATGTCGCCGGGACGCACCATCGTCATCTCCACCCACATCCTGGAAGAAGTGCAGGCGCTGTGCACGCGGGCGATCGTGATCGCGCGCGGCAAGCTGCTGGCCGATGCGACCCCCGGCGAACTGGAGCGTCGCTCGCGCTACCACGGCGCGGTGTCGCTGGAGGCCGGCGACAGCGTGGCCGCGCGGGCGGCGCTGGAATCCATGCAGGGCGTGCGCGCAGTGGAGGCCGAGGAGCGCGGCGGGCGCCTGGTGGTGTTCGGCTCCGGCGAGGCCGGGCTGCTGGATGCGGTTCGCGCCCACCTGACCTCGCGTGGCGTGGCGTTTTCCGACGCGCGCATCGAACGAGGCCGCCTGGAGGACGTGTTCCGGCGCCTCACCACCACCACCGAGGCCGCCCGATGAGCGCCGCCTGGACGGTGTTCCGCCGCGAGTGGGGCAGTTACCTCGCCACGCCGGTGGCCTATGTGTTCACCGTGATCTTCCTGATGCTGGCTGCGGCATTGACGTTCTACCTCGGCAATTTCCTCGACCGCGGCCAGGCCGACCTGCAACCGTTCTTCGGCTTCCACCCGTGGCTGTACCTGTTCATCGTGCCGGCGCTGGCGATGCGCTTGTGGGCCGAGGAGCGCGGCAACGGCACCATCGAGTTGCTGCTCAGCCTGCCTTTGCCGACGTGGCAGGCGGTGGTGGGCAAGTTCCTCGCCGCGTGGTGCTACCTCGGGCTGGCGCTGGTGCTCACCTTCCCGATGTGGATCACGGTCAACTACCTCGGCCACCCGGACAACGGCATCATCTTCGCCGGCTACCTCGGCAGTTGGTTGATGGCCGGTGCGTTCCTGGCGGTCGGCGAGTGCCTGTCGGCGGCCACCCGCAGCCAGGTGGTGGCGTTCATCCTCACCGTCGCGGTGTGCTTCGTGTTCCTGCTCGCCGGCTACCCGCTGGTGCAGCAGGCGGTGAGTGGCTGGCTGCCGCGCGCGGTCGCCGACGCGGTCGCGCAACTGAGCTTCCTGAGCCACTTCGACGCGATCTCGCGTGGCCTGCTCGACCTGCGCGACATCGCCTTCTTCATCCTCACCATCGCCGCCTGGCTGCTGGCCTGCGTGTGGGTGGTGGAACGGCGCAAGGCGGACTGATGCCATGATCCGTCGCCTGCCCCTGTGGTTGCGCTTGTGCCTGCTGGCGGTCGTCTTCGTCGGCCTGGTCTTCGCCAGCGGCGCGGCGCTTCGCGGTGCGCGCATCGACCTCACCGCCAATCGCATCTACACGCTCTCGCCGGGCAGCAAGCACATCCTGGCCGCCAACAAGGAACCGATCCACCTGCAACTGTTCATCTCCGCGCAGGCGATGCGGGATCTGCCCAACCTGCGAGCCTACGCGCAGCGCGTGCGCGAACTGGTGGAGGAGATGGTCGCTGGCTCGCATGGCACGATCAAGCTCGATGTCATCGATCCGCAGCCGTTCACCGATGCCGAGGACAAGGCTGCCGCGGCGGGCTTGCAGGCGGTTCCGGCAGGGGTCAACGGCACGTCGATCTATTTCGGGCTGGTGGGCACCAACGCGCACGGCGTGCGTTCGATCGACCCGTTCTTCGACCCGGCCAAGGAAGTGTTCCTTGAGTACGACATCGCGCGCCTGCTGGTGTCGCTTTCCGGGGGCCACAAGCCGGTGCTGGCGGTGCTGTCGTCGCTGCCCAGCGGGCCGACGTTCGATCCGGCCAGCGGACAGGTCAAGCCGGGCTGGGCTATCGACGGCGAGCTGTCCAAGTCCTACGAGCTGCGTCGGTTGCAGCCCAACCCGACCTCGATCGGCGCCGACGTGGACCTGCTGCTGCTGATCCACCCCAAGGATTTGCCCGCCGACACCCAGTATGCGATCGACCAGTTCGTGCTGCGCGGCGGGCGCCTGCTGGTGTTCGTGGACCCGGACGCGGAGGCCGACCCTGCTGGCCTGGCGGCGCCGCGCGTGGGCGCCGGCGGCACGCTCACGCCCAGCGTGTCCTCGTCGTTGCCGCATCTGTTCAAGGCCTGGGGCATCGCCTTCGACCCGGGCAAGATCGTGCGCGATCCACGCGACGCGCTGCAGATCCGCGACAAGGACAGCGGACAGATCTTGCCCAACCCGCTGGCGATCGGCCTGTCGAAAGACGCGCTGAACCAGGGCGACGTGGTGTCGGCGCAACTGGACTCGCTCAACTTTTCCACCGCTGGCGCGCTTGCGCTCGCACCCGGCAGCTCGCTGGCGATGGAACCGCTGGCCTCCATCGCCACCGATGCGGACCTGGTCAGCACCGACCAGGTGCGCCTGCAGTCCGATCCGCGGCAACTGTCCGCCGGGTTCAAGCCCGACGGCAAGGCCTACGTGCTGGCCGCGCGCTTCACCGGCAAGCTGGCCACCGCCTTCCCCGAACGTCACGACCCGCACCACCTGGCGAGTTCGAACGCGCCGGTGGACCTGATCGTGGTGGCCGACACCGACCTGCTCACCGATCGCATGTGGGTGCGTGCGCAGGATTTCTTCGGTCGTCGCCTGCTGGATCCGTTTGCGCGCAACGGCGACTTCGTCGCCAACGCGGTGGACAACCTGGGCGGCAGCCCCGACCTGATCGGCATGCGTGCACGCCAGGGCTATGCCCGCCCGTTCACCCGCATCCAGCACATGCGCGAGCGCGCCGACCAGCGCCTGCAAGGCCGGCAGCAGGAGCTGACCGCGCAACTGAAGGCGATGGAGCAACGCTTGGCCACCTTGCAGGGCGCGCCCGGCGGGCAGGGTGCGCAAGCGCTGGATGCCAGCCAGAAGGCCGAACTGGCGCGCTTCGAGCAGCAACGGCAGGCGATCCGCAGCAACCTGCGTGACGTGCAGCGCCAGCTCAATGTCGACATCGAGCGCTTGGCGACGCGATTGAAGCTGATCGACATCCTCGGCGTCCCGTTGCTGCTCAGCCTGGGCGCGTTGCTGGTGGCGTGGTGGCGGCGGCGAACCGTGAACGATGCGGGGTAAGGGGTCTGCAATCGTCGTCGCGCGTGGCCAGCAAGCCTCGGGCGCGCGCACCGAACCGCTGTGCCACGCGGGCCTCAGCCAGGCATTCGGTGCTTGCCAGGACGGTGCATCGGCGTCGTGAAGGAGGTCTCACGCCTGCCCGATGCGCTTGCGGCCTGCGGTGGCCTGGCTTGCGCGATCGCCGTCGGCCTGGGTGCATTTGCGATGCATGCCTCGGTCTCGACCCACGACCAGCTGCGACTCGGGATCGCGGCGCTGTTCCTGTTCCTGCATGGGCTTGCGCTGGCGGCATTGGCCGCGACCGCCGGATCGCGCCTGCAACAAGCCGGCCTGCTCATGCTGCTGGTCGGTACCGTGCTGTTTTCCGGCAGCTTGGTTGGCGCGGCCATCTTCGGCGTTGCGCCGCGGCTGGCACCGTTTGGCGGCAGCGCCACGATCCTCGGGTGGCTGCTCGTCGCGGCGGGTTTCGCATCCGCTCGCCGTGATCGTTGCTGAGCACGACCCGTACGGCGACGAACCGGACTATCCTGCCGTACTGGACGGGATCGAGAGCGGACGATGACGCGGACGAGCCGTGGATTCGACGTCGAGGCCGCGCACGCGCACCTGCGCAAGCGCGACCGCGCGCTGGCCAAGTGGATGCGCAGGGTCGAGCCGGTGCAGGCCCATGCGCGCTGGCGCCAGCGTTTCGACGTCACCGATGCGCTGGCGCGAGCGATCCTGTTTCAACAGCTTTCCGGCAAGGCCGCGGCCACCATCGTCGGACGCGTCGAGGCCGCCACCGCATCGAAGCTGCTGCACGCCGATTCCTTCGCGCGGGTGGATGATCCGACGCTGCGTGCGTGCGGGGTGTCCGCGAACAAGACGCTGGCCTTGCGCGACCTCGCGGCTCGCGCCGCGCGCGGCGAGATCCCCGATATGCGACAGATGGCGTCGATGTGCGACGAGGAGATCATCGCCACGCTCAGCGCGGTGCGCGGCATCGGTGCGTGGACGGTGCAGATGATGCTGATGTTCCGCCTCGGTCGGCCGGATGTGCTGCCGGTGGATGATCTGGGCATCCGCAAGGGCGCGCAGCGGGTGGACGCGCTGGAGGCGATGCCCACACCCCGGGAGCTGCAGGCGCGAGGCGCGTGCTGGGGCCCGTACCGTACGCTTGCCGGCATGTACCTGTGGCGGATCGCCGACGCCGCCAAGCCCGTGGCCGCGACGCTGGCGAGCGGAAAACGCGGCGCAACGAAGGGCGCCAAGCCGATCCGCACGACGCCCCCGACGCCGCGTTCGCAGGGTTGATCGAGCACGGCAGGATCAACGGCTGGCGACGACCGGATGCCAGCAGAAGTGCCATGGCTCGTAGACGATGCCGTGCGGGTTGTTGCGCGGGTAGCTCAAGGTGAATCCGAACCTCGCCGCGTTCTGGATCAGCCAGGAAAACGCCGCGGTGGTCTCGAAACTTTCCTCGGCCGGCGGTTGTCCCGGCGTGCCGATGTCGATGGCGCGGCCGGAATGGTGCTCGCTGAATCCCGGTGGGGTGTTGACGGTGAGAATCCGTGCGATGTCCTGCCCACGCGCCAGCTTGCGCTGGAAGATCCCGAGCTGGTAAGCGTGGCTGCGGTAGCCGGAAATGGCATCCAGCAGCACGTCCTGCGCGAGCGCTGCGGCGCGCAACCGCCGCCATGCGTGCGCGGCCGGTTCGAGCAGCCACAGTGGGCGCCGATAGCGATCCAGCCCGGCCAATGCCAGCTCGGCCGGCTCGTCCACCGGCAGCAGCCCGTGTGCGGCGCCGTAGTCGGTCGGGATGTCCAGCGCGCGGTACAGCGGTGCAGCCGGATCGAGCGCGAGCGCTTGACCTCGATCGCTGGCGATCGCGCGCAAGGCCTCGCCGATGCCCGTATCGGCACGCATCGTCGCCGCATCCAGCGCATCCACGGCATTCCCGGCGACCGCGGCCAGAAAACGGCCGTCGGACTTGCGTCGCAGCAGCCACTGCGCGCGCGCCAGCGTGCGTGCGGTGGCGTTGCCGCGCGCGCGCGCAAGCCATGCCGGGATGGCTTCGATGCGTGGGGTGTTGAGCAGGCGTTGTCCGCGTGGCTGCATCGGCCCATCCTATCTGGCGCGCACGCGAGGGTCATCCGCGGCGCGAAGTGCGGCCAGCAACTCCTCCGGCTGCTTCAGGCTGAGCACGATCGCCTGGCTGCGCCGCGCGCCGACCTGATCCGCGGGCGAGGGCAGAAATCGCAGCAGGATCGATCGCGGGCGCGGCGCGGCGGGCCCGCCTTCGCGGGTCGGCAGCACCAGCACCCGCTGGCGGTCGGTCAGCACGCAGAACAGGCGCAGGCGTGCGCGGGAGCGGAACCAGCCCAGCGCCAGGCCGGGCAGCGACATGCCGCCGGTCTTGAACAGCGGCTTCCATTCAGGGTGTTCGTCCAGGCGCACGATCCGCGCGTGCTCGAGGTCGATCTGCGCGACAGCGATATCCAGTCTTGCGATGCCGGCGACGATGCGCAGGCGATCCTCATCCAGTGACACCTCGATGCGTTCGATCCAGCGCGAGACCATCACCACCTGCAATGCCGCGATCGCCAGGATCGGCAGTGGAAACAGCGGCGAGGGCATCGGCCGGACCAGCACGTACAGCAGCACCAGCACGACCAGCATCGGCGCGATGAAGGTCAGCGCCAGCAGCATGCGCGGATCCCGTGCCGGCGGGGTGGTCTGGAAGCGACGCGGCATGGTCGCAGGATGCAAGGTCCGGAGCGCTCAGTGTGCCTTGATCCACGCCGCGATGTCGGCGATCACCTTCACGTCCACATGCGCCGGCTTGGCGTATTCGGCCAGCGAGCCGGGCCCGGAGCCAGCGACGAACAGGTGGCTGAGTGTCGGGTAGTCGTGGAAAGTTGCGCGCGGGTCGTGCCCGAACGCAGCGCGCCAGCGCTTCCAGTCCGGCGCGGTGACCTGGAAATCGCGCAAGCCCTGTTCGATCAGCAGCGGTTGGGGAATCGCCTTGGCCACCGCGATGTCGTCGTAGTCCTTCAGGCTCAGCCAGTAGCTGGCTGGCAGGTCGAGCAGGAATTTCTTCACTGGTGGCGTGTGGGCGTCGATCTGCTTGACCTGCGCCACCGCGGCCTTGAGCGCGTCCAGCGGCAAATGCGGGATGCCGTGGGCCGCCAGGTATTCGTTCTGGTCCACCAGGATGTCTTCCAGATGGCGCGCCGGTGCGGCCAGCAGCACGATGCCCTTGACCTCGGCTCCGGCTTTCTGCGCGATCCGCGGCGCCATCATCGCGCCGAGGCTGTGACCGACGACGTAGATCCGCTGCGGGTCGATGCCCGGTTGCTGGCGCAGGAAGGCGACCGCGGCCACCGCATCGGCGGTGACCTCGTCGTCCACCGTGTAGGCGCCGCCGAATTCGTTCGGGTGCACCTTGGTGCGCTTGTCGTAACGCAGTGAGGCGATTCCGGCATCGGCCAGGCCGTTGGCGAGGTCGGCGAACACGCGGGTGCCGCCGACGGTCTCGTCGCGGTCGTTGGGGCCCGAGCCGTGGACGAACACCACCGCCGGGAACGGTCCCTTGCCCTTGGGCTCGAGCAGGGTGCCTGGCAGGGTGCTGCGTCCGGCCGGGCCGAACGAAACCTCGCGTGATGGAAGGTCGCTGCGCTCAGCCGCAGGCGGCGGAGGAGCAGGCTTGATCCAGAAGCCGGCGACCCTGCCGTCGCTGCCGGTGACGACGCTGGCATCGAGTGTGCCTTTGGCAAATACCAGCGGGATCGTCACCGCGGTCATGCCGTGGTCGGTCTGCACGCGTGCCGCACCGCGCTTTTGGAAGGTTCCGAATTGCGCCGGCAGCGACTCCCACACCGCCTTGAGCTTCACCGCATCGACCGCCTTGGCCATGTCCGGGGCAAAGCGATCGTGCGCGGCCTGGAAGTGGCCGGCGTCCAGCAGGTCGAGCAGGGCGTTGGCGGCGGTGGCCGGGTCCTGTTGTTTCGCGGCGGCGGTTGCCGATGGCGCGGTCGTTGCGGCGGCCGGAACGCTGGCCATGATCGCGCACAGGGCGAGGGCGGGAAGGGTGTTCACGGTGGACTCCTTGCACGATGAAGCGGAAGGGACCGGCGCGACCGGTCTCAGTCGGCCTTGGGTTCGTCTTCGCGCGGCTTCAGGCGTGCGTTCTTGCGCAGCGCCTCGCGCAGCACGTATTCGATCTGCGCGTTGACCGAGCGCAGCTCGTCGTCGGCCCAGCGCTGCATGGCTTCCAGCACCTCGGCGCCGATCCGCAGCGGATAGGACTTCTTTTCGGCCATGGCCTCAGTGCCGGGCCCGCCGCGCGCGGGAGCCCGCGTTGATGACGACGATGAGGATGATGAGGACAGTGGTCATGTCGCGACTCCAATCTCAGGAATGACGGCCGATGGCCGGCGGGGATTGCGGCGCTTGAATTGAAAGTCCGCTCACGGCCGGAAATTGCTCCTGCATGGTCGGCATTTCCGCCATCCATGGCAGTCAGATCTGCGGCCGCCATGCGCGGTGAGCCGAAGTGCCGCCGGTTGCGAGGACAGCCGCCACCGAGGCGCGCACGACGCGCGCATCAATAGATGGTCCCGGTGTTGACGATCGGCTGCGCCGGCCGCTCCGAGCACAGCACCACCAGCATGTTGCTGACCATCGCCGCGCGCCGTTCCGGGTCGAGGTCGGCAAGCCCCTTTTCCTTGAGCTGACCCAGCGCCATCTCGACCATGCTCACCGCGCCGTACACGATGCGGGTGCGCGCGGCGACCACGGCGTCGGCCTGCTGGCGCTGCAGCATCGCCTGGGCGATCTCCGGTGCGTAGGCGAGGTGGCTGATGCGGGCGTCGTTGATCGCCACGCCGGCCTGCGCCAGGCGCTCGCGCAGTTGTTCCATCAGGTGCTGGCCGATCTCGGTGGGATGGCTGCGCAGCGACACCGTCTTCGGATCGTCGTGGTTGTCGTAGGGGTAGCTGGTGGCCATCTGTCGCAGCGCCGACTCGGACTGGATGTGCACGTAGCTCTCGTAGTCGTCCACGTTGTAGACCGCCTCGGCGGAGTCCACCACCTGCCAGACGATCACCGCGCCGATCTCGATCGGGCTGCCCTGCAACTCGTTGACCTTGATCTTGCTGCTCTCGAAGTTGCGCACGCGCAAGCTGATCTTCTTGGTGGCATAGAACGGGTTGGCGAAGCGCAGGCCCTGCGCGCGCACCGAGCCGACGTACTTGCCGAACAGGCTGAGCACCGCAGCCTGGTTGGGCTCGACGTTGAAGAAGCCGCCGAAACACACCAGCAGGACGATGCCAATGACGATGCCGCCGACGATGTGCGCGGGGTCTTGGTTGATTGCGCCGTGGAAGAACAGCCAGCCGTCGCCGGCCAGCAGGGCCAGCACGAGAAGCAGGGTGGGGATGCCGGGGAAGGAGGTGGCTTCGCGTTCGGTGAGATTGTTGCCGCGGTTGCTCATGGCGGTTCCTGTGGATGTGCCCCGGACGCTGCGGGCGGGGAAAGGTCGAAACGGCACCAGCGCGGCGCGCATCGGCGCGCATGGGTCGTGCGGCGCGACAAGTCCGTCGCGCCGTGGGAAAAGATATCAAAAAGATATCATATTGTCAAGTGTGCATGCCTCGTACCGGACGCATGGATCCCTGACTTCTCCGAAACGCGTGCCGGGGAGCTGATGATGGTCAGCTCCGCGTGGGAGCGAACGCGGGCCATCACGCTGGCTGGCGCGGGTGTGCGAGGTGCCAGGTTCCGTCGTGGGTGGCGATGCACGCCTGGCGGCTCCGGGCGCCGCATCTGGCCACGGCAGCGCAAGCCGGACTGCGGGCGATTCCGGTCGTCCCGGGCCCTGCATTTCGACCCTCCGGATTCCGATCGGCAAGGCCGCTGGGCTCGGACAAGCGGGTATCGACGCGTGCATCGTCCCGATGCTCGCCGTTGCGGCTGCGCCGCTGCCATCGCCAGGGCAGGCACGGATGGCAATGTGGCGCGCCGCGTCACCGGGTCAGATGCCTCGCCCAGGCCCGGTAGGCGGCGGGCCTCTCGCGCGTCGGCGTCGCGGCTACAATGGGCGCTTTTCCGCGCCACCCCACGCCATGATGCCACCCGCCGTTGCTGCATCGACCGAATCGGAATCCGTCACCCTCGGCACGCCGCTGGTGCCTGGCGCCAAGCGCGTCCTGTTGCTGGGTTCGGGCGAACTGGGCAAGGAAGTCGCGATCGAACTGCAACGCTTCGGTGTGGAGGTGATCGCTGCCGACCGTTACGCCGATGCGCCGGCGATGCAGGTCGCGCACCACCATCAGGTACTCGACATGCTCGATCCGGTGGCGCTGCGCGAGCTGGTGGTGCGCGAGCGCCCACACCTGGTGGTGCCGGAAATCGAAGCCATCCACACCCCGACACTGGTCGAGCTGGAGCGCCTGCACGGACAACAGGTGATCCCGACCGCACGCGCGGCGCGCCTGACCATGGATCGCGAGGGTATCCGCGAGCTGGCGGCGGCGAAGCTCGGGCTGCCGACCTCGCCGTATCGGTTCGTTGGTTCGTTTGAGGAGTATCGCGAGGCCGTCGCGGCGATCGGCTTGCCGTGCGTGGTCAAACCGGTGATGTCCAGCTCCGGCAAGGGGCAGAGCGTGGTGACCGCCGAGGGCGAGATCGATCCGGCCTGGGACTACGCGCAGAGCGGAGGGCGCGCAGGGCAGGGTCGGGTGATCGTCGAGGGCTTGGTCGAGTTCGACTACGAGATCACCCTGCTGACCGTGCGCCATCGCGACGGCACGACCTTCTGCGATCCGATTGGCCACCTGCAGGCCGACGGCGACTACCGTGAGAGCTGGCAGCCGCAACCGATGTCCGCTCGCGCGCTGGAGCGTTCGCGGCAGATCGCCAGGGCGGTCACCGACGACCTGGGCGGCTACGGCGTGTTCGGTGTGGAGTTGTTCGTCAAGGGCGATGAGGTCTGGTTCTCGGAAGTCTCGCCACGCCCGCACGATACCGGCTTGGTGACGTTGATCTCGCAGGATCTGTCCGAGTTCGCGCTGCACGCGCGGGCGATCCTCGGGCTGCCGATCCCGTTCATCGACCAGCGTGGTCCGTCGGCCTCCTGCGCGGTGCTGGCGCACGGCCACGGCGTGCCTCGCTTCCACGGCGTGGATGCCGCGCTGGCGCAGCCGGACACCGCACTTCGCTTGTTCGGCAAGCCGCGCGTGGAGGGCCATCGCCGGGTGGCGGTGACGCTGGCGCGTGGTGCAAGCCTCGAACAGGCGCGCGAGAAGGCACGGACAGCCGCGGCCGCGCTGCGGGTGGAATTGTTGCCGGGACGGAGTTGATCGCTGGTGCTGGCGGTGACCGTCATCGTCCGAATTCGCACGTGTCTTGCAAAGCAGGTATGCGCAATTGCGGCAGGGAAATCGTGATCCCTGCCGATCGCCAAATCCGTACCGTCGAGCACCATTCGAGCGACTGCGCGTGCCGTATGCGGGGGCGCTTTCGGTGAGCACATCGCATCGATGTTTGGTTACCGGCAGCAATGGATTCGTCGGCCGCGGGATGTGCCGGATGTTGCTTGCGCGTGGGTTTGCGGTCCGCGGCGCCTGTCGCGCACAGGCAAAGTTGCCGGACGGCGTTGAGCGAGCGGAAATTTCCGGCATCGACGAGAGCACCGACTGGACCGCTGCGCTGGACGGATGCGACCTGGTCATCCATCTGGCCGCCGGAGGCGCAACCGACGGCGATGGGTCGATCGATCCGCTGGCGGCCAACCGCAGGATCAACGTGGCGGGCACCGAACGCCTCGCACGTAGCGCCGCTTCGGCCGGCGTCCGTCGCTTCGTTCACGTCAGCACGATCAAGGTCAACGGCGAGGGAACGCAGCCCGGCAAGCCTTACACCGAGAAGGACGCGCCTTCGCCCATGGATGCGTACGGGATATCCAAATGGGAGGGAGAGCAGGCGCTGGCACGTGTTGCCCAGCAGACCGGGCTGGAAGTGGCAATCGTCCGCCCGCCGCTGGTGTATGGGCCGGGTGCCAAGGGCAACTTCGCCCAGTTGATGAAGATCGTGCGCAAGCGCGTGCCGATGCCTCTGGGCTCGGCTCGCAACCGGCGCGACATGATCTACCTTGACAACCTGGCGGATGCGTGCATCGCGTGCGCCACGCATCCCGGGGCGGCGGGTCAGACCTTTCTGGTGTGCGACGGCGATTCGATGTCCACACCTGAATTGATCCGGCGCCTCGCCAAGGCAATGGCCCTGCCGTCGCGCGTGTTGCCGTTTCCGCCGGCGATGTTGCGCCTTGCTGGCAGCCTGCTTGGCAAATCCGGGCAGGTGCGTCGTCTGCTCGACTCGCTGGAGGTCGATGCGGGCCTGATTGGCCGCGAGCTTGACTGGAAGCCGCCGTTCACCGTGGATCAGGGCCTCAGGTGGACGGTGGAGGCGAGGTGACGGGGCCCGCATCCGCCTCGTGGCTGCGGTTGGCTGAGTGCGGGAGAGCGAGCGGTGGTGCGGGGGCAAAAAATG
>CAZXGS010000060.1:0-18481 GCA_964640525.1 uncultured Gammaproteobacteria bacterium | reverse complement strand
CGCTGGTGTTCCTGCAGAACATCACCGGCTTCATGGTCGGCAAGAAGTACGAACACGCCGGCATCGCCAAGGATGGCGCCAAGATGGTCACTGCGGTGGCCTGCGCGAGCGTGCCCAAGTTCACCGTGGTGATCGGCGGCAGCTTCGGCGCCGGCAACTACGCGATGTGCGGCCGCGCCTACGGCGGCCGCTTCCTGTGGATGTGGCCGAACGCGCGCATCTCGGTGATGGGCGGCGAGCAGGCCGCCTCGGTCCTGGCCACGGTCAAGCGCGACGGCATCGAGGCCGTCGGCAAGTCCTGGAGTGCCGAGGAAGAAGACGCCTTCAAGACCCCGATCCGCGACCAGTACGAGCGCCAGGGCCACCCCTACTACGCCAGCGCGCGGCTGTGGGACGACGGCATCATCGACCCCGCGGACACCCGCCACGTGCTCGGGCTGGCGATCTCGGCGGCGATGAACGCGCCGATCGAACGCGAACCGATAGGGGTGTTCAGGATGTAGCGGCGGGAACCGATTTCCGGTATCCGCCCGCTGGCAGATGCTGTCCTCTGCCCTCTGCCCTCTGCCCCCTGCCCCCTGCACCCTGCACCCCATGATCGTCGGCATCGACCTCGGCACCACCCATTCGCTGATCGGCGTGTTCGACCACGATGCGCCGCGCTTGATTCCCAATGCCTTCGGCGAGTTGCTCACGCCCTCGGTGGTGAGTCTGGACGATGCCGGCAAGGTCATCGTCGGCCGGCCCGCGCGCGATCGCCTGGTCAGCCATCCGCACACCACGGTGGCCGCGTTCAAGCGCTGGATGGGCACCCCGCGCGAGACCGTGCTCGGCAACCAATCCTTGCGTCCGGAAGAACTTTCCGCGCTGGTGCTGCGGTCCCTGCTGGCGGATGCCGAAGCCAACCTCGGTGTGAAGATCGAAGAAGCGGTCATCAGCGTCCCGGCCTACTTCGGCGATGCCCAGCGCAAGGCCACCCGCGCGGCCGGGGAGCTGGCCGGCATCCGGGTCGAGCGTCTGATCAACGAACCGACCGCGGCCGCCCTCGCCTACGGCTTGCAGGCGCGCATCGATGGTTCGACCTTCATGGTCCTCGATCTCGGCGGCGGCACCTTCGACGTGTCGATCCTGGAGATCTTCGACGGCGTGATGCAGGTGCGTTCCAGCGCCGGCGACAACCACCTCGGCGGCGAGGACTTCCTGCACGTACTGGTCGAAACCTGCCTGGCCGATCTCAAGCTTGACCGCCAGCGTCTGACCCCGGCCGAACTCGGCCACGTCCACGCCCGCCTGGACGACCTCAAGCATCGCCTCAGCCAGATCCCGGAGGTATTCGCGGACCTGACCCTGCAAGGAGGCAGCCGCACCTGGAGCATGACCGAAGCGCGCTGCGCCACCCTCGTCGAACCTTTGCTGCAGCGATTGCGCGCCCCGATCGAGCGTGCCCTGCGCGATGCCAGGCTGTCACCGCAACAGTTGCAGGAAGTCGTCCTGGTCGGCGGCGCCTCGCGAATGCCGCAATTCGCGCGCCTGGTCTCGCGCATGCTTGGTCGGCTGCCGCTGCGGCATGTCAGCCCCGACCAGGCGATCGCGCTGGGCGCCTGCGTCGCAGCGGGCATGAAGGAACGCAATGCGGCGCTGGAAGAAATCGTGATGACCGATGTCTGCCCGTATACGCTGGGCGTGGAGACGACGCGGTCCAGCGACCAGAATCTCCAGTCCAGCGGCCACTTTTCCCCGATCATCGAACGCAACACCACCGTCCCGTGCAGCCGGTCGGCGACCTTCGTGCCGACCCGCAGCAATCAGGCAACGGTGGACCTGCGCGTGTACCAGGGCGAGAGCCCGCTGGTCGGCCACAACGTGCTGCTGGGCAACCTCGAGATCCCCCTGCCTCCGAACACCCGCCGCGAACAAGGCGCCATCGAGGTCCGCTTCACCTACGACATCAACGGCGTCCTGCAGGTCGAGGCGACCGTGCAGGCCAGCGGGGTCCGCCACGAACTGATCCTGCAGAACAACCCGGGAGTCCTCGACGAGGGCGAGATCCGCCAGCGCCTGGCGCAACTGGCCGTGCTCAAGATCCACCCGCGGGAGGACCAGGAGAACATCGCCATCATCGCCCGCTGCGAGCGGCTGTACGAGGAACTCCTGGCGCACCGTCCGCTGCTGCAAGACTGGCTCGCCAGGTTCATGGGCATCGTCGAGAGCCAGGACCGCGATCTGATTACCCGTCATCGCCGGGAACTGGGGGCCGCGCTGGACAGGATGGAAGGCAAACACGAGGGATGAACCCGTTCCATTTCCTTGGCGTCGCTGCCGACGCCGATCCGGCAACCATCAAGCGCGCCTATGCGGGACTGCTGCGCAAGCACCGTCCCGATGACGATCCGGACGGTTTCCAGCGCGTCCATGACGCCTACCGCACCTGCCTGGCCCATGCCGAACGCATGGCGGCGAAGCGCTCGATGCAGCCGCCGGGGCTGGTCGTCACGACCATCGAGACCGCGACGATGCCGGCAGCCGGCGTATCCGCAGCGGCGGACACCGCGCCTGAGGTGGTGCCCGATGCGACCGAACGACCCGTGGCAACGGGTCGGAATTCCGGGCCCGCCATCGCGACCGCTTCCGCGACGAGGCCTCCAGCGGCCCGGCCCGCGGGACCGGTCTGGGGTGCACCGCCAGCGGTGGTCGCTACGCCCCGGCATCGGATCGGGTTCCCGCTGCAGGATTTCGTGAAGGCCCTGTGCGAGAAGGACCGCGAGGGTCCGGACCCGCTCCAATCATGGCTGGAAGCCTGCGAACCACTGTATTCGATCGACCTCAAGCAGGCCATCGCGGCACCGCTGGTGCAATCCCTGCTGGGCCTCGCCGAACCCTTGTCGCTGGATGGCCTGCGCGTCGTCTTGCGATTTTTCGCGCTCGACACGATCGGACCCCTGCAACGTACCCTGGCCGGCTCGATCGAGAAGCTCGAAGGCCGATCGCACGCGGCATGGTCGGTCCGGCAACCGGTCGTGGCCCTCTCCCGCCCGCAGCCGCCCGGCCGGCGCGCCCGCGCTGAACAAGCCTCGTGGACGCAGCAGTTGGTCAACCGCGAATTGACTTCGCCGCGCAAATTCTGGCGGCGTGCGCTGATCCTGCTGCTGCCCAAGCCGAATGCCCGGATGTCGGCGACCCTGGCGCGACTGCGCTCGAATACCGATCTCGCGAACGATCCCACGTTCGTGCGCGAAAGCGTCCTCTTCTGGCTGCGGGTGATGGATCCGTTGCGCTCGAGCCCCTGGCAGATGCTGCCCGCGGCGATCTGGCTGGTGCCCTTCCTTGCCCTGCTGATGTGGATGCTGGGCGGGATGACGACCGCAGCAGTCACCAGCGGGACGATCGGAATCGTCGCGTACCTCATCGGCCATTTGCTGATGCAATGGAGCAAAAGGCGCAGGGCCGCGGCCCTGTGCCCGCCGGCCACACCAGGCCGGCGCGAACGATTCGCCGCGCGCGAACTGGTCCAGCCGCGTAATCTCGGGCGGCGTGCCTTCATCCTGATCGGGCCCGGCTTCAAGGGTCCGATGCGCAGGGCCCTGCGGGCGGCCAGGCTGGAGCACGAGGCCCACGATGCGAGGGCCGGTTCCTCGCCTTTCGACACCCGGGCCATCGCGTTCTGGGACAAAGCACTCGATCGCAATCGCATGCACGTCTGGCGGATGTTTTCCACGTTCTGGACCATCACCTGGGCCACGGCCGCCGCGGTCTGCATGCTGCTTCCCTTCACCCAGTGGGCCGTTGCGCCGGTCATGTTTTTCATCTTCGTGCCAACCATCTATTTCGGCTGGTTTCTGCTGGCGTGGAACGACCTGAGCAGAGATCGCGCCGCGGCACGCGCCGCCGCCGGGAAGAAAGGTGCTGGCAAGTGGCTCTGGCCCCTGTTGATGGTGGTCCTCTTCGTGACCCACTTGATCCTCGAGATGTACAAGCTCCGCGGAGGCTGAAGGACAAAAGCCAGTCATGCCGACCGCATCCATCAGCCATCAGCCATCACCCGCGCACGAGCAGGGATTCACGGCAGCATGAATCCGCCAGAATGTCGTGGCGACGAATTCCGGCCCGCGCGAAAGCGCCGATCTCGGGCGCAGACAGGCCATCACGTTCATGCGCGCAGCCGACCTCTCATTGCATCCCCTACTCGATCCGCGCTCGCATGCTGACGTTCGGCAGGTCGCGATCCCGCCCGGCCAGCACGATGGCAGTCCGCTTCATCAGGTTGGTGTCGCGGCAGCGAACCACCGGGCCCGCACGATCTAGACGGAAACCATCCTGTCGACGGCGCGCACCGCCAATGCCTGGATGGTCAGGCTGGGCGCTTCGCCCCCTCCCGAACTCGGGAAAACGCTGGCATCGCAGATATGGAAGTTGTCGAATCCGTGAACGCGCAGGTCGGCATCGACCACCGAGTGGCGCGGATCCACACCCATGCGGCAGGTGCCGAACACGTGCGCCGAGGAAAAATAGTCGTAGGTCCCGTATTCCTCCACCCATGCCACCGCCCCACTGGCCTTGAGGAGCGCGCGCGTGGCACGGGCCATGGCACGCAGGCGTTGCACGGTCATCCCATCCACGTACGAGTGGATCCGGGCCAGCGGGCGGCCATGGGAGTCCCGATCGTGCGGATCCAGATCCACCCGGGACTGCGGATTCGGCAGGCTTTCGCCAACCGCACCCACCGCCACGGTGCTCCCGACGACGCTGCGCATCTGCCGCTTGTGCTCGCGCCCGAAACCGGGCACTGCGCGCTGCGCATGGGCAATGGCACCGATCATGTCGGATTCGTGGATCGCAGCACTGAGGCGGAAGCCGCCGATCACGCCAGGAATGGCGTCCGGACGATTGTAGTGCCAGCTGATGGAATCGGCCGGAAGGCCCCCGAAGCTCGTCAGCGGCGCCTCGAAGCGGCCGATGCTGGTCCAGCCGACGCTTTCGAGAAAATGCCGCCCCACCTGGCCGTGGGCATTGCCAAGCCCGCCTTCCAGCAACAACATGCGCGGGGTTTCGATGGCGCCGCAGGCCAGGATCAGGCGCCGGGTCGGGATGCGCTCGCGCTGGCCGTCGCGAACGACCTCGATCGCCTCGATATGCGATGCCGCCGCACCCGCCTTGCCAGCGGCCGCGATGATGCGCAACAGGGTCGTGTCTGGCTGCAGGTCGCAGCGGCCACTGGCGCGTGCCTTGGCGATGAAGGTGACATCCGCCGAGCCCTTGTCACGGCGTGGGCAGCCGCGCGTGCAGCCCCCACAGTAGTTGCAGGAAGGCCGGCCGTCGAAGGGCCGGGACAGCGCACAGCGCGGATTGGCATCCCATGCCAGGCCCAGTGCCGACGCGCCGCGTTCAAGTTGGCGCGATGCCTTCGACAGCGGGTGTGCAGGCTGCGGATAGGGTGCGCTGCGCCAACGGTCACGCACCTCCGTGGGGCCGGCGACACCAAGCAGGCGCTCGATCTGGAGGTAGTACGGCTCCAGCTCTGCGTAGGTCACGGGCCAGTCGGCGGCCACCCCAAAGCGGCTGCGCATGGACATCGAAGCCGGATTCATGCGGTGCGATTCACCCACGAAGTGCAACGTGCTGCCACCGATGCCGCGTACATGGTGATAGCCGGGGCCGGACACGGCGCGTCGGGATTCGCGGTTCGATATCCCCTGGCCAAGGCTCCACGAGCGCAAGTCGGAGACCTCGGGATCCAGCTCCTGCAGGGGCGCGAAGCGGGTCTGGCCAAGGCTGCCGCGCTTGTGAGGAAATCCCAGGCGCTCCCAGTCGGGCCGGTCCAAACCGTAATCCACCGCGGGGTCGAATGCGGGGCCGGCATCGAGCAGGAGTACGCGCCAACCGCGCTGACACAAGCGCCATGCCGCGGCCGCGCCCCCGGCACCGGCCCCGACGACGACGGCATCGTAACGGCTGTCCGTCATGGATCGACGGCATCGAAAAAGCCCAGGGGTTGCGGCGGTCGATCCAGGGCAAGGCCGCGCCAGGATTCGGGTCGCGCGTAGTACTCGGCCATCAGCGTATTGCGCAGCAAGTGGAAGAAGCGCCCGGCAGGCGAGTCCCACGGCATGCCCTGCATGCGCTGGCAGGCCGCAATTTGCGAGGCCTCGTCGGCCGCGGCGAAATCACCCTGGCACGCAGCATCCAGCCAGGTGCAACCGGCGGCCAGCAACTGTCCTGCCAACGCATCGGCAGCGGTGCTGTCGAGGATGGCGCCAGGGATCTGCAGCGCGGACGCCGCAGGCGTCCACTCGTCGGCGGGCACGATGGTGTCGCAGAACGCGGTGAAGGTTCGAGCAAGGCGCTCGTGGTGGGAGGAGCCGGCAGCCGCAACGGCGGCTGCGCGCGCAGCCAGGTCAGGAAGGCCCAACGCCGCCAAGCCAAGCGCAAGCGCCTGGCTTGCCCGGCGTCGGGCCAGCGAGGCAGGCAAGCCCGCCTCATCACGAGATCCCTTTTCCGTTCCGGAGATGCCCACGGGCTATGAACCTGACACCCAGCCGTCATGGCGAGGCCCGCAGGGCCGTGGCCATCCAGAAATTCGGAGCCAAGACGCTGGATCGCTTCGCTGCGCTCGCGATGACAAAGGGAAGGCACGACGAATCAACGACTTATCGCATGGGTTCATGGAAAGTCCTTGGCATCGCGTCGGGGCCGATGGGTGGACGGCTACAGCCGGTGTGCGGTGACGTACCGCGTGCTCGACACCCGCTTCAAGTACCCTGGTCCGTGACACAGTTGCCGTCCACCACGACCCAACCGGCAGGACACGTCAACGTCGTGGTGGTGATGACCGTGGGACCCTTGGGACGACCCAGCGAGGTGACACCGACATAGGGCTGCCAGCCCTTGCCCACCAGATAATCCGCGCCCAGCGTGGAATTGGGGGCCCGGACTCCGCCACCGAGCAGGAACGCCTTGCTCTGGAAGGCAAAGCCAAGTCCCAGCTCTCCTTGCAGGTTGCGCCTCCCGGCAAGGCCCTTGACGTGGAATTCTCCTGCGCCGAAACCGGCACCCGAGAGGGGGAACGTCAAGTCCACCAAGCCGCCACGGACACGATCGTCGGCATTGATCCGGGCCCATCGATAGCCGATGACCGCCGTTGCGCCGGTACGCACACCCCAGTTCCAATGGATGCCGACGAACAATTTGTTGTCATTGTGACCGAACTTGTTGATGGTCAACACCGGAACCGGGGTCGGGCCGCCCTTGCCCGCGTATGCCGGCGAGATGAACGACGAAACGATGAGGGCCGCTGCCGCTGCGGAAAGCGCCATGGCTTTCATGACTCATTCTCCTGGATGCAGGACACGGAACGTCGGATGAAGCGCGTCGTGAATCGATTTTCGTTTTTGCCTCACTTTTTCCCGGGGCCACACCTCAGTTATGACGTCAACCCGTTGGCGATGCGGCCATGCCAGGCCACCCGGAAGGAGGAACCTTGAGCCGCCTGGAATGCAGCCGGTCGACGAACCGTCAGCAGAGCAGGAAATCACGGAATTTCCATCGCATCCGGCTGCATTTCGGATTCACGAACAGGTCGTTTTTTCGCGATCATCCGCCCGGATTCGAGGAGCCAATTTGATCCACGTCAATACGCGACGCCATTCGAATCGGGCAAACCAGCGGGCGACGGGCTCTCCGCCGGCCCGATGCTCTGGGCAGACGCGACCACCGCCCGAACGGACATCGCCGGACCAGACGATGCAGGCGGCGAGCCGGCCGCGCCGCGACCCCAGGGTCAATGCATCTCGTACTCGATCTGCGCACGCACAGTCACGTTCGGCGCGCCGCGATCCAGCCCGGCAAGCACCCCGGCGTTCCACTTGATCTTGCCGCTGCCGGTGCGGTGCGCGCCGAACAGTACCGGCCCGGCGATGTGGCTCTGATCCTGGCCGAGGTGGTCCAACACACCGACGTCACCCATGCCCTGCAGGCCGAATTCCAGCGCCTCGCGGCCGTGCCAGCGCACCTGCCACTGGTAGCCCAGGTCGGTGTCGCTGGAAGCGCCGGAGCCAACCTTGCGTTCGAACAACAGGTTGACGTTGGCGGTCACCGGGCCGATGTCCTTCATGAACATGGGACCGATCTTGATCTCGTCCGGATCACGCGGGTCGAAGGTGTGTTCGTAGGCGGCGAACAGGCCCACGTCCAGCCAGTACTTGCCGCGCTCGGTGAACACGAACTTGTTCTCCCATTCCACCGATTCGAGCTTGTTCGGGCCGCCGTCCTCGAAGGACTGCTCCAGTTCCAGTTCGGTGAACCAGTGGTCGTTCACGCCATGGCCGATCTCGAACACGCTGGCGTGTTCCTCCAGGCCACCATCGAAGCTGCGCCAGCCGCCTTTGTATTCGAATTCGGTCTCGCCGTTCTCGACGATCGGGGTGTAAACGCTGGTGGCAGGGCCGGCATGTGCCGGGAGGCTGGCGATGCCGCCGGCGACCAAGAGCGCGGCCAACAGACCGAGGCGAGCGGGATGGGTGTGCATGGGGTTTTCCTTGGCAAAAAGACGCCCTGCCGGAGCCGTTCCGGGCTCCGGTTGCGGGATCGGGGATGGGTCGGAGGGAAGCGGCTCAGCGCGCGATCAACGTGCCCTGCGCGGTGGCCTGGTGGAAATCGCCGAAGAATCCGTACTTGCCGGCCTTGAGCGGGCCGACGTAGACGGTGATGGTGGCATTGCCGGCCACGACCTTCTCGCGATTGAGCTCGTGGCTTTCGAACTCCTCGGCGGTCGGGTCCTTGTTGACCACGATCAGCTTCACCTTGGTGTTGGCCGGGATGGTCAGCTCGGTCGGGGTGAACTTGTGATCCTGGATGGTCAGGGTGAACTCGGGCATCGCCGCCGCGCTGGCGGTCAACGGCAGCAAGGCGCACACGGCAAGGGACAACAGACGCGACATCGGGAGCTCCGTTCGGATCAGGGAAGGATGGTTGTCAGGCGGCTGCCGGAGCGGCGCCACGCGCCGGCTCGGCGCGCGCCACCAGCCGCATGCCGATCAACAGCACGGCGACAGTGCAGCCGTAGAACACCAACTGGATGCCGGTGGGCTGGGCGGTGTAGCCGATCAGCACATGCAGGGCGGTGCCGGCGGTCGAGCCGTCGCTGAGCAACCACTCGCTGTCCCACAGCGGCGTGGTCCAGCGCTGCAGCACGTCGGCCTGGATGAGGAAGTTTGCCGCGTTGCTGGCCATGCCCGCGGCGAGCAGCACCATCAGCCCGTTGGTCGCGCTGAAGAAATACTTCATCGGGATCTTGAGCAGGCCGCGGTAGATGCACCAACCCAGCGTCGCGCCCGCAGCAACGCCGAGCACGCCGCCGATCGCCATCGACGCCGCGCTCGAGCCGCTGGCGAACAGTCCGTAACCGAACAGCACGATTTCCGAACCCTCGCGCAGCACGGCGATCGCAACCACTGTCATCAACGCCGTCATCGGCCTTGCGCCGGCGGTGACCTCGCGCCCGACCGCTTTCATCTGCTGCGCCAGCTCGCGGCCGTGGCGGGACATCCAGATCACGTGCCAGCCGATCATGGCCACCGCCGCCAGCAGCACACCGGCGTTGAACCACTCCTGGCCGGAGCCTTCCAGCGCCTCGGCCAGACGTCCGGCGCACAACGCCAGCAGCACCGCGCCGCCCACGCCAAGGCCGATGCCGCCGCCGATCCAGCGTCCGCGCCCGTCCACGCCGCGGGTTGCCGCGGCGACGATGCCGACCACCAGGGCGGCTTCAAGGACCTCGCGGAACACCAGCAACAAGGTGGCGATCATTCGAATCTCCCGGCACCGGCTTCGCGGACGCAAGATCGCGGCGCGGCAGAACCATCCACGAATAATAATGGTTCTTTTTTAGATTGCAAGATCGCAACACCGCCACGGGCCGTCCTGCCAGCCCAAGCGGTGAGCGACGCCCGTGATTTTCGCGGGTACGATGCAGGCTTCCCCGCACCCAGGCCGCACCCATGCCCACTACCCTGCATGTCGAAACGGCCGACGGCATTGGCCGCATCACGCTGTCCCGTCCCGACGTCCACAACGCCTTCGACGACGTCCTGATCGCCGAACTGACCGCCGCGCTGGTGGCAGTCGAGGCCGACCCGGAAGCCCGCGTGGTGGTGCTGACCGGCAGCGGCGCGAGCTTCTCCGCCGGCGCCGACCTGGGGTGGATGCGCCGGATGGCGCAGGCCAGCGCCGAGGAAAACCGCGCCGACGCCCTGCGCCTGGCACACCTGCTGCGCACCCTGGACGGCCTGACCAAACCGACCATCGCCCGCGTCAATGGCGCGACCTTCGGCGGCGGCGTCGGCCTGGTCGCCTGCTGCGACATCGCCGTTGCCATCGAGACTGCGACCTTCGCGCTCAGCGAAGTCAAGCTCGGGCTGGCGCCGGCGACCATCTCGCCCTACGTGATCGCTGCCATCGGCGTGCGCCAGGCGCGGCGCTGGTTCCTCAGCGCCGAACCGTTCAAGGCCCCGGAAGCGCAGCGGATCGGGCTGATCCACGAGCTCGCCGGACCCCATGCCCTCGATGCCGCCGTGCAGCACCAATGCGATCTCGTGCTCCGCAACGGTCCGGTGGCGGTGAAGGAAGCCAAGCAGCTCGCGCAACGCAGCGTCGCTGGCGGCGATCCGGCGACGATCGACGCCGCCAACGCGGACCTGATTGCCCGCTTGCGCGTCTCGTCTGAGGGGCAGGAAGGACTGGCCGCGTTCTTCGACAAACGCAAACCGGGCTGGATTCCGCGCCCGTCATTGCCACCGATACCGGACATCTGAGGCGCGCATGCTCGACAGCATCGGCTTTGCGGCCACCGGCTCCGCGCGCAGGCACGCATCCTGCACCGGCGCGTGCGTACCGCTCGGGTCCGAGTCAAATGTGGACGTTGACCGTGCCCAGGTCGGCGGCCATGCGGGCACCGGCTCTGGCGCCGCGCGACGATCACGGGTCAGTACCTGCCACGCACCGGGCTGAGACCGCAGCCTGCTGACCCGATGAACGATCTCACTCCCCCGCGCACCGTCCTCACGCCAACACAGTTGGCGACGTTGGCCCGCGACCTGCTGGAAGGCAGCTTCCCGCAGGTATGGGTCGAAGGCGAGCTGGGGGGCGTGTCACGGCCGTCATCCGGACACCTGTACTTCAACCTCAAGGACGCGCGTGCCCAACTGCGCTGCACGATGTGGCGCCAGCGCGCCCAACTGCTGCGATTTGCGCCACGCGAGGGCACGCTGGTACTGGTGCGAGGGCGGCTCACCGTGTACGAGGCGCGCGGTGACATGCAACTGGCCGTCGAGCACATGGAAGAAGCCGGCGAAGGCGCGCTGCGGCGGGCGTTCGAGGAACTCAAGGCGCGGCTCGCCGCCGAAGGTTTGTTCGCCGCCGAACGCAAGCGCGCCCTGCCACGCTTCGTGCGCCGGCTGGGCGTCGTCACCTCGCCGACCGGCGCGGCGATCCGCGACGTGCTGCACGTGCTGCAGCGGCGCTTTCCGCTGCTGGACGTGGAGATCGTGCCCTGCCCGGTGCAGGGTGCGGCGGCCACCGCGCAATTGGTACAGGCGTTGCAATGGGCCGGGGCGAGCGGACGCTACGATGCCATCCTGCTGACCCGTGGCGGCGGTTCGCTGGAAGACCTGTGGTGCTTCAACGAAGAGGCGTTGGCGCGCGCCATCGTCGCCTGCCCGGTGCCGGTGATGTCGGCGGTGGGCCACGAGATCGACACCACCCTGGCCGATTTCGCCGCCGACCTGCGCGCGCCCACGCCCTCGGCCGCGGCAGAATTGCTGGTGCCAGAGCGCAGCGAGTTGCTGGCGCAGCTGGATCGACAGGGTTCCCGCCTGCATGCCGCGCTGTCGCGCCACACCGATGCCGCCGGCCAGCGCGCCGATCGCGCCTTCATGCGCCTGCAGGCGCTGCGCCCGCAGATGCGGCTCGAACGCGGCGCAGCGCGGCTGGCGGACATGCGTCATCGGCTCGCCTTGCTGCGCGCGCATGCCGCGGTCCGGCGCCACGAACGCATCGCCGCCCTCGCCGCGCGCCTGCAACGGCTGCACCCACGCCTGCAGTTGCCGTTGCTGCATGAGCGCATGGATCGCAACGCATCGAACCTGCAACGCATCCATGCCGAGCGGATCGTCCAGCGGCGTTTGCAGGTCGAAGGTCTTGCACGCGCACTGGATGCGGTCAGCCCGCTGGCGACCCTGCAACGCGGCTACGCGATCGTGCGCGACGAACACGGCCGCGTGATTCGCAGCGTGGCCCAGGCGCATCCCGGCCAGCGCCTGTCGGCGCGCCTGGCCGATGGCGACATCGCGGTGCGGGTCGATCCTGGGACGTGATTCCCCCGCCTGCGGTGCAATGCTCTCAACTTGGCCGCCGGGATGACGCGCTTCGATTCATCGATCTGCACCCAAGCAGGCGACACTTTCTGTCCGCCGGCGCCGGGAATAGGTCTTGGGCAGGATTCGTCAAGTCGAGCGCATCGAGGGCGACGGACGCTCAAGGCCGCCAACTCAAGGGCCATCAATGACCGGCTGCGCCGTTGCGTAGCGCTTCCGCCTTACCGGTATCGACGAGCCTTGCGGTAGACGCCGTCGGAATCGTTCCGCCGGGAGTCCTATCGAAGCGCGTGCCCTCACCGTCATTGCGAGGAGGGCGCAGCCCGACGTGGCAATCCACGTGTGGCGGTGGATCGCCACGGCCATCGGCCTCGCGATGACGCTACGAATGGAAGTGGCGGAATGACGCCCTCTCACCGTCATTGCGAGGAAGGCGCGGCCCGACGTGGCAATCCACGTGTGGCGGTGGATCGCCACGGCCTTCGGCCTCGCGATGACGCTGCGAACGGAAGTGGCGGAATGAAGCCCCCTCACCGTCATGGCGAAGAGGGCGCAGCCCGACGTGGCAATCCACGGATTGCGACGGGTCGCCTCGCACGGAAGACCGCGCGAGCGCGCCGCGCGTACGCAGACGCGCTATTTCGACTGCCGGCTGAAACTCCCGTAAGGCGCCAGCTGCGGCAGCACGGATGGATCGCCGACCACCACGATCGACGCATCCGCGGGCGTGAAGTGTTTGCGCGCCATCGCCTGCACCTGCGCAATGGTGACCGCCTCCAGCCTGGGCACATAGTCCGCAATCGCCTGCGCGCCCTGTCCGGCCAGCCATTCGTCGGCCAGGGCCTCGGCCACCTCGCCCTGCAACTGGTTGCGCAGCAGCCAGGATCCGATCAGGTAATGGCGGGTGCGGGTCAATTCGGCGGCGGGCACCGGCGTATCGCCCAAGCGGGCGAACTCGGCGAGAAACTGCCCGACCGCGGCGCCGGTGACGGCGTTGCGCACGTTCGCATAGGCCACCACCGCCCCACCCTCGCGCTCGGCACCCATGACCGTGCCGGCGCCGTAAGTCCAACCCTTGTCCTCGCGCAGGTTGAGGTTCAGACGGCTGCTGAAGCCATCCCCGAGCACCGCCTGGGCCACCAGCAGCGGGTAATAGTCCGGCGAGGTCGCCGCCACCGCCGGCCGACCGACCCGGATCACCGATTGCACGCTGTCATCGCGTTCCACGAACACCCGCGCCGGCGGCGCATGCCCTGGCGCCGGGCCGGCATCCGCGGGCGGCTTGCCGTCCGCGCTCCAGTCGCCGAACACCGCATCGGCCAGCCGCAAGGCGGCATTCACGCTCACCCGCCCGGTGATGACCAGCAACGCGCGGTCGGGGCGGAAGCGGCGATCGTGCTCGGCATGCAACATCGCCGGGGTGATCGCAAGCAGCGACTGGCGGTTCGGCAGGACGTGGCCGTAAGGGTGGCCCGGGTACACCAGCGGCCCCATCGCCGCGCGCGCCAGCCAGTCGGGATCGGCCTGCGCGGCGAGCAGCGCCTGCAGCGCGCGCAGTTTGGCCTGCTCGGTCTCCTCCTGGGAGAACGCCGGCGACAACGCCATCTCCGACAACAGGGTGATCGCCTTGGCGTTGGCCGAGGCCAGCGCCGACACCGACAACGTAATGCCATCCAGCCCGGCCTCGACCTGCACGTCGCCGCCCCAGGACTGCACCTCCTGCGCGATCGCATTGGCATCGCGCGCGGTGGTGCCTTCCTTGAGCATCGCCGCCAGCACACTCGAAAAACCCGGCTGCAACGGCGGATCGTCGGCCAGTCCGCCGCGCACGGCGAGCACGAAATGGACCTTCGGCGGCCCATCGCTGCGCGGCACCACCCACACCTGCATGCCGTTGCCGAGTTGCCGGCGCTCGATCGGCAATGGTGGGATCGGCCGATCCGCGCCGAACGGTGGCAATGCCTTCGGCAATGGCGGCATGGGATGTTTCTCCGGTGCGGGAGTGGTCGCCGTCGCGGATGCGGGCGCAGGCGCGGGCTGGGTCGCTTGGGTGGGTTTGTTTGCGACTTGGGTTGCAGGGGTCGTCGGCGCTGGCGGCGCTCGCGGCACCGGCGTTGCCGCTGGCACAGGCGTGGTTGTCGATGACGGATGTGAAACGGTGACGCTGGGCGGTGGCGGCGGATTCGGCTTCGGCTTCGGCGGCACGGAAGCCGTGGCTGGCGCTGGCGTGGAAGGCGTGGGCGGCGCGGGCGTGGTTGGATGCGGCAACGCAATGCCCGACGTACCGACCGGAGCCTGCGGAACACGCGGCACGCGACTCCCAGGCTCGTCATCCCCGCGCAGGCGGGGATCCAGCGTCTTCGGTGCGACCGGTTCAGAGTCGCTGGGCCCCCGCCTGCGCGGGGGCGACGGCGGACTCTCGAGTTTGTTCTGCCCCTGTCCCGACACAACTCCTACCGGCTTGACGGCCGCAGCCGTCGCCGGCGTTCCAAGAACCGGCGCAACCGTCGGCACATCCACCGCAGACGGCGGAACATGGCTCTTTGGCTCGTCATCCCCGCGCAGGCGGGGATCCAGCGCCTTCGGTACGACCGATCCAGCGACGCTGGCCCCCCGCCTGCGCGGGGGCGACGGGGGGCTTTCGAGCTTGCTCTGCCCCTGCCCCGGCACAACTCCTGCGGGCGTGACGGCCGCAGCCGTCGCCGGCATTCCAAGAACCGGCGCAACGCCGGACACATCTACCGCAGCCTGCGGAACATGGCTCTTTGACTCGTCATCCCCGCGCAGGCGGGGATCCAGCGCCTTCGGTGTGACCGGGTCAGAGTCGCTGGGCCCCCGCCTGCGCGGGGGCGACGGTGGGCTTTCAACCTCGTTCTTGCCCGTCACGGCGTGTGCAGGCTTTTTCTTCACCTCCTCCGCAGGCGCGACCCGAACCGGCGCAGCAACAGCCGTGTCGGTGGGCGAGGACGCGGCAGCGTTCGACGGATCGGCCATCGCCAGCATCAACACCCACGGCAGCATCCACGCCATCAGCCCTGCCCCGCTCCGGAAGCGTCCTTGGCCGGCGACGCAGTCGGCGTCGACGTGCCCTTGGGCGGCACTGGCGTCGCGGCCTTTTCCGTTGGCTTCGACGAGGTCGCCGCGGGCGCTTGCTTCGGCTGGGTCACGTCCGCTGCTGGCACCTGCGCTCCCACCATGGTTGCGCCCGCCGGCACGGCCTTCGCAGCCTTTGCCTGGGATTTCGCAGAAGCGGACGATTTCGACGATGCTCCCCGCGTCTCAGGCGCTGCCGCCTTCGACGCTGACGAGGCAGCCGGCGCCGGCCTTGCCTGCGGCGTCGGCTGCGGCTGGGCTTGCGGCTTCGGTGGTGTCGCCTGCTGCGGCGGTGTGGGCTCCACCGGTGGCGGTGGCACCTTCGGTTTCGGCGGCGGCGCCACCTTCGGTGCGACCTCGCCACTCGCGGCAGGCGACGGCGCGGGGCTGGTCGGCACCGAAGGCTCGACCGACTGCAACGCCCCCACCGACACCGTACCGACGCGCTTGGCGGGTACGGGTCTGGCCTTGGCACGCCGATCCGAGCGCGCCGGATCGTTCGGCTTGAGCATGAAGTCGGGGACGCGCTCGATGATGCTGCGGTTGGCGTCGGTCAAATAGGTCGCGGCGACCCGCTGCATGTCGGCCGCGGTGACCGCCTCGATCAGGTCGGGGACGCGGTTGGCGACATTCGCATCGCCCCACAGCGCCTGCAGCACCGCAAGCTTTTCGGCGCGATCCACGAACGGCTCCAGTTCGTCGTACCAGTCCGCGATCAAGCGCGTCTTGAGCGCCTGCAAAGTCGCCGGATCCACGCCCTCCTTCACGACCCGCGCGATCTGCGCGTCGAGCGCCGCCAGCACGGCATCGGGCTTGGCATCGACCTTGTGGATCACGGTCACGGTGTAGAGGGTCGGGCCATCGTATTCCCAAGGCGAACCGCTGCCGGTGAAGTCCTCCACCTGCACCGCCAGCGCGCTGCCCTTGACCAGTGTCTGGTACAGCCGCGAGGCATCGCCGCCGCCGGCCAGCAGTTGCCCGAGCACGATCATCGCTGCCTGATCGGCGCTGCCGCGCGGCGGCATCTTCCAGCCGATCGCCAGCGCCGGCAGCTTGGCCAGTCCATCGCCTTCGAGCTTGCGCTTTTCAGCGGTGTTCAGCGGTTCATCCACATCCGGCCGCGGCGGCGTGGTGCGCGCCGGAATCGCGCCGAAATACTTTTGCGCCAACGCGAAGCCCTGCGCCGGGGTGATGTCGCCGGCGATCCCGAGCACCGCGTCGTTGGGCCCGTAGTAGTCGCGATGGAAGTCGCGCACGTCGGCCACCGAGGCGCGGTCGAGGTCGTCGAAACTGCCGTAACCGTCGTGGCCGCTCTCCCACTTCGAAAACGCCAGCAGCGGCAGATCGGTCTGCGCGAAGCCGCCGTAGGGCTGGTTGAGCACGTTGACGCGGATCTCCTCCTTGACCACCGCGCGTTGCGCATCCAGCCGCGCCTGCGAAAACGCCAGCGTCTGCATGCGATCGGCCTCCAGCCACAGCAATGCTTCCAGCGCTGAGGCGGGTGCTCGCTCGACGTAACTGGTGAAATCCGGGTGGGTGGACGCATTGTTGTCGCCACCGCCCTGGGCAACGACTTCGTCGAACACCCCCTGCGGCGCGTCCGGCGTGCCCTCGAACATCAGGTGCTCGAACAGGTGCGCAAAGCCGGCGCGCCCGCGTGGCTCGGTGCGGATGCCGACCTTGTAGACCACCGCGATGCCGACCGTGGGCGAGCTGTGGTCCTCGGAGATCACCACGGTCAGGCCGTTGGGGAGCTTCTCGACGGCGACCGGGAGGGTCCAGCGGTCGGCGGGGGCGGCGGATGCGACATTCAAGATGGCGCCTGCGGCCATGGCGATGATCACCTTCCCGAGCGTTCGACGTATGGGCATCGGCGCATAGTAGCAAGGTGCCAAAACGCAAGCGGCGCGATGGAAGTCATCGCGCCGCGGTCTACCTGTCTCGAAAATCCACGGCCTCGATGCGCCCGACGGCGCATCGACCGTGGTGCGCGCTCACCAGCTGAAACCGATGCCGCCGTTCACCGCGTTCTCGCCGTTGCTGAACGAACCGCCGATCGACCAACTGGCACGATTGCCGTTGAAGGCATGCTGGAAACCGACGGCGAACGCACCCTGCCCGTGCAGCCCGCCGAAACCAAGGCCGAAGCGGTTCTCGCCGGCAAGTCCAGCGGTGTTTTGCGCCAAGCCGGCAAACGCGGCACCCATCGCACCGACGCGGTCGATGCGACGATCCTGCACACGGAAGCGGTCGTCTACCGAAGTCTGGAACTGGTTGAAGCTGTCGGACAGCGAATCGAAGCGGGCATCGGCGTAGGTATTGGCGGCCGACAATGTCGCGGCATCACCAGCGTCGGCATGCGCATTGGCTGCCGCAAGCACCGCGGCGTCATCCATCGTCGAGCCTCCGCCCGCACCCGAACCCACACCCGCCGCCAATGCATTGCTCGCGGTGTTCAAGGCAGCGGATGCGGTGGTCAGTGCCTGATTTGCCACAATTGCAAGAGGACCGACCACGTTCTCTACTTGCCCAACGGTCGCCGCATCGTGTGGATCAGTGCCATCGGCAACGTTGGTGATGCGACGGTAGTACGAGGTTGCGCCATTGCCAACGGACACTGTGTTGCCATCACTTGCGACAGATCCGGCGCCAATCGCCACGGCATTGGTCCCGGTTGCCTGCGCACCCGCACCAAGCGCCACGGCATTGGTCCCACTGGCCAATGTCCTTTCATTCGGATTGACCTGGTTGTCGTGATTTGCGTCATACCAACCGCCGATGGCGACGCTGCCCGACCCACTCGCGGTCGAGCCGGTTCCACCGGCGAAACTCCCCACGCCTGAGGCAACGTTGTTGGCTCCAACCGCAGTCGAACGCAGCCTGTTGGCGGTATTGCTGATGCCCAGCGCGGTGGAATTGCTCGCGGATGCGGTGTTCTGGGATCCGATCGCGTTGCTGTAGTACCCGTTGGCCGTGTTCGCGTAGCCCACCGCCGTCGCCCGATCCACCGGCGTGGCCGACGT